>JAKALP010000051.1 GCA_021824175.1 Deltaproteobacteria bacterium
AGGTTTAAATACTATGCCGCACCGGCAGCACATTATGTTTCAATCCGATTTTTCAATTCATATACCAGGCTGCTTGAGCTTGGCAATATGTATGGTCAAGGCAGGGGATGTGTCACGATTGCGCAAGAAGCACGCGACTCGACTTTCATCGTACTCGTACGAGGACGACCCGATCTGCCATAGATGCCTGCGAAATCCTTGACTTGCGCACTACTCCCGGAAATCATCTCAGCCAATCAGCCAATCAATTGAAACTCCCCCTGAGTTGTCCTATCATGGCGCAATTCTGATGGGAGGGTTTGCGATCATGACCAGCCGGACCGACATGCCTCAATTTTTGCCCACCACCCGTGAAGAACTCGCGGTTTGGGGATGGTCGGCGCTGGACGTAATCCTGGTCACCGGCGACACCTACATCGACACCTCCCACATCGGTGTGGCCGTGATTGGCCGGGTATTGCTGGCGGCAGGCTATCGCGTGGGCCTTATTGCTCAGCCTGACATCCACAGCGCTCGCGACATTGGCCGATTGGGCGAACCCCGACTGTTCTGGGGGGTCACCGGTGGCAGCGTGGATTCCATGATCGCCAACTTCACCCCTTCGGGCAAGCGCCGCCGCACGGATGACATGACTCCCGGCGGCCAAAACGACCGCCGGCCAGACCGAGCCGTGATCGCCTACAGCCAGTTGATCCAACGCCACTTCAAAAATACCAAGCCCATTGTGCTGGGCGGCATCGAAGCCAGTTTGCGGCGCATCTCCCATTATGATGCCTGGTCTGACCGCGTGCGGCGCTCGATTCTCTTCGACGCCAAGGCCGATTACCTGCTTTACGGCATGGCGGATCAAACCGTGGTGGCCCTGGCCGATGCACTGGCCCAGGGCAAAGAGGTGCGCGCCATCCGGGGTCTGTGCTACATCAGCCCAACGATTCCAGAGCCCGATCTTTACTTCTCCCAGCCCAATGTGTTGCTGCCATCCCACGAAGAGGTCCGCCAGGATGCGGCCGCCTTCAGCCAGATGTTCGCCCTTTTTTACACCCATAGCCAAACCAGTTCGGACCAGCGCCTGTGCCAGCGGCAGGATACCCGCTTTCTGGTTCACAATCCGCCCGCGCCACCGCCTTCCCAAGAAGCTTTGGACGCCATCTACGAGTTGCCTTATGCCCGCGCGGTTCATCCATATTATCAATCCCTGCGTCGGGTGGCGGCCATGGAGACCATCCCCTTTGCCCTGACCACCCACCGGGGCTGTTTTGGCCAGTGCCGCTTTTGCGCCATTACCGTGCACCAGGGCAGACAGGTGATCTCCCGCTCTCAGGCCTCGCTTTTGCGCGAAGCGGCCGCCATATCGCGGCACCCCGATTTCAAGGGCATCATCAGCGATGTGGGCGGGCCCACGGCCAACATGTACGGCATGGATTGCACCCGCCCAGGCTGTCATAAAAAGGGATGCGTCTTCCCCAAAACCTGCCGGCAACTGAATCTGGATCATGGCCCTCAGATTGAATTACTGCGCGCCCTGCGCGGTTTGCCGGGCATCCGCAAGGTATTTGTGGCCTCGGGGCTGCGCTACGACTTGATCCTGGCGGATCGCCGCAATGGTTTGGCTTACCTGGAAGAACTGCTGCGCCATCACACTTCCGGCCAGCTCAAGATCGCGCCCGAGCACATTCACGATCCCCTGCTTCAGCTCATGGGCAAGCCGGACCGCCAGACCCTGGAGGATTTTATTGATCTCTTTGATCAGGTAAACGCCCGGATGCCCAAGAAGCAATTCCTGACCTACTACTTCATGGCCGCCCACCCCGGCTGCACCCTGCAAGACATGGCCGAGCTGCGTGAGTTTGCCCGCCGGCGTCTGCGAGTGATACCGGAACAGGTGCAGATCTTCACTCCCTCGCCTGCCACCTTTTCCACCCTGATGTATCACATCGGCATCGATCCCTTTACCGGCCAGGCCATCTTCGTGGAAAAAAGTTTGCGGGGCAAGATTGATCAGAAGAAAATGCTGGCCAAACCACCTTCCAAAAGTCGCGCTGCTCCGACGCGGTAAGCGGGGTAAGCAATAATTATTCAAACATTTGTTCTAAGATACCATCAGACTGGATGCCCGCCGACCGACCTATTGCATTACTAATTTGCAATAAGTATATTTGTAATGACTTAACGATTCAAAGCGGACAGGAGGTGGCGTATGGCCGGCAATGAAAAGTTTGATCCAGTCGAACCCATTGATATTTCTGAAAATACTTTTTCAAACCTGCGCGGCCGCCAATCGGTGCGCGCCACCTTCAAGCTGACCGATTCCTGCATCGAAGCCATTGGCATTATCGCGGCCCAAATGGGCATCAAACAAAAATCACTGTTCGATCACCTTCTCAGCGACTCCCAGACCTTGAGCGCCATTGCCGAAAAAGTACGCAATGCGCGCCTGCAAGCGAGCAATCGAATCCAAAAAACTTTTGTCATCAGCCGCGGCGCCTTGGGGATACTGGAAGAGATCGCCCATAACTTCAATGCCCCGCGCGATGCCCTGATCGAAATTTCCATCCAGCGGCTGCTGCCCATGATCGCTGACCAGCGCAAACGCCACGCCAAGCGCAAAGCCATCTTTGAGCGCGTTGAAAAGCATTTGGCCGCCGGCCGCAAGATGCTGGCCGAAGCCTATGCCGAACTGGGTGAAGAAGATCTGATCACCGACCGCCTGACCGCGGCCATGGCCAACTATGAAAGCGCCTTCAAACACATGAGCGCCTTCATCGAAAAGAGCGAAGGCATTGAAACGTTTGAGCCGGAAGGGTTTACAAAAATAAATATTTTGTTTGAAGAGGAGTAATCTGAAGGATTTCGGCTAAATTTATCGGCATTATCGGTGTAATCCGTGTCATCCGTGGTAAAAAATGGACCACGGATGACACGGATAGCACGGATGATTTAAGGGAAGACCCAATTCTTATTCGATATTTATCTCCAGCGGCACCACATGCAACTGGCGGGTGATTTCAACGGTGTTGCCCAGTTTCCAGCCGGCGCAGCGGCCATGGCCGTCCATGAGTTGACTGATTTGGTTGACCAGCCCCTGGATATTGATAATTGGATGGCGGGCAAACACGTTGGGCAAACCATAGGTCAAATTGCAGGCCAGGCATTTGCGGGGCCGTTGATGTAGCTCCAGATCGAAAACGAGTCGGCCCGGCTCAAAATCCTTGAAACGCAGTCGGATATCGTAAGCGCCTTCAGCGGCATCCCCCAGCAAAGCATCAAAAAACTGATCCGTGCGGCTCTTGGGAAAAAGCTCGTCCAGCTTTTCGTTGCTGAACAAGGCGGCAAAGGTCTTTTTATCGCGCGTCATGGCAAATCCATTTCCTTGTAAAGGTTGACCTTGGTTGGAACCGGTGCGCGTTATACGAAATTTCCATATGGAAGGCAAATGCTGGGGTCATGGGTGGGGCAGATCAATAATGTTGCCCATCAGAGATTTTCGGGCCAGCGCGCGGCCGATAGTGTTTGGGATGACCTTAGCTGAAAAACTACAGGCGGGCCTGCCTGTCCCACAGCCGATCAATTCTTGTAATCCTTTCGAGTTTTAATCCGCAAAATGACAAATATGTATTTTATCGGTCTTGATTTATTACAAATATGTATCATATCATTCAATTTTGGCTACCCCAACAAGTTGTTAACATATTGAAATAAAATCATTATGAATACAAACCAACCCTTGGCATATCTGTTGCCATTATACTCTGCACCAGCCCCGCCCACCATCCTGGATGGCCGGAGCTAAAAACAAGGAACTGAAGCGCATGCTGGTACTTCCTAAAATCTCCGATTCCACTCCCGCGGCCGAAGCATTTAAAGCCCGGCGTGCCCAGTTGATGGCAGAGGCAGGCAAAGTCGATGCGCAGGAATTCATCAAGGTTCATGCGGCCGCCGTGGACGACTATTTTCTGGCCAGCTTCACCCAAAGCGCGGTGGGACCGCGTATGGGCATCATGCGCAATCCCTATGCCCTGGTAGCCCTGGGGGGCTATGGCCGGGCCGAGCAGTGCGTCTTTTCGGATATCGATTTGCTCTTTTTATTTGAAAACAAGGTGCCGGCCGAGGCTGAGGCTCTGGTGCGCGAGATCGTATACCCCCTTTGGGACCTGGGCTTGGAGGTGGGCCATACCGTGCGATCCATTAAAGATTGCGTGGTGCTGGCCCGGCAGGACCTGGAAGTACTGACCTCCATTTTGGACGGCCGTTTCATCTGTGGCATCTCGCCGCTGTATCACCAATTGATGGAGCGCATGCGCGCCAAGGTGATCGGCGTCAATCCAGCCCAGGTCATCACCCAGTTGATCGAGGCCAATGACAAGCGCCATGCCCGCTTCGGCGAAAGCGCCTATCTGCTCGAACCCAACCTTAAAGAGGGCCAGGGCGGACTGCGCGATTACCACACCATGCTCTGGATCGCGCGGATTTTATCCGACATCAAGCAGGCCCGGGATTTGGAGTACTACGGCTATCTCTCCCACGAGGAGTATCAGACCTTGTGCCAATCCCTGGGCTTTGTCTGGTCGGTGCGCAATCAGCTCCATCTGCTCATGGGCCGCAAATGCGATCAACTCCATTTGGAGTACCAGACCCGCCTGGCCGAAGCCATGGCCATCCCGGAAGAAGAAGGCCAATTGCCGGTGGAACGGCTGCTGGGGGACTTGCACGGCCGCATGGAGTATATCAAACAGTGTTACGGCGTATATATCCATGAGCTGGAACAGCGCAAGCGCATGAAGCGCAAAAACAAGGCCCTGAAAGAGACTCAGGTGCCGGGCCTTAAATTCAACCGGGGCATGCTCAATTTCGTGTCGCCCGAAGCCATTCTGCAGCAGCCGGCCCTATTGGCCCAGATCTTTGCCGAAAGCGCCAACCACAAAGCCCCTTTGAGCGCCGAAGCGCGGCGGCTGATTCGTGGATTCAAGGATGTCATCGGCCGGCCCGATTTCCGGTCCCAGCCCGAGGTGGTGGAAGCCTTTGAACGGGTGTTGGCCCGCCCCGGCGCCGAGTCCAACGCCCTGGATGCCATGCTCGACACCGGTTTTCTGTTGGAGTTCATTCCCCAATTCAAGCAAGTGGTCAACCGCATCCAGTTTGATCAATACCACCTCTATCCCGTGGCGCGCCATTTACTGCTGGCCGTGCAGATCCTCAAGGCCGTGGGCAGCGGCAAGATCGAAGACCCGCTGGGCCACAGCCTCTACCAAGACCTGCGCAGCAAACGCGCGCTGCTGTGGGCCACCTTGCTGCACGATATCGGCAAGGCTGAAGCCACCGGCGGCCATGCAGCCCGCGGCGCCCTCATGGCCGCGGAGATTTGCCGGGAAAAGGGGCTGTCCGCGGCGGACATTGAAATCGTCCAATTTTTAGTCGACGAGCATTTACTGCTGTTTGAGACCGCCACCCGCCGCGACATCAATGACGAACAGACCGCTTTGAACTTTGCTGGCCGCGTAGGCAAAGCCGAACGGCTCAAAATGCTCTACCTGCTCAGCGTGGCAGATGCCAGGGCCACCGGTCCCAAGGCCTGGAACGACTGGACCGGCTCGCTGATGCGCACGCTCTTCCTTAAAACCCTCAATGTGATTGAAAAAGGTGAACTGGTCACCAAAAAGGCCCTGCGCACCATCGAGGAGAAAAAAGAGCGCATCATCGAAAAAGCCCTGACCAGAGAGGATCGGGAGTCCAATGCTTCCCTGGTCGATGTATTAGCGCCGCGCTATCTGCTGTACACGCCTTCCCAGGAAATCGCCCAGCACCTCGACTTGTACCGCCAGCTCCAGGAACGCCCATTTGTGTGGCGCATTGCAAAAGCCACGGACGGCGTCACCCGTACCATCACCTTATGCGCCAAAGACCGGCCCGGTCTGCTATCCCGCATTGCCGGCGTGCTGACCCTGAACAACATCGATATCCTGGACGTGCGCATCTTCACCTGGCGCAACAACATTGCCCTGGACATTTTCGAGGTCAAGGCACCGGTGGATCTCTTCTTTGAAGAAGAGCGCTGGCAGCGCGCGGCCCGCAACCTGAATGAGGCCCTGGGCGATCAACTGGATCTTTCCAAGGAGCTGGCGGTGAAACTGGATGGTTTTCGCACCATCCAGGCCAAGGCCATGACCAAGAACCGACCCCAAAAAGTTGTCATCGACAATGAGACCTCCAGTTTTTTTACCATCATCGAAGTAGTGGCCTGGGATTTTCCAGGCCTGCTTTACCGGGTGACCGATGCCCTATTCCGCTGTCGCCTGGATATATGGGTGGCCAAGATAGCCACCCGCGTGGATCAAGTAGTAGATGTGTTTTATGTGCGCAACTTTGACGGTGAAAAGGTAGACCGGGACGAAGAGGTGGCCACCATCCGGAAAACCGTTGAAGAGGTGCTGCTATAAACAACCCGTGCTCCGGCACCCCCATTTAATGCATTGAAGGAGAATAAACCCCATGATACATAAATCACTCTGGCGTTCGGCTTTGTTTCTGCTGCTCTGCGCCTCACCCGCGTTGGCATCGGATTCCATCAACTCAGGCGACACTGCTTGGATGATCGTCTCCACGGCCCTGGTCATGATGATGACCCCGGCCGGCCTGGCGCTTTTTTACGGTGGCCTGGCGCGCTATAAGAATTTGCTCAATACCTATGCCATGACGTTTGCCGCGTATTGCATCGCCAGCGTCGTTTGGGTGGTCTGGGGCTTCAGCCTCGCTTTTGGGCCTGACAAGGCCGGCATCATCGGCGGTCTGAATTATTTCTTGCTTGACGGCATCGGCGTGACATCGATGCAAGGATCGATCCCCCAATATGTGTTTTTGCTGTTCCAGATGACCTTTGCCTGCATCACCCTGGCCCTGGTCATCGGTTCGGTGGTGGATCGTTTAAAATTTTCTTCCTGGCTGCTTTTTTCACTGCTTTGGGTGACCGTGGTTTACTGCCCGGTGGCCCACTGGGCGTGGGGCGGCGGCTGGATGTCCAAACTGGGCGCCCTGGATTTTGCCGGCGGCACCGTGGTACACATCAACGCTGGCGTGGCCGGCCTGGTGCTGGCCTTGGTGCTGGGCAAGCGCATCGGTTACGGCCGGGAAGCGATGTTCCCTTCCAGCGTCACGCTGGCGGCCCTGGGCGCGGCCTTGCTGTGGTTCGGCTGGTTCGGTTTCAATGCCGGTAGCCAATTGGCCGCCGATGGAATCGCCGGCTCGGCTTTTCTGGTGACCAATACTTCCGCCGCCATCGGCGCCTTGACCTGGATGTGCGTGGAGTGGTCCAATGAGAAAAAGCCGACCTTATTGGGCATGGCCTCGGGCGCGGTGGCTGGATTAGTAGCCATCACCCCCGCGGCGGGATTCGTGGGCCTGGGAGCCTCGCTGATCATCGGCATGGGCGCTGGGTTTTTGGGCTTTATCTTCGTCACCAAACTCAAGCACCGTTTTGGCTACGATGACTCCCTGGATGCATTTGGCGTGCACGGCATCTGCGGCATCTGGGGCGCCCTGGCCACCGGCCTGTTTGCTAATCCGGCGGTCAACTCGTTAGGAACAGGACTGTTCTATGGCAACCCCAAGCAGCTGTGGATTCAGTTTCTTTCCATTATCGGCACTGCCGGTTACTCGGCCGTGGCCACCTTGATTGTCATTGGCATTGTGCGACTGCTCACGGGCAGCCTGCGAATCGATGCCGAAAGCGAACGCATGGGATTGGATGGTGCATTTCACGGCGAACGCGGATTTGAAATTCAACTCTGATAGGCTCTAACGATAGACAGTAGAACAGGAGGCATCATGAAGAAAATAGAAGCCATCATCAAACCGTTCAAACTCGACGATGTCAAGGAAGCATTGAATGAAATTGGCATCCAGGGCATGACCATTTCGGAAGTCAAAGGCTACGGACGGCAGAAAGGGCATAAGGAAATCTACCGCGGCGCGGAATATGTCGTGGACTTCATCCCTAAAATCAAACTGGAGATCGTCGTGGAAACCGAGTGGGTGGAGAAAGTGATCAGCGCCATTAAAACCTCAGCCCACACCGGCAAACTGGGCGACGGCAAGATCTTTGTCTACCCCGTGGAGCAGGCCATCCGCGTGCGCACGGGCGAAATAGGCAAGGACGCCCTGTAAAGGATAAGAGCCTGAACAATCTCTCCATGCGGCGCGGTCTCAGGCCTGGCGCGCCGTCGGGGAAGTAAAAACAGAAGATCGACACCGGTGAAACCACCCAAGTGTTGAAGGTGTCCTGCGGCCACGGGCCAATAAACTCTTCCGGTCACGGGATCATCAATATTAACGATGCATTAGATATAAATAGAAGTAAAGCGAAAGGAGTAGTAGTTATGACACCCAAAGATGTATTAAAGATGGTCAAGGACAAGGGCGTGAAGATGGTCGATCTGCGCTTCATGGATTTCCCCGGATTGTGGCAGCATCTATCGGTTCCCGCCAGCGAACTGGACGAAGGCAACTTTGAAGACGGTTACGGCTTTGACGGTTCCAGTATTCGCGGCTGGCAGCCCATCCACGCCAGCGACATGCTGTTGATCCCGGACCCCACCTCAGCCAAGATCGACCCCTTTTACCAGGAGCCCACGCTGGTGCTGATCTGCGACATCGCTGACCCCACCACCCGCGAATCCTACAGCCGCGATCCGCGCTATATCGCCAAAAAGGCCGAAGCCTATCTCAAGAGCAGCGGTATCGGTGATACAGCCTATTTTGGCCCCGAAGCTGAATTCTTCATCTTCGACGATATCCGTTTCGAATCCAAATCCAATAAGGCCTTCTACGCCATCGATTCTATCGAAGGCGCCTGGAACACCGGCCGGGAAGAGTGCCCCAACCTGGGCTACAAACCTCGCCACAAAGAAGGTTACTTCCCGGTACCGCCCATGGATAAATTCCAGGATTTGCGTACCGAGATGGTACTGGTTCTGCAGGGCCTGGGCATCGATATCGAAGCCCAGCATCATGAAGTGGCCACCGCCGGTCAGTGCGAAATCGATATGCGGTTTAGGCCCCTGGTGCAGATGGCTGACCAACTCATGTGGTTCAAATACGTGCTCAAAAACGTGGCCTACCGCCACAATCACACCGTCACCTTCATGCCCAAGCCACTGTTCGAAGACAACGGAAGCGGCATGCACACGCATATGAGCATCTGGAAAGGCGGCAAGCCTCTGTTTGCTGGTGACAAATACGCCGGCCTGAGCCAAATGGGCCTGTGGGCCATCGGTGGCATCCTAAAGCACGCCCGGGCCGTGTGCGCCTTCTCCAACCCCACCACCAACTCCTATAAACGATTGGTGCCCGGCTTCGAAGCGCCCGTGAACCTGGCCTATTCCAGCCGCAACCGCAGTGCGGCCATCCGTATCCCGATGTACTCCGCTTCACCCAAAGCCAAACGCATCGAGTTCCGCACGCCCGACCCATCTTGCAACGGCTACCTCTCCTTTGCCGCCTGCCTGATGGCCGCGCTCGACGGCATTGAGAACAAGATCGATCCGGGCGATCCGCTGGACAAGGACATTTACGGCCTGCCGCCCGAAGAACTGGCCCTGATCCCCTCGGCCCCAGGCTCTTTGGACGAAGCCCTGAAAGCGCTGACCGAAGATAACGCCTTCCTGCGCAAGGGTGACGTTTTCACCCAGGACGTCATGGATATGTGGATCAGCTACAAGACCAAGCACGAAGTAAACCCCGTGAAGCTGCGTCCCCATCCCCATGAGTTCGCCTTGTACTTCGACATTTAATACTACCCGGCGTTTAGAACGCCGCTAAAGCACAAAATTAAACCGCCGGATGTGGGCCTCATCGCCCGATCCGGCGGTTTTGTTTTGCTTTCGGAAATTACGACCGCTTGTTTGATTTACTTCTGGAACGCCCCAGGGAACTCCCCATGTTGACTATCGCGCAATGATTTCATTTTATATACGAACAACAATAGTCCGTGAGCCTTTTAACATTTAGACTGAATTTGGAATGGGCCGGGACTTCAAATTTCCCGCCACTTTTAATGGCTTTCCATCCTTCGGCCTCTGAAATCAACACCTCAAGATCACCGGACAGAATTTCCATAATCTCTTTATCCGCCGTACCAAATTCATATTTACCTGGAAACATGATTCCCAAGGTCTTTTTTGAACCGTCCTGAAATAGAACCGTACGGCTTGTGACCCGACCATCAAAGTAGACATTGGCTTCCTTAACTACCGTTACATCCTTGAATTCCGACATATCATTACTCCTTTATAGTGAATAGAATCTAATTTGACTCCAAAAATTAACTCCCAAAGGGGGCGATGCCCACACGCGAATTTTTAATGTCGGCAATGATTTTTTGAATTATCGGATTATTCAGATTAAATTCTGATATAAGTTCTTTTTTTTCAATAAAGGCCAACGGCGAAAAATCGGAAGATTCTATGGATCTGATAAGATCAACCACCTCCATGATTTCCTTTCGTTCATAATTTTTACGCTTCATCCCGATAATATTGACCCCTTTTAAAACCACTCTATTGCCATATGCGGTACAAAAACTGGGAATATCTTTATTCACGGCAGTGGCGCCTCCTATGTAACAACCTTGTCGAAGGTTAACAAATTGCTGAACAGATGTTCCTCCGCCAATGATGACGCCATCTTCAACATGAACATGACCCGCCAAATTGCATGAATTGGCAATTGTCAGATTGTTCCCCAGCACGCAATCATGGCCAACGTGGACATAGGCCATAATCAACGAATTCGATCCAATTCTTGTAACGCCCTCTTCTTTGAGGGTACCACGGTTAAGAGTAACATTTTCATGGAAAATATTTCCATCGCCAATGATTAATTCGGTGTCCTCGCCCTTGTAGGTATAATCTTGTGGATCTCCACCAATAGAAGCAAAAGAGTAAAAAGTATTATTATGCCCGATTTTTGTATGCTTGTGGATGACCGTATGAGGATGCAGTACACAATCGCTCGCGATTTCCACGTTTGGACCGACAAAGCAAAAGGGGTGAATCCTGACATTTTCACTAATCTTAGCCTGAGGGTGGATATAAGCCAGCGGAGAAATCATGCTATCCTTCATATTAACATCCCTTTTCTTTAAATTGGACTTCGTATTTATTCCGGTACGTGACAGCAAGCATCAGCGGTGCGCTTCCGCGCGTCCGCCTAAATGCTTTTGTTAGGTTTCCTCATTGTCGCATGAGATTAACGAAAACAATTCCTGCATAGGTTGATACTACCGCGATAAAAGTAACAATCACGACTAATCTTATCTTTCTCCTTGGGGAACGAAGAATCCAGGGGTCATCTGGTAACCGAGATAGAGCGATTTTCTTATAACCTAACGTTAAAATTCACCGGACGTCCGCTTTTTACGACAAATGCGGACAGCCGAAAGATCAGGTTTCGCTTAATTCTTTGCAACCAAGTAAAATGATTTCTGATATCGCCATGGCCCTCATCCTGCCCTATTGGTCCCGGACAACTTCGAGCTTATTTTGTAAAATAGTGGTTCATTTGGCAAGTATACAAATCCAGTTACACCAGATTCTTGTTATAAATCAAATTGTTTTCTCTCTGTGATCATGTTGGCCGGGGCTATTAACTTTCATCCGGTTGTCCGCTTCTTACGGTTTTTATCAACATTATGCGGACGTCCACCTAATACGTTGCGCCGTTGCGCCGTTGCGTGAGACCAATTTTGGACATCGATATTCTTCATGCCAGTACGAATTGAAGTACTAGGCCCGGGCGTATACCACTGCCCATTCATCGCAGGAATCTCACGCAACGGCCCAAGGACGCAAGGTATGGGCACTGCATTAAGAACACCTGGCGCGCGACACAGCAACCTCCAGCATGGCTACATGATTATCCGTGCCATCCGTGTTATCCGTGGTAAAAAATTGACCACAGATAACACGGATGGCACGGATTGGGGGAAAACATCTATTGATCATCGTGGTCACGAAGCAACCGGGATGATTCATGGCGTTTGTGGCTGCTTTAGCAATCCGTAAAGCCCGCTCTTGTTTTTCATTTCCGTCCTGCCTAAAATAGGCCAAACATGATCCATGATCGGGGGTCGCGCAATGTCCATCTTTTCCCGATTGCTTCTAATCCTGCTCCTCCTTGGCAGCACCACGGCCATGGCCGAAACCGTGCGCCCCGCCGTGTGGGCCGGCAAATTCTACCCGGCTGCGGCCGCTGAGCTGCGCCAAACCATCCATGACTTGATCGATCAGGCGGCGCGCACGCCGTTTAGGCCTCCGGCCCAGGGCCGTCTCAAGGCGCTGATACTGCCCCATGCCGGCTACATCTACTCTGGTGCTACCGCGGCCCATGCCCACCAGGCGCTAGCCGGGACGACCTTTGCCAAGGTGATCCTCATGGGGCCGGATCATCGCGTGGGGTTTGCCAATGGCGCGGTCAGCGCGGCGGATGTTTGGGCCACGCCGCTGGGCAAAATCCCTGTGCATGCCGACGCCCTCAAGCTGCGCGCGAACGCCGCGCTGTTTCGACCCATCGAGGCTTCGGATTTACAGGAGCACTCTGTTGAAGTGATTCTGCCTTTTCTTCAAACTGATTTGAGCTCTTTCCAACTGGTGCCCATCGTACTTGGCACCTGTGATCCCGGCCAAATCGCCACGGCCCTTGCTCCGCTTCTGGATGACCGGACCTTGTTGGTGGCCAGCACGGATCTGTCCCATTATCTGCCCTATGATCAGGCCGTGGCCAAAGACAAACAAACCATTCAGGCCGTGCTGGATCTCAATGACCAACCGCTTGTTTCAGATGATAACCGCATGTGCGGCCGCTATCCGGTGGCGGTGCTGCTCCAATTGGCGCGGCGCTTCCAGTGGCGGCCGATGCTGATGCACTATGCCAACAGCGGCGACACGGCCGGCGACCGCAATGCCGTGGTGGGTTATGCGGCCGTGGCCTTTTATGGAGATACGATGATGGATACCCAATCTTCCCGACTGACTTCGGAACAGGGCCAGGTGCTGCTGCAGTTGGCCCGCCAGACTTTAAAGGAAAAATTCAAAAGCGCCAAAACCGGCGACCCCGGTGCGCCGCCGGCGGCCTTGTTGAAAGATCCGGCCCTGCAATCTTCCAGCGGAATTTTTGTAACCCTCAAAATGGACCATGACCTGCGGGGGTGCATCGGCACTCTGACCGGCCGCGGCCCCATCGTGGAAGAGGTGCGCGAATACTCTCTGCACGCGGCCTTTGACGACCCGCGCTTCAAACCGCTGACAGCCAAGGAGTTGGAGCGGGTCACCATCGAAGTGAGCGTCCTCACCAAGCCCCAGCCCCTAGAGTATGCCGGTGCCGATGATCTGATCGCCAAGCTGCGGCCCAATGTGGACGGCGTGATCCTGAAAAAAGGGTATCGCAGCGCCACCTTTCTGCCCCAGGTGTGGGAGCAGTTGCCCAAACCGGAAAGCTTTCTGACCCATTTGTGTTTGAAGGCCGGTCTGGAGGGGGATGCCTGGCGCCGCGAGCGACTGGAGGTGGAGACCTATCAAGTCCAATATTTTGAAGAACCCCATTGAACGCAAGATCCTGCATCTGGTGGTGGCCACGGGCATTGCCTCGGTGGTGACCCAGCTGCTTTTCGTGCGCGAGTTGCTGGCCCAGTTCCAGGGCAACGAATGGATCATTGCCCTGGTGCTTTTCAACTGGCTGGTGCTGGGGGGTGCGGGCACGCGCCTGGCCCTGGCTTTCAAAACCCCAAGTTTGGCGCGCCTGGGCGGCCTCTCCATGACCATGGCGGGCCTGGGCGCCGTTCAATTGGCGGCCATGCGGATCTTGCGAACGGCATGCTTCGGGGCCGGGGTTTCGGTGGGCTTCTATCCCATTCTTTTGTTTACTCTGTTCACCATGGCGCCCTATGGATTGCTGGTGGGCTATCTGCTGCCGTACAGTCTCTTCGTGTTGCGCCAGCACCAGCCGGCCTATCCCGGCACGCGCATCTATCTGGCCGATAACATCGGCGACATCGGTGGCGGCGCGCTCTTCACTTTTATCCTGGTGGTCTGGGCCACACCCTTTCAGGCCCTGTTTCTGGCCCATCTGCCCCTGGTGATCTGCGCGGCGCGCCTGATCCAGGGACGATGGAAAAGATGGTTGACCGCGCTAGCGATATTGGCCCTCATCCTGGGGGGCTGGCTGCTGGAAGCGCGTATGCTGGCGCCACCGGCCGGGCGCTTGGCGCATTATGAAGAGTCCCGCTTCGCGCGTCTGACCGTGCAGCAGGATCAGGAACAGATCACCCTGTTCGCCGACGGCCGGCCTTTGGCCGCCAATAACGACCCGGCCCTGGCCGAGCAGATGGTCCACTATCCCCTTTCCCAAATCGAGCATCCCCAGCGGATTCTGCTGATTTCCGCCCAGGGTGGCATGGCCGCCGAAATTGCCAAGTACCACCCCGCGACCGTGGATTATGTGGAGCTGGACCCGGCCGTGGCCCGCTTGATGGCCCGCTATGGGTTGATGGAATCTTTGCCGGGGTTGACATCGATCATTGCCGACGGCCGGGCCTGGCTGCGCCGCAGCCGCGCGCAGTATGATGCGATCATTGTCTGCCTGCCCGAGCCGGACACCTTTCAGCTCAACCGCTTTTTCACGGTTCAATTTTTTTCCTTGGTCGCACGCCACCTTGCGCCCCAGGGCATTTTCAGCTTCAGCGTGCAAGGAGCGGCCAACCGCCTGACCGCGGCCCAGAAACGTATTCTCTCCTCCCTCTTCAACACCGCCCGCCAGGCATTTGCCCATGTGGCCTTGATTCCCGGCGAGCGCATATTCTTCCTGTGCAAACAGCAGCCCATCGATCTAGATATTCCCAAACGGCTGCAAACTATGGGCATCGCCACCCAGGTAGTGGGCCCGTACTTTTACGGGGATGTGACCGCCGAGCGCATCCGTGATCTGCGTCAAGCACTGGATAAGGCCGCGCCCATTAACCGCGACGCCCGGCCCTATCTGATGCAGGTTACGTGGGCCCAATGGCTGACCAAATTCGGTACCTCCACCACTGCATTTATGGCGGCCCTGGGTGTGCTGCTGGCCCTTTACCTGCTGCGTATGCGGCGCGAGGAGTATATTCTCTTCTCCACTGGCCTGATGGCCATGGGCAGCGAAATCGTGCTGATTTTTGCCTTTCAGATTTTTCTTGGCTATGTCTATTCCAAGGTGGGTATGATCGTCACCACCTTCCTGGCTGGATTGCTGCCCGGCGCCTGGATCGGCACGCGGCCCAGAAAACCCCTGGTGTTCCTGTTTTTTTCAGATGCGGTCTTAATCGCGCTGCTTCTGGCCGTGATCGGTTGCCTGCATTACGGCGGCGATGGCTTGCCAGCCGCAGCTTACTATGCCGCGGGATTTCTGATCGCCATGGTGTGCGGATTTCAGATTCCCTTGGCTCTGGTCAAGCTGGGAGATGACAACCGGGCCGCGGCCCGCATCTTTTCAGTGGACCTGGTGGGAGCGGCCTTTGGCGCCTTGCTGACCAGCACCCTGTTCATTCCACACCTGGGGCTGGGGGGCGCGGCCGCGGCCTTGATCGGCATTAAGATCATTAGTTTGCTGCTGACGGGGGAACGATATGCCACCCAAAAAAATGCTTCCCATGGACCGCCGAACCTTTATCGCGGCTAGCGCCGCCTGGCTGGGGTGCACGGCCACGGCCAGCGCTTTCTGGCCCTTTGGAAGTAAAACCCAAAGCCCGGCGGGCGAGGATATCCGCGGCCGGGTCTTTCGCGGCGAAGCGCCGGCCCAGCTTTGGCAATGGTCCCGCCAGGCCTACCGCTTTAAAAAAATGGAGGGCGGCCGGGTGGTGTGCGAGGTGTGCCCCCACGGCTGCATCATGGCGCCGGGCGACCGCAGCCTGTGCCGCTCTAAAGTCAACATTGGCGGCAATTTGTATACCTTGGCTTATGGCAATCCTTGCGCCGTGCACATCGATCCGATAGAGAAGAAACCGCTCTACCACTTCATGCCGGGGATTAAGGCATACTCCCTGGCCGCGGCCGGCTGCAACTTCCGTTGCCTCAATTGCCAGAACTGGGAGATCTCCCAATTTGCGCCGGACCAGATCGAACACCAGTCCCTGTGGCCCGATCAAGTCGTGGCTCAGGCGCAGGGGGCGGATTGCAAGGCCGTGGCCTTCACCTACTCGGAGCCCGTCACCTTTATCGAATACATGACCGACATCGCCAAACCGGCCAAGGCCGCGGGTTTGAAAAATCTCTGGATCTCCAACGGCTACATCAACCCCGGCCCCCTGGGCGACCTGTGCGGTCTGATGGACGGCGCCAACGTCAACTTGAAAGCCTTTAGCGACGACATCTACCGGGCCCTCAACGGCGGCCGGCTGGAACCGGTGCTGGAAACGTTCAAAACCATGCACGCCCGCGGTCTGCATTTCGAGCTCACCCACCTGGTGGTGCCCGGCTATACCGATGATGTGGAGATGTTGCGCCGCATGTGCCGCTGGATCTTGGAAACCCTGGGGCCTGATCACCCCATGCACCTGCTGCGCTTTTTTCCCCAATACAAACTCGACCGGCTGGCGGCCACGCCGGTGTCCACCCTGTCCCGCTTTCGGCAAGAAGCCATGGCTTTGGGGCTGCGCTATGTCTATCTGGGCAATGTGCCTGGCCACGAAGGCAACCACACCTATTGCCATGGCTGCGGCAAGCTCATCATTGAGCGCCAGGGGTATCTAATGCCCCAGTTTCACCTCAAGCAAGGGCGCTGCGAATTTTGTAAGACCGTGATTCCGGGGGTGTGGGCCTAATGCTGCCTCTGAATGATGACCGGTATGGATTTTACCCATCCGTGTAATTCGTGTAATCCGTGGTCAATTTTTTACCACGGATTACACGAATTACACGGATACACTAAAAAGCATCCTGCATGTGATCCGCCCTTGTAGTCTCTGCAATTGCCCTGGAATTACCCTTGACAAAAATACCGTTCCTTTATAGTTATACGCCCTTATATCGACGAACCGCATGCATTTACAAGGGCAGACAGCCTGTTGAAATCAATATAAAAATCGAAAGGAGAAGATTCAATGTCAAAACTCATCCCACCCCATGGCGGAAAAGGCTTGACCATATGCCTGCTGGAAGGCGCGGCCCTGGCTGCTGAAAAGAAAAAAGCCGCCGGTCTTAAAAAGGTCACCATCTCCCCGCGCGTTAAAGGCGATTTGATCATGATCGGCATCGGCGGCTTCAGCCCCCTGACCGGTTTCATGACCAAAGCCGACTGGAAAGGCGTATTGGACAAGTTCTTGCTCGCCGACGGCACCTTCTGGCCCGTGCCCGTGACCCTGGATGCCACCAAGGCCGAGGCCGACGCCATTAAAGTGGGCGAAGAGATCGCTCTGTTCGACCCCGAGGGCAACGAGATCATGGCCACCATGAAGGTCACCGAGAAGTTCGAGATGTCTGACGCCGACAAGAAGTACGAATGCGAAAAAACCTTCATGGGCGAAGGCACCAAGACCACTGAAGATTTCTGGAAGATCGCCAAGGATGATCACCCCGGCGTGCAGATGGTCATGAAACAGGGTCCCGTCAACCTGGCCGGCCCGGTGAAAGTGCTCAGCGAAGGCGAATATCCCAAAAAGTACGCTGGCGTGTATCATCGCCCGGCCGAATCCCGCAAGATTTTCGAAGAACGCGGCTGGAGCGAAATTGCGGCCCTGCAACTGCGCAACCCCATGCACCGCTCCCATGAGTATCTGTGCAAGATCGCCGTGGAAGTATGCGACGGCGTTTACATCCACAGCCTGGTGGGCAACCTGAAACCCGGCGACATTCCGGCCGAAGTGCGCGTGCGCTGCATCGACGCCCTGGTGAAACATCACTTCGTGGAAAAGAACGTCGTGCAAGGCGGCTATCCTTTGGATATGCGCTATGCCGGTCCCCGCGAAGGCTTGCTGCATGCCACCTTCCGCCAGAACTACGGCTGCTCGCGCATGATCATCGGCCGCGACCATGCCGGCGTGGGCGACTTCTACGGCATGTTCGAAGCCCAGACCATCTTCGACAAGATTCCCAAGCCCAAAGAGGCCGGCAAGGCCCTGCTGTGCTCCCCGTTGAAGATCGACTGGACCTTCTACTGCACCAAGTGCGACGGCATGGCCTCATTGCGCACCTGCCCGCACGGCAAAGAGAACCGCGTCATCCTCTCTGGCACCATGCTGCGCAAGATCCTCAGCGAAGGCGGCGCCATGCCCGATCATTTCGGCCGTGACGAAGTCGTCGCCATCCTGCGCGAGTACTATGAAGGCCTGACCGAGAAGGTCAAAATCAAGACCCACAAAGCCGCCACCGGCGAGTAATCTTCGCTGACGGCTTTTGCTGAAAATTTAAACGGAGAAGAGCGCGAGTTCTTCTCCGTTTTTTATTTTCAAAATCGCCAAATGCTTCGATGGCGACGCCGAGGCCTATGCCGGCGCGATCCTGGACACGAGTAAGTGTTCACCCCTTGCCGATAGGGAAGAATACGTTACTCATCCCCGCTTTCTTTCAGCCACTTTCTGGATTTTCTCGGAGGAAGAAAATTCTCCCCGGTCACCACGCTTTTCCCGGTCTTTTGTTCCAATTCCAACCGCGCTCTTTTGGCAATCCTTCCGCCCTTCTTGCCGGCCGCCGCGTTTTCCGGCAGGCCGGTCGCCGCCACGCTCTCGGCGATTTGCCGGGTGGAAAGTTCCGCCAATGCGGTGAAAATCAGTTCCGCCTCGCTCATATGATCGCGCAGGTTCTGAGTTGTCAGTCCCTTGATGTCCTTGTGCTTTTTGACCGAGACCCCGCTCCACTCCTGATGAATGATGTTGGTCAAAATGGCAAATTCGTCCTCACCCTTAATTTCATGATTTTTCCAATAATCGGTGAGTTTGTTGCGGGTCTCCTGCCCCATCATCCGCTGCTGAATCCATTTTTCGCTCCGGCCGTGCTGCCGCCAATATTCCCGGGCGCGGTCGAGCGAACGGGCCGGATCGGACATGTCCTGAATCCGCTCGTAACCCACCTTGGCCAGCCAGAGCTTGATCGGCTCAGCCTTGGGGCTTGGAACAGACTGGATAATGCGCAGAAGGGTCTCCGGATCAGCCACATCGGTCAGATAAGACTTACCGTCGGCGGCCGGCATTTTCAGTCGGTTACATTTTGTAACCGACTCGCTCTCCTCCTTCTTTAGGCGGTTCTTCAAAACTTTCCAGTAGTTACGTGCAGCCTGGTAATCCGGCTGTTGGATCAGGGCCGCGATAATGTCCACAACGGAGAAATACCAGATTCCCGCTTTCTCGTCATAACTCCGCCGAATCTTGAAATTTTCGAATACGGCCAGGGCATTGTCGTCTATCATACATAAGCTCCTGTTCTATCCACTACGGTCGAAGAGCGCCTCCGGTCAGGCCGTCGGGACTTTACTTTTTGGCTTAGTTATCGTTCGCCTCGTCGCTGAACAGCAGCATTTGATGCTGCTTCTCCACCAGGAACGACAACATGAAATCCCGCCGCTTCAGCATGCCGCCGTTCACCGGCGACCATTCGGAAAAATGGCAAGAATAGCGTAACGCTCGAAGTCGTGTTGCGACCTGCGATTCCATCGGCTGTTGTTTGCTCTCGGAGTTCGCATTGCTCACCGGGGGGCGTTTTTTGCCCCGAATCCAGTGAAGCAAAATGTTAAGTTTCTTTCTTATTTCAATAGAACAAATATTTCATAAGCCCAATATAAAAGTACAATAAAAATTAATAATAGGTCGAAATTTTCGCGATCTCTCATCGTTTCCAGTTTGTGAGCTTACTTATTTTTTCCCTGAATATCTGCTTTATGTTGGGGTTGAAGGCTTGGGGCCATTGAGGCATTCATGGGGCAGTTCTTTTCATGTGCGAGCAGGGGGGCTTGCTCCTTGAAACGACGGCAATGTCCCAAATGTCCCATAAAGGCCCATTTCCTTTTTGCCAGCAAATAGATCGCCCCACGCTTAACGCCAGCTCGCTCAAAGAGTCCTTTTGCCGCAAGATCATTCAAGTCACCACGGCCGGTTAGCGGTCACTGGCGGGAATATCCTCAACTCTTTTAAGAGCCAACTTGAGCAGGGTCAATGAAAGCTCTTCAAAAAAGAAATAAACGGTGAACTGATGTGCAGGTATAATGAAGAAGTAAAAATAACAATGACGTACCCCTTGGTGCGCCATTTACTTCTAACAGCGGGGAGATCGGAA
>JAKALP010000060.1 GCA_021824175.1 Deltaproteobacteria bacterium
GGCGTAGCCGTAGATGGTCTGTTCGCCGTTTTGCACGATGCCCTGGGGGTTGCGCAGCAGGGCGCTGCCGGTGACAAAGGCCACGTCGAGCTGGATTTTGCTTTTGGAGTAAAAATCGATGCCTTTGATGGGCGGCTGCAGGTAGAGTCCGTTGACCGTGCCGCCGCACTCCTGCAGCCAGTTCATGTATGGGAAGACGCCCAGCAGCCCACCGCCGCTGTACAAAGGCGGCGGGCTCGTGCACCCATCCACCCAGAAGCAATCCGAGGGCCAGTCGTCGATGTACACATACTGACCGGGAAAGCGGCCCTTGGGGTTGAAGACGCTGTAGCGGATCTTGGCTTCGATGAAGGTCGAAATGTCGCAGCCCAGGGTGCGAAAGGCGGCAAAGCGGCCCTCTTCGTCGCTGTAGGTGAGCTCGGGATTGCCGAAAACGCTGATGGAAACGCCCTGCACCGGGCCCCAGAGCTGGTCTTTGTCCAGGTAGAAGTTGTTCAGGGTGTCCTTGCCCCAAACATAGTTGTTATACTCCTCATGCTGGGTGCTGCCCTTGGGGGTGTAGAAGGCGGTGCGATAGCCGATGTTGTTGGCCGAAGAAGTAATCACCCAGCCCTGCTCGGATACGAGCACGGAGACCATGGCATCGGAGAGCTCCTCGATGCGCTTGAGATCCAGCAACGACTGGTGCAGCACCAGGGACATGCCGGCATAGACCGTGGAGGGGTCGCGCACCACAACGCCGTTGGTTTGGGCATTGAGCATGGGCTTGAGCAACACGGCATTGTTGGGCCCCGTGAAGGTGCGCGCCTCGTACTCGGCCCGGCTGAACACCTGGCACTGCTGGCCGTATTGGGACTGGACGGTCCGGAAGGCTTCCACATAGGTGCGGTAGGCATAGGCCGACATGACCACGGCGTTTTGCAGGGGATCGCCATAGGCTTCGCCGATTTCTTTCACCACGTTGCCCTGGGCGTCGTACTCGGCCCAGATGGGCTTTTGATTGGGCCCCAGCACGCGGCCCTTGGCGGCCACGACGCCCCAGCGCAACTGGCCGAAGGAGATGCGCAGCGGCACGCGCTGGGAGTAATCGATTTCGATGGTGGTTTTGGCGGCGGCCGGAAGCACGCCGGAGAGGAGGCTGGAGAAGAAAAAGACCGAAAGAGCGATCCAGGTGAGCAAGAAGTTCATAAGCGAGTCAGGGAAATTGGTCCTGGGGGGCGTCAAAGGTGTTATAGCGCGGCTATGCCGATACAAATAGTGAAAAAATTCCATCGTGCGATATGCATCACCCGCGTAGGCACGATTTATATTTATAAAACTGCGGAATTTTACTTCTTGCGCAAACGACGAACAAGATAGATGGAAACAGCGGTTATGATCACAATGCCTGCCCCCGCCAAAGCAATATATAGCATCTTCTTCTGTTTGTTGGCTTTGGCAACGGCCCGATTGATGGTTATTTGTTCTTGGATACCTATCGGTTTAGGCCGTTGTTCGACTATTGGTGAAGGCTCGGGATTGATGGGTTTTGCTTCTGATGCTTCCGGCTGTTTTGTCGTTTCCTGATTTTGATCCTTTGTTTCTTTTTGCTGTTGAGCTTCAGTGAACTTCAGTGGATTGATCTTTAGGTTGAATTTCTTTTCATAATCGGATGGATATCCAACCACGGATTGTCCTTCTTCGCGCCAGACGGCTAAAAATGGCTGCCCACTTAAGGTAAAGTCAACCGATATCCTATAGTGGTCGGCATCATTTCCCCGTAGCCTGATCACATATTGATCCTCAAAATTAACATTGTAACCTTTATCTTTGAACCACTGATTCTCCAAATAAATTATGACTATGGCATTATCACCGGATTGCATGCCTAACCTTACGAAATCATCAGTTCTTATTGGTTCGCTGCGCTCCAGTTCGGTAAAATCTTTCGCGGACCATTTTACAATTTGAGTTCCGTCTGTTTGGCTCATAGAGCGTTCGAAGCCAATCACTTCTCTCCCATTGTTTGTAAACTTGGCATTGGTTAACGGTGTATTACCTTCAAGTCGGGATATCAATCGCAAATCATTATAGGAGTAAATCTCAGTGTAATCATAAAATTTGGTCTCAGTTGAGTATAATCCATATGACCGAGATGTAATATAGATTAGCCCCAACGGCTTATTGTAGCTAACACCATAGTAGCATGAACTGCACTCCGATAAATTATAGTCTTTAGGATAAAGCTCTATTCTTTTGATCGTTTCGCAGGTTTTCTGATCGTATATATAAAGGCGAGGGTTTTTAACAACGGACTCACGCGTTTTAAAATCGGTCCAGGATGCCGCCAGAGTTGATTCATAACGATCCTCGGGAAAGCCCCGGACTTCGTGAGGAACTTCCCCTGCGTTGGTCCTTACATGATAAGGACCTTCGTTTATAGCTTGGTCGAATTCAATCTTGCACTCAGCGTGGACCAAATTACTTGCAACGAACATGATTGTTATAATCAACAATAATTTTTTCATCTACAACCCCATTTTAATTGGTTATGGCAACACATGGATGCCGTAGCGCACAGGCGGTGTACCCGGGTTGAATTGAGGTTCGTTATAATCACGGCGGTCCGCATAGCAGGTTGAGGAGCCACGACAAATCTTCCCAGTAGATGAAATGCTAAGAATACCTGTGATGCCAACGATACCAAAACCCATATTCTCCGATGGTTCAATTGAACTGGAGCAAAACTGAATATGATTGTCTGGTATACCTGGGTTAGTTTCGTCGCCTACTCCGGTGTTGCGGTGATCACAAAAACGCAAATCGCGATAGTAATCGGTGACTGGAAACTGAATTGCATAGCGTGGAGAGCCATTGCTGTACGTATATATACGATTGCCGGGGCCAATGGTGCTCACATCTATAGGATTATTGTTTACTTGATCAAGCCGCTCGGTCTGAAATACGAAGTAGCTTCCGCCATTATATCGAGCAAGCAAATCGCGTAAAAACTCATTCGGCTGCATATAAAAAATAGAAGTACTTATATTTGGATAATTTTTGATATTGTCATTAACATCTTTAAAATGGGCACCAACCTTAAGGTTGCTTATTAAATACAACGCCCCTTCCATGTTTTTCTTCCAATTCCATACCTGACTATAGGTCGGTTCCGGGTTGGGATTACTTCCAGCATTTCCCGCCATAAACTGACCATCCGTCAATTGGTACAGGCCAAAGCCGCCATCAGCGGATATCGTCGGCCAACCGTTAAGCATCCAGGGACAAACCGCCTTATTAAGATAATAGCCCCCAAATGGAATAAAATTCGTTTCCCGCCCGGCTATCCCTTTGAGCAGCCCAGCCACCTGCGCCCGCGTTAACTGGCTTTGCACCGGAATGTTGGTTCCGCCCATGGTGGCAATCGGCTCAGTTGCATAGATTTGCGGCATCAGGGCATCAATATATTCTTCTATCGTTGCTCGGGATGGCGAATCGGCCAAAAGCATTTTTCTTTTTGTAAAATCGTTAGCCACGCACTGTATTCCGGTGCAATCGCCCACGCCCCATGTCAGAAAGCGCTCATATTCTATGGCATTGGTCTTTGGATTTCTGAACTGCACTTTCACAGCGGCATAAATAAATCCACCGCCGAATCGGTTGCCCCATTGAATGCACGGCTCCCCTGCTCCTCTATCCGAACAATCGGTCTCTAAACGGATATTGTTCTTGCCTACAATCTTAAGCTCATGGGGATCGGTTGCAATGTTGTAGCCGGTGTCGGCGACAAACCATTCTCGTGCTTGGCGTGGGCTGGCACCGAAAGAGACCGGGCGATTTTGTGCGGATATGAAGATACCATCGCTTTCACCATTGATTGTGGTGTCGAGGCCATCGCGCTTATGTGTTGTATCGCTCGGTGTATCCGCCAAGTACTCCACCAAAAACTGCCAATGATAAGTCATGGATGGCGCTATCGCCGCGGCTTCGGCCGGCAAGACCACCTTGAACTCCAAATCGGGCATCTGTGGGTGGGCAGGATTGAGCGGGGCTTGTAACGGATCGGCATAAGCGGCGGTGCCCGAAGAAATTCGCAAAGCATTATCAGCCGGGCCTTCAAGACTAAGTTCGCCGACGCGCACCGCAACCAGATCAGAGGTTTCTTGCCCACTAGTGCTGCCAGCAAGGTGTGCCGTGCAGCGTATCAGTATGTTGTTAGCATTCTGACGCACGCCTTCCATAAAGCAGGTGATCTCGCGTGATCCAGTTTGATTGATGGCACCAAGCTGCGCCAAAGAATAATCGATGCCGGGCGCAATGTAATCTCCACCGCCGGCGATGGAATCCGCGTTGCGCGCTTCACTGCCATTGCGCCGCCACAATCTTAGATTGCCGGAGGCTGGTTCGT
>JAKALP010000023.1 GCA_021824175.1 Deltaproteobacteria bacterium
GGCGTCGGCGTCGGCGTCGGTGTCGGCGTCGGTGTCGGAGTCGGGGTCGGCGTCGGCGTCGGCGTGGGCGTCGGAGTAGGCGTCGGAGTCGGTGTCGGTGTCGGCGTTGGAGTAGGCGTCGGTGTCGGAGTCGGGGTCGGTGTCGGCGTAGGCGTGGGCGTCGGAGTAGGCGTCGGTGTCGGTGTCGGCGTAGGCGTTGGAGTAGGCGTCGGCGTCGGAGTCGGCGTTGGCGTTGGAGTAGGCGTTGGCGTTGGCGTCGGAGTAGGCGTCGGAGTCGGAGTCGGTGTCGGTGTCGGCGTAGGCGTTGGAGTAGGCGTCGGCGTCGGAGTAGGTGTCGGAGTAGGCGTCGGCGTCGGAGTAGGTGTTGGCATCGGAGTTGGCGTTGGTGTTGGCACAGGTGTTGGTTTCGGCGTCGGCGTTGGTGAAGGAACCGGTGTCGGAGTAGGCAGAGGCGTTGGTGTAGGTTTAGGTGTGGGGGTTGGTTTCGGGCCTTCACCCGGGAATACCTTAATTACCCAGTGTCCGGCATGGCGTGCGGCCGACCGGTGGTATACGATAGCGCTGAGTTTATGGGATTCAGGCTTTGAAACGTCTGGGGCTTTGTAGGTGTATTGAGTGACATTGGACGCCACCTGGTGGCCGTCTAAATACCATCCAATCTTGCCGTGCTTTCCGTTCTTTTTAATTGAAAAAGTGTGGGTTTCACCGGCCTTAAGCTCGACCAAGCCATTGGTCGGCGACGGGCCGCGGTTACATAATGCGGCCCCTGGCAGCATCAGCATGAGAATAGCCAGAAACATGAATAGTTTTGGTGCTTGTTTAAGCATTTCTCCCTCCCTTGTCTGTTTCGCCCATTAAAGCATTGAGCATTGAAGAATAAATTGATGCAGGAAAAGCGTGCGCCGGACTGGCGCGGCCCAGGTCTACACTGCGATCTCGCAGTATTATGTTATTGGGGGGTAAGCTTTAAAATAGCGACAACATGGTGTTGCTATTTTGTTTTCAATGTCGTCTATCGCCTATCAAATTATTACCAGATTAGCGAGAGTATTTTTATGGGTTATAGCCTAATTTTAGACAGAGAAAACATATTCTGCGCGTTAGAGTATTTTCTTGCATTGATTTAAATACTGCCAAACCCCATCCCCTGTGCTTTAGAATTGGTGCTACCAAATTCATTGAGAGAAAATAGAAGAAGCCCCCTAAAACCATCAGGGGGCTTCTTGTTTTAGTCCGAAGGTTGGTTTTACTTCAACTTTTTAGTCGAGGCAAAACCAAAGCCTGCTATTGAACGCGCGTACAGGTCTTGATCACTGTGGTTTCGTTGCTCTTGCAACCGCTGGCCGGGGCCGTGACCGAGAACGGTGTCGGATAGGCAGTGGTACGGGTCGACACGGCCGAGTAAGAAGCCGAGGCGGCCGAAACCATTGCAGCAGCCACACCCGAGGTCTGTCCATTGGTCGGATTCACCGGCAGCGTGAACTTGTAGGCATTGCCGTTGTAGGTGACCGTGAAGTACCCGGTGTTGACTTTGGTACCGGCATCCACCTTGATCCATGCGAATATAGTACCGGTTAAGCCGCCGGGTAGCTCGAAGGTCATATCGCCGGAAACCGTCAGGATGCCATTCAGGGCGTCAGTAGTGTTTTGCATGCCGCCCAAATAACCATCCAACAGCAGCGACGCATTGGCATTCGCGCTGGAGCCAACCTCATAGTTCTCATAGTAGGTATCGATCTGGGGCAATGTGCCGGACATGACGTTGGTGAAATCGGTCCGGCTCATGACCATGCCGCTGACATTGCCGCACAGATCCATGCCGCACCAGTTCAGCGCATCCGTTCCGCGTGGCGCCGCGGCCAATGCTCGTACCATTGGGTAGGCAACAATGGGCGCCAGCACCTGGGCCACTTCGGACGAAGCCTGGGTATGGATGAATTGGGCGCGTCCGACATCGGAGACCGTGCTCATGGCGCTGCAGCCGGAGGTGTTACACGCCTTGACCTTGAAGTAACCCGGAGCTTTGAAATCCATGAGCGCGGGCAACGCATTGTTCATATAGGTGTCAGCTGTGCTGATGAATGCCGTGGTGGCAGCAGCGTCCGAGGTTAACAACATGGCCGGAACGGGACCGGTCTTGGCGTAGGTGTCAGCCCAGTTTTCGGTAAAGGTGAACGACGTGCCGGTCACGTTTCCCGATACCTGCGTATAGGTTCCGGTGGAGGACCAGGGTGCGCGGTAGACTTGATAATAGGTGGCATTGGTGCTGGCGCCCCAGGTGACGACGACCGAGGTTGACGTGGAATCGGTGGCGCCCACAGTGGACGGTGCCGCGGGAATAGGTGTAGGAGTCGGCGTCGGCGTCGGAGTAGGTGTCGGAGTCGGAGTCGGCTTCGGCGTTGGAGTTGGCGTCGGAGTAGGCGTCGGCGTCGGAGTAGGCGTCGGTGTTGGTTTTGGCGTCGGCGTCGGTGTGGGTGTTGGTTTTGGCGTCGGAGTCGGCGTCGGAGCAGGCGTCGGCGTCGGAGTAGGCGTCGGAGTAGGCGTGGGCTTTGGCGTCGGGGTCGGCGTCGGAGCAGGCGTCGGCGTCGGTGTGGGTTTTGGTGTCGGAGTCGGCGTCGGAGCAGGCGTCGGCGTCGGTGTGGGTTTTGGTGTCGGCGTCGGCGTCGGAGCAGGCGTCGGCGTCGGCGTCGGAGCAGGCGTCGGCTTGGGCGTCGGGGTCGGAGTAGGATCCGGAGTCGGCGTCGGTATCGATCCATCAATACTGCAGGACTCGCCGTTTAAGCTGAAGGCTGTCGGAGCGGGATTGCTGCCGCTGTAAGAGGCCTGGAAGCCGAATGCCACCTTGCCGCCATTAGGCGCGATGGTACCATTCCAGTTATTGGCAGAGTTGGACGCACTCACGGTTGAGCCGCTTTGTGAGAAATTAGCGTTCCAACCGTGAGTTATGCGTTGATTGCCGGCAAAGTTCCAACGCAGCGTATAGCCCGCAATGGATTTGCTGGAGTTATTGGTAACCGTGACATCAGCGACAAACCCATTGCCCCACTGACTGCCGACTTTGTAGTTGACGGCGCAGCTGACGTTGGGGACTGGCGTTGGGACTGGCGTCGGGGCGGGGGTCGGGACTGGTGTCGGAGTAGGCGTCACGCCCGGAAGTACCCGTATCGTCCATTGTTCGGAATCGATCGTCCAGAACCAGAAGGTTTCGCGAACCATAAGCGTATGAGTTGCAGCTGATGTGACGCTTGGTGCGGTGTAGGTGAATTTGGTGGTGTCAGCCGCTACTCTTTTACCGTCCAGATACCATGCCAGCGAGGCACGAGAATTGCTTTTTGCCACTGAGAAGGTCTGGGTTTCACCGGATTGCAGCTCAACAACCGAGCTGGCCGGCGATGCATTGCTGATACAAAATGCGGCACCCGGCAGCATCACTATCAGCATAACCATCAGCATCAGTAGTTTAGATATTTGTCTCCCCATTCTTTCCTCCCTTTCGTGTTTAGGTCGGCGATGTGACCGGATAAAACTGACTTAGAGTTTGCCATCTGGCTGCTTCTGGCAGAATCGACCATTGGAAACCATCGGGCCGCGCTCTTTGAGCCTGGTTTTACTAGTCCATCTCCCGTGTCAATTTGGTGACCAGAACAAATACATCCCAACAAGAAACCTCTAAATTGCAGTGAAACCTGTTAGAAGATGAAGCCAAGCAGGGGGGAGGTTATTGGGGGGGCTGATTGCAAATCAACTCAAGTAACTACCTGAAGCAGCACCTTCATAGACCTCAGCCGTGGCTTTCATCATGCTTTGACGGCACTCTACCAAAATAATAGGGCCAGTTGAATACCGGAAACCCTAATTCATCATGGGTAAAAGTATAATATTTTAAGGATGTTCTTTTCATTATGATTTACTGTTACCAGGCTTATCTAATTGGATTTTATTACGTCTATGAGACACTTGTGGCCAATGGGTTGCAGAATCAGGGCCAAGCCGGCCAAGGATGCTGAAACTTTGGGCAGCCCTCTCGAAATCAGACTCCAACCAATGGCTGAGCAGATGATGCCATAGGCGATGAGGAAGATAAGGCTTTCCAGATCCGGGATAGTAAAGTTTTCGCCGCTGGGTAAAATTTCCATCGCGCCGGCAATGGCGCCCACGGCACAAACCCAAGCCATGTTGGCGCCGGGCGACAATCTGGGGAAGATGAGTTGGGATTTTTGAAAAATCAACGTCAGGGCCGCATAACTGATGGCCGTGAGCAATCCATATATAATTCCCAACCGGTAGAGCGGGGGCATTGAAGCGAAATCAAAGCCCACCATCAGGAGAAAGCCAGCAAAAGCCGACAGGGTGGCGATGATAAATCGCAGGGTCAGTCGCTCTTTTTGGAAAATGACGCCCACAGCCGCCAGGAAGAAAACCTGGAAGTTGCCCAGCAAGGTGGCCAACCCAGGGCCGATGTAGTGAATGGAACGATGCCAGAAGAATAGATCCAGAGAGAAGACAACCCCGCCGGCCACGGCCAAAAACATGGGCCGTCTCCCTTGCCAAAGCGGTGCACCTTTCATCATCGTGACCATCAACAGGGCAAGGCCGCCGAATAGAAAACGGTAAAAAAGTGCGGCGGTGGGACCAACATGAACCAATTTAACAAAGATCGATGAGAAGCTGATGAGAAATGCTCCGCAGAGAACTTGGATCATAAAGGTGTTCCTCTTTTGGGAAAGGCAGAATTAGATTTTTGAGTAGAAAATCAACTTGCGTTGTTCATTATCTGACTGTTAATATTGCGGATAGTGCACGAGCAGGGCGGGTAAGTCAAGCCTCATCGCCATTTCCCCGGGCTTCCTAAATTAAAAATACATTCCTACCTTTTGCGTAGGAAAAGTTGACAGGTGCAAAGGCAATGACCATTAGTGAGACGTTTATCCTATTTCTTGATAGTTCAACCAATTAGGCGCTGGCTATGGATGGTTTGAAACGCAGATTAAGCCTGTGTGGCATGGTGGCGGTTCTGATATGGGCCTCAAGCGCCATAGCCGCCGATACTCAAATATCGGTTGATGCCCTGGTCCAGGAGGGATTGGCCAACAACCCGGAACTGCATGCGGCCCAAGCCCGCTGGGATATGCTGCGACAAAAAGCGGCCCAAGCCGGCACCTTCGAAGACCCTATGTTGATGCTCAAAATCCAGAATGGGTTGGTCAACGACCCCCTGGCGTTTGACAAGGATCCCATGACCGGCAAGGTGATCGGCATCAGTCAGCAGATTCCATTTGCCGGCAAACGGGCTTTGGCCAAGCAGGCCGCGGGCCAGGATGCCGAAGCCGGGCGGTGGCAATACGAAGAGCGCCGCCTGGAGCTGGCGCGCATGATCAAGGAGAATTACTACCGCCTTTATTATGTAGACCAGAGCCTGCCTATCGTGGAGCGCAATATCCATGTATTGGAAAATCTGATCCGCTCCAGCGAGACCCTTTACAGCGTGGGCAAGGCCATGCAGCAGGATGTGTTGCGGGCCCAGGTGGAGCTTTCCAAAATGGAGGATATGCGCATCGGCTTGCGGCAGCAGCGCGCCAGCCTGACCGCCGTCATGAACAGCCTGCTCAACCGGCCCGTTGAAACCGCCATGCCCGAGGTGCGCGATGTGGTAATCGTCCCTTTGACCTTATCCGCTGAAAAGTTGGCGACCATGGCCGAGCAAGAGCGCCCCCAGCTCAAGAATCTAATGGCCCAGGTAGAAAAAGGCAAAGCCAATCAGGCTTTAGCCAGCAAAGAGTATTATCCGGATTTCAATGTGGCTTTTGAATACATGCAACGCGAGCCAGTCATGACTGAACCGGGTGACGATATGTACAGTTTGGGCGTCTCGTTCAATCTGCCATTGCAGCGCGCCCGGCGGCAAGCCATGACCGCCGAAGCCATAGCCGAAACCCGTATGGCCACCGAAGAACTCAACGCCCTGCGCAATTCCATCCGCCAGAATATCGCCGATGGCTTGGCGCGCCTGGAACGCAACCGGCGCATGGCCGAACTCTACCATAGCGCCATCATCCCCCAGGCCAACAGTGCGCTGGCGGCTGCTTTGGCCGCCTACCAGGTCGGTAAGGCTGAATTTATGGGGGTTCTCGATAGCCAGATGGCGCTTTTTAATTACGAGCGTCAGCATTTTGAAGCCGTAGCCGAGCATCAAATGCAATTGGCCCAGTTGGAAGGAGTGGTAGGAGTGAGTCTGCCGCCGGTGGAAAAAGTGGAAGGTGCAGGTGGAAAGTAAAATGGAAACACATTCAAGCAAAAAGTTCTGGCTCGCGCTGATCTGCTTGGTTATTGCCGTGGGGCTTGGGTATTGGCTGGGCGCATTGAACAAAGGTAAGAGCGCCGCTACTTCTTCCGGTCAAACATCCGCGGCCTCCGGCGAGCGCAAAGTGAAGTACTGGAAATCGCCCATGGACGCCACTTACATGCGAGATGCGCCCGGTAAGGACTACATGGGCCATGACATGGTGCCGGTCTATGAGGGTGAGGCCGCCGACAGCACTGGAATTGCCATTGACCCGGTAACCATCCAAAACATGGGGGTACGCACCGCCACCGTGAGCCGCCGAGATTTAATGCGGACGATTCGGGCTGTCGGCTTGATTACCTATGATGAGCAGAACCGCTACTCCATCAATAGCAAGATCGAAGGCTGGATTGAACGTCTGTATGTCAATCAGACCGGACAATTGGTTAAAAAGGGACAACCGCTGATGGAGATCTACAGTCCTGAGCTGGTGGCGGCCCAGCAGGAGTATTTGCTGGCCCTGGAATCCAGCAAGCGGTTATCGAATAGCTCCCTGCCATCTGCGCTGGAAGGTTCGCGGCGGCTGCTGGAGGCCGCCCGCACCCGGCTGGCATACTGGGACATCAGCGATGCCCAGATCCATGAACTGGAGCAGACCGGTCAGGTGCGCAAACTCATGACCCTCTACAGCCCTTACAGCGGGGTAGTAACCTTGAAGCAAGCCAATGAGGGCATGCGGGTCATGGGCGGCGAGCAGCTGCTACAAATCTCCGACATCTCCAAGATATGGATCAATGCCGAGATCTACGAATATGAACTGCCTTGGGTGCAGCCAGGGCAACCGGCTGAGGTGGAGATCCCCTTTGAACCGGGCAAACCCCTGGCCGGCAAGATTGCCTACATCTATCCTTACGTGCAAAATGAAACGCGCACGGTCAAGGCGCGCATCGAATTCTCCAATCCCGGTTTGACCCTCAAACCCGAAATGTACGTCAATGTGCTCATCCAAGGCCGGCCGGTGAAAGGCGCCCTGGCCATTCCGGGCGATGCCGTATTGAATTCGGGCAAGGGCCGCACCGTCTTCGTGGCTCTCGGCGAAGGCCGTTTTGATCCACGGTCCGTGCAGACCGGGATCAGCGATGAGCAGGGGTATGTGGAAGTAATTTCCGGCCTGCGGGAAGGAGAAAAGGTGGTCACCTCGGCACAGTTCATGCTCGATTCGGAAAGCAATTTGCGAGAGGCCATGCAGAAGATGATGGAGGCTCAATCCGCCCCGGCCGCGCCTAAGGACAACGAGGATTTGTTTAAGTAGAGTTTTAAGTTTAAAGTGTTAAGTTTTAAGTTAAGGAATTGGGTCCATTATAGAGAAGGGAGTCGCGAAGCGCATATATAAAAAGACAGAGCACCTTAACTTAAAACTTAACACTTTGGACTTTAAACTTTAACTAAAGGTCGTACTTATGCTCGCCAAAATCATCACCGCCTCCATTAACAATAAATTTCTGGTGATGCTCGTTACTGTCTTCATTGTGGCTGGAGGGCTTTATGCGCTGTCCAACACGCCGGTGGATGCTATCCCCGATCTCTCCGACGTACAGGTCATCATCTTCACCGAGTATCCGGGACAGGCCCCCCAGGTGGTGGAAGATCAAGTGACCTATCCCTTGACGACCCAGATGCTGGCCGTGCCGGGCGCCAAGGTCGTGCGTGGCTACTCCTTCTTCGGTTATTCTTTTGTCTACCTGATCTTCGAAGATGGCACCGATATGTACTGGGCGCGCTCGCGCGTACTGGAGTATTTGAATTACGTCTCAGGCAAACTGCCCCAGGGGGTCACTCCGACCCTGGGACCGGACGCCACCGGCGTGGGTTGGATTTACGAGTACGCCCTGGTGAGCGACCATCACAACCTGCAAGAGCTGCGTGCCATCCAGGATTGGTTTTTGCGCTACGAATTGACGGCTCTGGAGGGTGTGTCCGAAGTGGCCAGCCTGGGCGGATTTGTCAAGCAGTACCAGGTGGCCGTAGACCCAAACAAACTCATTGCCTATAACATCCCCATCACCGAAGTGATCATGGCCATCAAGAACAGCAATCTGGATGTGGGCGGCGGCGCCATAGAGATGGCTGAAACCGAATTCGTGGTGCGCAGTCACGGTTATATTCGATCGATAGAAGATCTGAAAAACGTGGTGATCATGACTACGCCCCAAGGCACGCCCATTCTGGTCAAGGATCTGGCCGAAGTACGCCTGGGACCGGAAATGCGCCGGGGTGTCGCCGAACTGGACGGCCAGGGCGAAGTAGCCGGCGGCATTGTGGTGATGCGGTTCGGCGAAAATGCGCTTAAAACCATTGAGCGAGTGAAAGCCAAGCTGGAAGAACTTAAATCCGGACTGCCCGACGGGGTGAAGATCGTTCCCGTGTACGATCGCTCCGCTCTGATCGAGCGCGCCGTGGCGACCCTTAAGGAGAAGTTGATCGAAGAGAGCATTGTGGTGGCCCTGGTGACGGTTTTTTTTCTCTTCCACCTGCCCAGCGCTTTTGTGGCCATAATTACCTTGCCCCTAGCCATTTTGATGGCTTTCATCGTGATGCACTATCAGGGCATCAACGCCAATATCATGAGCCTGGGCGGCATTGCCATTGCCATTGGCGCCATGATCGACGCGGCCATCATCATGATTGAAAATGCCCACAAACATCTGGAACGCGACCGGGGAAGTAAATCCCACTGGCGGATCATCCAGGAGGCGGCCGTGGAAGTGGGGCCGACCCTTTTCTACTCTTTGCTGGTAATCACCGTCTCCTTTGTGCCGGTCTTTACGCTGCAGGAGCAGTCCGGCCGTCTCTTCAAGCCCCTGGCCTTTACCAAGACTTATGCCATGGCCGCGGCGGCCCTGCTTTCCATTACGCTGGTGCCGGTGCTCATGGGTTGGTTTATCCGGGGCAACATCAAGCCCGAACATGCCAATCCCATCAACCGGTTTTTGCTGCGCATCTACCATCCGGCCGTGGATTGGGTTCTCAAGTGGCGCGGGGTGGCCATAGTGTCGGCTCTCGCGGTGATGCTCTCAATGGTGTGGCCCATCCACAAAATGGGTTCGGAATTCATGCCGCCGCTCTATGAAGGCGATCTGCTTTATATGCCCACCACTTTGCCGGGGCTTTCAGTGACCAAAGCCAAGGAGATTTTGCAGCAGACCGATCGCATCATCCGAAAATTTCCGGAAGTAGAACGTGTCTTCGGCAAGATCGGCCGGGCCGAAACCGCCACGGACCCGGCGCCCATGATGATGATCGAAACCACCATCATGCTCAAGCCCGAAGAACAGTGGCGCAAGGCGCCGATTCATCGGTTTTACTCCGCTTGGCCGGCGTGGAGTGAGTTTGCGCGCAAACCATTGCGGCGAATACTGCCGGAAGAAAAACCGATTTCCGTATCGCAGCTCATCGACGAACTCAACCGCTCCATTCAGTTTCCGGGTCTGACCAACGCCTGGACCATGCCCATAAAGACGCGCATCGACATGCTTTCCACCGGCATCAAAACGCCCGTGGGCATCAAGGTGATGGGGCCGGACCTGGAAGTATTGGGGCGGTTGGGGGAACAAGTCGAAGCCATCGTGCGCACCGTGCCCGGCACACTTTCAGCCATTTCCGAGCGCACCGTGGGCGGATCGTATTTGGACATTCACATTGACCGCGCCGCGGCCGCGCGCTACGGCATCAATGTGGGTACGATCCAGGAGATCATCCAAACCGCCGTGGGCGGCATGAGCATCAGTGAAACCGTAGAGGGCCTGGAGCGTTACCCCATCAGCGTGCGCTACGACCGCGATTTCCGCAGCGACCCCGAGGCCCTCAAGGGGGTGCTGGTGCCAGCCTCCGGCGGCCGTCACATCCCCCTGGGCCAACTGGCCTCCATCACGGTGCGCAACGATCCGGACAGCATTAAGAGTGAAAACGCCCGGCGCACGGCCTGGGTTTATGTGGATATCAAAGATGTGGATGTGGGCACCTATGTTCGGAATGCCCAGAAGGCCGTGGCCAGCCACATCAAGTTGCCGACCGGTTACAGCATGGTGTGGAGCGGCCAGTTCGAATACATGCAAAAGGCGCGGCAGCGCTTGATGGTGATCATCCCTTTGACCGTGCTGATCATCTTCGTCATCATTTTTCTGAATACCAAGAGCTTGATCAAAACCGGCATTGTTTTTCTGGCCGTGCCTTTCTCCCTGGTGGGCGCATTCTGGTATCTGTATCTACTCGGCTATAATACGTCCATTGCCGTGTGGGTCGGCGTCATCGCCTTGGCCGGCCTGGATGCCGAAACCGGCGTGGTGATGTTGCTTTACCTGGATCTGGCGCACGCCTTGTGGCGCAGCGCCGGGCGCATGCGCACCCGGGGCGACCTGGTGCAAGCCATCCACCACGGCGCGGTCAAGCGCATCCGGCCCAAGATTATGACCATTGCCGTGATCATCGCCGGTCTGCTGCCCATCATGTGGAGCCACGGCGCCGGCGCCGATGTGATGAAACGCATCGCCGCGCCCATGGTGGGTGGCGTGATCACCTCAGGCCTGATGGAGCTGCTGGTCTATCCGGTGATTTACTTCATGTGGCGGGGAAGAATACTAGAGCAAAGCATGATACCTACCCAAACGGGAGATATTGAGGAGCATTGAGGGACAAGGGACAAAGGCACAGAGGGACTGAGGGACAAAGGGACTGAGGGGTTGAGGGACGAAGAAGTATTTTTCGTGGCTTGGGGGTGCAATATTAAGCGGCTTAGTCTCGCTGGACGTTCGTAGAAGTACTCCCTCTCCTCGCGGAGAGAGGGTCCGGGTGAGGGGCCGAAAATGCGGAAAAAGATAAATACCAAGTGCATTGAACATCACTCATCACAACCAATAGAACTTAACGGCCGCTATGCAGCTTTTTATGGTACCCCTCAGCTCCTAAGTTCCTTTGTGCCTTTGTGCCTTTGTCCCTTAGTCCCTTTCCCAACAACCAAACTGGCGAATAACCAATCAACCAATCAACGATTCAACGAACCCGAAGGAGTACTACCATGAAACGTATAATAATACTTTTTTCGATTTTACTTCTATCATTGGGATATACTGGCGCGGCATTAGCCGCGGAGCACGATCACGGCGGCCACGGAGCCATGGCCGGCGAGACGTCTCCTGCCCAGGGCGACGGCCATGGCAGTATGCAGATGGGCAGCGGCCATGAAGGTATGCAGATGGGTGGCGGCATGATCATGCTGGAGAGCGTTACCGTCGATGGTATCCAGGCCATGGCCCATTTGATGGGCTTACAGCAAGGCGGAGGCCAGGCCCCCACTGGCGCCACTCATAACTTCATGGTGGCCTTCGAAGCCCAGGGCAAGACCGTCACCCAGGGCCGGGTCGCGGTAAAGGTGACCGGACCGGATGGTCAGACTGGCAAGGCCGTTACCCTCACCCCGAAAGATGGCTTTTTCCGGGGAGACATCGAGCTGAAAACACCGGGCAAATATACCTTTGTGGTGGGCACCAAAATTGTCGACGACAAAGCGCGGCAGTTCAGCTTCAACTATGAGTTGAAATAGGCGGCTAAATCCGCCAGATCCGTCCATAATTGCCCGGCACCTCAAACCAGTAGGGCACGCCGGCCTGGACCTGCTCCAGGTTGAGGGAGGGGTCCTCCTGGCCGTGCAGCATCTCCTGGTAGGTGCCGGCTTGCTGGAAGGTATAGGGCACCCACTGGGGCTGATCACCGAAATTCAAGGCCACCAGGCTGAAATGGACACCCTCTTTGCGGTGGAAGAGAAGTACTTGCTTGGATTGGTAGTTGTCATAATGGTTGTAGAAATAGTGTTCGCCCCGTCGCAATTCGGGCATGCTCTGGCGCAACGACAACAGCTTGCGGAAAAGGCTGATCATCTTTTTCCCGATGGGATCGTAGAAGTAATCCCAGCGTACCGGCCGCAGCAGCATGACCCGGCCCCAGCCATTGTAAGGAACGAAGTAATTTTCCCCCAACTCCTGGCCTTGCCAGATCATGGGGATTCCCTTGGCGGTCATCAGGCCGATCACATAGGGCTGCAACTTGTACCACTTGGAGCGGTCGCCCTCCTGCAGTAGAATATCATCTTTTTCCCAGAGCCCGAAATTGCAGATAAAACGCGGTTGGTCATGGTTTTCGATGTACTGCAGGGCGCTCTTGGCCAGGGTATCGGTGTTGTGGACGGCCTCGGCCGGATAGCCGTCCAGGCCCAGCCGCAATCCAAGTTCGCTGACCGCATCGGCGCTGCCGCCGGCGGTGCCCTGGGCCGCGCTCAGGGTTTCATTCTGCCAGGTGCAATTGCTGTAGGTTTTGGCCACGATCTCCACCGGCGCTTCAAGCTGCTCGGCGCATTGAACCAACGTGATTTCATGGTCGCCCTGGAAGCGCAACCAGTGATCGCCTTGTAAGGTCTTGGCCTTGACGGTTTGATAGGTCTCATAAGTGAGGTTGGCGTAGCCGACGCCCAGGGCGCCGTCCCAGTAGTTGGGCACGCAATCGTAACGGAAGCCGTCGCAGTGGTAGCAATCCAGCCAGTGAAAATTAACGGTATAAAAGAAATCCTGGGTAAAGGTGCGTTTGAAATCGGTGCTCTCGCCAAAATAGTCCTTGGCAAAGGGGCCCATAAAGGGATTTTCATTATAGCGCAGTTCCCGGTACACATAACTATATGGGAACTGATTGCTGGTGTGGCCGTAAACCACATCGAGAATCACGGCCATGCCCCGGCGGTGGGCCTGATCGATAAAGCGTTGCAGATCGTTGCGTTTGCCGAAACGTTCATCCACCCCAAAGTAGCCGATGGGCAGATATCCCCAGTCGATGGTGTTGGCCACATTGGCCACGGGCATGATCTCCAGGCAGTTGACGCCCAGATCGTGGAGATAATCCAGCTTGGCCGTGGCCCCGGCGATATCGTTGCCAAACTCGGTCAGCATCAGTTCATAGATCACCAGGTCTTGCAGTTTGGGCGTTCTCCAGGCGCTTTCCTGGTAGCTCCAGGTGTGGGCGGTATAGCCCAGGGTGAAGGCGGAAAGCTTGCCGACCGCGTATTCCCGGGCAAAGGGGTCGATGATCCAATCGATCTCCTGGCCGGTGTATTGGTTGCGCAAAAGGAAGCGATAGACGTAGCGGCCCTTTTCGCCCCAGGCGGAAGCGGGGTGGGGCTTGTCGCCCGGATTGATCCAAAATTCCGCGGACCAGTAATCGCCGTACTCCGGATCGATGCTGTGCTGCAAGTCAAAGATCTTGGGTTGGATCGCCTGGAGGAACTGATCTTTTTCGTGGATGATTTTTACTTTGAGTTCATAGCCCTGCTCCTTGGAAACCCAGGGCAGAAAAAGGCCGAAGCTCACCACGTTTCCAGGTTTTTCTTTGGGACCGAGTTTATGCAAAGGCAGCAGTTTCATGATCGACCTCCTGAATTCCTCATGCGGGTTTGAAAGATGGAAGAAAAACCAAATAGAAGAAACAGCAGGCAGCCAGCGTCGGGTGGACCTATTGGTAAGTGATGAAAAAGGAGAATGAAGTTTCAGCGAGAAGCGACCTACAGAAGATCTATAATGCGGCTTTGGTTAACTTGCAAGCAGGCAATGCAGGTAATTTTAGCGATTATCCAACACCGAACGGATGATCTGGGCGATTTCGCTCTTGACCAATGGCTTGGTGGCCGCGGCCCTAATGCCAAGCCGTGCAAGCTCTGCTTCGTCGATCCGTTCGCTAAAACCCGAATAGAGGATGATGGGTATGTCCGGACGGATTTTGAGCAACTCCTGGGACAGCCGGTCGCCTTCCAAGTGGGGCATGGCCAGATCGGTGATTACCAGGTCAAATTGTAACGGATCGTTTTTGAACAACGCCAGGGCCTTCTGGCTTTCGGTTTCACCATGAACGCGGTACCCCATGCGCTCCAAGATCTGTTTGGACATTCTCACCAGACTGGCTTCGTCATCAATGAAGAGAATTCTTTCGGAACCGGCCGGCACATCTGGCGACGTCTTGGCGCTGTTTTCGTCTGACATTTCAACGATGGGGAAAAGTACTTCCACGCTGGTGCCTTCGCCGGTCTGGCTTTCGACCTTGATGGCGCCACCGAAATGCTTGACGATTCCGTAGACCACGGCCAAACCCATGCCCAAACCTTCATCGACCGCCTTGGTAGTGAAGTAGGGTTCGAAAATGCGGTCGATGATTCTGGGATCGATGCCCATGCCTGTGTCTGTGATCACGATGCGGGCGTGCCGACCCGCGCTCAAGCCTTCATACTTGGTCGCGGCATTCTCTTCGAGGGCCATGGGAGCAACCTCTATGGTGAGTTGACCGCCACGCGCTCTCATGGCATGGACCGCATTGGCGCACAAGTTGAGAAGTATTTGGTGAATCTCCGTGACATTGCCAAGGATGATGTCCGAACCACAAGCGATTTTGGATTGCAGTGAAATCTTCTTGGGCAATGTGGCGCGAATCAACGGCAGGGCGTCATTGACCACGGCGCCGATTGGGATGGGTTTTGTTTCAGAGGGCATTTTGCGCACGAATCGCAAGATTTGCTGTACCACCTCCTTGGCCCGCAATGAAGCCGCAAATATCTCCTTGAGATAATTTTGGCCTTGGGATTCGTGGCTGCGGCCGTCCAAGGCCAGTTCGGTATTGCCGATGATGATGCCCAAAAGATTGTTGAATTCATGGGCTACGCCGCCGGCCAGGGTCCCGATGGACTCCATTTTCTGAGACATCTTAATCCTGGCTTCAATGGATTTCTTTTCGCTGATGTCGATGATGAACCCACGTATGCCAGTGAATTTTTCTTTTTGGCGAATAGGCGCAGAGTGATACAGGGATGGAAAGGTGGTTCCATCTTTGCGCAGCGATTCGTATTCGGATAAGCCAAGGTTCTCGCCGTTGAGTACCCGGTTGAAATTGGCCATGGCCCGCCGCCGGTCCGAAGGGTGAATTATATCGATGCCGGTGACCTTAGAGAGAAATTCCTCCTGGGTATAGCCATATTGGATTGAGGCCTTGCGATTGACGAAGAGAAAGCGTCCTTCCGCATCCATTTCAAAAATAGTCTCGGGAAGCAATTCCGCCAGTTCCCTGAACCGTCGCTCACTGTCGCGCAAGGCGATCTCCATGGCCTTGCGTTCGGTGATATCATGGGCCACCACAAAGGCGCTGGCTAACTCTGCATGTTCATAGCGGTGGCGGGTTCTCAAGGCGACCCAGCGTTTATCACCGCTTTTGGTCAGGAATTGATACTCAACAGCTTCGGAAATTTTTTCTCCCGCCTGGCCGGACGCGATCCTGCTCAAATAGAGGTGCTGGCTCTCCTCGGTCAACAAATCCAGCGGGGCGATGGTCATAAAATCTTCCCGCGAATAGCCGGTAAGTTCGCACATGGCATCGTTGACCGTGGTGATGTGACCTTTTTTGAAGTCAATCTCGTAAATACCGGCCGGCGCGTAGGTCATCAGATGGCGGTATTTCTCTTCGCTGTCGCGCAGTTTGGCCTGGGCCTGATGGCGCTCGGTGATATCCCGGGCGATCCCCATGAGGCCTATGATCCGGCCTTGGTCATCACGCACAAACCGGACGTTGTTTTCCAGCCAGCGTGTGCCGCCACTTTTAACATAGTTTTCGATCTCAATGGTCGCGCTGCGACCGGGATCAACCCCCGGCTGGCCGTCGCGCTCCATCTCAAGGGCCAGCAGCTCAGAGGCCCTGGCCAGGGCCTCCGGGGTCATAATCACTTCGGCGGTTTGATGTTCGCGCTCTTCGGGCGTAAATCCGAGTATCTTTTCCAGGGAAGGGCTGCTGTATGTGGATTTGAAATTGAGGTCCGTGGTCCAGATGATGTCGGCCATGTTCTCGGTCAGAAATTTGAACAGGGCCGTCTTTTGCTTCAACTGGGCTTCGGCGAGCTTTTTGTCCGTGATGTCCGTGGCAATATGAATCACCCTAACCAGTTGGCCGTCTGGGTCGAAGACCGGCGTGCAAGTGACCAGAAATGTGCCTTGCAAGGATTCGACCACCATTTCAACCGTCTCGGCCTTGCCCGAAGCAATCAGCCGCGCCATGGGGCATTCCGCGGGCGGGTTTTTGAGAGCCTGGTCGTGCATGATCTGGTAACATTTCCGGCCGGCCAGCTCCTGTGCGGACATCCCCGTGGCCCGTTCGGCGGCTGGGTTGGCACTGATAATCTCCTGATTTTTATTCAGGATAAAGACCGGTTGGGATAGCGCGTAGAAGATATTCTCGATGTCGCGCTTTTTGACAAGCGCCGCCTCCAGGGTTTTAACCCTTTGTTGCAACTCTTCATAGGAGGGCTCGGGCTGCATTGAGAATCCTTCTGGTTGTGGTCTGCAAGCCGGCGCAGCAGATCTAAGTATAGGCTTCCAGCGCTTCCTTCATCAACCGGGCAATGGGCATGCGCTGGGGGCAGCGCGCTTCGGCCGCTGTGTAGTCCATGGCCGCCAGCTGCTCGCGGATGGTTGCGGGCAGCGCCGAAAATTGGGCCCTGGCCCAGTCTGGGCGACCGTAAGAACGGCAATACATGTGATAGCGCATAATGCTGCTGACCGGGATTTGGGCGATCAGGGCCGACTCGCAGATCTGGCCGCAGCCGGTGCAGTAATGCCCTCCCGTGGCGCAGGCGTATTGCTGGAAGAGATGCATCTCTTGGGAGGTCAAGGGTGTGGGATCGACGGCCGCATCCACATTGGATTTAAGCAGTTGCATGCTGTCCATCTGGGAGCAGATGCTGGCAATGCGTGGGTTTTGCCATACGGCTTTGAGTTTGGCCTGGGGTTCGCTCCAGCCTTTCTTTTTAAACTGCTCGGCCAGGGCTTTGCCCTCCTTGGTGGCCTGGCTAAAGTCGTACCAGGACTCTTTGGCCTGGCTCTTCATGGCGGTCAAGCCAATGCCGGCTTTGGCGCAAGCTTCCACGGCGGCTTGCATGGCGTCGGTGTACATGATGCGGAAGTTGTAGGTCAGCATGATGCCGTCGATCCAGCCCAGCTTGGCCGCGCCTTGGAGCAGTTCTTCCATATTGCGATGGGTGCTGAAGCCAAAGAGGCGGATTTTGCCTTCGGCTTTGGTTTTTTCAACCCACTTGCGGGTTTGATCGCTGAGCTCGTCTATGCTTTTCATGCCATGAATGAAGTAGAGATCCAAGTATTTGGTGTTCAGGCGCTCCAGGGAACGGTCGAGTAGTTGAGCCATGCCGCCGGGATCGCGGTCATCGGATTTGGAGACCAGAAAGATCTTTTCCCGGTCCTGGGGATATTTGGCGAAATACTTCCCGTAACCGGTTTCACTGCCGCCGTTTTCATAGCAGTCGGCCGTGTCCCAGTAGGTGACGCCCCACTGCAACGCCTGGCGCAGCAACAGCAGGTTGGCGCCGATATCGAACATGCCGCCCAGCCCCAGGATGGAGACTTGGCGTCCGCTTTTGCCATAGGGGCGGGCCGGCACTCTGATATCCCCGCTTTGCTGGGCCAAGAGTGGAATATCTATCTTTTGCGCGCCGGCCGTGCCGGACAGCAGAGAGCCAACCCCGGCCGCGCCGGCCGCAATTAAGAATTGGCGCCTTGAGCAACCTTTGGTGTTATCTTCTTGCTTCATGCGTCCCCCTTCCATTTTTAAGTGATATGGCAGTGGATGGAAGTCTTTAAACGATATATCGGTCCAACTGCTTTGGTTATATCACACAATTTTTCTCATGAGAGAGTTAGTTTGTGCGCTTTGTTACGGGTTTCATTCTCCGCCGTTACCCGGATGGCGCGACGGCCCTGAACCGGGCATTCATGCTCGCATACCCCGCAACCAATGCATCGGCTTGGATCCACATAGGGTTGTTGGAGGCGGATATAAATGGTGGCGGATTGGCCGGAATAATCGGAAGTCGATCGATCGCCCCCCGGAGCCAGGGTGATAGAGTCGTTGGTGTTGGCGAGGATTGGGATGGGGTCCGAACCTGGGATGCGGCAAAGATAGTCGCCGGTGTTGTATTTATTCGGCAGCATATCGGAGGCATCCAAAACAATGAGATTGCCCTCCATCTTTTTGATGGTTTTGCGGCCGTCGCGAACCGGTTGCAGTACTTCGCGGGTGAAGATGGCCTTGGGGCTGACCGGGCAGTTCTCCTGGCACACAATGCAAGGGGTGTCCATGGCCCAGGGCAGGCAGCGGCCGCGGTCTAAAAAGGCCGTGCCAATACGGATCGGCCCTTGATCGGAAAATGGGCCTTGGCCCGTTCGTTCCGCCACTGTCAACGGTCGGATGGCCGCCGTGGGACAGATCTGACTGCAGGCCACGCAGTTGTGCTGGCAACCGCTGGTGCCGGTACGAAAGTCAAGCACGGGCGTCCAAAGCCCCTCAATTCCGCTCTCAAAGCTTGCCGGATGGATGACGTTGGTGGGGCAGATGCGCATGCATTGGCCGCACTTGATGCAGCGGGAGAGAAAATCGGTTTCGGCCAGGGCGCCGGGCGGGCGGACGACGGCCGGATTCCAGTTCGCTCCGGCCTTGCCGGTCAGGCGCAGCATGGGAACGGTAATAAATCCGGCAGTGATTGCGGTGACGACTTGGCGCCGGGTCAAATCGGGGGAGGCCACCTCACCGGCCGCGCAAGATTGCAACTGATAGCTCATGACGCCATGGCCGCACTGGTTCAGGCAATTCAAGCAAAGAACACATTCGTTGGATTGGATGGTTTGGGTCGGCCGACAGGCGCCTTCACAATCTCTTTCGCATTGGAGACAATTCTTGCAGGGCACATCTTTCTTACCGATGCGCCATATGCTCCACCGGCTGAGAAGACCGAACAAGGCGCCCAAGGGGCAGATGAACCGGCAGTAAAAACGCGGGATGCGCAGACAGAGCAACGTAAACAGCACAAAAAGAGCGCCGATGAAAAATGCGCCCGGATAGACCCGGGGGGAGTCGGTCAGAATTTGCAGTGGTGCATCCAGCAAAGGCAGCAACGCCATATTGATCGAGCGGTGCATCAGGGCAATGGGGTCCAAAAGACCAGATTGCAGCGAAGCGGCCAGCCATCGGCTGTGGGGAAAGAGAAGATCCAGGAGAGTGCCGACGAGGACGATGGACGCGCAAAAGAAGAAGAGATCCTTGCGCAGTTCCATCAATTTCCACCGGTAGAGCAGGCTTAACAAAACAGTGCCTGTTATCAACCAGAACCAGAAGATGACGGGTGTTTGATGGGCGGATCGGAACAACCACTGCAGCAAATCGGCCGATGCGGCCGCCAGCAGAAACAGCAATACTCCATATTTGATCTTCTGGCCGGGATGCGGCCGGTTGCGCGCGATTTTTTCGGCTGCTTTCAAGCCACGTTTGCCCAAATACCCCACAAACTGCTGCCAGGCGCCAAAGGGGCAGAGCCAGCCGCAGAAAAAGCGACCGAACAAAAGTCAGGACGATGGTGAGCACCCCCCACAGCAATCCCGCATAAAGGGTGTGGGTGGCCAGCAGTACTCCCAGACCGTTAAGTGGGTCCAGTTGCAGCAGCCAGTTGACGGGCCAGCCGCGCAGCTGCCACCACTTCTCTCCCAGGGTGGTGGCGATGCAGAACCACATGAATAGAGAGAAGAAGAAGATTTGGGTGAGGCGGCGAGTTGTTATTAAGCGCATGGTCTGTTGGTTGATAGGTTAATTGGCTGATTAGTTAAATGGTTGTTGTGGCATGGATCGTTAAGGGACAAAGGGATTAAGGCACAAGGCACAAAGGGGCAAAGTTTGGTTTGCATACGCTCATCTTTATAATTCTTCTCTTGTTTTCTCGTTCCCACATTCTGTGGGAGAACGAGGAAGTATTATACTCGCTTCGAGAGTCCCGCGAATCCAAGACATTTTATCTCCCGCTCCAAGTTTGCAAATATACTTCTTATTCCCTCAGTCCCTTCGTCCCTTTGTGCCTTTGTGCCTTAGTCCCTTTGTCCCTCAGCCCCTTCGTCCCTTATTTTTTACCCTTACTCCACCAAAATCGACCGATAATCAGTCCTTCCTGCCCCAGCTTTCTCCGCCATGGTCAGGTAAGGCAAATCCGTCACGCTTTTGCCCAGCAGTTCGGCGCCGGCCGCGTCCACGGCCACGGGGTCGGTGCCGGCGATCAGAGTGTGGGTCGGCTTGAGATCATCCACAGATCCGCCGGTGGGGCCATTGCGCATCATGCTCTGGGTGCCGTCCAGGATCACCAGGGTGGGCTTGATCAGTTGGGCCAGCTCCTCGATGATGGCGTGAATCTGCTGGTGGAAGATGTTGCGCCGCCCGCCCAGCAAACCGTACCAGTTCTTCAGGGTCAGGGAGGCCCCGCTGCGATGGTGATCCTTGACCGGCGCCAGACCGATCACTTTATTGGCCCCTCGCAGGGGCGCGGCCAGCACGGGCCAGCGTTGGATCAGCTTGGCGCCGGGCAAAGTATAAGTTTCGAAGCGTTCGCGGGTGGGCAGCAGCACTTGGGCGCCAACCGCGCGGGCCGCGGCCTCGATGCCGCTAAGGGCAAAACAGGCCGCCGGATCATTGATGGGGTTGTCGGTGACCACTATGCCCGCGGCGCCGGCTTCAAAGCAAAGACGGGCCACCTGGGCCACCAGATCTGGATGGGTGGTGGCGCCCAGAGCCGGTGGCGAGGCAAAGGCAGCATTGACTTTAAGCAGCACCCGGTCTCCAGGTCGCACGAATCGTCCCATCCCGCCCAGGGCGGCCAGGGCCGCGGTGACGGTAACGCCGCGCTCGGCACCGTGTGCGATAGCTATTTTTCGAGGTTGGCCGGGGATGGAGAAATCGGGCAGCGGTTGGCTTTCCGCACCCAAGGGGCCGGGCAGCGGTCCTTTGCGATCCCAGAAGGCCAGGCCCAGGGCGCCGGCACCGGCAATGCCCAGGGCCGCGCCAACCAGGCGGCGCAACAGCTCCCGTCGGCTCGAATCTTTAAGGTTGGGGTCTTGCGTCTTCATGGTTGTTGCTCAAGCTGGTTTGGAGGCGCTGGGCCAGCTTCATGGCCAGGTCCACATTGGGGGCTTCATGGACACCCGCCAGATAGGGGCCCTGATGAAAAATCACTTCAATCATATCCAATATCTGGATCACTTGCATGGAAGAGGTTTGGCCCTGTGCCTCAAGGCGTTTGCCGCCGTAGGTGATCAGATAATCGGTATAGGCTTTGGCCAGTTCGGCCGCTTCGGCCTCTGAGGCGCGTCGGGAGAGAAAGGCCGTGGCGGTTTGACCCGCCATCTGATACTCCGCCGAATAGATACGGTTCAGACGCTCAAAGCCGAAAGCATTGACGGGCGAGAGTTTGATGGAACCGGCTGAAAGATCCTGGGCCGGAAAGAGAGCTCGTTCATCTCTTTGGCTCGCGGCTGCGGGGTGTTGCCGGACAAACTCCCTGGCGAGGCTGATCATCTTCTCCATTAGCTCTGGAGCTTGGGAAGAACCCACGATCTCCAGGTAGTATTGCCCTTGGGCCAGGAAAAGTCCATTGGCCGCCTGATAGGCATCGGGAGTCAGATCCTGCGGCCGGGCATTTTCGCGTCGCTGCCGGCTGAAGACCGCAAAGGCGTTGGAATAGGAGCCCATATCATAGATAAATCTTTCCATCCATTGGGTGCTGTCCTGGGCCAGGGCGAACCGCTGGGAGAGCATGCTCTTGAACCCGGCCGATAGATAGAGTTCGGCCTTGCCGTCGATTTTATCCGATAATGTGGCGGCATCATACTGCTCGGGCGAAGACATGGGCACCAATCCGTCCACGGCGGCCGAGTCTGCCACATGGGGCGGAGTAGAGGACTTCTCTTCTAATGCCTGTGAGGATTGGGCGCGCCATTGGGTTGGATCATAATGAGCTTGCAGCCAGAGTATGGATAGGGCGACAATGGCCAGCGCCGCCAAAATGCCGGCACCGATCCGTTTTTCCATGAGCGACGGCCGATTTTTGGATGATGGTGCTTGGATGGTGGAGGATGCTTGAATCATCTTAAAACCATCATCAGAAAGTCAAGCGCTCCAAAAATCATCAATAGGTAGCCGCAGAGGTAGAATATTTTTCCGATCAGCGGCATATTGCGCCAGCCCCATGAAATCCATATCCCTGTCTTGAATTGATAAAGCTTTGAAGAGAAGAAAAGAATAAATCCGGAACCCAGCAGGAGGATATCACCCAGATATCGGGGAGGGTACTTACCGTTCCTCAGAGGTGGAATCACTATAGCCATAATGAGGCATAGAAAAAAAGGAAAGAGTTCATACGGAATCGATATGCTTGTTACCCATCTCTTCCCTTCTTTGTCTTTGCTATACCACCAGTACGACATAGATTCTCCTTTGGAGGCGCTTAGTCCTTTTCTGGTTCTCGCGCGGAGCATGGGGGCCGGAAAAATAAATATATGATTTTGTAAAAAGCCGAAATACTCAACCAAGCTCTAAACGGCCACTCAACTTCGGGAGTTATAGATATTCTTGAGAAGCAGAAGCCTTCACCGGCTTTTTACAAAATCATCATCAGTCTTTGCTAGTAAACAAGCAGGAAACCCGATTGCGGCCGGATTGTTTGGATTGGTACATGGCTTTGTCGGCCCTTTGAACAAAGAGCGCGATCTCTTCGTGCCAATTGAACTCAGTAACTCCCACGCTGACGGTGATGGCGAGCGGCGGGCTGTCTTTGAGAGGATAAAAGCGTTCGGCTTCCACCGCCGAGCGGATACGTTCGGCCACGGTGGCGGCTTCGCCGCCTTCGGTCTCAGGCAAGATGATGGTGAACTCCTCGCCGCCGTAGCGATAGGCCGAGTCCATTTTGCGCAGGCACGACTTGATCACCTGTCCCAGCCGGATGAGGACCTTGTCCCCTTCCAGGTGGCCGTAATGGTCGTTGTACTCTTTGAACTTATCGATATCCAGCAGCAACAGGCTCAAAGGGCGCTGGTAGCGGGTGGTGCGGTCGATTTCAATCTTGAGCTGGTTGTAAAAATAGCGGGAGTTGTATAGCTTGGTAAGGCCGTCGGTGATGGAAAGCCGTTTGAGCTTTTCCAGCATGTGAATGCGCTCTTGGGTCAGGCGCCGCTCCTTGAGCACGCGCCGCAACCGCAGCAACAGCTCCTCAAAACGCACCGGCTTGAAGACGAAATCGCTGGCGCCCTTGCTGATGGCTTCTTCGTAGGAGTAATCGCCGCTGTAGCCGGTCATGACGATCACATCGATTTCATGGTTCTTTTTGATGCGGTCGGTCAGCTCCAGGCCGTCCATGCCCGGCAGCATGATGTCGGTGATCACCACATCCACGCTGTTGGTCTCCAGAAGTTGAAGAGCCTCTTCAGCGGTGCCGGCGGTAATGGAGGCAAAACCAGCCATCTGTACGAATTCGTTCATCGAATCCCGGATGGCGGCATCATCATCCACGATCAGGATGTGGGCATCCATCGGGCTTTGAGATTCTTCGCCCATAGCTGCGTCGGTGGTGGCTTTATCGGTTGACACTATTCAAAACAATCTGATACTAAAACAAATTTTACTAGTTAATGAAATATACCGGCTCATTTCGGGGAAGTCAACCGGGTTTTGAATATGAAAGACATTCGTAATTTCAGCATCATCGCCCACATCGATCACGGCAAATCCACCTTATCGGATCGGCTGATCCAGGCTGGCCATATCATCGCGGATCGCGATTTCAAGGATCAGATCCTGGATAGCATGGACATCGAACGGGAGCGGGGCATCACCATCAAAAGCAATACTGTCTGCCTGCCCTACCAGGCCGCCGATGGCCGGACTTATACTCTGAATCTTATCGATACGCCAGGGCATGTAGACTTTTGCTATGAAGTATCCCGCGCTCTGGCCTCCTGTGAAGGGGCGTTGCTGCTCATCGACGCCAGCCAGGGAGTCGAGGCCCAGACCCTGGCCAATCTGATGCTGGCCATGGAGCATGACCTGGAGATCATCCCGGTGATCAATAAAATTGATCTGCCTTCGGCCGATATTGAACGCGTCAAGAATCAAATCAAGGACGACCTGGGGCTGGATGCCAGCACCGCCATGCTGGTCTCTGCCAAAGAGGGAATTGGGATCAGTGAATTGATGGAAGCCATCGTGGCCAAATTGCCGCCGCCCAAGGGCGATCCCGAGGCGCCGCTGCAAGCCCTGATTTTCGACTCCCATTACGACCCTTATCGGGGCACCATCGTGCATTTCCGGATCTTCCAGGGCCGCATCAAAGCCGGTGACCGCATCCGTTTCATGTCCAATAATCAAACCTACAAAGTGGAAGAGGTCGGGTACTTCCAGATCGTGCGCAAGCCTCAGAAGGAGCTTGCCGCCGGCGAAGTGGGTTACATGATCGCCGGCATCAAGACCATCAGTGACACCCGCTGTGGCGACACGGTCACCCTGGCCGACCAGCCTTGCGAGGCGCCCCTGCCCGGATTCCGGGATGCCAAGCCCGTGGTCTTTGCTTCCATTTACCCGGTCAGCGCCGATGAATACGAGGATCTGGCCGAAGCCCTTGAAAAATATAAGCTCAACGACGCTTCGCTGATCTATGAGAAGGATAGCTCGGCGGCCCTGGGATTCGGCTTCCGCTGCGGCTTTTTGGGGCTGCTGCACCTGGAAGTGGTTCAGGAGCGGCTGGAGCGTGAGTATGATCAATCCATCATCCTGACCGTGCCATCGGTGCAATATAAGATCATCCTCAATGACGGCACCGAAATGATCATCGACAACCCGGCCCATTACCCTGACCCCACCACCATCGATCACACCCTGGAACCCTATATCCGGGCCAGTATCATCGTGCCGGACCGCTACATGGGCGCGGTCATGAAATTGTGCATGGATCGTCGGGGAGTGAACAAGAACTATCAATACCTCACCAGCAGCCGCCTGGAGATGATCTTCGAGCTGCCTTTGTCCGAAGTCATCTACGATTTTTACGACAAACTCAAATCGGTCACCCAGGGGTACGGCTCCTTTGACTACGAGATTACCGAGTACCGTTCCAGCAAGCTGGTCAAGCTGGATATCCTGATCAATGGCGAACGGGTGGATGCCTTGTCGCAGTTGGTGCATGAGGAGCGGGCCTACACCCGTGCCCGCGTGGCCTGCGACAAGTTGCAGGAGGAGATCCCGCGCCAGCAGTTCAAAATCGCCATCCAGGGCGCCATCGGTGGCAAGATCATCTCGCGCTCCACGGTCAACGCCTTCCGCAAGGATGTGACCGCCAAATGCTACGGCGGCGACATCACCCGCAAGCGCAAACTGCTGGAAAAGCAGAAGAAGGGTAAGAAGCGCATGAAGATGGTGGGCCAGGTGGAGCTGCCCCAGAGCGCGTTTTTGGCGGTGTTGAAGACGGACAGCGACTAAAGAATGTCTTCAACGCGGAGATGCAGAGGGCGCTGAGGTTCGCGGATATGTTTTTTTGATTTATAATCTGAATTTCAGCTTGCCATTGTAATTACCTCTGCGATCCTCCGCGCACTTTGCGTCTGCGTTGAAAGGTTATTGATTCGCCCAAAGCCGCGAAGCCACAAAAAGAAGAAATGGATGTGCGGCTTTGTGCGAGAAGAAAAGAAAGAGCATGTGATTATGGGAAAAACCATTGCCCAGAAGATATTCGACATCCATCTGGTGGATCGCCCCACGCCCGACACCTATGTGCTGCGGCTGGATGCCGTGTTCTGCCATGAAATAACAACCCCTATCGCTATCAACGATCTTATTGCCCGGGGCAAGGATCGGGTATTTGATCCCAAGAAGATCAAGGCGGTCATCGATCATGTGACGCCGGCCAAGGACGGCAATACCGCGGCCCAGGGCAAGATCCTGCGTGATTGGGCCCGGCGCCACGGCATTGACGATTTCTTCGACATCGGCCGCAACGGCGTGTGCCACGCTCTTTTCCCGGAAAAGGGTTTTGTGCGGCCCGGCTTCACAATCATCATGGGCGACTCCCATACTTGCACCCATGGTGCTTTCGGCGCCTTTGCCGCCGGCGTAGGCACCACGGATCTGGAGGTGGGTATCCTCAAAGGCGTTTGCGCCTTCCGTTCGCCCACCACCATGAAGGTGACCATCAACGGCGCCCTGCCCGCGGGCGTTTTTGCCAAGGATGTGATTCTCTCCATCATCGGACGCATCGGCGTCAATGGCGCCACGGACAAGGTGATCGAATTCGGCGGGCCGGCGGTCAGCCTCATGTCCATGGAAGAACGCATGACCCTGTGCAATATGGCCGTGGAAGCGGGGGCCACGTGCGGCATCTGCGCGCCGGACAAGACCACGGTGGAGTATTTGTGGCCGTTTATCCAGGAAGAATTTACTACGCCCCAGGAAGCTCTGGAAGCGTATGCGCGCTTCGAGCCCGACGCCGACGCGGTCTATGATCAGATTCTGACCCATGATGTCTCCAACCTGACACCCCAGGCGACTTTTGGCTTCAAACCCGATAACATCAAACCCGTGGCGGACATGGCCGGCACACTGGTGGATCAAGTCTATATTGGTTCCTGCACCAACGGCCGTATCGAAGATTTGAGAATCGCGGCCCAGGTGCTCAAAGGTCAAACCGTCCACCCCAGGGTGCGGGGCATTGTTTCGCCCGCCACCCCCAAAGTATATGCCCAGGCCCTGGAAGAAGGAATCCTCCAGATTTTCATGCAGGCCGGCTTTTGTGTGACCAACCCCACCTGCGGAGCTTGTTTAGGCATGAGCAACGGCGTTCTGGCCGAAGGTGAAGTATGTGCCGCCACCACCAACCGCAACTTCAACGGCCGCATGGGCAAGGGGGGCATGGTGCATTTGATGAGCCCGGCCACGGCGGCGGCTACGGCCGTAGCGGGCAGCATTGTGAATTCAGGGCTGTTTAAGGGATAGGATCGAAGGTGGTAGGTTAAAAAGAAGAATTTTGAATCCTGCCAGAGCAAAGAATCACCAGCAGTGAAGGAATCAAGAGCAAGTAACAAAATTTTAATACGAAAGAAATGTTATGAAACCTTTCAATGGCCAAGTGCTTTTTTTGGACCGTTCCGATATCAATACCGACGAAATCATCCCGGCGCGTTATCTGACCGAAATTTCCAAGGAGGCCCTTAAACCGCATCTTCTGGAAGATCTCAGCCTGGAAGAGTTTGACCCCCGGGCAGATATTTCCGACAAGCGCGCGGTCATCACCCGCAGCAATTTCGGCTGCGGCTCTTCCCGTGAACATGCGCCCTGGGCCTTGGAGGTCAATGGCATCCATGTGGTCATCGCCCAGAGTTTCGCGCGCATCTTCCGCCAGAACATGTTCAACTGCGGCATGCTGGCCATCGAGTTGCCTGGGACCATCATCGATCAGCTTTTTAACCGCTTTGCCGGACGGACGGCCGAAATCGAATTGGATTTCAATAATGGCCGATTAAAAGTAAAAAACCAGGAACAAGAAGAGATCGTGCCTTTCGTGATCTCCGATTTTGATCGTTCATTGGTTGAAGCCGGCGGGTGGGTGGATTTCGCGGATAAGCATTACTAACTAAGTTTTTCAGAAGTAAAACGTCGCACCGCAGTAGTATTGCCAGCCCTCAACATCGACATCGCCATCCATGTTTTTAAAGCTCAATGTGGTTTGGTTGACTCGTGCACCCGCGTTGATTCCGAAGGATTTTGAGAAGAAAATATCGACGCCCGCTCGGGCATACGCTCCAACACCCAATCCGGAATCCGATTGCTTTTCGCTTTCTTCGAGAGGCGTCGCTACCGGTTTGGTATCCCGCATCCCCCAGATGATCAGCGGGCCGGCACCCGCATATACCCGCAGCCATTTGGCGGGGGCCAAACCGACAAATCCGCCCATGAAGTAGTCGATCAAAAAGGAATTGACATCCACCGAAACAGCGGCCTTACCGCCGCCTTGACCGGAAGAGGCGTAAAAGCTTCGCACCTCGCTATCGATGCTAAAAAAAATGCCGACTTCGTATCCATACAGAAGTGACCCGCTATGAAACGTTTTCTGCACGTCAGCGCCGAAAAGATTAAGCGTGTAATCACCCCCTCCAACCGCCGGATCGTCATTGGGAACAGTTAATTGACCATAAGTGATATGGACCACCAGTGGATCCGAAGGCTCCTCGCAAAAAGCATTACCTGGGTCTAACCATCCAATGGCGAGGCAAATGATCCACACCATCCATCGAGCAGGATCTGTATTCTTTTTCATTTGGGGGGATTTTGATTTCCTAACCAACATAAACTATCGGTTGCCTTTGCGGCCCGTGGGCGCCATATTCACTAATTGCTGGAATCGCGCGTTACCGATGATGTCCCTGGTTTTGATCATGAAAGCAAAACGTTCGTCGGCCAGGGCCGAGCGGGCTGCTTCGAGGGAGTTGTGCTGGGCCTTGATGGCCGCATCATCGGCATTGTGCTTTTCAATCATGGTTTGCAATTTGAATCGTTCGGCTTCGACCTGGGTTTTGAGCTGGATCATCTTGATGCGCGAGGACTCGAAAGCCTGCTCCAGTTGACTGACTTCGCCATCGGTGAGTTGCAGCTGCTGCACCACTTGGGGCGAGTGCCACCACCGGCCCGCCGGCACATCCTGGGCTTGGGCGGCCGTGGCCAGCGCCATCAGGCCTATTATTAAAATCCATCCGCACATCGATCGAAACATGGTCAGCCCCTTGTTCTTATCCATCAGATGGTGAATTGCACTTGAAAAGACTTCGCCTGATACCAATTATTGCGGTTGTTTGGCCGGCTCGATTTTGTCCTGGTGACGATTGCGCCGCAACAAGTCGCGGATATCCAATAATTTGAGGAATCGATCGCGCCCGATGAGCTTGCGAGCTGTAATTAAAAACGAGAGCCGTTCTTCGGCCACCAAGTTGCGGGCCTCGCGGACTTTATGATGCTGGGCATAAACCCCGTTTTCATCCAATTCCGGCCGCTCCAGCAGAGCCCTGAGTTTTGCTTCTTCGATATCCCGATTGCCCTGCAATTCTATCATCCGCAGTTGGGTGGCGTCAAAAGCATTATTCAATTGAGCGATCTCTTCCGGGGTAAGTTGTAACGCCGCCCCAATATCGATGGACTGCCACCATCGGCTTTGCTCCAGGCTTTGGGCCGCGCCGTCCGTAACGCCTAAGATAAGCAAAAGGGGCAGGACCATCAGCAATCTCTGCAATTTCACCGCGCGCCCTCCTTTTTTCAGGATAAGGATTTATTGTTCGAGCCGTCTTCGACCGATGGGACCAACCAATCCATCAGATCATTGTCGGAACTATTGCCATCGTCCGGCTGCGGGTCGATCAGTCCGGCGATTTGCTGGTAATCGGTGGGCAGGGCATTCTTGACCATGGCATCCACTGCCTGCATGAGTTGCCGATCCGCGGCGAGATCCGCGGCGGTCAGATCCTTTTTCAGCAGGCCTTGCAACCATTGGGGGTGCCACAAGGCAACGATCAGAAGTATGGCGCAAGTCACCGCCAGAGCCCATGCCGGTTTGTGGCCCCAATGGAGCGATTGCGCTTTTGGCGCGGGCAGCCGAAATGGGCGCGAGGGCTTGGGAGCCAAGTTCGCCGCCCTTCGGCCGAGACGGGACAAGCGGCCCGCGATTCGCTTCAGTTCCTGCTGGCAATCCGGGCATGCAAGCAGATGGGACTGACGCTCGGCGTCCAGGTCGGCGCGGTCCAACACGGCGATAAGCCATTGCTCATGAGTGAGGTGTGAGTTTTGTGAATTCATATTCCCTCCCAGAGTCGATCCGCCTGGGCAGCGGTTTTCATCTTTGCCAGGGCGCGGTACAAATGGGTTTTAACTGTGCTTTCGTCTCTCTTCATGGTCTCTGAGATCTCTTTAAGGCTCAACTGGTCCAGGAAGCGCAACGTAAAGACTTCCCGTTCCATGCGGGACAACCGATCTAACATGACGTGCACTCGTCGCCAAAAATCCTTACGCGCCAGCTGATCCGCGGCTTCGGGCGCCACGGCCATCTCTTCGGTTTCTTGAAACTCCTCTTCGTCCATGGAGACCATGCCGAGAAGGGCTTTGACCCGCTGGCGGCGATGGTGGTCACGCACCCGATTGATGGCGATCTGATAGAGCCAGCTGCGGAACTGCTGGGGCGATTCCAGTTGGTTGAGGTTCTTAAAGGCCTTGAGAAAGACATCCTGGGTCAGATCTTCGGCATCCATCTTGGATCGTGTGCGGTAATAGATCATGCGAAAAATCTCCGGCTGAAAATGGTCCGCTAACCGATGAAACGACTGTCGGTCACCGGATCGCGCCTGTTCGACCCATGGGACGAACGGTGCGGATGAGCTTGGCGCCGGTGTGTTTTCCGTTGCGGTTGCTTTCATAAGGTCGATTTATCACCTTTTCCGGCGCCGGGGCGGTCATCCACGTGCGATTTAATTCCAAAGACGCCCAAAGTCATGATTTGGTTTACATATTTTTGGAGGGATACCACACAAACTGAATAACTTCAGCTCCACCTTTAGGTGGTCCAAGTAGCATTAGAGCTGGATCGCCTTGATTTCCAGAAATTCTTCCAGCCCCTCCTTGCCCAATTCGCGGCCGTGGCCCGATTGCTTGTATCCGCCAAAGGGCGCCAGCAGATTGTATTTGCCGCCATTGACCGCCACCTGGCCTGTGCGCAGCCGCCGCGCCACGCGCAGGGCCCGTTGTTCACTGGCCGACCATACGGCTCCGGAAAGGCCATAGATACTGTCATTGGCGATGCGGATAGCATCCGCTTCATCTTCGTAAGGGATGATGCACAGCACGGGCCCGAAAATCTCTTCCCTGGCGATGGTCATTTCATTAGTAACATCCGCGAAAATGGTGGGCGCTACAAAATAGCCTTGTTTGGGTTGGGCTGGAGTTTCGGCCCCGCCGCACATCAGGGTGGCCCCTTCGGCTATGCCTTTGCGGATGTAGTCGCGCACGATGTCGCGCTGGCGCGCGCTGACCAGGGGGCCCATGTAAGTAGCCGGATCACTGGGATCGCCCACCGCAATTTCAGCCGCCGCTTTGCGGGCGATGGCCACCGCTTCGTCCTGGCGCGCTCGGGGAACAAGCAGGCGTGTCAGGGCTGAACAGGTTTGGCCGGAATTCAAGCAGATTTGTTTGACAGCGTTGCTGACTGCTTTTTTGAAATCGGCATCATCCAAGAGAATGCTGGCCGACTTGCCCCCCAACTCCAAAGTGACCCGTTTGACGGTTTGAGCGGCCAGCTCGCCGATGCGGCGGCCGGCGCGGGTGGAACCGGTAAATGAGATCAGATCCACCTGGGGATGGCGGCACAATGCTTCGCCCACCAATCCTCCGGCTCCGGTCACCAGGTTGAAGACCCCCGGCGGCAGTCCAATCTCGGCAATGATCTCGGCCAATGCAAAAGCATTCAAGGGCGCTTCGCTGCTCGGTTTGAGCACCATGGTGCACCCCGCTGCCAGGGCTGGCGCCACTTTGCCGATGATCTGATGCAAGGGGTAGTTCCAGGGGGTAATAAAAGCGCACACTCCGGCGGGTTCCTTGACGATCAGGGAGTTGCCGACTTTTTCTTCCCATTGAAAATCACGCGCCAGTTGGGCGTAAGAATCCATGACATTGGCCGGTAAACTGCTTTGAATGGCCACGGCCCAGGAAATGGGCATGCCCAGCTCACTGGAGATGGTTTGGCCGATCTGCGCCTTGCGTTCCTGCAACTTGGCGGCAATCATGGCCACCGCCGCCACCCGTTCAGCCGGCGCTTTGGCTGACCAGCCGTCAAAGGCATTCCGCGCGGCCTGGACTGCTTTTTCAACATCATCGATGGTGCCGGACGGCACGCGGCCGCACGGTGTTTCGGTGAAGGGGTTGATCACTTCGATCATTTTCGGGCTGGATGCTGAGGTCCAGCGGCCGTTAATAAACAATTGATTATATACTTTCATGGCACACCGCCTTCATATTATTCGTTTACATTTTTTAAAAGTGAAACAAATCTTTTTACGCGCTGAGCATTATTTGATATGGCCAAAGATGTGGGCGGCCCTTTTTTTGTCAAGACAATGCCTATGATCTGATAATTATCACTGTCACGGAGGAGGCTTATGGTGAAAAAGCTGGTGATCGGTTTGTTGGCCGTTGGAGTGCTTTTTGGCGTGATAGTGGCTTTGCTGCCGTCGCCGGTACATCCGCTGGCCTATCATCCGCCCCGCAAGCCGGAGCTCAAGGGCGTCTTGACCCCCAATACCCTGCTGACCAAGGCTGAACTGCTCGGTAAGGGCAAGATTAATGGCCCGGAGGATGTCGCCGTGGATTCCCAAGGCCGGGTTTACGGGGGCACGCGGGACGGTAAGATCGTGCGTGTTCTTCCCAACGGCGCCATAGAGACCTTTGCCGATACCCAAGGCCGCCCCTTGGGAATGCAGTTTGACGCCGCCGGCCGTTTGATCGTCTGTGATAGTTACAAAGGACTGTTGGCCATCGACCCGTCCGGACAAATTTCGGTCCTGGCCACCGAGGCCGGCGGCGTACCCTTTCGGTTCACCGATGACCTGGACATCGCCAGCGACGGCACCATTTATTTTTCCGATGCCAGTGATACCTATACCCAGCCGGACTATCTCTTTGATTTGCTGGAGGCCAGGCCCCATGGTCGGTTGTTGAGCTATAATCCGGCCACGGGAAAAGTGACGATCCTTTTGAAGGATCTCTATTTCGCCAATGGCGTCGCCCTTTCACAGAATGAAGATTTCGTGCTGGTCAACGAAACCTACCGGTACCGCATCCAGCGCTACTGGCTAAAAGGCCCCAAGGTGGGCACCAGCGACATCTTTATCGATAATTTGCCCGGATTTCCCGATAACATCTCGGCCAACCGTCGGGGTACTTTCTGGCTGGCCCTGTTCACGGTCCGCAATGATATGATGGATGCCATCCATCCCTTTCCTTTTGTCAAGCGCCTTCTGGCGAAAATGCCCAGGTCACTCTGGCCAAAGCCCGAGCCTTACGGTTTTGTGCTGGCATTGGATGAGCAGGGGCGAATTACTCGAAGCTTGCAAGAGCCCAGCGGTAAACATCTCAAGGAGATCACTTCCGCCAAGGAATATGATGGCTTTCTCTACCTGGGAAGCCTGCATAACGACCGCATTGGCAAATATCCATTGCCATGACCAAATTTAAGATACGTCCCGACACCAAAGGCCCCTGAACAGCCTTCATCCTCTGGTTTGCCCTTTTTGGGCGATGGCCATTTGTAATTTGTCAGCGGCGATAGCGGTCCGGTTACCTGTCTAATAATTCATACCTATTGTTTTTATTTTGAATTCAGCTTGTTGCTCCGTGTCAGGGCCGCGACGCAAGATAATGTGCCGGGCATGGATATTGCTACATTCCTTAGTGGTAACAAAAATTGGCAGTAAAGATCCAAGGTCCAGCTCCATGGATGGACCGAGGAAGTGGCAAGTATCCAATGAAGTGCAGATGCTCATCGGTTAGGCTGAAGATGATCTCGACATGGTTTTAGTGGTTCCAACGATCGTTCTCTTTAACCCGGAGCATGGGAATTGAGCAGTAATTTACGGTGGATAATGGCTATGGAACTGATCTTGAATGGTGTGCAGAACTCCCAAGCGGAGACGAATCGGGATTCCATCATGCCAGCCGCTTCCCAGGGGCTGAATGAGATCGAGCTGCATCCGATCTCTCTGGCATTCCAAGATGGTCTCGAAAATACGTTTCATCAGGGCTATCTGCTAAACTCGTTGCGAACCGTACGTTTTTCGCTGGTGGCCGGGATCATCCTCTACGGTTTGTTCGGCATTTTGGATGCCCTGCTGGTTCCCGACATGAAAACCACGCTGTGGATCATCCGCTTTGCCATTGTCTGTCCATTCTTGCTCAGCGTGATCGCATTTTCCTATTTCCCAGTTTTTAAGAGATATTTTCAGTTTTCCATGGCCGCTGCCATGATGGTGTCGGGTTCGGGCATTTTGGTCATGATCGCCATTTTACCGCCGCCCGTGAATCAAACCTATTATGCTGGACTCATTCTGGTCCTGATTTGGGGCTATACCTTTACTAGAGTGCGATTTGTGTGGGCTGCTTCGGCCGGCTGGATTCTGGTGGCGTTCTACGAAGTGGTGGCGATTCGGGTGGCGGAAAGCCCTTTGCCGGTCTTATTGAACAATAGCTTTTTCTTCATCAGCTCTAATTTGGTGGGCATGTTCGCCTGCTATTTCATTGAACGCTATACACGCCGCGATTTTTTCCTGGCCTTTAAACTCGAGCATGAACAGGAAAAGGTCAAGCTGGTCAACCGCCGCCTGGAAAAGGTCGTGGCCAAGCGCACCGCCCAGTTATTGGAGAAGAACAAGGAGCTGAGCGAAGAGATCGAAGAACGCAAGCGGGCCGAGAAAGGGCGCGCCGAGCTGGAGTCCAAATTCCAGGAAGCCCAGAAGATGGAAGCCATTGGCCGGCTGGCCGGCGGTATCGCCCATGATTTCAACAATCTGCTCATGGGTATTCAAGGCAACATCTCTTTGATGCTGCTCAAAACCAAAGCGGAGCACCCTTTCTTTGAAAAGCTCAAGAATACCGAGCAGTACGTGATTCGCGGCTCGGAGCTGACCAAGCAGCTGCTGGGTTTTGCCCGCCGCGGCAAATATCAGGTGCATGCCACCAACTTGAATTCCTTGATCACCGAAAGCGCCCGGCTCTTCGGCCGTACCAATAAAGAAGTAGAAATCCATCTCCAGATGGACAGCAATGTGTGGGTGGTCAACATTGATCGCGGTCAGATCGAACAAGTGCTGCTCAATCTCTTCATGAATGCCTGGCAAGCCATGCCCGGCGGGGGAGATCTCATCATCCGGACCGAAAACATCGTGGTGGATGAGAGCCGCGTAAAGGGCCGCGATGCCAAACCCGGCAATTATGTTCGCGCCAGCGTTGTCGACAACGGCATCGGCATGGATCAAAAGACTATGAAAAAGATCTTTGATCCCTTCTTTACTACCAAGGAGATGGGCCGCGGAACCGGCATGGGACTGGCCTCCGCCTATGGCATCATTCAAAACCATGGCGGTTTCTTTGAGGTCGAAAGCACCGTGGGTAAAGGCAGCACCCTCTATTTCTACCTGCCGGCCTCCAACGATGTAGTGGCTCCGGAAGAAGAGACCAAGCCGGAAAAATTGCTGAAAGGCAATGAGACTATCCTGCTGGTGGACGATGAGGTCATGATCGCCGATGTGGCCTCCGAAATGCTCGAAAGCTTGGGCTACTCCGTGAAATTGGCGTCCAATGGCCAGGAGGCGGTCGAGGTGTACGCCATGGAGGGTGAAAAGGTCGATCTGGTCATCCTGGATTTGATCATGCCCGGCATGAGCGGCAACAAGACCTTTGATATGCTCAAGCAAATGAATCCGGAAGTCAAAGTGCTCTTGTCCAGCGGCTACAGTCTGTCAGAGGAAGCCAACGGACTTATCAAGCGCGGCAGCCGCGGGTTTATTCAGAAGCCGTATAACATTAATGATTTGTCTATGAAGGTCAGAGAGGTTTTGCAAGCTTAATCGCAGATTCTGGGGTTATCCAGACCCCTCGGAGTTTAGGAAAGGGCGCAAAGAGCCGATAGTTATAAAACGGGAGCAAATATGGCAACACTGGACAAGGATTTTGTGGAAATCTTCGGAGAACTGGAAAATGGGCATCTGGAACTCCGCAAGAAATTGAACAGCTTGACCTCCAAAGGCAGCGAACTGGAAGAGCGCCTGGACCAGGAGCTGGAGCTCTTCGAAGCGTGGCGTGTTGAGCTCATGGACAAGCTGGGCAATATTACCGAAACCTTTCAAAACGGCCAGGCCGAAACCCATCGCCAGTTCATCCGTGAATCCAAATACTTCGAAGCCGTGCAAGAAGCTCCATTCTATTGGCGCATCATCAATAAGCCCAATGGTTATGCCGGCGACGCCCAGATGATGACCTTTATTTATCGCAACCAGTTTGAGGGCAAATCTCCCTTCGGAATGCTGCTGCATAAACACGCGGTTTCCACCAAGGCGTGTCAGGCCGTGCGCAACCGCAAACTATTTCTCACCCAGGAGATCGTCAAGGTCAGTGGCGGCAAGATCCTCAGCCTGGCCGCCGGACCGGCCCAGGAGATCCGCGAGCTGCTCGATGTCTACAAGGATGACAACTATCGCTTCCTGGCCCTGGATCACGACATGGATACCCTGAAAACCTATGACATCTCCGACCGCGACCCGCGCTTTAAATACGCCCTGGCCAACGCCTTCCAGATCATTTCGGGCAACTACCTCACGGCCCGGCCGCGGCGCATGATGGAGCAGTTCTGCTCTCCACGTAAGGATTTCCGAGGCCTGCGCTTTGCCTTCAGTCCTTTGAAGTATGAAATGAATTATTTGCAGAAGGATAGTTTTGATCTAATTTACAGCTCGGGGCTCTACGACTATATTCGGACCTTCCCCTTGGATGACAGCAAAGGCACCGTGGCCTTGACTAAAAATCTCTTTGATCTGCTCAAGCCGGGCGGCACCCTGGTGGTAGGCAACTTCACCTATGGCAATCCAGTGGACCTCAAATTTGTCATGGAGTATGTCTACCACTGGTTTTTATTCTACCGCGACGAGCAGGACATGCTGGAATTTGCCCGGGCCATCCCCGAAGCCGCCATCGAAGAGATTCAGGTGGTCAAGGAATCGCTTGGCATCAACTATTTTCTGAGAATCACGAAGAAAGCGGCCTGATCCGCCCCCCAATTATCACAAAGCCGCGGCCTGCCCAGGAGCAGGTCGCGGCTTTTACTTTAAGAAAAGGATGAGTTGTTGCCGAAAGCGTGTGGGCTCAATTACCGCCTCCGCGCGCAGGAATACTATTTAGACGGAGTATTGGTATTGCCCCCTTGAGTCGGCCCCTGTTTCTTCAACGTTTCAGATGCTTCTCTTTTGGCCGTTTGAGCTTCCATAATCAAACGGTAGGCGATGTAATATTTGTAGATATTGCCCACATAGGTGACTGTCTCCGGACCGATCTTTTCGGCGGCCACATATTCTACATTGTGGAACCAGACATTGGGATCCAGCCCCCGCTTGGCCGAGATTTTGCGCAGCTTTGAAATCCGTCCGGCGCCGGCATTATAGGAAGCAAAGGAGAACAGCACCTTGTCCTGCGGAGTCATGGGTTCGTCAGCGTAATAGGTGTCGATCATCCACCGCATATATTTCACGCCTGCGTGGATGTTGGGATCGAGCTTGGTGATGTCACCCACGCCAAGATCCTTGCCCGTGCTGGGCATTACCTGCATCACGCCGATGGCGCCCACCGCGCTGCGCGCCTCCTGGTTGAGCTGGGACTCCTGATACCCCTGGGCCGCCATCATGAGCCAATCCACATCGTATTCTTGGCCGTACTTCTGAAAAATATGAATCAAGTTCAGAAATTTCTTCCGTTCTGCCTCGGAGGCGGCGTTTTTGACATACTTCGCGCTTTTGAAATAGCGCGCCAGGATATCTGATCGCATCCTGGATTTATCCCCGTAGCGCGCCACGAAGTTGTCCAATGCTGCCTTGAGCTGCGGGCTTTGCTTGCGGATGGCCCAGGCGATGTCGCCGCCGGCGCGCACCGCCACGTCAGCATGCACGGTGATTTTGGGAAAGACTTGCTTCCAGAAATCGGCTTTGTGTTTGTCTACTATGATCAACGGAGTCAAGCCAGCGTTTGTCATCTCGATCAGATCTTCGTCTTCCAGAGGTTCGGGTGCTTCCTTGATGACCACTGGTGGCTGTTTTTGCTGGGCCAGGCGCTGGTTGAGCGCCAGCAGGCTATCGTAATAGCTCGAGGATTTGCGCACGAATACTTCCTTGCCCGACAAATCGTCCACACTGTTTATTGCCGGTGATGCCGGTCCGGACACAACGACTTCGCTGACATCGGAGTATACCGGCGCGGAGAAGTCCACCTGCTTTTGACGCTCAGGGGTGATCGTCAGATTGGCGGCTGCGATATCGCCCTTGCCGGCCACAAGAGCGCTCAGGAGCTCATCCCGGCGCACAGGGATAAAAATGACATGCACTTTTAAATGTTTTTTCTTGAGTTTTTTCTCCTTGGCCAGCTTTTTATTGAGATCATCCTCGAACAGGCGAAAGGCGTCGTAGGTCGCGCCCCGCTGGGTCCCCTTGGTCTGGAAATAGAAGGTTTTGCTGTAGGCGGTCAACACCCGGATGTTTCGTCGTTCAACCATCCCGTCAAAGTCGCCTGTCCATGGCTGAAGCATCTCTTCGGTTTCCAGGGAGAGCGCTTCGCGCTCCTGCTCAGCATTGGTTTCATTTTTTATTTGAGCTTGCGCCATACCGGGCAACAGGGGCAACGCCAATGCCAAAGCAGCGCTGAGCAATAGGGCATATAAGCGCGCGAAGGGTGGTCGACTGTTTAGAGGGCGGCTACTATCGGCCGCCACGGTGAAAACATTTCGAACGCCCGTTCGCTCCTTAGTGCTGTAATTGCCGATGTTCGAGTTTAACTTGTTTGTCATTGGGTCGCGCAAAAGGTTGAGGGTTAAAATTTCAACTCCTTTGGGGCAAAATAGGGCCTGATTTAGTCTTTAAAAAAACGCAAGGCAGCCCAAAAGTTTCACAGCACCGCTTGTATGTCGAAATCAACAACAAATGCAAGCGGCCTTCCCGGCAAGTGGCGCCTGAAATGAACCAACAGATTCGAACACTTATTTGCTTGCCACCCTTCGCAACCTTTCGGCGACCGTTGCCGGGATCATATACACCAGTGACCTCTGTTGTTTTACCTCTGAGTCCAATATGAAATGCGACCTTTTTGGATTGCCCCCTAAAAAAGTGCAGGGGTATCTCAAATTTTGAAATCGGCGGTCACATTACGGCTTGAAGTCTGCTCCATCTTCGGGTAAGAGTGCAGCGAAATCTCATAAATGAGATAGCCTTCATTTTTGTTTCATTTGATGGCTCCATGGATAGGTCAATTGCCTTGGAACCACAACGATCCTCTTTCAGGAGGTGACGAATGGATTATTGGCGCAAACCGCTGGATGCTGAAGAAATCAATGTGTCCCAGGGCGAGGTTCACATCATCGAAGACCGTTGTAAGGGGTGCGGTTACTGTATCGAATTTTGTCCCAAGGACATTTTGGCATTTTCCATCCGCTTCAATAAAAAAGGATATCACCCCCCCGAAGTAGTGGGGACGGAAAAGTGCGTGAATTGCCACTATTGCGAGATCATCTGCCCGGAGTTTGCGATTTATTCGGTGGAAATTTCCACTGCAAAAGAAGGATAGGTTCTCGGCGGTTTGGGAGTAAAAGCGAAAGGGTACGTATTAAGTTTTAAGTGTAAAGTATGAAAGTTTAAAGTTGAGGAATTCTGGCGATTTTAATTAAGCTGTCTTTGTACCAAACAATCCATCAAATGACAGAATACCTTAACTTAAAACTTAGAACTCTAAACTTAAAACTAAGAACCACTCATATGGCGCCACATAAAAAATCGAACGGAGCAACATGAAACCAGCAGTACTTACCGGCGAACACTACATGACTGGCGACGAAGCCTGTGCCGAAGGCGCCCTGGCAGCCGGCTGCCTCTTTTTCGGGGGCTATCCTATTACCCCGGCCACCGAAATCGCCGAGCATATGTCGGAACGCTTGCCCGGCGTGGGAGGCACCTTCATCCAGATGGAGGATGAAATTGCGGCTATCGCCTCGGTGCTGGGCGCAGCATGGGCCGGTCAAAAAAGCATGACTGCCACTTCCGGTCCGGGCTTCAGCCTGATGATGGAAAATATCGGTCTGGCCGCCTGTACCGAGACTCCCTGCGTGGTAGTCAATGTGCAGCGCGCCGGTCCCTCCACGGGTCTGCCCACCATGGGCGCCCAGGGCGATATGATGCAGGTGCGCTGGGGCTCCCACGGCGATTATGAGATTATCGCCCTGGCGCCTTGTTCGGCCCAGGAGATCTTTTATCAGACCATCACGGCCTTTAACCTGAGCGAGCGCTACCGAACGCCGGTCTTTGTCATGACCGACGAAATCATCGGCCACATGAGCGAGAAAGTCATCATTCCGCCGGCCGATCAGATCAAGACCGAGTGGCGGCCCAAGCCCCAGGGCCGCAAGGATCGTTTCCTTTTATATAAGCCCGGGCCCAATGGCGTGGCCCCCATGCCCGCGGCCGGCGAGGGGTATAATGTGCACGTGACCGGCCTGACCCATGATGAAAAAGGCTATCCGGTGATGTCGGTGGAGGCCCAGCACCAGATGATGACGCGCATTAAGCGCAAAATCCTGGGCAACCTGGATGATATCATCATGACCGAAAGCCACCAGCTCGAGGATGCCGAAATCGTGCTGGTCTCCTATGGTATTTCGGCGCGTACCTGCCTGGCGGCCACGCAGCAGGCGCGCGGCATGGGATTGAAGGTGGGATTTCTGCGGCTTATCACCATCTGGCCCTTTGCCGAAGCCCAGATTCAGGCTTTGGCCCAACGGGTCAAGGGCTTTGTGACGGTTGAGATCAATCTGGGGCAGATCCACCTGGAGGTGATGCGTTCGGCTATGGGCAAAGTCCCGTGCCATCTGGTGGGCCACCATGGCGGCACCATTATCTCCCCTGACCAGGTATTGGCCAAAATCAAGGAGGCATTTCCATGTCCCTAACTGCCCTCGCAAAAAATGGGGCTGTGCCCGATCATCCCTTGGAGGATCTGATCCGCTCCGACCGCATCCCTCACATCTGGTGCCCTGGCTGCGGCATCGGAACAGCCTTTGCTGCCTGCCTGTCGGCCATGAAGGCCAGCGGCATCGATTTGCAGACCATCTGCATGGTGTCGGGCATCGGCTGTTCGGGCCGGGCCGCCGGTTATGTGAAACTCGATTCGTTTCACACCACCCACGGCCGGGCCATTCCCTTTGCCACCGGACTGAAGCTGGGCAACCCCAAGCTCAACGTGGTGGTCTTCAGCGGCGATGGCGATCTGTTTGCCATCGGCGGCAACCATTTTATACATGCGGCCCGGCGCAATATCGATTTGACCGTGATCTGCCTCAACAACCTCAACTACGGCATGACCGGCGGCCAGGTGGCGGCCACCACGCCCTTCCTGGCGCGCACCACGACCACGCCGGCCGGCAATCCCGAGGCGCCGTTCAATCTGCCGCTGTTGGCCTGGGCCGCGGGCGCCACCTACGTGGCGCGCTGGACCATCCTGCACACCCGCGAGCTGACCGAGTGCATCCAGAAAGCCATGAAGAAAAGCGGTTTCTCCTTTGTGGAAGTATTGGGCCCCTGCCCGGTCAACTATGGTCGGCGCAACAAGGAGAAATCGTTGCAGACCCTCAAGCTCTACCAGGAGCAGACCATCATCCGCAACAACGCCGACCCCACGGACCTGGAAGTAGATTTCAGCAAGAAAGTAGTATTGGGTGAGTTTGTGGACAAGGAGCGTTCGACGTGTATTGAGAATTACGATAAGACATGCAGGTTGATGTGAGGAGAGTTTTACGGATTAAGTTTAAAGTTTAAAGTGTTAAGTTTTAAGTTAAGGAATTCAACCATTAAATTGGCAGTATAAAATCGACAGCATACCTCAAATTTAAACTTTAATACTTTAAACTTAAAACTTCGGTGCACATGGATTCGTCTCAGAACGAGGAAGTAAAACAATATGTATAAACAAATAACCATCACCGGTTTCGGCGGTCAGGGCGTGGTGCTGGCCGGCAAGATCCTGGGCCAGGCCGCGGCCATTGAAGACAAGCTGGAGAGCACGCTGGTGCAGTCTTATGGTCCTGAGTCACGCGGCGGCGCCTGCAGCGCCCAGGTGACCATCGCCGACGGGCCCATTTACTTCCCCTACATTCAGAACCCCGACATCCTGGTGTGCATGTCCCAATCAGGCTATGACAAACAGTATCCCACCATAAAAAAAGAGGGCGTGCTGGTCATCGACCAGGACTTGGTCAAGCCGGTGGATGAACGCGAGCATTTCGCCATTCCCTGCACCCGATTTGCCGAGGAGCTGGGCAACAAGATGATGGCCAATATCATCATGATCGGATTCTTTACGGCCATCACCGGCGTGGTGACCCAGGAGGCGGCCCGCAACACGGTGCAGGGGTCGGTGCCCAAGGGCACGGAGCAGAAGAATCTCAAGGCCTTTGACCGGGGGTGGGAGTTCGCCCAGGCCACCCTTAAAGGGCGCAGGCACAAGGCGGCCGGCCAGGTAGGAGTGGTGGCATGAAAACAACGAAGAACCGGTTGCACAGCGTGCTGATTCTGGGCGCCACGCCCGAAGGGGTGGCAGCGGCCAATAAACTGGGAGAGTTGGGCGTGCCCATCACTCTGGTGGATCGGGCCGCCAACCTGGATCAAAAGCTCAATGAGGATATCTATCGCCTGGAATCGGGCGTGCCCTTTAACTATGCCCACCGGCCGGGTCTGATCCGGATCATGCGCAACAGCAACATCCGCTGTCTGCTGCCGGCCGAAATCCGTTCGATCAAACACAGCCAGCAAGGGTTCCGGGTTCAGATCGATAAGACCGCCACCTATGTGGATGCGGGCCGCTGCACGTTGTGCGGCCGTTGCGCCGAAGCCTGCCCGGTGTGCGGCGGTCACGACCATCGTCCCATTCAGATCAACGATCGCATGGCGTTGCCGGGGCGGGCCGTAATCGACAAACGGCAACAGCCGTTGTGCCAGGTCAACTGCCCCTTGGGCGTCAATGTGCAGGGCTACATGGCGTTGACTGCCGTCGGCCGTTATGAAGAGGCCCTGGCGCTGATCCGGCAAAACAACGTGCTGCCCGCGGTGTGTGGCCGCATCTGCACCCATCCGTGCGAAGCCGCCTGCCGCCGGGGTGAAAGAGACGGTGCGCTGGCCATTCGCGATATCAAGCGATTCGTGGCCGATCACAACCGCGCGGCCGGCCAATCTTCTGCCAAAGTGGAAAAACCGTCCAAGTCCGAATCCATCGCCATCGTGGGCTCGGGTCCGGCCGGCCTGGCCGCGGCCACTGATCTGGCCCGGCAAGGCTATGCGGTCACCATCTATGAAAAAGAATTACTGCCCGGCGGCCTGCTGCGTTATGGGGTCGGCCCCCATCGCCTGCCCCGGCAGGTGCTGGAGGCGGAAATCGCCGCCATCCAGGCCGAAGGGGTTCAGATCGTCACCAACCATCCCGTGAGTTTGCCCCAGGGCCTGATAGAACTGCGCCGGCAGCATCGGGCCGTGATCGTCGCCGCTGGCTCCTGGGCCGACCGGCGCCTGGGGATTGAAGGTGAAAATTTTAAGGGTGTGGAGGGGTGCCTCTCCTTTTTGAATCGTTTCTATCGCGGTGAAGTCAAATCCCTCTCCGGTCCGGTGGCCGTGATCGGCGACGGCAACGCGGCCTTTGATCTGGCCCGGGTGCTGCACCGGCTGGGGGCGGCGGTGACCATCGTCTCCTGGTTTGCCCAGGACGAAATTCCAGCGGATGCCGATGAAGTGGAGGCGGCCCTGGCCGAAGGCATTACCATTGTGGACCGCCGTCAGGTGGTGGCCTTTCTGGGCAACGATGGTCAATTGCAAGCCTTGCGCTTGCAAGCCACCCAGCCCGGCCCCCCCGATGCCAAAGGGATTTGCTGGCCCGTGGTCGTGCCGGGTGCTGCGGCGACCGACCTGCGGTTTGAACACGCCTTTGTCGCCATCGGCCAGGCCGGAGCTTACGGCACCTTGCGCGAAACCGGCGGCCTGAACGTGGATGCCAGAGGGCTGTTGGGCGTGGACGACCAGGGGCGCACAGCCATGGATGGAATTTTTGCGGCCGGCGATGCAGCCACCGGTGCCTCCTCGGTGGTGCAGGCCATGGCCGATGGCCGCCGGGTGGCCTTTGCCGTGATGCGGGAAATCAATGGCGCCATGGCGGTTCAGCAGATTCATCCGGTGGCTGTGCGGCCGGAAGCACGGGACTTTGATCCGGTGGCGGCTGATCTGCCAGTGCGGCCCAGGGCCATCATGCCCGAAATGCCGGCGGCCCAGCGCCACGGCGGGTTTGCCGAAGTAGCTCTGGGATTGGAAGAATCCCAGGCCCAAACCGAAGCCGGCCGCTGCCTGCAATGCGGCAGTTGCGCCCAGTGCCTGGCCTGTTTGCCGGCCTGTGCGGCCAACCAAGCCATTCGCCACGATGATGCGGCCCAGACCATTTTTGAAAACGCCGGCGTGGTGATCGTGGCTGATCCGGAGATGGCGCCAAGTCTCAAAGGCGATGACGTGATCCGGGCCTATGGACCGGCCAGCGCCAAAACCGATGTACACGCCATGATGGTGCGTGGCTTTGCCGCCGCGGCCAGGGCCATGGTGCTGCTGCGGGCCAACGGCATGCCGGTAAAAGGCCGGGGCGTGGCCTTTGTGCCGCCGGATGCCGGTCTGGACCCCCAGATCCGCATCGGCGTGTTTGCCTGCCGCTGCAACGACTCCTTTGGTTGGTCACCGGCCATGAGTGCATTTTTGGACGAGCTGAAGCAGCTGCCCGATATCATCCACACCGAAGTATTGACCTCGGCTTGCATTCCCGAGGGCATCCAGCGCATCGTGGACAGCGTGCGGGACAAAGGCCTCACCCGCCTGGTGCTGGCCTCGTGCGTCTGCTGCCCGTTGAACTTTGTGTGCAGCGCCTGCACCGATCAGCGCAGCCGTCTGAAGCGCGGGCTCTTCGAAGGCACCGGCATCAGCCGTTCCATGGTGCAGACTTGCAATCTGCGCGGAGAAGTACTGCGCCACCTGATCCGCGATGAAGCATTGGCCGTAGGCTATTTTAAAGGCATCGTGACCCGCAGCATCGGCCGGGCCCGCAAGCTGATGCCTTTCCCGGCGCCAGTGCGCCGCTATAATTTTACCACGGCGGTGATTGGCCAGACCGAAGCCGCCAGCAGCGCCGCCCTCACCCTGGCCCAGGCCGGCTATGAAGTATTGATGTTCGGCTCAGCCAAGAATTCTCTGGCCGCGGCGCCGCTCCATCCATCGATTTTTGCCTTCGAAGGATCGGCCGTGGATACCGTGAGTGGCACCCTTGGCAATTTTCAGATACACGCGAATCTACCGGACGGCGAGCGCACTTTCACGGTGGGCGGCGTCATCCTGGGCGAAAAGTCGCGCAACATCGCCATTTACAGGCCCCACGACGATTTGCCCAGCATGAAGGTTCAGGCTCGCGCCCAGAAAGAGGGCGTGTCGGACGTGCCGTTCATCTATCCCGGCGGCACTTCCATTTCCGGATTATTCCTGGCGGACCCGCCCGGCCTGCAGATCTCCAAGCGCACCAAGGGCGAAGCCGCGGCCATCCTGGCGGCGGCGGCCATGCCCAGGGGACCGCGCCAGAGCCGGGGCTTTTCCGTGGTGATCAAGGAGGCGTTGTGCCGGGGCTGCGGGCGCTGCCTGAAAAGCTGCCCTTACCAGGCGGTCAATCTCAAAGCCAATGCCGCCGGCGGTTTCAGCGCCGAGGTGGACGATGCCCTGTGCAAAGGGTGCGGCAATTGTATTTCGGTCTGCCCGTCCAATGCCGCGGACAGTCCCTTCCGCGATCAGGCCTATCTGGAGCAGACCCTGGAAGAGTTGCTCACTACTTCCAGCAGGAGTTAAACCATGCAAGATTTCAAGATCATCCTTTTTCTGTGCAACTGGGGTCCCCATGTGGCCTTTCAGACCTTGCAGGAGCAACGCGCCGATATCCCGCCGGAGATCAAGATGGTGCGCATTCCGTGCAGCGGACGCATCACCAAGGCGTTGCTCTTCAAACCCTTTGAGATGGGCGCCGACGGCGTTTTACTGCTGGGTTGCCACCCCGGCGCCTGCCGTTATGGCACCGGCACCGATGCAGCCTCTGAAAACACGGCGGAGACGCGCCAAATTCTGGATCTGATGGGCCTGGACGCACGACGGCTGCAATTGGGCACTTTTCTTCCGGACCAACCCCAGGCCCTGCTGGCGTTTCTCAAGGAGTTCACCGGCCGGATCCGGCAGTTGGGCAAAAGTCCCATCAGTGCTCCAGCGGCGGCGCAACCCCAGGAAAGCGAACAAAGTCTCGAAGCCATCATGAGCGCCCACGATGTCTTTGCCTGCCAGGATTGCGGCAAATGCACTTCAGCCTGTTCGCTGGCCCTGGCCGGCAAATCCTTCTCGCCGCGCTTCGTGGCTTCGGAGATCATCGCCGGCCGCGCTGACCGTCCTGAAGTGCGCGCCGCCGTGCACGCGTGTCTGACTTGCGGTACATGTTACGAGCGTTGCCCGTCGGCCGTCAATTTTCCGGAGTTCATCAAGGCCATGCGCATTTACTACCATGGTCGCACCTTGTCCAGCGCGCCGGCCCACGGCGGCTTCTTCCAGAGCATGATGCGCGCCATGACCGCCGAAGAGTTAGTGCCCCGGCGCTGGGAAGATCTTCCCGAAAACATCCGGGTCCGCAAGGAGAGTCCGATTCTCTTCTTTGGTGGTTGCGCGGCCTACTTCGATATCTTCTTCCACAAATATCTGGGGGCGCAAACCCGCCAGATTCTGGAAGACAGTTTACGACTACTCAACTTCTTCGATGTGGAGCCGATGGTTCTGCCCAACGAACGCTGCTGTGGCCACGATTTGCTGTGGTCCGGCGACCGCGCTAATTTCTTGCGTCTGGCCCGGCTCAACGCCCAGGCCATTGCCGCCAGTGGAGCGCAAGAGGTGATCACGGCGTGCCCCGAATGCTTTCATACCCTGGGCCAGGAGTATGTCCGCCATGGCGTGACCCTGCCGGTGAAAGTCACCCACATCCATGAGTATCTGGAGCGCGAAATCGGCAAAGGAGCCGTGGCCTTCAAACCCCTGGAAGCCAAAGTCACTTTCCAGGACGCCTGCCGCCAGAGCCGCTTCAACGGCCAGTCCCAGCTGCCGCGCAAACTGCTCAAACAGATGCTCGGCAATGGCGGCCAGGCCGCGGCCGAGGAGGCTGTCACGGTATGCTGCGGCAACAGCGCCTGGACCGGCTGTGATGCCTACAGCAAACGCATGCAGGTGCTGCGCCTGGAGCGGGCCAAACAAGCGGGCAGCGAGCTGATGATCACGGCCTGCCCCAAGTGCCAGATCCACCTGCGTTGCGCCATGGACGATGTGCTGCGGGGTGAAGAATTGCAGCTGGAGATGATGGATCTGACCAGCGTTATCGCGAGAAGTATTTATTGGGCGTAGGAGATAAGAAATAGTTTTAAGTTTAAAGGGGAAAGTTTTAAGTTAAGGAGTTCCGGCGATTGAATTAAAAGAGCACGAGCACTAGCGTGAAGACAGCAGAGATCGGCGAAAAAATCAATGACAGCATTCCTTAACTTAAAACTTTCCCCTTTAAACTTAAAACTCGTTTAATCATATAAAACAGGAAAGACCCATGAAACCATCAACCACTTCTATCACCCCCGGCACGGCCGCCGACGAACCCCGCATCGGCGTCTATGTCTGCCACTGCGGCAAGAATATCGCCCAGACCGTGGATTGCGACGGCATCGCGGCCCAATTGGCCAGTCTGCCTGACGTGGCCGTGGCCAAGGGCATCGGCTATGCCTGCAGCGAGCCTGGCCAGCGCGAGATCCGCGAAGACATCGAAACCCTGGGCCTTAACCGGGTCGTTATCGGCTCCTGTTCGCCGCGCTTGCATGAACCGACCTTCCGCCAGATGCTGATCGCGGCGGGTCTTAATCCCTATCTGCTGGAGATGGCCAACCTGCGCGAGCAGTGCAGTTGGGTGCACATGAAAGAGCCCCAGGCGGCCACGGCCAAAGCCCTGGACCTGATGAAGATGGGCGTGGCCAGGGTACGGCGACTGCAAGCCCTGAGCGAGCCCAAGCTGCCCATGACCCAGCGCGCCCTGGTGATCGGCGGCGGCGTGGCTGGTATCCAGGCGGCCCTGGATATGGCCGACAACGGCTACGAAGTGGTCATGGTGGAGCAGCAGCCCTCCATCGGCGGCGTCATGGCCCAGCTGGACAAGACCTTTCCCACCATGGATTGCTCCATCTGAATTTTGGGTCCGAAGATGACGGATGCCGGTCGGCATCCCCGGATCAAGATTCATACCCTGAGCCAGGTGGTGGATATCAAAGGCAACGTGGGCAATTTCGACGTCAAGATCGTCAAGAAGGCCCGCTATGTGGATGAAAAAGAGTGTACCGCCTGCGGCGATTGCGCCAAGGTGTGCCCTGTGGTGCGGCCCGACGAGTTCAACCTGGGACTCTCTTCACGGCGCGCCATTTACTCTCCGTTTCCCCAGGCCGTGCCGTCGGCTTATGTGATCAACTCCCACGAGTGTTTGGGCCACAATCCCGTAGTATGTAGTAAATGTCTGGATGCCTGTGAGAAGAAATGCATTGATTTTCACATGTCCGATGAGACCTTCACCGAACGGGTCGGCACCATCGTGGTGGCCACGGGGCTTAAGCCCCACGATCCGCGCGCCTTGGATGAATACGGCTTTACGCGCTTTGAAAATGTGCTCACCAGCCTGGAGTTCGAGCGCCTGGTCAATGCCGGCGGTCCCACCCAGGGCCATTTGATCCGCCCCACGGACCGCAAGCCGCCCAAATCGGTGGGCTTTATCCAATGCGTGGGGTCGCGCTCGGCCCGGCGCGGCAAATCCTACTGCTCCAACATCTGCTGCATGAACACCATCAAAAGCACCTTGGTGCTCAAGGAGCACCATCCGGACATGGCGGTGAAAGTCTTCTACATCGACATCCGGGCCTTCGGTAAAGGGTTCGAAGATCTCTACACCCGCTCCCGGCGCCAGGGCGTGCATTACGTACGCGGCTTACCCGGTCATGTGGAAGAACTTCCCAACGGCGGTCTGCGGGTGGCGGTGGAGAATATCGCCAGTGGCGCTTTGGAGTTCTTCGAGCTGGACATGCTCGTATTGGCCATCGGCATCGAGCCGGCGTCCGGCACCCAGCGCTTGCAGGAGATGCTGGGCTTGCAATTGACCCCCGACGGTTTTTTCCTGGAGGCCCATCCCAAGCTGCAGCCCGTGGATGCCGCCACCCGGGGCATCTTCTACGCCGGTTGCGCCGAGGGCCCCAAGGATATTAAGGAGAGCGTCACCCAGGCCTCGGCCGCGGCCGTGCGCGCCATCCGCCTGATGCAGGCCGATCAGATCACGGCCGAAGCCATTACTTCCGAAGTCATCACCGAGCAGTGCAAAGCCTGCGGCAAGTGCGCCGAAGTGTGCCCGTACAATGCCATCACGGTCGATCCCAAGAAGAAGATTCCAGCCCAGATCGCCACCGCCGCGTGTACCGGCTGCGGCACCTGCGCGGCTGAATGCCCGTTCGGCGCTATCACCATGAATCACTTCACTGACCAGCAGATCTATGAGCAGATTGATACCCTGCTGGCGGAACGGCCCGAAGAGAAGATCCTCACCTTTGCCTGCAACTGGTGCTCCTATGCCGGCGCCGACTATGCCGGGGTGTCACGGCTGCAGTATCCGCCCAATGCCCGCCTGATCCGCACCATGTGCTCGGGCCGGGTGGACGAAGCCTTTATCTGGCACGGCTTCAAGAAGGGCGCGCCCGTGATTCTGGTCAGCGGCTGCCACATCGGCGACTGCCACTACATCAACGCCAATCACTGGACCGTCAAGCGCGTGGAAAACGTGCGCAAGAAGATGGAAAAACGCGGCCTGCGTCCTGAACGCCTGCAACTGGAGTGGGTCAGCGCGGCCGAGGGCGTGCGTTTCGCCCAGGTGATGACCCGCATGGAGCAGTTGCGCCAAGGCGTTTCGTCCCAGGAGATTGCCGAAACGGTGACATTATTAGAGAAGTAGTAAAACTGTTGCGGCCTTATCAGCGAACGTGGATATTCGCATGATCCAGCGATGCCACGTGTCCGAGTAGTGCACTTTTATTTTGACTTTTGGACCCCCAAGGTCTATCTATGCGAGTGATTTTACGACATTTTGATCAGGAGTGGGGCCATGAATAAGCCTTTGACATATGTGGATGCCGGTGTCGATATCGACAAGGCCGATAAGTTGGTGCATACGATCAAGGCCATTGCCCAGAAGACTCGGGTATCGGGCGTCATGGGCGAAATCGGAGGTTTCGGCGGCCTGTTTTCGTTGAGCACGGCCAATATGGAGAATCCGGTGCTGGTAAGCTCCACGGATGGCGTGGGCACCAAACTCAAAATCGCCTTCATGATGGACAAGCACGACACGGTGGGCATCGATCTGGTGGCCATGAGCGTAAACGATGTGGCCGTGCAGGGCGCCAAGCCGCTCTTCTTTTTGGACTATCTGGCGACCGGCCGCATTGATGGCGAGCGGATCACCCAGATCATCCAGGGCATCGGTAAGGGCTGCCAGGAGGCGCGCTGCGCTCTGATCGGCGGTGAAACCGCGGAGATGCCGGGCTTTTATCAGGACGGTGAATATGATCTGGCCGGATTTGCCGTGGGCATCGTGGACAACAGCAAGATCGTGGACGGCTCGGAAATCCAGGTGGGGCACCAGATCATCGGCATCGCCTCCAACGGCGTGCACAGCAACGGCTTTTCCATGGTGCGCAAGATCTGCTTTGATCTGCTTAAGCTCACCGTGAACTCCCACGTGCCCGAGCTAGGCAAAACCCTGGGCGAAGAGTTGCTGTCCCCCACGCGCATCTACTCCGAGACCATCCAGAACCTGGTGCGCGGCCTGCCCATCAAGGGCTTGGCCCACATCACCGGCGGCGGCATCGTGCTCAATACCCTGCGCATTATTCCCCAGGCCTGCGGTATCGCGCTCAAGCGCGACAGCTGGGAAGTGCCGCCCATTTTCACTTTCCTCAAAGAGGCCGGCAAGGTGGAAGAACATGAGATGCTGCGCATTTTCAACAATGGCATCGGTCTGGTGGCCGTGGTGCCGGAAAACGCGGTGCAGGATGTGCTGGCGCGGTTGTCGGCCATGAAGGAAAAGGCCTTTGTCATCGGTTCGATCGTCGAACGGCCCGCTTCGGACGAGGAACGTTTCCATTGGGTCTGACCGGCCGGGCAGGAAGTGATATGCAGCCATTGATCCGATTATTTCAGAAATTCTTCGCCTGGCTCGCCAAGGGTGCTCAAAGCCAACCCCCTTGCGGTGGGTGAGTCCCTCGCGGGCAGGCCGCCGGGAGAGCGGGAAGCCAAACGGACCGATGATGGTCCATGCAGTAGAGAAGTAAAGGCCGGAAAGGGGATTTGCCCTTTGCCGGCCTTTGTGGTTTTGTGGAAACCGATGAGGAAAGTGGAGCATGCGGGTACTAGGCATAGAGTCTTCCTGTGATGAAACAGCCGCGGCCGTGGTCGAGGATGGGCGTCGAATACTTTCTTCGGTAGTGGCATCCCAAATTGAAGTGCACCGGCCATATGGCGGCGTGGTGCCGGAGCTGGCCTCGCGCATGCATGTGGAAGCCATCGGGCCGGTGGTGACCCAGGCCCTGTCCGAAGCCGGTTTATCCAAGGAAGGAATCGATGCCGTGGCCGTAACCCAGGGACCTGGGCTGGTGGGATGTCTGCTGGTGGGATTTTGCTTTGCCAAGGCCTTTGCCTTTGCCCGGGTTCTGCCCTGGGTGGGGGTGGATCACCTGGCCGGACATCTGCATTCGGTTTTGCTCACCGATGCCCGGCCCCCCTTTCCCCTGGTGGCGCTGCTGGCCTCGGGCGGGCACACCGGGCTGTACTATCTGCCGGAGGTGGGCAGCCATGAATTGATGGGCCAGACTCGTGATGATGCCGCCGGCGAGGCCTACGATAAAGTGGCCAAGATGCTCGGCCTGGGCTATCCGGGTGGTGCCGTCATCGACCGGTTGGCGGCCCAGGGTGATCCGGCAAGTATCTTCTTTACCCGTCCGTATTTGGACAAAGAAGGGTTTGAATTTAGTTTTAGCGGATTGAAGACTGCGGTACAACGCCATCTCCAGAAATATCCGCAGGATGCCCACACTCGGACCGCAGATCTTGCCGCTGGTTTCCAGGCTGCGGTGGTGGAGGTCTTGACTCATAAATTGATCGCCGCTGCCCAGTTTAAACAGGTCCGCCAAGTAGTCCTGGTGGGGGGGGTAGCCGCTAACGCAGGCCTGCGAACCTTCCTGACGGTTGCGGCCGCAGCCAAAGGGATCAATGTATGGGCCCCTCCTCTGAGTCTTTGTGGCGACAATGCCGCCATGATCGCCGCAGCTGGCTTTCATCTCATCCAGGCCGGCCATACCACCCCTTTAGATGCTGATGTTTACTCGCGCAATCCCCGGTCAGGTTCCATACCGACTCTCTGATTTCCGGCCGAACTCAATACTGATAAAAATTCGGACATCTTGACAAAAAGTCAAACACAACCAGCCTGTCTGCGCCGGAAAACCAATGTTTGTTGCTGCTACCAAGTGGGAGTAGGGAAAAGGTTGAAATTCTATAGGTGCCATGCTCTTATCTCTGGGCGGCCCAAGTCCGGCGCGGGTTCCTCAACGAGCTGGCTTGAGCCGTAAGGAGGAATTAGCCCAATCGGAACGTTTGTAGTAATTTAATTTTACACAGTCAAAAATGAACTCGATTCCGCCCAAATTCTGTTTAAATATTAAATATTAAAAATAATATATAATAATTAAGGCCCCATGGCGATCCCTTTGACAAAAGATTGGCATACAAGCTGCTATCCTAATGCGCGACGCGACCTGGGGCGGGAAGCATTTTCACTGACAATGGAGTTTAATCCTGAATCAATACTTCGCGCGCTGACAATGGCAGGGCATCCGCCCGGTGTAACGGGAGTGCTGCCAACGCCCAGTACAGGAGGCCTAAGATGGAATCTTTAAAAGCTTTGTTTGTGGATGATGAAACCGGCTACCTGGAAACAGCGGTCAAGCGCATGAAAAAACGCGGCATTGATGTGATCGGTGCCTCCAGCGGCACGGAAGCCCTGGAAACCCTGGCCGCCCAGGCCATCCACGTGGTGGTGATGGATGTGCGCATGCCGGGCATGGACGGTATCCAAGCCCTCAGAGAGATCCGGCAGCGCTATCCGCTGGTGGAAGTGATCCTGCTCACGGGGCATGCCAGCATGGAGGTGGCTATCCAAGGCATGGAATCGGGGGCTTTTGATTATCTGCTCAAACCCATCGACATCGATGAGCTGATTTACAAAATTCAAGACGCCTACAAACGGCGTCAAATCCAAACTAAGAAAATAGAGACCATTGAAAAACTAAGGGGAGGTGAAAGGGAAAAATAGCGAAAAATTGAAAGAATTGTCTGCTGCGGTTTTTATGTCAAGGACGCGTAACCTCAATTTCCTAAGGAGCACGAACGCAATGAATTTTTTCAAGCTGTGGGGAGAGTTCATGATGCAAGGTGCCCGGCGCTATGCCCAATGGGAGGTCGATAATGCCAAGACCATCCTGGGTTCTCGCAAGCGCCTCTTCATTTTGGGCCTCTTGATATTACCGATTATTCTGGGCGGATTTGTCTTCGCCGATCAGGTGGGCGACAAGCTGCCCAGTTTTCTGGGATCAAAAAGCGCGTACAGCCCAGCTTTTTACTCCAATTTCATTTTCATCGCCTCCATTCTGATCGGCATCTGCGCTGGTCTGATCACCGGGGCCATCGGCGCGGGCGGCGGTTTTATCATCGCCCCGGCCCTGATGAGCGCCGGCATCAAAGGTATTCTGGCGGTGGGCACCGATCTCTTCCATATCTTCGCCAAGGCCATCATGGGCAGCGTGATTCATCGCAAGCTAGGCAATGTGTCGGTGCCGCTGGCAGTGGTTTTTCTGATCGGATCGATCGGCGGTTCCACCCTCGGCGGTTATGTCAATCGCCTATTGTATGACAAGAATCCAGTGCTCAGCGATGCCTTCATCACCACGATATATGTGTTGATGCTGGGATTCCTGGGCGCCTACTCCCTGATTGACTATGTCCGCTCCCGCAAAGCCATGGCCGGCGGCGCGGATATGGGCGATGCCCATGGCGGCGGCAAAGGCAAAAAAGAGGGTGCCGATATCGGCGGCCTGCCCCGCAAACTGCAATCCATCAATATTCCGCCCATGGTGAAGTTCGACCATGACTTCACTCCTGGCGGCCGCGGCATTTCATGGATCTTTCTGGTGCTTTCCGGCGCTCTGGTCGGCCTGGCGGCCGGTATCATGGGCGTGGGCGGCGGATTCTTGACCTTCCCCATATTTGTTTACATGCTGGGGGTCTCCTCCATGACCACGGTGGGCACCGATATTCTGCAGATCGTTTTCACGGCCGGCTATTCCGCCATCACCCAGTATGCCATCTACGGTTTTATCTTCTACACCCTGGCCATGGGCATGCTGCTGGGCAGCCTGATTGGCATTCAAGTGGGCGCCATGGCCACCAAGGTGGTGCCGGGCATCACCATCCGCGGCTTTTATGCCATGGCGGTGCTGGCGGGTTTCGTGAATCGTTTCTTTGCTCTGCCTTCCAAGCTGGCGGCCATGAACTATATCCCGCTGTCTGCCGGTATGGGTAAAATTCTCAATCAAATTGGTAACTGGGCTTTCTTTTTCGTTATCGGCACGTTCGCGGTGTGGGTCATCGGCACTTTCTTGAAGAACATCAGCGTGCTCAAAGGAGAGGAGGGCCATTCATGATTGCGAACAAGAAGACTTTCAGCAAGGGTGTCATTTTGATGATCCTCTTCAGCATCGTGTTGGTGGCCATGTTCATGCCATTGTTCAACGGCCAGAACGGGCTGCAAACCATGGATAACCTCTACAACTCCATCTCCAAGGGCTCGGCCTACTATATCCCAAAAGCGGACAAGACCATCAGCAAACTATCCGGCCAGCCGGTGGAGGTGACCATTAAGCTGAAATCGGCCGAACAGGCCGAGCAGACCGCCAGGTTGTTCAACGCCGGCGGCGCCATGGTCAATGTCAACGCCGAAACCCTCAAGGTGGCCGGTGATTTTACTACCTTGTTCAAAAACTGCCTGGCCGATGCCAAATTGATGTATGACAACAATGGCGATGCGGTCCAATCCAAATATGGTTACGACCCGCGCCGGGTCATGTTCAACTGGTGGCAGGCCAGCAGTAAGATGGAAGAGGAGCTCAACAAACAGTCACAGTTTAATAAAGCCGCGGCCGTCCACTCGGTGATGACCAAGGCCATTGAACCGGCCTATAACTACTTCGGTATCCAGGGGCAGAAAATCAAAGACCGCCTGGGCGTGGTGATCTTCTCCTTGGTGTTCTACGTGATCTACACCATGTGGTACGGCTTCGCCATCCTGTATATGTTTGAAGGCTGGGGGCTGCAGTTGGAGCATTGATGGTAGTAAATGGTTGCAAAGGCTCTTTTTCCGCTCCGTCAAACTGGTCGTGGAGAAGAGCTGCCGGCTATAGCGGCGGCATGCATTCTTCCACCGTGCGCTATGGATATGAAGTATTAGGGGCTAGAGGCAAAAAGGTTTCACCTTGCCTTTAGCCCTTCTTCCTTATAGCGTTGGCACAGGATTGGTTCGCTTTAGGCCGGAAACATCCATGATGCGAGGTTGGCGATATCCACCATGATCCAACGGTTGCGCACCTTTTTAAGCAAGTTCCGCAAAAGCATTCAGGCGCACAGCGACGAAGAGGTCGAAGCGCTGCGCGTTGGATTCAAGGAGCGCTACCATCAGTTCAAATTGTTGCTCAACGCCAACAACCGCGCTCTGGAGTTGATGTCCGAGATTGAACGGGCCCTGCAAGGCAGCACTCCCTTCGGCATGCATTTTGTGCGCTCCCAGTGCACGCGCATCTCCACGGATGTATTTCAGATCATCAAACACATCAACGCCCTGGCTCCCAATAAGTACAGCGTCCTTTTCGAACGTTTCAAAGAGATTCAACACCAGCTCAATCCGTTTGTTCATCCATCGACTTGCGAAATTAAAGGACCCTTGGTGATGCCCATGGCCACGGTCGATCGCGGCAGCGCGGATCAAACCGGGCCTAAAATGGCCAACCTGGCCGAAGTAGCCAAACAACTGCAATTAAAAATCCCCGATGGATTTGCCATTACGGCCGCCGCTTTCGAGTGCTTCATGGCTTCGGGTGACCTGCAGGCCGAAATCGACCGGCGCATCCAAGCCGCCGAGATCGAACGGCCCGATCATCTGTATGCCTTGAGCATCTCCATCCAGCAATTGATTATCGAGGCGCCCGTACCTTCCCATTTGTCCCAGGCTATTGCCAAAGCCATGGAGCAATTGGAAGCCGCCAGCGGCCGGAGCGTGTTCCTGGCGGTGCGCAGCAGTGCTTTGGGCGAGGATTTGGCCGAAACGTCCTTTGCCGGCCAGTATCGCTCGGTCCTCAATGTGGGCAAAGAGACGCTCTTTACCGCCTATAAAGAAGTACTGGCCAGCAAATACAGTCTGCCGGCCATGACCTACCGGTTGCAACGGGGTATCCGCGACGAAGATGTGCCCATGTGCGTCGGTTGCCTGCGGATGATCGATGCCAAGGCCGGCGGTGTCCTGTACACCCGCAACCCGGTAGATATCCGCGACGATACCATGATTATTCATGGCGCCTGGGGCTTGCCCAAGTCGGTGGTGGACGGCACCACGGTACCCGACCAATTCGTGATCCGCCGGGGCGACACCCTGGCCGTGGAGGCGAGCCAGATCCAGCACAAAGCCCAGCGCTACGTCTGTTTTCCCGAAGAGGGGGTTTGTCGCATGGCGCTGACCGGACCTGAGGCGGATCAGCCGTGCCTGAGCGATGCCCAGGCCTTGGCCCTGGCTGAAATGGGCCTGCGCATCGAAACGTATTATGGAACTGCCCAGGATATCGAGTGGGCGTTGGATGACGACGACCAGATCGTTCTGCTGCAATGCCGGCCTTTGAAGCAGATCAGCCCTGGCGCCAAGAACTTGCCGGCCGCGGACAGCCGCTGGTCCATCCGCGCCCAAGGCGGCCAAACCGCAAGCACCGGCGTGGCCGCGGGCAAAGTATTCATTGTTAACAAGGAGGCTGATGCCCTCCAATTCCCCAAAGGGGCCATCCTCGTGACCGCCCAAGCGCTACCGCGCTGGGCTATGCTGCTGAATCGGGCCGCGGCCGTAATCACCGAACAGGGCAGTCTGGCCGGTCATTTGGCCAATGTGGCCAGGGAGTTCCAAGTGCCGGCCATTTTTGGTTTGGAAGATGCCACCCAGCACCTGAAGTCCAGCGAGTCAGTCACGGTGGATGCCAGCACCTGCAGGATTTATCATGGTCGCATCGAGGAATTGCTGGCGCTTCGCGAAGCACCGCGCAACCTCATGGCGGGCAGCCGGGTGTGGCAGATGCTCGACAACGCGGCGCGTCTGATCATTCCGCTGCATCTGCTCAATCCCGACAGTCCCGAATTTAAGGCCGACAAGTGTCGTACATTGCATGATATCACCCGTTTTTGTCATGAAAAAGCGGTACAGGAGATGTTTCGCTTCGGCAAAGAGCACCACTTCCCTGAACGTTCCAGCAAGCAACTGCATGCCCAGGTCCCCATGCAGTGGTGGGTGCTCAACCTGGACGACGGCTTTACCACTGAGGTGGACGGCCGCTTCGTGGAGTTGACCAATATCTGCTCCATCCCCATGCTGGCCTTGTGGGAAGGAATTGCCGCGCATCCCTGGGAGGGGCCGCCGCCGCTGGATGGCAAAGGCTTTGCTTCGGTGATGTTCCAGGCCACCACCAACAAGGCCTTGTTGCCCACGGTGCGCTCCACAATGACCAATCGCAATTACTTCATGATCGCCAAAAACTACTGCAGCTTGCAATCGCGTCTGGGATTTCACTTCTCCATCATCGAATCTTTGGTCAGCGAGCGCACCAGCGAGAATTACATCAATTTCCATTTCAAAGGCGGCGGCGCCGATACCTCACGCAGGATCAAGCGGGTTCAGTTCATCAAGGAGATTTTGGAGCCTTACGGCTTCCGCATGACCATCAAGGAAGATCACCTCAACGCGCGCATCGAGCAGTACATCATGAGCACCATTGTCCAGTACTTGAAGATTTTGGGCTACTTGACTATCCATACGCGTCAACTGGATATGATCATGTCCAACCCCACCATGTTGAATCACTACCGCCAGAAGATCCTGGCCGGCATCGACGATATGCTGGCGGCCAAGGCCGTTGCCAGCGCCAAGCCGGAAATGCAATCGGCGGGGTTGTAGGGTAAAGGGACTTCGGGGCTGGGAGGGAGGTAGGGCAAAGGGACTAAGGGACAAAGGGATAGAGGGACGAAGGGACTGAGGGACAAAGTAATTTTTTGCTCGGGTGCGGTGCGCGGGAACGAAGAAGGGAAATGCCGTCGGCTGGGAACAAATCGGGCGGGCTTTAGATCCGTTTGTTTTTTTAAACCTCGAATCACACGGATGACTCGAATGGGCAGGCGATAGGACGCCGCAAGAAGAGGGGGATGTATTGCAATATAGCACTAAGTGTTATAATATGAGCTCAAGATCGGGGAGGAACGGTGCGGGTATTTAAGACCAAATGGTTTACGCGTTTTGCGCGGAAAGAGGATATCTCTGACAGCAGGCTTGTTGAGGCCGTACGGGAAATAGAAACAGGACTGAATGACGGCGAATTGGGAAGGGGCATTATCAAAAAACGCGTGGCCCGCAAAGGCGAGGGAAAAAGAGGCGGATATCGAACGATTATTGTTTATCGTACAAGAACGATAGCTGTATTTGTATATGGTTTTCCTAAAAGCACAAAAGCCAACTTAACTGCCCAGGAATTGGAAGCTTATCAAAGATTAGCGAAAATCTACTTGGCGCTGGATCAAAACGATATAGCCAATGCAATGAACGCCGGCGAGTTGATGGAGGTGCAATACCATGGCCAAGAAATATAAAAGCGACCCATTAGAGGCGTTGCACAAGACAGCAGAAGGACTGCACCGAATCGGGCTGGTCAACCGAAAAACGATGAGGGATTTTGATGCATCCTGTCTGACTACGGTTGAAAAACTTACGCCCAAGGAAATTACCGAATTGAGAAAAAAGGAGGGGGTCAGCCAGGCTATATTTGCGCACTATCTAAATGTGACGACCGGGCTTGTGAGCCAATGGGAGCGGGGCGAAAAACAGCCGCGGGGCCCATCTTTGAAACTTCTGGCCCTTGTTCGTAAAAAGGGTTTGGACGCCATAGCCTGAATTCTCTTTCCGATGCTTGGCGTGGGAACGAGGAAGTATTAATGGGGTTATGAACGAAGAAGAGAAATGCCGTCGATTGGGAAGAAATCGGGCGGGCTTTAGGCCCGCCCCTTGTAGCTGATCTACACGGATTTTTTTTTATTAGGTGTGGATTAGAAGGTCATGGCGGCCGAAATATAGACCGCTCCGCCCTTGAAGCGATTGGTGCCCTCATATTCCCAGAGCCACTTGGCGATCAGGTTCAAAGGCCGTCCTCCCACCTTGGGGGCCCACAGAAATGCCGGTCCAACGGCGCCGCCAGTGCTTTTGTAGCCTCCCAGGCGATTATCGAAGTTGGCATTAAAAGTATCATAGCCCGTGCCGCTGTCGGCGGTCGTCTGTTTATAGTAGTAGCCCACCAGCCCCAGGCCGACCTCTTCGGAGAGATACTGGGCCAGGGTGTAATCGAGGTGGAACTCATCGCCGGTTTTGTAATGGGTTTTGTCGTTTTCCTGATTGAAAATATAGCCCGCCGTGAAGGAGACTTCGTGTCCGCGCTTGGGGTCGAGCCAGGTGAAGCCGAACAGGGTGTCGTAACCCCAGTAATTACGGCCCATGTTGGCGGCATCGTTGACATCATACACGCCGGTAGGGATGATGATATTTTCGGCGGCCATGAAGTGAAAATCACCCATGTCCCAGGCCAAGCCAAAGGGTACAGCCTGGATATCTCCCAAGCCGCTGGTGGTATCCTTTAAGGAATAGGCATCCAGTGGTGGCGCAACGGTCTGTTTCAGTTCGCCGCTGAAGCCAACGGGAATGTTGATGTTGGCGAAGTATCGCCCACCCAGCAATTTGAAATCCTTGGTGGCCCAGACGGCCTGGACCAGATCCACCCAAGCCGTCATCTCCAGCTTGACGCTGGAAATGCCATAGGCTGGCGGCAGATCATCCACCGTACCATACAAGTACATCACATTCTCCCGGACGGAGAGCCCCGGTTGAATGATATTCATGGTAAAATCGCCGAAGGAGCCAGGAGTGTAATCACTGGTGGCGCCCTCGCTGGCCAGGGCGGTGGAGGCCGCTGTCAGCCCAACCAAAAGTATTAAGCAGAGGAAAACCAATCGTGCCGGGCGCAAGGGCTGGAAGCAATTGGCGTTCACTGGGTACCGATCCATTTTCAATGCATGGCGTTGATGCTTCATGGTTTCTCCTCCTTCGTGGGTTGGGTCCATGTCACCTTATGGGTTGATTGGGGGCTGGGGATACACTACTGCCATCTTCCGGTGATGGAAGAATTTTGCCGAGAGTGAAGAAGAAGCGTGCTCGTTCCGCGGAGAAGTACTTCCTAGTCGATAGAAGATCGCTTCGGTCATTTGCCCTGCTTGACGGCTACAGATCCACCCGGTCCTTGAGATCGGTGCCGGGCTTGAAAAAAGGCAAGCGTTTGGGTTTGACGATGACGGTTTCACCGCTCTTGGGATTACGTCCGGTATAGCTTTTGTATTCTTTGATCTTCAGGGCGCACAGGCCGCGGATCTCTACCCGGTCACCGCGGGTCAGCGCATCGGTCATGGAGTCAAACATCAGATCCACCACGCGTCTAGACTCTTGCTTGGAGATCCCTTCTTGTTCCGCCAGTTTTGATATTAATTCCAGTTTGTTCATAGACATCCAACGTTTGGCGATCACTGGCCGTGATCTTTGATTGTTAACCTATTAAAACATTGTAATTAACATGTAACCGTCGGTTAGAGTGATCCATTCGGGCAGGCCGTCGGTCGGGGAAAGTTACGAACATCCTTTGCGTCATATGGTGCTTTCTTGTGCGTAATGACTTATTTGATGACCCGGAATTATTACAGCATCTTACTAGGCCCGTGGAATTGGGTCAATCGGGTTTTTAGAATTTTTTATTGCCGTAGCCATCCAAAAACGCAGTGGTTCATGGTAAGGGTAAAAAGAAAATAAATTTATCAAAATGATTGGAGGAAGACGATGCGCCACCATTTAGCACGAGTTACATTGCTCCTGGCCGTATGCATGGTATTGGCCGGCTGTGGTTACAACACCCTGATCGAAAAGGAAGAGACGGTCAAGAAAGCCTGGAGCGATATTGATACGACCCTGCAGCGCCGGGCTGACCTGATTCCCAACCTGGTGGAAACCGTCAAGGGCTACGCTGGTCATGAAAAGGAGACCTTACAGGCGGTTATAGAGGCCCGGGCCAAGGCCACCAGCGTGCAGCTTAAGGCCGATGATCTGGGCGACGCCCAGGCCATGGGGCAATTCATGCAAGCCCAAGGCGGACTGACGTCAGCTTTGGCGCGCTTGATGGTGGTGGTGGAACAATACCCTGACCTTAAGGCCAATCAAAACTTCATGGATCTGCAAAACCAATTGGAGGGCACCGAAAATCGCATCAACGTGGCCCGCCAGCGGTACAACGCGGCCGTGGCCGATTTCAATGCCATGGTGCGTAAGCTGCCATATAGTATTACCAACAGCTTGTTGCTGCATTTGAAACCCAAGGAGTATTTCAAAGCCCAGAGCGAGGCCGAAAATGCGCCCAAGGTGAAGTTCTAAGATGGAACTCAAGAGGATGAAATTCGGTGAACGCCGGCGCGCCTGGTTCAGCCTGACTGTTTTGCTTCTTTTAGTTTCCTGGATGCTCCCCCAGGCCCTCAGGGCGCTGGCGGTGCCTCAGCTCCAGGGACGGGTCAACGACTATGCCCACCTGTTGAGCGCGCCCACGGCGCGTCAACTGGAAGCGATATTGGCTGATCTGGAGCGCACCGACAGCACCCAGATCGTGGTGCTGACCATTGATTCCCTGGAAGGCGACTCCCTGGAGGATTTTTCCATCCGGGTGGCCGAAGGTTGGGGCATCGGCCAGAAGGGCAAGGACAATGGCGCCATCCTGCTGATCGCTAAGTCGGAGCGCAAGATTCGCATTGAGGTCGGCTATGGCCTGGAAGGCAAACTGACCGATCTGGTCAGCGGCCGCATTATCCGTAATGTGATCGGGCCCCAATTCAAAATGGGACGTTTTGATCAAGGCGTTAGTGACGGCGTGGCCGCCATGATCGCCGCGGTCCGGGGCGAGTATGTGGCCACGACCCCGGCGCGCAGGACTGGATACAACAACCACAACAATGGCTCGGGCGGCATTTTCGCCCTGATCGTACTGTTCTTTTTGTTTCGCGTCGTGGGGCGCATCCACCGAGGTCTGGGTGTCGTAGCCGGTGGCGTATTTGCGCCCATTGCCGGTCTGCTTTTCCTGGGGGTTGGTTTTTTAGGCGCGCTGCTGCTCATCCCCATCGGTATGTTGGCTGGATTCCTTCTGGGGCTTTTCGGCTCGCCTCTCTCTCACAGCCACCTGCGCACGCGGTCACGCGACACTACCTTCTGGACCGGCGGCTTTGGCGGTGGTGGAGGATTCTCTTCGGGCGGCTTCGGCGGGTTTTCAGGCGGTGGTGGCGGGTTCGGCGGTGGCGGATCGTCGGGCGGGTGGTGAGGTGAAAAGAGGGAATGAGGGGCAAAGGCGCAAAGGGACTGAGGGACTAAGGGACTGAGGGACTAAGGGACGCAGGGACAAAGGCACATAGGCACAAAGGCACTGAGGGGCAAAGAAGTACTTTTCATGAGTTGCCTAGTGTGTTGGGGTTTAGTGCGAAAACATGGAAGAAGTGAATATGAAAAAGCTTGCGCAACGATTTTTATCCCCGGAAGAAAAGGCCCAGGTTGAAGCCGCCGTTGGGGCAGCCGAAAAAGAGACCTCGGGCGAGATCGTCTGCCTGATCCAATCGGCCAGCTACCACTACCCCATGGCCAATGTGATCGGCGCCACCCTTTTATCTCTGCCTCTATCCCTGGTGCTCACACCCGCAATCGGCGGTTTCTTCTGGATCGGCACCCAAAACATGTGGCTGTTCATCGGCATTTTTGGTCTTTTGTTCGCAGCCTTCTATTTGCTCATAGATCGCATTCCCGCGCTCAAACGCCGCTTCATCGCCCGCACCGAACTGGAAGAGGAGGTTCAGGAAGCGGCCATGACCAGCTTTATTCATCATGGCCTTTACCGCACCAGGGACGCCAATGGCATTTTGATCTACATTTCGGTGTTCGAGCGTAAGGTGTGGGTCCTGGCGGACCGTGGCATTCATGCCAAGGTGGCCAACGGCCAATGGGATGGGGTCGTGGCCCGCATCACCGAAGGCATCCGCCAAAAGAAAGCCGCCACTGCCATCTGCGAAGCCGTGGCCGAGATTGGCGCGGTTTTGAAAACCCATTTCCCCATTAAGGCGGATGATACCAACGAGCTGCGTAATGTGATCGTGGCGGGGTAGGGCAGCCACTGGCTGGGTAGAAGCCTCCCCAGCTTCAAACCTCCTTGTAAACTTAGCACCGCTCTGTTAAACTTTTCCTAAATCTTCGCTCAGTTCTCGTCTTCCGGCCCCAACAAATTTTTCTGTATGGAGGCAGGGATGATCAAGTCCAAGGCATTGGAAATCAATTTGGCCAGCACCCAGGTGGAGGTGGCCATTGACCCTCGCTTTGAGTGCCTGCAGGCGGTCATGTCGCCCTACTACGGGTTGCTGGAAGGACTGAACAGTTTCCTCAAGGAAGTTTCGCACCCCTTTAAGAACTGGCACTTCATCGTGGCCGGCGCCCGCGGCTATGCCCTGGATTATTTTCATCTCATGCGCACACACGCGGGCGGCGTGGAGGCGGCCGGGCGGCTCGCCGAAATTTTTATCACGGCCATGGAGGCAGACACCCCTTTGGCGGTCAAGGCGGATGCCGCCGACAATCTGGTTTTGTTTCTTCAAAAGATCGTCCGCACGGCCGAGGATCAATATCCGCGCTTTGAGCCGCTGCTCCAGGAGACTTTGGCGTGGATCGGCACCGCGCCGGTTGATCGCTTTGAAATCTTCGTGCGCGGCTATTATCCCATCCAGCGGGTGGCCCAGGCCTTGTTCGAGCGCAACGACGGCGGTAGCGGTGATTACACTGCCATCAATCATCTTCTGGTCCGCATTTTGAACGCTGGTTTTGAGTACTGGCTGGCACAAAAAGATCCCTTGCCATGGTTTTTGGAAGAAGCTGAGATCCAGACCTCTGGGGAACAAATAAAAAAAATTTTCACGCCCGTGGCCCAGGCCACGCTGCGCGCCCAGCATGACCGGCTCCAGGGCTTGGCGGCCCGAACCCCCATGGCCGCTTTTGATACCTTGCGGGTGTTGCTCGACATGGCCGGTTTTCATGACATTGTCCAGGCCTATCGCCAAATTCCCCAGCAATTGCTGGAGGCCGGCGGTCCGGAGGGCGGCCAACCGTGGAAAGTCATTTTTCTGTTTCACTGCATGAGCATCGAGGGACTGACCCTGATCCATGAGGATGTGCTGCGCGACATCAACCGCACCATGGAGTGGCTGATCACCCATCAGAGCAGCCGCTATGTGAAAAAGTTGGTGCAAAAGACCTTTGCCATTCTCAAAACCAGCGCCCGGCATTATCCGGCCACCGCCTTGAGCGGTGTGCTCAACATGGGCAAAGGCATCTTCAAAACCGAAGACGGCGAATTGATGGATGCCTTCATCAATCACGTCATCGAATTGGATTTCCAAGCCCCCCAGATCAGAGGTGTGGGCCACGATTGGCAGATCCAGGGCAACAGCGCGCACCTGCAAAATATCCGCACCTGGCTGGAGCTGATCGAGCTGGGCCCCAAACGGACCACGCGCCTGCTCTCCAATTTGATCATCCATCTGGCGGTCAGTGGCGTATTTATCCGGGACAACGACCTTTTTGGACGAGACATTACCCGGTTGCTCAACAGCGACATTGCGCCGGTGTACAACCTGGTGAAACAGTTGGCGCGGCTATTCCCCGTTTACTTCAATGACATCGGGGCCGAAGGAGAACTGCGCGATATTTCCACGCGCATCGACGAAATTTGCCACCGCCGTGATCCGCTCATTCACTTCCTGCGCAAACAGAGCCATGTGGAAGGCTCCAGCCGCGTATTGAAGCTGATGGAGGCAGCGATATACTTCTGGGCCACCAACGATAAATCGCGGTTGCAGCCGTTCTTGCCGCCGAACATCTTCGAAGAAATCGCCGCCGACGGTCCCTATATCAACGGCGTACACCGAATTGTTGAGCACCTGGTCACGACCGGGGTATCCTTGCCGGATGGGCTGCTGGCCATCACTGCCGGGGAAGTGGGGCGCATGGCCCGGCATGTCCGGGGCGTCAGCGACACGGACCGCGAGCGGGTGGTGCTGTTCCGTGAATTCTACCAGCAACTCATCAATAAGTACAATCTGGATTACAAATATCTGAAGCATTACGTGAACCAGTTATCGGCCGAAGTATTCCCCCAATTGGACGATCTGCGAGCCGCCCTGGCGGAGCCGGAGCTGAAGGCCAAAATTCAAAAACTGCTCGACTACCTGGAGCTGCTCAAGGGGATTATCCTCTCGTCAACCCGATATGAGATCAAAGAAGACATCTATAAAAAGCGCCACTTCACCGTGGATATCCCTTCCATGTACGGCAGCTATCAGGAGTTGAAGTTCGACGCCATGGGCTTGACCCTGCGCATCGAAGCCCTGGTCAATGTGCTTTTTGAAGAGCTGATCAATTCCATTGATTTAAGCTTCATCACCAAAGCCACCTTTCACCAGATTTACGATCGCCTGAAACTGCTGGACCGGGCCCTCAAGATCGACGGTATCGCCTCGGCCGAATTGGAGCGGGAGTTGGACCTGCTCAAACATTCACTGGAAATCCGCAGCTTCAGCTATACCCAATATCTGGATATCTTCAAGGGGTTCGCCCAGGCTGTAAAAAACGTCATCAACGATTACTTCAATAACCTCCACGGTGACCACTTGACCCGCATCCTGGCTGAGTTGCCCGCCGAGAGCGTGCTGGAAAAGTATTTCCCGGCCGGCTGCATCCTGGATGCGGACAAGGAACGCGTCTGCCATCGCACTTCGGAGATCTTCTTCCGCGATCGGCTGGCCACCTCCTTGGGTTTGCAGCAACTGGATCTATTCTTAAGCCGCATCCTCAATACCCTGTTTCATCAATCCAACAAGCTCCCCATAGAGCAACTGCGGTTGCTGCTCAATTACGATCCCGAGCGCGCCGTGGCCTTCCTGAGTCATCCCAGCCATTTGACGGCCGGCATCATCCATTTGGGCAATAAGGGCTTGAATTTGAGCCGCCTGTGTGCCTTCGGCCTGCCGGTGCCGCCAGGCTTCATCATCACCACGGAAGTATTTCGCTTTCAGGAGATCATCGATGCATTTTTGCCGGCCCAGGAGAATTTCCGGGAGCAGGTCGGGCAGCATGTGCGCCGGTTGGAACAAACCACTGGCAAACGCTTCGGTGACCCGCGCAACCCTTTGCTCTTTTCGGTGCGCAGCGGTTCGTCCATTTCCCAGCCGGGCATGATGGATACCTATTTGAATGTGGGCATGAATGAGGAGATCGTGGCGGGCCTGGCGGAGAAAAGCGGCAATGCCTGGTTCGCCTGGGATTGCTACCGCCGGTTTTTGCAATGCTACGGCATGGGCATTGGCTTGCGGCGCGACGATTTCGACGCCATTATCTCCGATTACAAGAAGAACTTGGGTGTTCCACTTAAAAAAGAGTTCAGCGGCGCGCATATGCGCCAGCTGGCTTTGGCGTATAAAAAACGGGTGATGGAAGAAGGCTTTATGATCCCGGAAGATCCCATGAGCCAACTGCACCAAACCATCCGCAGCGTCATGGATTCCTGGGAGTCGGACAAAGCCAAAACCTACCGGCAGATCATGGGCATTTCCGACGACTGGGGCACGGCCATCACGGTTCAGGCCATGGTTTTCGGCAATCTGTCACAACATTCGGGCGCTGGCGTCATCTTCACCCACAACCCCCATTGGGCCGGCGAAAGCTTAAGCTTGTGGGGCGATTTCACCGTGGAGAATCAGGGCGAAGATGTGGTGGCCGGTCTGGTCAAAACCCTGCCCATCTCCATCAAACAGCAAGAGATCGAGATGCGCGACACCGATATGATTCTGGAGACCCATTTTCCGGAGATCTATCGCACCCTGGCGGCCTGGGCCCAGGATCTGGTCTACCAGAAAGGCTGGAGCCCCCAGGAGATGGAGTTTACCTTTGAAAGCCCCTCCATCAAAGATCTCTACGTGCTCCAGACGCGGGATATGGCCATCCGGGAGCGCAAACGGGTGCTGGCCTTTGATTTGGAAACACACCATGACCGGGTCTATCTGGGGCACGGCATCGGCGCCGGCGCCGGCGCCCTGAGTGGCCGGCTGGTGTTTAATCTGGAAGAGATGCAGCATTGGCGCGAACGTGAACCCGATACAGCGCTGATTTTGGCCCGGGCCGATACTGTCCCGGATGATATCAAGGAGATTTTTGCCGCTGACGGTTTGCTCACGGCCCGGGGCGGGGTGACCTCCCATGCCGCCGTGGTGGCCCACCGGCTGGGCAAGACTTGCGTGGTCGGCTGCGGCGACATGATTTGCGATGAGCGCGAGGGCCTGGTGCGTTTTGGCCCGGAAGTACTGCGTTCCGGCGAATATATCAGCATCGACGGCCGGGAAGGATCGGTCTATAAGGGATTGCTGCGCATCAAGGAAACATAGAAGTATTTCAAATTTCAAGTCTGAAATTCAAATTCCAAGAGGAGGTCCCATGAAAGACAACGGCGGCAAGCAAAGCAGAATTCACCTGGGCATCAATGGCTTCGGCCGCATCGGCAAACTCAGCCTGTGGCATCATGTGGGGCGTAAATACTTCAGCGATATCACGGTCAACATCGGCCGCCAGGCCGGCACCTCCCTGGCCGACATCGCCCACTATCTGCAGCGCGACTCCACCTACGGCGCTCTGCACACCTATCTGCATGGGCATAACGCCAAACCCGTGGTGACCGATCTGGATGAAAACAGCGGCACTTTGAGGGTGGACGGAATTAAGGTGCACTTCTTGCGCAAGGAGAGAAATCCGGGCGCCATCGACTGGCGCGGCCATCAAGTGCGCCTGGTGGTGGATACCACCGGTCAATTCCTTGATCCGGCTCTGCCCGCCGATCACGCCAAGGGCTCGCTGCGGGGGCACCTGGCCGCCGGCGCAGAAAAGGTGATCGCCTCAGCGCCTTTCAAAATCAAGGCCAAGGCCACGCCCATGCCCGATGACGCCGTCACCACGGTGATGGGCATCAACGCCAACCACTATGACCCGCGACGCCACAAATTGATCTCAAATGCTTCGTGCACCACCACTTGCCTGGCCCATATGATCAAGCCCTTGCTGGATGCTTATGGGGCTCAACGAATTTTATCTGCCTCCATGGCCACGGTGCACGCCGCCACCAGCTCCCAGCCCGTGCTGGATCGCCTGCCTGACGCTGGCAAGAGCGATCTGCGCAAAAACCGCAGTATCCTCAATAACATCATTCTCACCACCACCGGCGCGGCCTCAACGCTGGCCCTGGTGATTCCCGAAATGAAAGGCATCGGATTTATCGCCGAATCGGTGCGCATCCCCACCAGCACTGGATCTCTAATCATACTCGTGCTCAGCATCCAGGAAGAACTTTCGGGCCGCGGCGTGACCCGCGAGGCCATCAACACTATCTACGCTCGGGCCGCCAAGGACGATCCCAGCGGCTACCTCCACTACACTGAAACCCAGAACGTTTCGGTGGATGTCATTGGCGCGCCGCGGGCCGCGGCCATTATCGAAGGCCATGAAACCCACACCCGCACGGCTGAATTGGTCATCGACTTGCGCAAGGTGCCGGGCATTCCCGACTCCATGCTCCAGGCCATGGAGAGCCCACTGGTGCGGCCCCAGGTCACCCAGGCCGTGGTCTACGGCTGGTACGACAATGAAATGGGCAGCTATGTCAATATGCTGGGCGACCGGACAGTGTCGGTGGCGGAGCAGATGTAAGGGATCGTTGATTTACTACGATGCTTTGGCGAAAATACTTGATCATTTGACACAGGCAAGGGATTATCACCTCATCTGAATTCCATTGGAGCTTGTAATGAAACTGACCAAAGCAGATTTGATCCGCACCGTGGAAAACCGGCTTAACTTGTCCAACAAGCGGGCCACCCAAGTGGTGCACACCATCGTGGGCGCCATTGTTCGATCCCTGGCGGACGGTCAAGAAGCACGCATTGCCGATTTTGGCCGGTTCTTTGTGAAGCAAAGAGCGGCGCGCGCTTATCGGGTGCCGGGCGGTGGCGCGCCCATCCAACGCGGGCCTTGTAATGTGGTGCAATTCAGCGCTTACGGACGGCTCAATGAAAGGGTGGCGACCCTTGAGGTTGATGATCTAGAACGACTATCCCTGGAAGCGCTGCCAGCGGAGAGAAGACAAAGCGGCCGGGCCCCGTTACCGGACATCGGCAGCGCCATCGTGCGCATCAGCGGCATTCCCGTGTGTGAATTTAAAATCAAAGATATCTCCGACAACGGCAGCGCCCTGTGGGCCGAAGAAGATTCGGTCATGCTGCGCAACATCGCCGTGGGCCAGGAGATCGACATCCGCATCAATCATCTTCCCGATGGTCAAGATCAGGTCATGCAACGGGCCAGGATCGTGCACATCTCCAAATCCAGGTTGCCAGACAGATTGGGATACTGTGTCATCGGAGTAGAAATTCTGGGCAAGCTACCAGTGTAAAAAACAATGGCACTGTTTTACTTCAGGGGGCAGGGTGGCCCTTCGAAGGCATGGATAACCTTAAGCCGCCGGCTGCAACAGACGGTGGGACGGCACGGCCCAGATATCGGGCTCGGCGATTACATCTATATTTTTGCCGCCATAGATTACCAGGCCGCCTATCCATTGGTCGCCAAACTGGCGGGCCAGGGCCTGCATCGGGCGAGCATCCTTTGGGTCTACTGTTGAACGGGATTTGATTTCCATGCCGATGATGCCGTCTGGGGTTTCGAGAAGTAGATCTACCTCCATGCCGGACCGGGTGCGGTAAAAATAGAGCTCCCCTTGCTTGCCCTGGGTGCGCATCCATTTCACGATTTCCGATACCACCATAGTTTCGTAAAGCTGGCCGCTGATGTCGCCGCGGAAACCCGTCAGCTGGCGCCAAATGCCGATATCCATCCAGAAAAGTTTGGGGGTCTTCACCGCGGTGCTGGTGAGATTCTTATAATACGGTTGCAGTAAAACCGTCTGATAGGAGAGTTTCAAGTACTCCATATATCTGCGGGCGGTATCGGCGCTGACGCCGACATCCCTGGCCAAATCCGAATAGTTGAGAAGCATTCCCGAACGCAAGGCCGATAGTTGCTGGTACTTGCGAAAGGGCATCAGGTCCTCCAGCCGCGCCAAGTCAGTCAAATCGCGTTCCAGGTAAGTGTAACCGTAATTTTTCAGCCATTCCCAGCGCTCTTCATCGCCCAGTGGCAGCAAGGCCGGCATTCCCCCCCAGGCCAGCAAGTACTGCTGGGCTTGGCGCATGGGAAGTTCATTTGATTCCAACAACACAGGCGGCATGGGGCTTAATACCTTGGAAACCGGCTGGCCTGAGAAGAAGGCATCGAGCAGGGGCAATGCCGGCTCATCCATACCTTCCTTGACATCAAGGTTCAACTCAGAGGCCATTAACGGCCACATTTCATAAAAAAAGGCCCGGCCGGCCAATGACTCTCTGATTTGCTTGAGCAGCAGTATTTGACAGGAGCCGGTGATGACCGTGAATGCGATTTCACCCGCATCAAATGCGTATTTGACCTTTTCAAAAATGACCGGCTCTTTTTGGGCTTCATCGATCACAGCCTGGCCCACGGTGCCGGCCCACGCCAAAGTGGATAGCTGCCGCAGTGTATCACGGTTTTCCGGGGCATCCAGATTAAGGTAACGCAGTGATGGATAAGCCGCCTTGCATAAAGTGGTTTTTCCTGTTTGGCGGGCACCGGTGAGTACAACAATCCTGCGAGTGGACGGTGGGGGTAAACGACGCCGGATGTATCGATATTTATGTAAATCAGTCGACATTATCGTCAGATATACTGTAAATCTGACGATGTAAACTTACATTTTACATATTTTAAGGTGTCTATCGGCTCAAAGCTCTATTGTAGACCATCGTCCTGAACTGACAGGTTCAATTGACCGGCATATGCGCCTCCATAGCCGCCTGCAGCATCTTTTCATTGAAAGGCTTATTGAGAATGGCGTTGATGCCGGCCTTTATGGCGGCTTCGTTGTCCTGGCACTCGTTCTGGGTGGTGACCATGATGATGGGTAGCGTCTCTTTGGGGTAGAGTTTGCGCGCGGCCTTGGTCAGCTCCACACCGCTGATTTCGGGCATGTTGAGGTCAGTAAAGATCAGATCCGGTTTCTCTTCCTGGAGCCGTTTGATGGCATCGGCCGGAAATTCGAACAGCACCGGTTCGCAGCCCAGATTGTGCAGCACGCTGCGGTAGATGTTGAGGATCATTTTGGAGTCATCCACGGCAAAGACCCGCAGGGCGCCCTTGGCCGGGGTGACCCCTTGGCCTTCGATGGCTTCGACCACCGCACTTTGGTCGTTGGCCTTGAGCAGTTGCAGAAAGTGTTTGCGGATATCGCCGTGGGCCTGGCGGCTCAAATATTCAATGGCAAATTCGCGGAAGATCTCATCCTGAATGACATCCAAAAAGATGGTGTCGCACTGGGCATCCATGATGGTGCGGCTAATGCGCCGTTCGGCCGGATCTTCGTCCCGGATCATGTTTTTGATGCCGGCGGCCAGCACGGTATTGTAGTTGCGGTTGATGGCGCCGGCCGCGGCCGCGCGCACGTTGTCCACCGGATCATTGAGCCCCTGGGCCAGGGCAAAGGCCCCCTTGGCCGTAGGCAGCATACCCAGGGCCTCATAGGCGGCAAAGCGCACATTGGCATCCTTGGGCTCGCTGTTGAGCAGTTTGCGGATCGGCGCGATGGCGGATTCGTCGCCAATGGCGCCGAGCACGTTGAGGGTGTGGATCAGCAAGTCCGGATCATCGTAGCGCAGATTACCGATGAGCACTGGCACGGCCTTGCGCCCGATTTGGATCAGCCGCTGTTTGGCGGAGTTGCGTAAATGGGCGTGCTGGGCTGAGAGCAGGGCGTTGAGCCGCTCCAGGGCTTCGGGCTCCTGGGAACGGGCAAACACATCGATGATGATATTGTCGAGATCTTGATCCGAACCCAACTTTTCGGCCAGGCGTTGGATGGCGGTGGGCGTGCATAGCTGGCCCAGGGCGTGGATGGCGGCAATGATCAGTTCCACGCTGCCTGAATAGAGAAATTCCGAGATGGGCGTTGTGGCGGAAGGGTTACCGATCATGCCCAGGGCATTTATGGCGCCGCGCAGCATTTTTTCATCCTGTTCTTCGCTGATGATGCTCAAAAGCATGGGAGTTGCGTCATCCAGCTTCAGCTCACCGGCCGTTTCGGCCAGTACCACCCGGTGGTTGGGTTTGACCTCCCGTATCAGCATCTGGATCAGCATCTCCGGATTGTCCAAAGCTTTCGAATAAAGCAGCTCTTTGATGGCGGGCAGCTCTTGACCGGAATTGAGCCCGGCCGCCAAAATACACACCAGCAAAGGAAACACAAACTCATCGGGCGCCCGGTTGAGTTCAAACAGGGCCATGCGCTGGTATTGACTCTCCATCTCCAGGAAATTGGCCATCACCAGGCGCGCCTTGATCTGATCTTTGGCTTGGATATCAAAACGCAACTCTTCAATGAAAGCTTTGGGATCTACCGCGGTCATGCGACTGCTCCTATGGATAAAGTATCGGCGGGCCAAGTGAGGGAGACAACGGGCATAGCAGAGGGTTCGGCAAGCCGTCTGGGGTCAAAATCGGGGCCGGCCGAGCCGCTTGGCAAAGTCGCGCCCCTCGGGTAATCTTCTTGTCTTGGTATCGCCCGAAAAGGGCTTTGGCTTAAGATTAATGTGAGCAGAAACAGTTGAGGTGCCCATGAAACCCTGTCGTGAGTGCGGTCATCAGGTCAGTGAACAAGCCTTACAATGCCCAGAGTGCGGCGCGCCTTACCCGGCCAAGCCCAAGTGGGATGGATTTGGCTATGAGTACAAATCCAAAACCACGCTTTTGGGCTGGCCGCTGGTGCATGTGTCGTTCAAGTACCGGCCCAACCGCCTGCCGGTGCCGGCCAAGGGCATCATCGCCATCGGCCAGTTCGCCGTGGGGATCTTCACCATCGCCCAATTCGGTATCGGGCTCTTTGGTCTTGGTCAGTTTATGATAGGTGGATATCTGGTGTCCCAATTCGCCCTGGCCTATGCCTGTATCGCCCAGATCGGTATTGTCCTGCACTCGGGAACCGGGCAGATCATCAAAACATTGGCCATGCTCTTGGGTTGAAGGTTACGGTTTGAAAGGCTTTAATTGCAGATCCTTGATGGCTTTAAAGTGTTTCACATTGCTGGAGACAAGGATCAGGTTGTTTTCTACCGCGGTTGCCGCGATGATGGCGTCCGCTGATCGTATTCCTGAAGATAAGGTATATTCTTCCACGTAAATGGAGGCACGGTGACCGATATTCTCCGTTAGCGGCAGGACATCGAATCCGAAGGAGGTTAAGAAGTCCTTGATTTGCTTGTGCTGATTTTTACTTCTGGCCCCTTGTAAAAGCTCCATATAGGTTTGTACGGAAAGAAAACGGCTTTCTTCCTTTTCCATGATCATTGCGGCTTTTGCGTTTCCCCGCTGAGCCCAGATAAAAATATCCGTATCAAAGATCATGATATCGCCTCTCCCTTAGATCGTTTAGCTCATCCAATACCGGTTTTTTTGCCCCCTCGGAGTACATTCCAAAAAAAGGGTGATCGGTCATCTTTAGATTTTTTTTAGACTGCGCGGGTATTAGCACGCCCTTAATTTTACCGTGATATGAAATGGTCACTTTTTCGTTGCGGTCTAGGGCCTTTAAGACATCATTCATTTTATACCGCAGATCCACCACCGATGCTTTCATGGCAGCCTCCTTATATAATGTATAATATAACTATACATATTGGTGGAATCTTTTTCAAGCGTCAGTTTTCAGATTTTTCTACAAGCTATCTCAAAATAAAGATTTTGGGCTAAAATCGAGGCGGCGGCAAATTTTAGACCGCAGACATACTGAAGTATTTCGAGGATTTAAAATTTGCCTCCAACAAAGAGTTTTGGCTAAAAGATACTTTTGAGATAGCTTATATAATTATTGGATTTCGGCGGGCAGGGACAGCACTTGTGCGCCTGGGCGCCAGAGGAAATCAACTTCCTGGCGCATTTTATCCAGATCGCCGCTGGTAAAAAACCACTCCCAGCCGGGTGAAGGGGTGTCGCTGAGAAGATTTACTTCCCGCAAGCGTCGCTGGACCTCCTTGGCCACGGCCGCGCCGGTGTCCACAATGGGGATCTCGGGTCCGGCGATCTCTTCGATCAGGGCGGAGACAAAGGGGTAGTGGGTGCAGCCCAGAACAATGGTGTCGGCGCCCTGTGCCAGCAAAATTGAAACATAGCGTTGAACCAGTTGGCGCGTGGCTGGCCCGTCCAGATCCAGTTGCTCAATCCTCTGCACCAGGCCTTTGCAGGCTTGGGTTACAAAGCGGTATTCGTCGCTAAAACGGCGGATGAGGGTTTCGAACTTTTCGCTCTTCAATGTCTTTTCCGTGGCCAGCACGCCGACAATCTTTGATTTGGACAGGGCCAGGGCAGGTTTGACGCCCGGTTCGATTCCGATGAACGGCTGGGCGAACATGGCGCGCAGGGTGGCGATAGCCGCGGCCGTGGCCGTATTGCAGGCCACCACAATGGCTTTGGCTTCCTGATCCAGAAGAAATTGGGTTAGATCGAGGCAGCGCTTTTCTACATATTCCCGGGGTTTGTCGCCATAGGGCATATGGCGTGAATCGGCGATGTAGATGAGGTTTTCGGAGGGAAGCAATTCTCGAATGCGGCGCAGAACGGACAAGCCGCCGATGCCAGAGTCGAAGATGCCGATGGGTTTAGTGTTGGGCATATACCTTTAGTGCTCTATGGCATAAATTCGGTGACGTATCGCTGGTCAGTTTATTCGTAACCGTAAGGCACAAAGGGACAGAGGGACAAAGGGACAAAAGGACTAAGGGGCAAAATGGAAGCGGTTTTTCATGGCATGTTGCAATTAGAAAAATTATCGAAGCCATAACCTCGGCCACCAGTGGACTAAAAAGAGTAAATCACATTACCTGTGCGTTTCTGTGCCTTTGCGTCTTCGCAACTCTGCCCCTTTGCAGAATTGTGCCTCTGCGCCTGTGCCTCAGTCCCTTAGTCCCTCTGTCCCTTTGTCCCTTGTGTCTGTAGTGAAACAATACGCCATCGCAATTACTACCGTGTGTACTTAGTTATGGATCAAGATTTTAATGGCTCTTTTATCGGGCCCGGCCAAAGCTTCAAAACCGTTGGAAACGATATCCGCCAGGGGCACCATATCCGTAACAATCCGCTCAGGTGCGATGGCCCCGTCGGACAGCCACTTGTGGGCCAAGGCCGGGTTGATGGCGTTGGTGCCGATCATGGTGGTTTCACGCACCACGAAACCGAACATGTGGACCATGGCGCGTTGGGTGAAGATGCCCTGCACGACTACCGTGCCCCGCTGGCGCGTGGACGCCAGGCAATCCTTCAGGCTCGCTTCGACACCCACCGCTTCGACGGCGATATCCACGCCGCGGCCGTTGGTCAAAGTCTTGATCTTGGCCGGTGTTTTGGTCTCAAGCGGGTCCCAGACCAGCGCGGCCCCCAATTCCTCGGCTTTGCGACGGCGTTGCGCCACCATATCGGTCATGTAGATGGTCTGCACGCCCATGGCCTTGAGCCCCAGCAACACCATCAGCCCCACTGGGCCGGCCCCGGCGATGAAAACAGTGTCCGACGGCTGGATATTGCCCCGCTCGATGGCATAAGCCGCGCCGGCCAACGGTTCCAGCAGCGCGGCTCGCTCCCAGCTCATGCTGTCGGGGATTTTCAACAACTGCTGCTGGGGGCAGACAATGGCCTGGGCAAAGGCGCCGGGGAAGACCGAGCAAACCCGCTCGCCCACGCTGAAGCCGTTGACGCCGGCACCTACGGCGGTGATGGTGCCGCAAGCCTCATGGCCGAAAACCGTGTTGGGGAAGGGACCATGCAGATATTCATGCAGGTCGGAGCCGCAAATGCCGCAGTATTTGATGGCGATCTTCACCTGGCCTGGACCTATCTCAGGTTCCGGCACATCTTCCACCCGCACGTCGCGGATTCCGTAGTAGATGGCTTTATTCATAATGTCTGGCCTTAGCTTTAATCCTTCTTTTCGAATTAACTTTCACAGCTTAAACCACGGCGGCCCGATTTGCAATTGCCATCAAGGTCACCGTGGCCTTGGCCACGAGCTTTTCGCTTTCGGCGGTTATGGCGAAGAGTTCCGATTCGGCCACTAAAATCGTGCGGCCCTGGTGAATCACTTTTGAGCGGCAGACGATGCGCTCGCCCACGGCGGGTTTGAAGTAATTGATCTTCAGCTCGATGGTCAGAATGGAGATATGCTTCTCTACCAAAGTATAGGCCGCGTATCCGGCGGTATGATCGGCCATGGTGGCCAGCATGCCGGCATGCACGTAGCCATCGCGCTGAGCATGTTGGGTATTGGGCCGCAGCTGGCTTTCAAACCGGCCACGGCCAACACTGAGTACTTCCAGGTTGCAAAAGGCGGGAAAGCCCCGGATAAAATCTTTGGTTAAAAATTCAATGCGTGCTTTGTCCATTCATTCTCCCAGTTCCGCCAGCTTGGTGGTCAGCTCGGCGTCCAATTTCTCTTTTTGCTGATACAGCGGCTCCAACTCGGCGTACTTTTCATCGATGAGGCCCTGGCACTGGTGAATGGATTGGGAGAGGGCCCCGATGCGCGTGCCATTTTTGGCCTGGGCCGCGGCCACCATCTCCTCGTTGAGTTTTTTAAGCTTGTATTCATGAGCTTCAATGGCCGCTTCGGCTTTGGCAATGGCGCTTTCCACCGGCTTGCGCGCCTTGGCATTGTCATTGATGAGGGTGGAGCGCAGACGGCGCATATCCTTCTTTGTGACGCGCACCTCTTCCACCACCGGCGTCTCCACCGGCGCGGCTTTGGGTTGCACCACTTGCTCGTCGCCCCAGCCGCCTTTGTCCAGAAATTCCTGGTAGGTGCCGTCAAAGACCGTCACCGCGTCTTCCTTGAAGACCACCAGCCGCTGGGCCAGGGCGTGCAGGAACATCTCGTTGTGGGTTACCATGATGACGGCGCCGTCAAAGTTGTCGATGGCTTCCAGCAAAGCGTCGCACGAGGCCATGTCCAGGTGGTTGCTGGGTTCGTCCAGAAGTAAAAGATTGAGCGGCGTGACCAGCAGCTTGCCCAGCATGACGCGCGCCTTTTCACCGCCCGACAGCACGCTGATCTTCTTCAGGGCATCATCGCCTTCAAAGAGCATGGCGCCGCAGATGTTGCGCGCCAGTTGGCGCTCCACGTCCGGGTGGCTGCGCTGAATCTCTTCTTCCACGGTGCTGAGATCGTTGAGCGTCTGAATGTTGGTCTGCTCGTAAAAACCCTTGACCACGCCGGGATGGTAGACAATCTCGCCGCCAGCCGGTTTCAGATGGCCGGCCAGCAGTTGCAGTAAAGTGGTTTTGCCTTTGCCGTTGGGGCCCACCACGCAGACCCGTTCACCGGCCAGCACGGAGAAGCTCAACTGCTGAAACAATGGAGCGGCGTCAGGGTAAGCAAAGCTCAGATCGCGCACCGTGAGCACCTGCTTGCCCCGGAAGGTCAGATCGCGGAAGCTGAAATCCAGATCGCGCACCTGGGTCAGCTTGTTCTTCTTCTCCAGTTTCTGCAATGCTTTGACGCGCGACTGCACCAGCCCGGCCAGACGCGCCTTGGCCCGGAAGCGCGTGATGAACAGCTCGATCTCCTTGGCCCGGCGCTCATCGTTGAGGCGCGTCTTTTCATAGATCTCCTCATCCTGGGCGATCTGGCCGTAGAATTTTTCAGTATTGCCCGCGATCTTGCGTATTTTTTTTCGATGAATGCCCATGGTATGGGTCACCACGCGATCCATGAAACTGCGGTCGTGGGTGATCACCATCAGCTCCCTGGGCCAGGCCGTGAGGAAGCGTTCGATCCAGCGGATAGAAGTAATATCCAGGTAGTTGGTGGGCTCGTCCAGCAATAACAGATCCGGCTCGGCCACCAGGGCCTTGGCCAGGTTGAGGCGCACCTGGTAGCCGCCCGAAAACTCCTCGGGCCGGCGCTGCATGTCGGCCTCGGAAAATCCTAGGCCGAACAGTATTTTCTCTACTTCCCAGTGATGGCCCTTTTTGTTTTCCGGCAAGCCCAGCATACCCTCTTCCAGCACCGTGGGCTGGGTGAACTTGATTTGCTGCTGCACATGGCCAACGCGGTAGCCCCTGGGCACAGCCAGACTGCCGCCGTCATACTCCTCCTCACCGATGAGGATGCGAAACAGGGTGGTCTTGCCATGGCCGTTGCGGCCCACCAGGCCCACGCGCTCCCGGCTGTTGATCTTAAAGCTGATGGCGTCCAACAACACATGGGCGCCGAATGATTTGGTCAGGTTTTCCGCTGCGATCATGGTTTTTCCATTATGGGTCAAATAATCCGCACATTTGGCCGGCTCGTGGGCACGGCGCATCGTGGCACTCCAACTATATAACAGCAGGTCAAATGTCAAAAACCAATAATGACGACTTTTTCAAAAAGTCCAATATCACCCATTTTTTCCCGTGGCCGTGGCGGCGCAGCTAAGTACGCCTCACTATAAGAAATAAAGCGCGCCTTCCGTCTTCGGCAAAAAGCGCGGCCGGTACAACTAATCTCGGCGCTTTTAGCAAAGTTGTCTCATTCAGCTCTTTTTACAAGTTCATCGAGCCTGAAATAGGGAATGTATCTAACCGGCCTCTTGTTGACTTTCCAGCTGTTTTCCGGTTTATTGCAGACATCGTAACCTTCTGTTTTCAAAGGCATCCAAGATGAACAAACCGCCGCTTAAAGAGAGCGAAACCGTTGAGCTGAAAAAGGGCCTGGCTGAACTTAAGCAGGGGCTGGTCTCCAAAGACCGCGTGGAGATCCGCAACCCCGGCCGGCACTACGGCAATCTCACCATCGACGACCTGCGCAAGGGCAATGTCTCCCAACGCCGCAACCCGCTCATCGCCGATCTCTTCCGCCGCATCCAGATGGTAGAAGCCTGGGGCCAGGGCATTCCGTTGATCCTCAAACACGCGCCGGATGTGACTTTCCGCGAAACCGGCAACTTGTTCATCGCCGCGTTCAATCGGCCGTCGTTTTTAGAACAGCCTGAGGAAGGCACCACCCGAACAGAGCCGCCCGCCAGCCATAAAATGATCCAAGAAAAAGACCTATCCAGCACAGAAACCACAAAGAAACCACAAAGAACTGATTCTTACCGCCCTTCAGGCTCAGCCCTACATCACCATCAAAAACTTGGCTGCTCAAATCGGAATCAGTGTTTATAGCGTTCGCCACCATATCGAGACACTTAAAGCGCAAGGCCTTGTCCGGCATGTGGGGCCAACCAAGGCGGGGCGATGGGAACTAACGAAGACATGAAACTATGATGTCCACAGATAGATTGTCAGCCCACACAATGCTGTCATATAGAACAAAACGTCGACCCTATATGGCTGCCTCAGAATGAGATGTGGGAGTACTTCGATACAGAAAAGGAACCGAACCGGAATGGTAAAGACAAAGCTCACCCTGTCCCGTCTCGAAAATTTGCTGCTCACGGCCTGCGACGATCTGCGCGGCAGCATGGATGCCAGTGAGTACAAGGAGTACATTTTCGGCATGTTGTTTTTAAAGCGTGCCAGCGACCTGTTCGATCAGCGCCGGGCGGAATTGAAAAAGGGATTGGCCGCCAGGGGCATGGCGGCGGCGGATATCGCGGCCGCCTTGAACGACCCGGACAACTACTCGGGCAAATATTTTTTTGTGCCCGAGCGGGCGCGCTGGAATGAAGGTTGGGACGAGGCGGTGACCAAGGAGGGTAAAACCGAGATCGTCCGCCACCCGGCCCTGAAGCATGTGAAGGTGAACGTCGGCACCACCTTGAACAAGGCGCTGGAGGCCATTGAAGATGCCAATGTGGATGCCTTGCAGGATGTGCTCAAGGGGATCAACTTCAACCGCAAGATCGGCCAGCGCACCTTGGATGACGATACCCTGGCCGACTTTGTGCAGAACTTCGAGAAGATCCCCCTCAGGGACGAGGACTTCGAGTTTCCCGACCTGCTGGGAGCGGCTTATGAATGGCTGATCAAGATGTTTGCGGATTCGGCCGGCAAAAAGGCCGGTGAATTCTACACGCCGGCCGAGGTAGTGCGGATTTGCGTGGAGATCTGCGACCCCCAAGAGGGCATGAGCGTGTACGATCCCACGGCCGGTTCGGGCGGCATGCTGATCCAGACCCGGGATTATCTGCGCGAGTGCGGCGGCCGGCCGAATGAGATCTCCCTTTCCGGCCAGGAGAAGATCGGCACCACCTGGTCCATCTGCAAAATGAACATGCTGCTGCACGGCATCTCCCATGCCGATATCCGCCAGCAGGACACCATCCGGGAACCCCAGCACCTCGACGAGACCAACGAGCTCAAACGCTTCGACCGGGTGCTGGCCAATCCGCCCTTCAGCCAGAACTACATCAAAAAAGATCTCAAATTCCCCGGCCGTTTTGCCGTGATGATGCCGGAAAAGGGCAAAAAGGCTGATCTGATGTTCGTGCAGCACATGCTGGCCGTGCTCAAGCACGACGGCCGCATGGCCACGGTCATGCCCCACGGCGTGCTGTTCCGGGGCGGCGAGGAGCGCGAGGCGCGCAAACACTTCATCGAAAAGGGCTACCTGGAAGCGGTCATCGGGCTGCCGAGCAATCTGTTCTACGGCACCGGTATCCCCGCCTGTCTTCTGGTCATGAACAAAGACGGCGCGGATACGCGCGACCACGTGCTCTTCATCAATGCGGACCGGGAGTATCGCGAGGGCAAGGCCCAGAACCACCTGCGGCCCGAAGATATCGATAAGATCGTGCATGTCTACCGCCAAGGGCAAGACATCCCCGCCTATGCCCGCAAGGTGCCCAGGACCGAGATCGCGGCCGAGGAGTACAACTGCAACATCCGCCGCTACGTGGACAATGCGCCGCCGCCCGAACCCCACGATGTGCGCGCCCATCTGCACGGCGGGGTGCCCAAAGTGGAAGTGGATGGACTGAAACACTTCTGGCGTAACTATGCCGGTCTGCGCGAGGCGTGCTTTGTGCCTCGGGATACCACTTATCTGGACTTGAACGCAGCCATTGCCGACAAGCGCCAAATTGCCGCTGTGGTGGCCGGCCACCCCGGCGTGGTCGAACGCCATCAGACCTTCATGCGGCAAGTGGCTGCCTGGTGGCACGCCAACCTGCCCATGGTGGAGGCCCTGGCGCCCGATCCGGCCAACCGGCATGAAAATTCCGGCAATGTCTACCTCATGCGCCGCAGCCTGCTGAAAAGCATTGCCGAAACCATGGCCGGCCAGACGCTGCTGACGCCGTTTCAGGTGCGCGGCGCCTTTGCCAACTACGTCAACCAACTCAAGGCCGATTTCAAATCCATTGCCGCCAGCGGCTGGGGGCCGGAGCTGATCCCCGACGAAGAGATCCTGCAAAGCCAGTTCCCGGAGGTGCTCCAGGAGTTGGAACAGGCCCAGGCCCGCCTGGCCGAGTTGCAGGCCCTGTTTGCCGCCGCCGATGACGACGATTTCGAAGACACGGACGATACCGGCGTCATGGCCGGCAGCGAGGTGAAGAGCAAAAAGGAAGAGCTGAAAAACGCCAATGCGGCCTGGAAAGCCCACATGAAAGAGCTGAAAGCCCTGACCGTCAATCTCTTCACCGAAATCAAGGCGGCCGGTCTGCTGCCCAAGGGTGCCGACAAGGGATATTATTGCAGCGACGGCTTTGCCTTAAAAGCGCCGGAGTTTGCCAACGGCCAACGCATTCGGCAACTGGCTGAACAGGTGAACCATTCGTCCGAATATATCCAACCCCTCGCCCAAGCCATGGAACAGGGCGCCCTGGCCCATGAACGCGCCCAACACATGGAACGGACCTTGTCCCGGCACAAGGTGCTGGAAGACGAGGTCAAGGCCCTGAAAGCCACCATCAAAGGCATCGAGAACAAACGCGACGAACTGGTGGAGAGTGCACGGGAGAAGATCTCCAAAGACCAAGCCCGCACCGTGATTGTGGAACGGCTGGGCCGGGTACTGATGAACACCTATGAAGCCTACCTGCGGGCCGACCAGCGGGCCTTTATCAAAGCCATTGAAAATCTGTGGAGTAAATATGCGGTGACAGCTAAGACCATTGAGGCGGAACGGGATAAGGCGTCAAGGATGTTGAAAAAGTTTTTAGTGGAGTTGGGGTATGAATAAGCAGTTGCTTTGCAGGGACTATCCAGATGATTGGAATATTGTTCCCTTGTCTACTTTTGCCCTCGAAGGGAATACAAATTTCGTTGATGGGCCATTCGGTTCGGATTTAAAGGTGAGTGATTATGCGGAAAGCGGGGTAAGGGTGCTCCAATTGCAGAACCTCGGGGACGGGGTTTTCATCGATCAAAATAAGATCTACACAACCGAAGCTAAGGCTGCTCAAATCGTTCGCTGTCTCACCAAACCTGGAGATTTAATCATTGCTAAAATGGCAGAGCCCTTGGCAAGAGCCGCTTTGGTTCCTGATTTGGAAGACAAGTACTTAATAGTAGCAGACCTAATTAATTTGACTTCGTTACCTTAAATTTTTATTCAGGCGGCAGCTGGTTTTGTGCGTTAGTCTTTTTTGAGTGCGACATTATGGCCGCTTGCCGTTTTTTATGACGGTATTGCAATTGCCGA
>JAKALP010000024.1 GCA_021824175.1 Deltaproteobacteria bacterium
TTCCGATCTGATCAAAATATTGACCAGGGGTTGCAGCATCAACCCCGCCCGGCCGGCATTGATGGTTTCCAGGGAAAAAGAAGAAAAGGTGGTCAGAGCCCCCAGATAACCGGTGATCAAAAACAGACGCATCTCCGGTGTAAGCAGGCGCACGCGGTCGGCCAGGGAGAAAAGCAGGCCGATCAGAAAACACCCCACCAAATTCACCGTTAAAGTGCCCCAGGGGAAATTAGGGCCCCAAAGCCGGACCGCCATCAGTCCCACCCCGTAACGGCTGGCCGCGCCCAGGCTGCCGCCGCACATCACCAGAAGCAATTTGGTCACCATCTCCTCCGCGACTAAACCGTCATCCAACCCCGCGGGTCAGCGCACGTCTACCGGACCACAATAACCGCGCAGGGGGGGTTAACTCAATCCCATCTTGCAATCCACCGAAAATCAATGCACATGCAAAACAACGGAAAAACAGTTGAAGAGCGCCCAGACTTCATCCCCCTCGTTCAACTTGAGCTCTTGGATGGCCTCGGTTGAAACAACGGCGCACAGTTCAATTGTATCCGAAATTCGGACGACGCATTCGGTGTTGATCTTGCCCCTGGAGATCCTTGTCATGGTCCCTTTAAATCTGTTGTCGGCGCTGGATTCCGGCTCGGTGTCGCCGCCGTGCAGGATAATCCAGGGCGCCTTGACCTCGGCCGTCACTATCCGGCCTTGTTTTAAGCCTATCCTGTTCGCGCTATCGTTGGTTATGAGCGCGGTGATCGAATGACCCTCGATGGTTGCCAAGACCACCCGCGTCTGAATGTCACCGCGTTGGATATTCGATATTTTGCCCAAAAAAGAGTTTCGCGCGCTGGTCTTGCGCGCCGATTCCCTTTCCATGAAGCGCTTTGCGACCTGCTGGACCTCGTCCTCGGAAAAGGAAACGTAGGACGATGTTAGATTGGGCGTCGAATGCCCCAACATCCTTTGAACCGCCGGCAGCGGCATGTTGCCCTGCATCAACTCCACCGCCCGCGCCTTGCGAATCATCTCCGGGCCAGCCAGGTGCTTGGGAAGACCGCACGCCAGAGCGCGCTCGTAAAACTTGCGGCGAACGAAGCCCGGATCGACAGCGAGCATGTTGGCGGCATCTTGGCGAAACTCTTTCATCTTCTCCTGAAGCTCACGGGCCAGCGGGGTTGAGATCTGGACCTGCCGCGCCTGCGCTGGCGCGTCGGCGGCATCTCCGCGAAACCGGACGACCTGCCGCGCAAGATCGATGTCCAGCAACGGATTCAGCGCCAGGACCTCGCTCAGCTTAGCGCCCGTGTAGCGGATCAAAAGAAAAATGATCCATATGCGTTGGCGGGAAAGACGGATGTCGGGCCGGCCGGCCCGGGCCACCCATTCACGGAAAGCGCCTTCCAGCAGATTGAGCTGGATCATGTCTATGCATTGCTTTTCATCCGGCCCCGAAATGATGCGGCCGTGATGCGCGTCCGCGAACAACGCAATTCGTGATGAACTGCGGCCTTGACGGCTTTTTGGATTTCGTTTCATTGGATAAAACCACCCATTGTATCCATCGAAGATCTTAAGCTTATCTTTCTTAACACATCCGTTCCGTGCGGTACCACGGTAAAAATCATGGACGAAAGCATCTTGAGGATAGACAGCGGCATTGCTAATGAATGCTAACACGAAAATTTTTTATTGGTGTCAATACCCTACGGAGGGCCTAACCCATGTTGTTCCAAACCGCCGGCATCGAAGTCGCTTTTTGGCTTCCACCCCTGGTAGCCTTCGTCATTTCGTTTTTTACTTCCATGGGAGGGGTCTCCGGCGCTTTTCTGCTGCTTCCCTTCCAGATCTCTTTTCTCGGCTATACAAATCCTTCGGTGAGCGCCACCAACCAACTATTCAATATCATCGCCATCCCGAGCGGCGTCTATCGCTATTGGCGCGAGGGTAGAATGGTGTGGCCGCTGACCTGGATGGTGGTGGCCGGCATCATTGTCTTTACCGCAACCAAATACGTCATCGATTTCTGCGGCCGTTGAGGCGGACCCATGCCCCGGCATCATCCGCGCACAACGATCACCGTACACGGGGCGTAGCTCAACACCCGTTTGGCCACCGAGCCCACCAGCCATTTTTGCAGCAGGCTCTCGCCGCGGTGGCCCATGACGATGGCGTCCATCTTGCGCTCTTCGGCCAGGCGCGCGATCTGCTCGGCCGGATGGCCCACGCGCACCTCGAAATCAACCTTCACCCCTTTGGCGGCGGCCTTGGCCTTCATCTCGGCAAAATGGGATTGGTAGTAAACCGTGGCATTGTCCAGCACCGCCTGCATCTCCACCGCCACCGGCGGCTCCGGCAGACGGGCCACCGAAACCACCGCCAGGCGGGCGTCATGTTTTTGCGCCATCTCCAAGCCGAAGGCAAAGGCTTTTTGAGCTTGGCTGGAACCATCATAGGCAACGAGTAGATTAGCGATCATGGTAGAAGTTCTCCTTTGCTGGAAGTAAAGGCGACCGGTTCCGTCGCCGGCGCAGCGGGGGTTTTCTCAACCTTGCCGCCAAGCAGATGGCGGGGCAGGAAAAAGGCGTTGGCGATAAGCGTGGGCACCACCGCGCTGCCCACCACGGCCGCGATCAGATAGGAATATTGGGCCGTGTCGATGATCTTGTGGGAAAGTCCGAACAGGGCCGAAATACTGCCGAAGGTCAAACCGGTGGACATCAACAGGGTGGTGTAGACTCCCTCCTTGCCGGGGCTCTTGAAGAGCCGGGTCACCGGCCAGACCGCCACGCATTTGCTGGCCATCTTGCCCAGCAGCAGGATAAGAAAAATGGAGAAGCCCGAGGCCAGGGCCGGCACCGAGACGAACGACCCGGCCCGGATGAAGTAAAAGGGAGTCAGCAAACCGAAGGTGACGGTGCGCAGACGCCGGATCAGCACATGATCCTTGCCCACGGTGCCAGCCAGCACCATGCCGATGACATAGGCCGGCAGAACGGACTCGCTTTCGGCCCAACTGGCCAGGGCTCCCAGGCCGAAGAGACAGAGCAGTAAAAACTTGGTCTCCAGCTCAGACGGGCGGTTGCCATATTTTTGAAAGAAGCGCGGGGTCAGGTGGGGTAGAATGAAAAAGGAGGCCAGGCTGACCGCCGCGAACACCGCGGTTTTCATGGTGAAGGGAGCGAAGATCAATCCCAGGGCCAGGACCGTGCCCAGATCATTGATAAAGCAGCCAGCCAAGACCACCTTGCCAAAGGTGGTCTTGTTCAATCCGGTCTCCAGCATCACGGCGTAGACCACGGCCACCGAAGTGGTGGAGAGCGCCACTCCGGCCAGCCAGCTCGCCCGGCCGTCCCAGCCCAAGCCATAATAGGCCAGGGCCGCGCACCCCAGGAACGGGGCCACGAAACCGGCGATGCCCAGGGCCGTGGCCTCTTTCCATTTGAGGGTGAACACCTCGGGGTCCAGTTCGGCGCCGGCCAGAAAGGTGAGCACGATGGCGCCGGTGCCAGCCAGGAACTTGATCCACGGCTCGTGCACGCCCAGCACCGTGCCGCTGATCACCGCGCCGATGATCAACTGGGCCACGGTGCCCACCACGATTTCGGACAGCGCCGTGGCGACGCGCAACCAGATGGAGAGCATCGTGGCCACCAGCGCCAGCCCCAGCCAGAGGGAGGCCAGAAACCAGGTCTCGGTCATTGGGATCTCCTTTCGCTTGATTCCCTGATAGGATCGGGTGCTGCCGGATGTTCCAAAAGACATTGCATGCGGACTCCGTCCAAATCCGTGAAGTAGGTCCTTGCGATCCGGGTAATAATCTCGGCGCGCAGGGACTCCTTAAGCACCCGGCCGTCGCGCCAATAATGGGTGTCCGCCAGCAGTTGCACGGCCATGATGATCCACCCCGGCCGGCCATGCGCCATGAGGATCAACGCTGCCAGATCGGCCGGACCCAATGGGTAAGGCAATGGTGCGGCGCGGATGCCATCGTCCATGATGCGGCGCAGAAATCGTCCCGAAAGCGGCGGCACCTTTATCTCCTGGAAGCTCAGGTGCATGCCGCGCACCCGCTGGTGATCGCGCGGACCCTCCGCGTCGGCCGCCAGCAGCACTCCCAGCCCGGTGCCCCGCAAGGCGCGCAAATAGCCTTTAAACTGAGTGCCGGCCTCGCCCAGGTGATCGAGCAGCAGCACCCCCGGCCGTGCCTCGATGGCGTCGGCCAGGTAGCTGCGAACCAAGCGCGGTGTGCGGCCCTCGACCCGGACTTCCGGATAAACCGCCAACAGCGCCCCGGTGATATCGGAAAGAGCCTGGGTCCGGCGGCAAAAGCCGCAAGGCCGCCGCTTCTTTTGGATGCCGCGCGCCAAGGCTTGCAACACGGCGCTTTTGCCGCTGCCGACCGGACCGTAGAGCAAAAGCGTTTGCCCGGCCAATAAGGGATCGGTCAATTGCTCTATAAGCCGCCGCCTGCCGTAGAGCGCGACCATGACGTCACCGCAGGGGATTGTTGAATACCGCCGCCGGCCCAAGTTCGGCCTCGATCTCCAGCAGCCGGTTGTACTTGGCGATGCGCTCGCTGCGGCAGGCCGAACCGGTCTTGATCTGCCCTCCGCCCATGGCCACGGCGAAATCGGCCATGAAGGCATCTTCGGTTTCCCCGGAGCGGTGGGAGATGACGTAGCCCCAGCCGGCCTTGCGGCACAACGCGATGGCTTCAATGGTTTCGGTCACCGTGCCGATCTGGTTGAGTTTGATCAAAACGGCGTTGGTGCTCTTTTCGCGGATCCCGCGTTGGATGAACTCCGTGTTGGTGACGTAGTTGTCGTCGCCCACGATCTGGATCTTGGCGCCCAGGGCCGCGGTGTGGTCCCGGAAGCCGTCCCAGTCGTTTTCCGCCAGACCGTCCTCGATGGAGACGATGGGATACTTCTCGATCCACCGGGCATACAGTTCGGTCATGGCATCGCTGGTTTTGCGGCCTTGCCCGGACTTGGCCAAGTGGTAGCGCCCATCCTCGTAGAAGGAGCTGGCCGCCGGGTCCAGGGCGATGGCCACCTCCCGGCCGGGCTGAAAGCCGGCGGCGGTGATGGCCTCCACGATCAATTCACAGGCCTCTTCGTTGCTCTTGAGATTGGGCGCGAAGCCGCCCTCATCGCCCACGGCTGTGGTGTAACCTTTCTGGGCCAATATTTTTTTAAGCGCATGAAAGGTTTCAGCCCCGTAGCGCAAGGCTTCGGCAAAACTCGGCGCGCCCAGCGGCATGACCATGAACTCCTGGAAATCGACGCTGTTGTCGGCATGCTTGCCGCCGTTGAGGATGTTCATCATGGGCACCGGCAAGCGCGCGGCGCCGGGCCCACCCAGGTAGGCGTAGAGCGGCAAATCGGCGGCCGTGGCCGCGGCCCGCGCCACGGCCATGGAGACGCCCAGGGTGGCGTTGGCGCCCAGCTTGCCCTTGTTCGGCGTGCCGTCCAAATCGATCATCAGCCGGTCGATGGTGGCCTGATGCGCCGGGTTCAGCCCGACCACCCGGGGCGCGATGCGTTCGTTGACGTTTTTGACCGCCGCCAAAACCCCTTTGCCGTTGTAGCGGTGCTTGTCGCCGTCGCGCAGCTCGACGGCTTCATTCTCGCCGGTCGAGGCCCCCGAAGGCACCGAAGCCGACATCCGTATACCATTGTCCAAGCCGCAGAACACCCGGATGGTCGGGTTGCCGCGCGAATCGAGAATCTCCATGGCATTGATGGTCCGAATGGTTGGCATCATCGTCTTTGCTCCTTTTGTATGGGTTATCCGGTTTGCTACATCCCCTGTTACCAATTTGGGGCCGTTTTTGCGCCGACCTCCGATAGGCTCTCGGAAATATGGGTCAAGAGGCGTCGCAACCGCGCTATGCGGTCATCCAGTTCCTGGGCATCCGCCGGGGTCAACTCGCCATAACCGCGCGTGTGCTTGGATTTGAGCTCATCCAGGGCAATATCCGCGAAGGCCAAATTGGTCAGCGCGGCTCTCTGGGCGCTAATCCCGGAGGGATGGCTTTGAATGCCCAATTGCCCCAACATCTCGCGCATCGACCGCCTGAATTCAATGGCCTCGTGTTTGAAGTGCGCCAGCCTGTCAGGTGCCGTATCGCGAAAATATTTTGGAAAAAGAGACCCAGCATGGGGAGACGACAAGATCTGCTCCGTCTCCACGAGCAACTGGTCGATGTACTCGAAGGTGTGCAAAAGATGGCGTTTTTGACTCTCATTGAGATGCATGGCGCATGGATCTCCGTTTCTGAAAGAGCTGAGCCGGTACCAGCTACATCTCAGAACTGGCCGCGGTGTCCTCTCTTTCTTCCGCTTCCATCTGCTCAAGATACTTTTTGGCCCAGATATCGGGGATGGTCTCCTCGACTTCCAAGATCGACTCGCAACTGATCTGAAAATCCGCGAAGATCTTCTTCAACGTCTCTTTATTCGGCGCCAGCCACAGACAAAACCTGACCTTTTCATCCACATTATAATAAGTCCGGAGCCAGGTGGCTGGTTCAAGGTCCACCATCTTGGACCAGTTGCTTTCAACTTCATCCCAGCTCACATCCGGGTCTCTATGCACCACCATGTAACTTTTCATTCTTTTCATTTGGCGCCTCCTTTTTTGCTTCTGTTTAATGTCTTGCGGACCTTATACCCCCCATCCATACGGCGCCCGCGAAGGCCACCACCACCGCATAACCGAACCCCCAGCCCGCGCCGAAGGCCGTCCATAACAAGCCCACCATTAAACTCGACACCAGGTCACCGATGCCGTTGACCACACCCAGCAGCCCGAAGGCGGTGCCGGCCGTCGCCTCATCGACATAATCCCGCACCGCGGCTCCCTCGAGGGTGTCTTCCCAGGCGATAAACACTCCTGCCAAGCCGAAAAACAGCGTCAACCACCCAATGGAGGCCGGCGCCAAGGCAAATCCCAGGAAGGTGAACGCCGCGACACCGTAACCGACAGCCAGAAAGCGGCTACGGGAAAACCGGTCACTTAAGACGCCGATGGGAAATGAGGCTACCGTGTACACCACATTACGCCAGAGATAGAGCAGCGCGGCTATGCGCGATGCTTCCAGAAGCCCCATGGGCCCTTCCAAAAGATTGGTGGCGCGCAGGATCATGAGCGTCGGCGCAAAATCGGCCAAACCGAAGATGCCCACCGGCACAAGAAAAGAGCGATACGCCTTAGGCATGGCGCCGAGGGTGCGCCAAAATTGTAACCCATGATTGGCCGGTCGCCGTTTCTCCTTGACCAAAAAAAGAACGGAGGCCACTGATAACAAGCCGGGAATCAGGGTCAATAGGAAAATGAGGCGATATTCGGGTCCGGGGGCCGTGGTGAACACGGAAAAGATGCTTGTAAACGGCTTGAGCACGCCGGGATGATCAGCCGCCAACCCCAGCAGCCAGAAGGCCAGCAGCGGCCCGACCACCGCGCCGATGGTATCGCCGGCCCGATGGAAACCAAACGCCTTGCCGCGATGATGCGGGTCCACCGAATCGGCCAACATGGCGTCGCGCAGCGGCCCGCGAATGCCCCGGCCAAGCCAGCCGATGGCCCGTCCGACCAAAATCAGGGGCCAGGCCAGGGCAAAGCCGAAAATGGCTTTGGCCACGGCCGTCAAGGCATAGCCGGCCACGGTCCAGGCTTTGCGGTGGCCGATCTTATCGCTATGAAACCCGGCGCCCAGCTTGACGAAGCTGGCCAGGGCGTCCGAGATGCCTTCGATCAACCCCAGCGAAGCGGCGCCGGCGCCGATGGCGCGCATGAACTGCGGCAATACCGCCGTGGCCATTTCATGGCAAATGTCTCCCAGCAAACTGGTCAGTCCAAAGGCCAGCACATTGCGGTTCAACCAGCCGCCCAACCCTTTTTCAACCTTGGTCGGCTCTTCGCGCGATGCAACGGGAGCAATTTTCTCGGTCATTGAGCCTCACTTTCCGTTGATCCTACGGTGCTTGGCTGCCTTTGTTCATGCTCTCAGAGTGGCCTTGAGGCGCAGTGGTTTGAGCAACAGGTCCAGGGCCGCCAGGATATCCGGACAGACCACCTTGGCGGCGCCGATCAGCTCGGCGGCGCACCCTTCAGGGCCGATGACCACAATGCCCAGGCCGGCCCCACGGACCATGCCGATATCATTGCGACCATTGCCCACTACGGCGGTTTCGGCGCGGCCCAGGCGGGATAAGAAATCGACTTTGTCCTGGCCGGTCTGAATAAGTTGCAGCCGTAGCGGCAGTCCTTCAAGCTGTTTGGCCGCGCTCCCGAATGTGTCGGCCGTCAAAACGGTGATGCGCAGCTCGCCCCCGAGCAGCTCCAGTCGCTGGGCAACACCAGGCAGCAGCACGCCGTCGCACGACAATGTGCCGGTAAAATCCAGAAGCAATTGCGTCAGCCGCAAGGGCTCACTTCCAGGGATCTCCACCTGAATTCCTGTTTGTCTGCCATCCATCTTCAGTGCTCCTTTTCTCGGGTTTCTTCACTTGCGGTAGGGCCCTGGTCCGCATCAGGCAATAAAAAAACCGCCCACGGGTACTTGTTCATCGAGATCCTACCATACGTAATAACAGTCGGTAGGAGTCATCAGCCAAACCCGGGCGGTTATATGGGGGACTCCATCCCCTTTATCTTTATTGATATTTAATAGTAAGCGATTTCACTGTCAAGCCGGAAACCTTTTATGTCGTACCCCCATACTTCGCAAAAACTTCGTAAAAACTTCAGCACTCACCTCCGTTGAAGTCGTTTCCTTAACTAGTGCCTGACCGAAAAGCCCATATTTTTCCAAGTTCAAGGCGGAGGCAAAATTTTAACCGCAGGAATACATGGAGTATTTCGAGGATTAAAATTTTGCCCCAACGCAGAAATTGGGAAAATAGGGGCTTTTCGGTCAGGCACTAACTACTCATACCCCAAATCCGCAAGCTCCTCATCGCTGAGGCCCAAGGCATGGGCAATTTCGTGGGCCACGGTGATCTCTATTTCTTCGACCAATTCATCCCGGGTCAGACACATCTCTTCCAGGGGCTCTTGGAAGATAAATATGGTATCCGGATAGAGGGGCGGCTCGGTTACCGAACGTTCGGTCAGGGGCACACCCCAGTAGATGCCGAACAGGGTCTCATCCGGTCCCATGTCCAGCTGGGCCAGCAGCTCGTTGCTGGGCCGCTTCTGCACGCTGATCAAGATATTATCAAGGTGCCGGCGCATTTCCATGGGTATGCGGTCAATGGCTTGCTGCACGGCACGGTCGAATTCCTGGTCGCTGAGTCTGACTTTCTTGAAGGCCATGATGGCTGTATCCTTCCCGAAAGCAATCGGAAATGATTTTATTCATTGCGACCCAAGGACCGCATGTACCAACGCGTGGCTTCCGCAAACTGCTTTTGGTGTAAACAGGCCAGAAAAGCCAACCGGGCCGCAGCCGGTGAATGCTTCAAGTGCCAGGCGCTTTGCGCGCTTTGCAAAGCCTCGGCCGCATCGTTGCGACGTAAAAAGCGTTGACTCTCCGATCGAAGCTGCGCTGAGGCGTCCAAAATTTGAATTAAAATACTCAGGTCCGTTCCGCAGCGGGTGCATTGCGGCTCAGACAGATTCATTTTCCGGCAAGCTGGGCAAGTAATCTCCACGGAAGTTCAATCCTCCAGATAGAAGAGCATGTCGGACAGCGATTCGTTGAGTCGCGCCAGCTTGGAAAGATCACCGTCGGCAATGACCTTCTGACTTTCGGATAGGAGTGCGCGCAGCTCATCGGCGTCAGTGGCATCGATCTCTTCCAGAAGCGCATCAGCCCGTTTGCGCAAATCCTTGGCAATAACGATAATCTGGTGCTTCTCTTCGCCGGCTTGCTCCAGCCGGCTGCTCTCCCCATGGTTGAGTCCGAGGACATCGCCAAGATTCTCGCGCGCCCGGTCCAGGTCAAATGACGCGCCGTCGTCTCCCGTCTGCATTGAAACCGTTTTAGACAAGCCAGTGCGTTTTTCGATGGCCGTAACCTCCAGCACACCGTTGAGATCCAGGGCCAATGTCAGCACAATTTCATTGCCGGCCGGCGCATCTTTGAGCCCTTCGACCAGAAAATTTCCGATAAAGATATTATCTTCGGCCAGCGGTGCTTCACCTTGGTAGATGCGCACATCCACGGCCGGTTGACCGTCATGCATCGTTAAGAAGACTTCCCCCTTTTTGGTTGGAAGCGCGGTGCCGCGGTGGATCAAGGGCACAAAAATATCGTTCTGCAACATGCCGTTGAATATGCCCACGGCGCTGGTGCCGAAAGTATAAGGGGTGATGTCGACCAGAATGCTGCTGGTCTTTAGGCCTTTGATTACCCCGGCCTGGATGGAGGCCCCCATGGCCACGATCAGATCGGGATCGATTTCATGGCGCGGCGCAACGGGAAGCACTTGGCTTAAAAGCTCCGTCACCAACGGCGTGCGCGAAGCACCGCCCACCAGGATGACTTTGTCCACAGCGCCGGGCAGGATGGCGGCATCCTTAAAGCAGCGATGCACGCAATCAATGGTTTTGCGCAGCAGAGGACGGATCATCTCTTCATATTCCGAGCGCGCGATTTCCATATCCAGATGCAGATCACCGATCATATACTCTTCGCGGATACGGGCAAAGGGAACGTCGGACAGCGCGCGCTTGGCTTTCTCAACGGCGATCCACAGGCGATTGCGGGCTTTGAGATCCTCCATCAGACGGATGCCGTGGGCTTCAAAAAAACACTGATCCACATGCGCCATCAACAATTGATCGAAATCGTCTCCTCCCAGATGCGTGTCGCCGTGACTGGCTTTGACTTCCACGATGCCGTCTTGGGCCACGACCAAAGAAGCATCAAAGGTGCCTCCGCCCAAGTCGTAGACCAGCACAGTCTGGTCCTTGGTCTGATCGGCATCATAGGCCAGGGCCGCGGCCGTGGGCTCATTGATGATGCGTCGCACCTCTAATCCCGCCAGGGTCCCGGCATTCTGCGTGGCCTTGCGCTGAGCGTCATCGAAATAGGCCGGCACGGTAATGACGGCCTCGGTAACGGCCTGGCCCAAGTAGGCTTCGGCGGCGGTTTTGAGTTTGGCCAGGATCATGGCTGAGATTTCTTCCGGAGTATACGTCCGGCTGGCGATGGTAACCTGGGTATTCTGCCCCATTTTGCGCTTGATGGACAAAACAGTGGATTCAGGCGCAGCCACCATCTGATTCTTGGCCGGCCGTCCCACGATGATGCCGCCGTTGGCATCCACGCTCACACAGGACGGCATGATCGACTCGCCATCCACGGCAATGACTTGGGGCCGCCCATCTCGAATGACGGCCACTTCCGAATTGGTAGTGCCCAAATCAATACCGACGATGGCGCTCATATTCCTCCTCCTTTGTGGATTGCGATTTTTACTTCGGCGAATTTCAGCACTTCATCCTTGAACAAGTATCCGGCCCCCAGTTCGTCGATGACTGTATTGTGCGGCACGGTGGTATTTTCTTCCACGGCGACGGCTTTCATGCGCGTGGGGTCGAAGCTCTGCCCCTTGGCTGGCATGGCGGTCACGCCCGCATCCCGCAGCAATAGCTCAAAATGGTCGCGCAACAGCGCAAACCCTTGTTCAAAGGAGATCCAGGCCGTGGACCATTGGCGGCGGGCCGCAAAAAAACGGGCCTGGGGCGGATGAGCGAGCTTCAGAGCCAATCGGTTCAACCGTTCCAGTATCTCGGCATAGGGCAATAAAAATCGCTTTTGAGCCGCCAATTCCAGACGGCCGCGCTCCTGGCGCTCAGCGCTCAGCCGGCCGGCAAGATCCCTCAGCATCTCTTCAAAGCCTGCCAGGGTTTGTCCGAACCGCGTAAAGGTTTCATGGCTGCGCCGCGTGCCCTTGCTCACGTCGCTGCGCAGTACACACAGGGCTTCAAAGAAGGAGTACAGATCCGGCGCCGGATCTTCCTCCGGCGGGCTAAACGCGCCAGGCATGCCATGATCGCCGCGATCGGCTTCGCCCGCCATTTCATCCAGCCACTGCTTGAAGTTTGCTTCTATGGTTTGCTTCCACTCTTGCACGTTTGAACACACCTTCCCTTTGAACCGGCGGTGAATGCGCCCCAACCGGACGATCTTATACTTTTCCGTTGCGCGACAGAAAATACTTCAGCGTCCGGCACAGGCGCGCAGTTTGCGTTTCAAGGTTTCAAAATCCGGCGGCGCCGGACGCTGACCCCAGGCGAAGTGTTGCACCACGGCTTCCATGGGCGAGGCCACGCCGGTCTTGGTGTTGAAGCACTCATATTGCAGGCGGCCGGCTTCATCCTTCAAGGCCTGATAGGCTTCGCTGATGGCGGCAAAACGGTGCGGCGCGCGTTCGGGAGGAAAGCGCTTGACGCGCTCCAGGTAAGCCTTGCGCACCGCCTCATCACCGGCATCGGGAGTGATGCCTAAAATATCATAGGGATTCATGACCCTGCCCTTTCTCCCATGTTAAATCTGGATCTTATTTATTACCGGTCGGCGTGACCGCGGCCCCCCTTGGCCGCGATAGACTCATTTTTTCGGGCGGATTCATCCATTAAAACAGCTCCATTTGCCGCGGCCCGGACGAAGAAGATTTCTTCCGTCTTCCACCCTTAGTCCTTGAATTTCTTCCCTCCCGCGAAGAAGACCGCGGCGGGGAAAGGTTATCGATCATGGAACGAAGAACAGCTTCGGTTAACTCATCATCTTCCATGTCATCATGTTCTTCATCATCCAAATCCATTGATCCAAACGGATCGGCGCGGTGTCGTGCCTGATCTTGTCCTGATTTCAACGCTTGAATCTGCTTCTGAACTTCAGCCGTCACCATCGCCTCTTGCTGCTCACGGGATAATTTCAAAATGGTCGTAAGCTCATCCATCGCCGCCTTCAAGCCTGGGAGCAGACGAGCGTCATCCTGATGCATCAGATAGCGCTGATAGCGAAAATAGGCGTCGTTGGGATCGCTTTTTAACCGATTGCGCACGCAGAGAGATGCAATATCCGGGCTGTAGTAATGGTTGCTGAGCGCATAGGTTAAAATGGCCTTGGCCTCCAAACAGGACATTTGCTCTTGCACGGACCGCTTCATAAAACCATGAATCAGTTTCCGATGGCGCAAGACGAATTTATAGGCTTGGGGCAGCGACCTGAAATAGAGCAGCGTTTCCGCTAAATCCCCGGCAATGCCGGCTTTGGCCGGCCCTTTCAGGGTGCTTTGGATCAAAGCTTCGTTCTCTTTGAGCAAGCGATGATCAACGCCGTAGTAGCGCGCGGCAATCCAATAGAAAAAGTGCAACGTCATCTTGCCGGCCGGCTGATGGGCAATGGCCTTTTCCCACAGCGCCGCGGCTTCGGCCTCATGGTGACAAAGCAATTCAAAGGCGGACCAGCGGGCATAAAGAAACCCATGGCTGCGATTCATATCTTCCGAGATGGCATCCGAAACCGCCAGCGCCCGAGGCAGCAATGCGCGGCACTTGTCAATTTCCGCCTTTTGCGCATAGGCGTGCGCGGCTCTGATACAAGCGACAATAAAACCTTCGCGCACCTTTGCATCCATGGGATCCAAGGCCAAGGCCTGTTCGAGGTAGTTCAAACCCTTGAGCAAAGCCTTGCGCTCAAGGCAGCGATTGCCGGCCTTGAAAAGCACTTCCTTTTCATCGGGGAATTGCTTGATCAACTGATCCAGCATTTTGTTGACTTTGGCGGTCTGCCCATTCTTTTCATAAAAATCGATCAGCGCCATCTGGGTATTCTTGGCGCCAGGGTCGGCTTTCAGGCTCTTTTCGTAACATCGCTCGGCCAATTCCGGATTTCTGAAGGTAGCGCGCTCCCGGCGCTTGAATATTGAAAAAAATGCAAACGGTGAATCATCCGGGATCACCTGGGCAAAAAGATCTCCCAGCCGGCGGTAAACCAGGGCGCGGATCTTTTGCCCATCCCCGTGGAATTGGTGGTGCACGCTTAGAAACTTCTCCCAAAGTTCTAAAATGATCTCATCATCAAGGGAATGATTTTCCGTGTGCAAGGCCAGGGATCGTTGCGCCCATAGCTGTTTTATCGGATCACTTGCGGAGAACGAAAAAGCGGATTGGGACAGGTGGCGGAGATACTTCTGACTTTGATCAAAAGGCATTTCCAAACAAGAATTATAAAAAAGCTCGGTCAAGGTGCGCTCAATGCCGGATTTTATCGAGGGAAATCCTTCAACACGGCCATGCAAATGATCGTAAGCGTCTCTGAAACGCTGGACCCGCCATAAATAATCGGCTCGGGCAATCACTGGCGCCAGCACATCAAATCCGGCCGCGCAACACACTTCTTCCACAAACGCCGCATCCTTGGCTGTAGCATCATTTCCAAGATCTCCAGCCAGCAGCCGGGCATAGGGTTCCGCAAAGGCGGCCGCGGCCGAACCCGCATCAATTTTCGCAAAAGCGACGAGCGCCCTGTCATCCTCAGCGGCATAAAACGCGCTCAGCCCTTTGATCAACCATTTCCAGTTGCCGAACGGCGAACGCAACCCGATGGGCTTAATCAAGTCCAGGGCACAACCGTTGTTTTGTTGACCCATCGATTTGAGCGCGGCGTGAATTCGGTCCAACTCACCATTGATCGCCTCCGGCAATCCGCTGGGCTGGGGCAGATCATCAAAGGCCACGACCAGGGCGTCGGCCGCCAGCATGATGTCCTTGGCAGGCAAGGCATTCATGCCGCGCATAAAAGTTGCCGCTGTCTCGGCGGCCTTGGCAAACTCCTGGCGTTTGAGCTGCAACCGAATGCTTTCGGCGCAAGGGCGGTCACCGGCCAGCTTTTCAAGCTGGTCAAGAATCATGGCCGCCTCCTGGGTCATCCCCTTTTGAAGCCGCTGTTTGTATAGCCCTTCGTAAGCAGCCTGCAACTGGGCTTTATAGTCCGGCGCATTTTTTTTATAAAGCGCCTTGAAAGCATCCACTGCTTGCCGAAATCGACCCGCCGTAAGATGCTCTTGGGCTTGACATTCCGGTGAGAGCACTGCTGCGACTGAATGCCCGCCTTTTTGTCCCTTGTTCTTCCTTCTTTTCATAGCCCGGCAAAATGCCTTATCCCAGTGCCGACTGTCAATGAAAAGGTTTCATTGTTGGTAAATACTTAATGAATTCATGCTTTAAGAAGAAACACCAGCATACTTATTTACAAGCGCTGTTGGGTAAAATTCTGCGGATGACCATTGAGAGACTCACCCCAAGGCAAAGAGTGTAAGTCAGGCGTGTTGCTTTGATCGGAATCGGCATCGGTATCGCTATCGTTGTGTTTCGATTCCGATGCCGAATCCAAGGCCGTGCAACAGTCGTGACTCACACACCAAGGTAAAAATCAAGTTGCAACCCCCTATCAGATAGAATAAGGTTAGAATAGAAGAATTCGGATTTTCGGATGTTCTACCATACCATTCCGGCAGCCTCAATTGCCGGCGTTGCTGACAAAAATAAGGAATGTTTCGGATGAGAAAAATCGCGGTGGCCATGGCCAAAGGAGGCGTGGGAAAAACTACGACGGCCGTCAATCTGGCCCATGATTTGGCTCTTCAGGGTCAACGGGTGCTGCTGGTGGATTGCGACACCCAGGACCAGGCCGCCAAATTTTTAGGCGTCAAACCTGCCCATGGGCTGTATGAATTCATCACCGGCCGAAACGGAAATGGCAAGTCAGTGCTAAAAAAGGATGCCATCCATCCGGCCCGCGAAAACTTGTGGCTCCTGGCCGGGGGCATCAAATTGGTGGAGCTGAAAAACTGGCTAGGCGAACAACCGCGCGAAAACCGCCACGCGGTATTGCGCCAATCCCTTACCCCCAAGGGCGATAGTCTGGATTTCATGATTTTTGATTGCGCGCCGGGCTGGGACATCCTCAGCGTCAACATTTTAATGGCCGTCCAGGAGGTGCTCTGCCCGGTCTCCCTGCAAGCGCCGGCCATCGAGGGTCTAAAGACTTTTTTCCAATATCTGATCTCGGCTCAAAAACAAAACAATGAACTGGCGCTCAAGTACGTTCTGCCGACCCTGTTTGACCGCCGCACGCGCCAGAGCGTGGATCTGTTTCAAAAGCTCAAACGGCTCTTTACCAAACAGATCTGCGAGCCCATCCGGTATAACGTGCGCTTATCCGAGGCGCCGGCCCAAGGCAAAACGATTTTTGAGTTCGATCCCCGCGCCACCGGCGCCTTTGATTATCACCAATTGACCAGGAGGCTTATCGATGACGGCATCCGAGCAAAAGAGGCCCCCCGATTTTTTTGAAGAACGCGGGCCCGATCCGGTTTCCGCGGCCACTGGCTTCGGGCCGGCGGACAAAACCATTGCCAAAAAGAAAGCCGGCTTTTATCTCTCCGAAGAGCTGATCCAGCGCTTCAACCGCCACTTTCACCAGATGAAGCTGGCCGGTGTGAGTATTGAAAACAAATCAGCCTTATTGGAAATGATGATGGCCTTTGCCCTGGAAGACCTTGATAAGGGCGGTCAAAGCCTGATAATAAAAGCCATGGCAGTCAAGGAAGGGCAATTGTGAAACCAGCCAGCGGTTATCTTGAAATCATGGAAAACGGGCGTGGGTTTCTGCGCAACATCGAGCTGAACCTGCAGCCCAAGCCAGGGGATACTTTTGTCCCGCTTTCCATCATTGACCAGCTCAGACTGCGCGAAGGTTCATTCATTCAAGGCATATGCATTGATCCTGAAGGCCGGCACCGCAATCCGCGGCTGCAATCCATAGAAAGCATCAACGGGCTGAGCATAGAGGCTTTCAACGAGACACCACCCATTCAAGAGCAGACCAGCATCAGCCCTTATCAGCGTTTTATTCTCACGACGGGTAAAAAGGATTTATTGGGCATGGCCTTGGATCGCATCGTGCCCATTGGACGAGGCCAACGCGGCCTGATCATCGCTCCGCCCAAGACTGGCAAGACAACGATTCTGAAACATATGGCCAACGCCATCACGGCCAATCATCCCGATGCCACGGTGTTTGTGCTGCTGGTGGATGAGCGCCCCGAAGAGGTCACCGACTTCAAACGGGGACTCAAAGGGGCGCAAGTACTTTCTTCTTCGGCCGACCAAAGTATCGCCCAGCACATGCGCATGGTGCGCCTGGCCATGAATACGGCTCTGCGCTGGGTGGAGACGGGCCGCGACGCGGTGGTTTTCATTGATTCGCTCACCCGCATGGCCCGGGCGTTTAATGTCGAAACCCAGAGTTTTGGCCGCACCATGAGCGGCGGATTGGGCGCCAATGCGCTTGAGATCCCAAGGCAGATTTTCGGCGCGGCCCGCAAATTGGAAGAAGGCGGCTCCATGACCATCATCGCCACCATCCTGATAGACACCGGCAGCCGCATGGATGACATCATCTACCAGGAGTTCAAAGGCACCGGCAACATGGACCTGGTGCTCAACCGCGATTGCGCCGAGCAGCGCATCTGGCCGGCCATCGATATCAAGCAATCCGGCACCCGCAAAGAAGAACTTCTCCTGGAGAAAAAGGAACATCAGGAGATCATCAAGATCCGCCGGGGCTTGGCACATCTTAATCCGGTCAATGCCATGGGCGCATTTCTAGAGTACTTGAACAAATAGAAAACTATACTATCCCCCACCGGTGCCATGAGCCAGTCCCCCGATTGGGCAGCGTTGAGACTCGCTGGGCATGGCCGCTCGCGCTCTGGAATAAAAGAGTGAATCCGCATCACCTCAGCGCTATTCCCAACAGTCGAAACGGATATATACTCGATCTATTTTTTATAACGAAAACGCGGCGAGTTAAAAGGGAGCTTTTTCGTCCTCATCATCGTCGAACTCATCATCATCAAACTCAGCCAGCCCTTCGGCCATGACCAATGCTTCATGGGCCGCATCGGCAACGTCATCATCCTTGGACTCCAGAAGAGCACCGAGAATTTCCCCGGCATCCTCGGGGCGGATATTGGCAATGGCCTCGATGGCGGCAAGGCGCAAATTCTTCTCGGTCTTATCGGATCGCACCAGCTTGGCAATGTGATCCCAAGCCTCATCCACCTCCCAGTTGCCGGCGGCCACTACGGCTTGGTAGTGAATCAACTCATCGGTATTATTGAGCGACTCAATAATCTCTTCTTCGAAACCAGCAATGAATTGCATGCAAAATACGGCGGTCAGACGCCAATTATCCTTGACGCCGGCGTATGCTGATCGTACGGCTTCGTGATGCCACGACTGGGGTGCGCGAACCGAAGCTTCCAGAACCCTTCGGCGTACCAGCTCCGGCAATTCGTTCTTCGCGTAAAGCTCACGCAGTGATTGTTGTATTTGCCGGAATAGATTCTCCGATATCACCACATCATCTTCATCTTCAAAACCCATCATGTCGGCATGTTCCAGGGCCGGCCCTAAAGATATGGCGGCCATGCCCCGCACATTATCTTTCTCCTGGTTATTTTTAATGACACCCAGCAACGCCTCGGCCAGGGCATCGTTGATCACCGCGGGATCGCCGGCCAATTCCACGGCCAGCAAACGGTCCTGAGCATCAACGGCCCCCTTGCTCAAGATTTCAATCAACAGCTCGTCAGTATTCTCCGGCCACTCCCAGGGGGCGGTATCGCGCAAGGTCTTCAGATCCATCTGACTCCTCCCGTTCGATTTGTCTTGCGTTGATTATTGTGCTGCCTGCATGGGGCCAACCGATTATTTCTACCGGCTGCTCATCGCATTAGAAGAAAAAATATAGGTGATTATTATTGATTAATCAAGGAGATCTTCCCGGCGCTGTGAGCTGCGCCGGGAAAATGATAAGAAAGCTAATTGCAATGGCTATGCGATGGCAGCCGCACTATCGCTGCCAAGATTGATGCCGCCCATTGCCAGAAGATCGTCCCGGCCACCCTGAACTTTCTCGGTGTTGCGTTCGGTCCGGCAAACGAGAAGATCTTGGCTGTGGCTGTTGGACCGCAACTTCCTCGGGTGAATTCTGGGGCCGGTAGGCAGGCTCCTTGGATCGAACTGGGAAATGTCCGCTTTGAACTCTGGACTGACCGCCGGTTTCTAGTGCAGGGAATTGTGGTGACGGTTGCCTCGGTGGATTGTTCTGATATCTTTCACCAGGTTGAAATCCATGACCGGAGCCGGATTGATCACCTTTGGGTCGGCGATCAATAGGGTTCCAATTGGGCCGCGTCGGCGCTGTTGGGTTCGAGGATGGAAACTGCGGCGCAGTCATCTGAGAGTTGGGCTGTCGCGCATCCTGCCTTGGACGAAAGGCCGGCGGCGAACCTGAGTTTGGTGCAGGCCTATGGTTATTCCCTTTCTCTCCTCCACTTGGCACCTGACCATGCTTGATATTGGGACGCTCGCCTTGACCAGGCGCATGAAAGGCCGGTGGCTGTTCATTTGGTGAAGGCCTGCGCGGGGGCCACGGTTGCGGTTGTTGCGGCAAGGGCGATCGCACGGATTCCTTATGGCCGAACCTGGAATTAATACTTGGGTAAGGCCTGACGGGCTGATGGGATGGACCAAAAGGAGACTCCCCAGGGCGCCTGAATTCATTACCAAAGGGAGTTTGAGCGTGGGGGGCTTTATTGGCAAAGCCTCCCGGCGCGGGCCACGAAGCGTGCGGCGCCATTGGCATCGGCCGCAAGTTTCTGACATCAGCATGAACCATATGGGGCTTGGCGATGGGGCCGCGACCAAAATAGTGCGGATCAGCGGTTACCACCGCATGTGGCCGGTGCATGTGATCATAGCTGTGGATCTGGCCAGCTTCAATAACAGTGTGGGAACTTACCACTGTGCGATTCACGCAATGTGGGCCGCCCCACCCTCCCCACCATGGCCGATGGATGAAGCCGGGCCTTCCCCACCATGGCACCAGCGGCTCGCCCCAGCCCAGTGCAACCCAGCCGACCGCCGGGCCGCTGAATCCGACGCTGACAGCCACGCTCACACCGGGTTGACCGAAAAAGGCCACTAGGGCGGGGGCATAGACTGGACGCACCACTCGGGGGCCCGGTGCCCAACACCAGTAGCTATTCACATATACCCAGCGTCCATAATGATAAGGAGCCCAGCCCCAGGGGGCGGTATCCACCCAGGTCCATCCATAATAGGGATCGTGCATCCAGACACCCGTGCTGTAAGGGACCCATCCAACGGCAACGCCGGCCGGACGCCAGACCGGACCATAGGCGGCCGTTACCATCCAGGTGCCATGTCGATCAAGATCGTTCACCCCATATACTTCACCGGGAACATAACGATTGCTCTTGGATGCCAAAAACTGATCGGTGCGGTCATAATTCCACTGATCCCATTCGTCCAGCGGTGGCGCGTTCCGCGAGTCTGCCTGAGAGAGCCCCCCTGATCCAATCACCAGCGATTCGTTCGGTCCGATGGATACGGGAGCCCCGCCTTCCATAGAAGCTGAAGCCCGGCCGTTGCGCCGGGAAATGAAATGGGTCTGTTTATCCTGGACCTCCAGGCGGTAATATCCTTCGGTATCCATGGTAAAGGTCGCCTGGGGCGTGTCCACCGCGATCATACGTCCCGGCTCCACGCCGCGCAGATCAAAAGAAACGGCGCCCGAATTCACTTTAAATTTTAGGAAATCAGGTTCTTGGCTTTCCAGGCTGAGTTGAGCTTCGCTGCCCCCTCGGACAAAGGCACGGGGCCCAATCTGGAGTTCCATATTGCCGTCCGGTCCAACGGCCAACTGGTCGCCGGGGGCCAGAGCGGTATTAATTTGAGCTTCGGCCCACTCTTCGGAGCCAGGTCGCCAGAATGACACTTGGCCGGCTACGAAACTCAAACGCGGCGGCGTCCTTCCAATGGCCTCCTGGTCATTATCAGAGTCATTCCGCGACTGAGCCAGGGCCAATTGCGCTACCGATATAGTGGCGAATATCATTAATAGTAAAATAGCCCTTATTGCCCTCATACCCCTATCTCCTCTCTCGAAACCCGGCATAGAACGGCGGTTTTCCAGCAACCTGCGTTACTTCCGAGTATTCATTTCCAAAATAACCATGGACCTGCTATATCTCCACACCTGCTGGCTTGCTCATGAATCCAAGCTTAATTTGTCTGACGACCGGAAATTTAAAAAGTCTACACCAACCTATGCTGCAGCTTTTCACCATTTTCACGACCTCTTTTCTACTCGCGCTCTCCGGAGCCCTGATGCCGGGGCCATTGCTGACCATCACCATCAGTGAAAGCCCGCGCCGCGGAATGATCACCGGCCCCTTGTTGATTCTCGGCCATGGACTACTGGAACTTAGCCTAGTCACCGCCTTAATTTTGGGGCTGGCACCCATACTGAAAAAACCAGCGGTTTTCACCACAACGTCTCTGATCGGCGCCGTGGTATTGGCGTGGATGGCCTGGGGCATGTTCAAGGCCCTGCCGGATATGACACTGCGGGCCATTAAACGTCAAGCCATTGAGCGAAATCTTGTGGCGGCCGGGGTATTATTGAGCCTGGCAAACCCTTACTGGGCCATCTGGTGGGTCACCATTGGCCTGGGGTATATTACCCATAGTATTTCTTTCGGTATCTGGGGAATTTTCTTCTTCTTTAGCGGACATCTGCTGGCAGACTTGGCTTGGTATTCAAGTGTCTCCACGGCCATCTGGAAAGGTCGAAGCTACATTAGCGACAGAGCCTATCGCTGGTTGGTGGGCGGCTGTGCCGTTTTTCTGCTTGGATTTGCGCTATTCTTCGCCCTTTCGGGGTTACACGCCTTAGCGATCTGAACACCAAGGCAAAACCCCTGCTTCAATTTTGCAGCTCGCCGCTGAATAGCGGGTTCGGGGAGAATTACTAAAAGCAAAAAGCTCTCTGCCCCGAAAGGCAGAGAGCTCCTTGCTATCAATGATTATATCCGATTTCTTTCCTACTTTGCTTCCTTCTTCGGCTTTGGCGCTAAAGCTTCCCGATCCCCGCCACTCATGCCGGCGATATAACGCACCAGCTTTTTTCGCGACTCAATGTCATATTGGGAAGTAATGGCGATCTGCTCCATGATGGGCGATCCGCCGCCGTGGTATCCGCCCACGCTGTGAATGCCACCTTTGGCTGAGCAGAGCACATCACCCAGATAGCGCCAAAATTGGGCTTGATCCTCCACCGGCATTTCTGGGTTGCGTTTGGTGTACTTTAGTAGAAGATCCTTGGTTTCAGGATTGAGGAAATCCCGTTCATGGGGGAAAGTGGCCACCACACCGCCGGCGATATCACACAGAATTTCTGCTTCCCGGAAAACCGCTTCACCCGATAGACAGCGGCCCACGTTGCAGTAAATGGAGTGAGGGATGTATGAACCCGGTCCATAGGGGACAAGGCCCTTGCCCGGCATGAACAAGCGGGGGCCACCCAGATCGGATGCAGTGTAGCCGGCTGCATAGCCCAGCTCGGTGACCATGATCAGCTCAGCCAGCTTCTCGCGCACATGGGAAGCTTTATGGACATTGTTGACTTCGGCAGCGAGGGCAGCAGCGCCCATAATGACATCGCCGATGGCGGGTTTACATCCCGAATAGGAGTGGCGGTGGAATAAGGCGAAGAGCAGCGCATTGATGCCGCCATGCTGATGTTCGCCAGCTAAAAAGACCCGATCCCAAGGTACAAAGCAGTTTTCAAAAATCATGTATGAGTCGGTGGAGGCCGGCATCCAGCCACGTTTGAAATGCTCACGCTCCCTGAAGCGATGGATGGTGACGACCTGTTTGAGCCCATCCCAGTCGCCGGGCACGGCAAAGGCCACGGCATAATTCTTGTCTTCGGGGCGCATGGCACGAGTGGGCACGACCAATACTTCATCTGCCACCGAAGCCTCTGAAATATGGAGTTTGCACCCCTCCACGACAATACCGTCCTTGAGCCGTTCTTTGATGTAAACATAGGAACCAGGGTTTGGCTGGTCCGACGGCCGAAGCATGCGATCGCCTTTGACATCGGTCTGGGCGCAGCAGCCGATCAGATCTTCGGTCTGAAAACGGGTCAGCCATTTTTTGAAGTTTTCATGATACCGGGTATCCCCTTTGTTGGATTTGTCCGCTTCATAGGAGACATTGTAGATGGCATTAACCGCATCCACGCCCATGCAGCGCTGAATACAGCCGCCCACCTTCTGGCAGAGCATGCGGGTCATATCCTGCTTCTTATGCAGATCTTCCTTGTTCTGATGAATATGGGTAAAACGGTTGATGCGCTGGCCAGTTAAATGGGAGATGGCGGTCATTAATTCCTGATTTTCGGGTTTAGCTGCCTCCTCATAAGTGGTGCCGATGTTGTTGATGCAGGCCATTTGTAATTCATCGGCACGGTCGATCAACTGCCCATTGAAGTAAACGTTGCGTTTCATCTTGGACAACCCGGCAATATAATCCTGTTTCGTTCTCATTGTGTCTCCTTATTTATTCAACATTATAGGATCAAGTAATCGATCCTACCTTCCCTGGAGGGGCAACAAACCATATTGCTTGTATGCTCTTTGAATAAAGGTCGTCAACGGTTTTATGAACAAATTGCGCTTTTGTTCAAAAACGCAAAAATTGTCTGCGCACTTCCCAAAATTGCGCACTCAAACCGCCTTAAAGCGATGGACCCTCCCCGTACAATCGAGTTGGACTATAAAATAAAATAAATAATAACAGAATATTATTAATATTTTAGAAAAATACCCCCCATGACATATCATGAGGCACAAACCGTGCATGCGTATTTTCAAAATGCCCGTAAAAGGCGTTATAAAAAAAAGACAAAGGCCCCCCCTTTATGAAAATTAGATTATTTTGGTTACTCCTTTTCGTGCTTTTCGCCTTTCCAGCCATAGGCATCTGCGCGGATGTCACCTTGGCGTGGGATCCTGTCAATGAGGCGGATCATTATCGGATCTATCCCCGTGAAGCCGGGGAATCTTATGACTACCAGAACGATTACGAAACATCCCAGACAAACCAGTATACCCTGACCGGTTTTGATCAATCCAAAACCTACTACTTTGTTGTACGAGCCATGGATGCGAACGGGAACCAAAGCAGCGATTCCAATGAGGTATGCTGGGACCCCAGCGGCACCGGGAAATGTGCTCAAGGGGTGAATTACTCTTTGGGTGGCGGTGGCTCCGCCAGTAGTGGCGGCGCCGGCGGCTGTTTCCTTTCCACCTTTTTCGGCGATTGATTGAGGATAGCGTAAGATCATTTGAGACTTTGAATTTTCAGCGCCCTAAACCGACCAGCGGAGTAGGGCGTTTTTAATTCCAATTCTTATAATTCTATCCAGCATTTACGTCTTTGTGTGAAGGAGGTTTGTCACCCTTCCCTGTTTTACAAAGCATCTCAAAATAGGAACGCTTATCCCCGGGAGAGATAACGATGCCCATAAAGAATGACCGCAACCAATTTTGGACGACTTTTGTTAACTTAAATTCATGGCTATTGGCAGCCATTACCATCATTATATTGTTCCTATCTTGTGGGGGTGGCGGGGACAGTCCCGGCCGGTCCGCCGCCCCGCCCCCCAGCAACGGCAATCCGCGTTTGCCGACGCCCGCGGTGTGTATGGCCTCTGCTAGCGGCAATTCAGCAGCCGTATCGGCTCCTGTTCTGCGCCAAACGTTGGAGGCCAGTTGGGATGAGAACTGGTTGGCAGCCCCAGCTGTGGCCGACATTGATGGCGATGGACAAATGGAGATTGTCGCCGCCCGCCACTCAGTACTTTATGTCTACCGCCACGACGGAACCCTTTTTTGGAAGACCGCCTTTGGGTCCAGTGCCTCCAACACACCGGACCATGGTACGACCCGTATGTGGGCGTCACCCGTGGTGGGCGATATGGATAATGACGGCTACATGGAAATCGCGGTGGGAGGCGATGCCGACAGCACAGGCAACATCAACATCAGCCTTTATGATTATCGCGGTCAAATGCGCCCTGGTTGGCCCCGTCAGTTCGGTAGCACCGAGATACGAAGTATTGCCGCCGCTGATGTGGATGGTGATGGAGTCATGGAGATTTTGGTGAACAAGACCGGTGAAGGGCCAACCACGGCGGTTTATGAACTGGATGGTTCATTGCACGCCAACTGGCCCCAGGTTTCTGCCTCATGCAATCCCCCCAGCCCGGCTGAAGCCTGTTGGGATTTCGGCGGCTACAACCAGAACATCGGTGCCGGAGACCTGGATGGTGATGGGGTCATGGACGTAATCTCAACCTATGATGCCATCGGCTTTGGTGTGTTTTGGGGTGATGGCCGTCCCTTTCCTGCTAATTCCGAATTCAGCGACCGGGTGATTACGGCCGTGGAAGCCTATCATGACATCGCCCTGTCCAAACAAGGTTGGGGCACCGGCGACCGAAGTGAATTCACTTACTCACCGCCGGTGGTGGCGGATATCGATGATGACGGCCAGATGGAAATCGTGCTGGCCGGCGACCATGAACATACCAACAGCACAGCCAATCAGGGTATCACGGTCTGGGTGCTCAATATCGATCTGACTCGTCCCCAGGGTTGGCTCTGACCGAAGGATACTGGTTTACCCCTGGGCGGAAGCGGCGATTTAGGCAGCAATATTGTGCCTACCATGCCCAGCCCCTCGGTGGCGAACTTGGACGGCAATCCTGGAATTGAAATTGTAGTGCCTGCCTATGATGGAAAGCTGTACGCCTTTCGCTCGGACGGTACGATATATTGGACCTATACCTTTTCTTCGGTGGCCACACCCTACACTGGAGCCAGCGAAGCTACCATCGCGGACCTAAATCAGGACGGCGCACCAGAGATCATTTTCACCACCTTCTCTTCAGGTGAACCGCGCCAACCCGACACTCCAGCCCATTTGATCATCCTGGCCAGCAACGGCGTTCAGGTGCACAAAGTCCCGCTGTTTGGCCGCGGCGCCATGTCCGCACCCACTGTGGCGGATGTGGATGGTGACGGCCAGGTAGAAATTGTGATTTCCCTCAAGGATACCCTCGGCAACGGCAAAGGGGGCGTCCAGATCTGGAATGTCGCCGGTTCGGCCGCCAATTGCCTGCTGTGGCCCACGGGCCGCGGCAGCTACTTGCGGGAAGGCAACTATGTCGGGCCATAGCAAGGCCCGAATGGCTTCTACCAACCAGCCGTACGTTTTTACTTCTTGGGTGAGATTGCTTTCACGGGGGCTTTAAGCTTTTGATGAATTTGAAGCTTATCGCAGCAATTCCCCCGCCGCTTTATCCGCAACCGCCAGCCATTGACTCAAGTCTTTTACTCCGGCTGTTCCGCTGGCGGTTTTCACTACTTTACCACTGGCCACATCCACGCGACGCAGATCGATGCGAAGGGTACTGCCGATGACTTGATAAGCGCCAAAAATCATTTGACGGGCGCCAATAAGGTGGCCCAATTTCAGGCAGGCCTGTGGATCGGCCAGGTCGGAGCTTCCCAGATGAAGTTCTTCCATGGCTTTCAGTAAATGCTGTCGCTCCACCACTTGATAGGCGGGATTTTCTCCGAAACGGGCGGCAATCTGGCCAGCGAGCATGGCTTCCATACCAGCCTGCCCGTGAGCGACGGGGCTTAAATCCTCAAGGTCCCAAACCGCTATGGAAACAGTCTCCTGTGGAGTCATTGGTTCACTGCCGGCACAAGCCACAAGCAGTATGGCCGCCAACCATTGAAAGAGAAAAATGCTCTTTGCTCTCCTATTGGCCATCTTTTCCACCTTTTTTTACATCCGCCGCTACGACCTCTTTGACTTGATCATCCCGGCCAAGAGGACGCTGTGATTCCGTGATGCGGGCATAGCACAGATCGGGTTCCACCCGGACTACTTCCAGTTTGGCTACAGTTTTGGGAGTGCTTTTCAACACTTTTCCCCGGTAGACTTCTTCCTTGCCCGGCTCTATGGCTTCAAAGGCGGCCCCAGGAGTGACGCCCTGTTTGCGACCCAAATTGATCATGGCCTCCTTGCCCTCGACCCGCACCACATAGCCTTGCAAGGGATACTTCTCTATGACGGTCTGCAGAATGGATCGATTCAGGCTAAACATCTCCCGTTCCAAATCAGCGGTAGCCCCAAGCCGGTAATTGATGGTTTTGGCAATGGCTGATGTTTCGGTGTCAATAAAACGCAGGTTCAGCATGGTGCTGTCTGGAAGATAAAGAATGGTTCCCGTACCGATCAACTTGGCGGAGAGCAGTTTACCCAACTTCAGGGCCGTTTCCGGGTCGGCCAATTCCGACGATCCCAGATTGAGTTCAGAGAGCAGCCTTTCCATGACCGCTCGCTCCACCACCTGGAGACGCCCCGAAGCATTGAGCAGTTCTCCCAACCGCGTGGCCAGAACCATGGCCAGCCCATCGCGCGAAGAAAGCCCACCCTTTTCCTGAATATCAACGAAAGTGAGCACCAGGGGGCGCGAGGTCCAGCCATCTTCGACCGCCGTCGGCGGCTGGGCTTTTTGGCTTTTGTAGCGTTCAACTAAATCTTTGACCAGTTGATCCATGCGTGCTTTGCCGGCAGTATCGGCTTGCAGGGCCAGCATCTGCTCGGCTTTGCGGGCCAGCACGGTGGCGATGGTATCGTTCTGATCCAGGGTCTGGGCTTGCCGGTATTCGGCTAAAGCTTTGGTCCACAGTCCTTCCTTTTCGTAGGTCACTCCTTTGTTGGAGGTGGGCTCAATGTAATACGGGTCCAAGGCTACGGATTGATCAAAAAATTTGCGGGCCTGATTATAGTCACCCCCCTGGGCATACATGCGGCCCAGTTGGTTGTAAGCCTCCGCTTTCTGAAACACCGGCGCCTCGGTCTGGGTAGCGGCCTTTTGATAAGCAGCGGTTGCGGCCTTGCGATCGCCTTTGGCGGCCAGCACGTCACCTTTGATTTTTTGGGCCACTACTCGTTCGGGAGCCTTTTTCGTAACCGCATCTGCCAAAGCCAAGGCTTGCTCACTCTGGCCTTCGCGGGCCAGCACGGCGGCCTGCCCCTCTTGACCGATGACGGCTTTAGAACCGCCGGCCGCGGCAATCTGATCAAATGTATGCCTGGCTTCTTCGGTTTTGCCTTGGGCCAAAGCCGCGTACCCCTGCACAGCCCTGGCCTCGATGTTGGCCGGATTGGCATCAGCCGCCGATGCAGCCAAAGCCTGGGCCATCTGGGGCTGGCCGCGATGGATCTGGCGCTCGGCCAGCCGCACCAGCATCATCTCGATGGTTTCACCGCCGCCCTGAAAATGATCGATGATCTCCAAACCCGGTCCCAGGGTGCAGACAACGGGCAGGATGGTGCGTGCGTTGTACTTCTCGCTCACCTGCGATTTATCCAGAAGGATAGGAAACTGCAATTGGGCTTTCTGATTGAACCGCTGGACCACTTCACTGCTGGATCGTGTGATGCCCCAGATGGTCAACTGTTTATCCTCATATTTGCGTAACAAACGGTCGAGCACCAGCAGACCTCCCTGGCTGGCATCCGAACCAGCATCAAAGAAGTAGAGCACTGTCATTTGTCGCCCCTTGATTTCACTAAGCGTATAGGATCGGCCGTAAACATCAGAAAGTGTAAATCCGGGGGCGTTTTGCCCAACCTGAATGTCTCCCGCCGCGCCACCGGTTATCATCAGATTGAAAAAAAACAGAACTAATAGAGTCCGCCAAAGAGCGTGCAACGGTTGTCTCATTGCCGTCATCCTCCTTGTTGTTATGTCAAATATGATTGGAGAGCCGGAAGTGGGCCAATGCTTGAAAAAATATAATCGGTTGTAATGGTATTGTAAAGATTGAATATTATATAGAATCCAATGCCGGTAGGCCTGACCGGCAAAGAAAAAAGCCTGCCGTGGTATCACGGCAGGCTTGAATTCATCTGGTGGCGATGCAGGGACTTGAACCCCGGACACTGCGGATATGAGCCGCATGCTCTAACCAGCTGAGCTACATCGCCAGGTAGTGCCCTTTGGCCCCCCTTGTGAAGTCAGACCAAATGACGAACGGCTCTCTTAACAGCTCCCCAGCCGATAGTCAACTGGAAATATCCTCTATTGGCCGGGGGTTGAGCTAACTATTTCAACCGCAAACTCGTCCAATTGATCCATTGGTGGCAGCTCGGAGAAGACCACCATGAACGGGATGCTTTGCCCTGGCCGGGCGCTGCCGGCGGTTTCCTGGGGCTGAGCTGCTGCATTTAACCGTTGCTTGATTTCAGCAATGGGCAGCGAGGCCAAATCCTGATCATTGATCATGATGCCGGCATAGCTATACTCAGTCTTGGCGATCACCTTACCCTTGGTGAACAATCGGCCTTGCATACGAATATTGTTGCGAGACATATTGTAACCATTACGAACTTTTCCGGTGATAATAAACAGCCGCCCCGCCTGGCTGTTTTCAATAAACTTACTGTTGATATCCAGTGTCGCCAGTTTAATGGTGCCGGAAGGGTCCTTGGGTTTGGGGTTGAGATAATCGTTGATATAGGGAATTTCTATACCCCTCTTGGGCGCCTCAATAACCACTCCATAACCTATTGCGCCCAATAAAACGAGGACAAGCAAAAAGACCAAGGCTTTGCTGCTTTTTTTCTTCTTGGGCTTAAATGGCTTTGGTCGACTGGGCGTGTATGTCTCAGCAACCGCCGCACTTTCCATGGTTTCTTCGGCTTCCAGATCACGTGCCGATGGGGCAGGTTTCATGAGACCCGCTGTTGTGCGTCCGGTGGTCGTGGCAACTGAGGCCGAGGTTGCATCTTCTTCTACCTGGAATTCCAGCTCAATATCCCCAGAGGAGATGACGTCGGATTTCTTCGCCGCCGCTGGTTCTTCAACAATATCGCTCAGATCGGACAGATCCAATTCGCCGCTTTCCGCATCGACGGTGTCGCCGGCTCCGGATTTTGGTCCTGCACTCTCGATTTCAAGCTCAAGATCCAGCTCTTCTTCCTTATGGTCCTTGGAGGCTGCCATAGGAACCTCTTCGACAGCTTTAGGAGCAGCCGCAGCGGAATCAAAAGTGGAGTCCAGCTCCAGTTCCTGTTCTTCCTTTTCCTCGGCTTCGTCCGCCGTTGAAGTGTCCGCTTGATCGATGGCGGTTTCGATTTCCGCCAGATCAATTTCACTCGCGCCGCCCAAGGCGACTTCGGGCTGTTTGGCTTTGGCCGGCTCAGCGGGCTTCTCAGGCTGGGCTTCTCCGCCAAGCATTTGCTCAATATCCGAAAGATCGATCTCTTCTTCTTTGGAGATATCCTCTTTTTGTGCCTGCTTCTCTTTGGCGGGCTTTTGCGCCGCGGGTTTGGCGGCTACAGGTTGTTCCTCCAACTCCATATCCAGATCAAGGCTGAGATCTTCAATTTCTTTCTCAGCGGGCTTAGCCTTGGCCGCTTTGATTGTTGCGGGTTTCTCTTCATCCAAATCAAGATCCAAATCTTCCAGCTCCGAAACCGCATCGGCCCCAACCTTCGTCGCGCCGGCGGTCTCTTCATCACCACCGCCCATAAGCGTATCCAAACCCGTCAAATCCAGTTCTTCTTCCTCAGCGTCCTTGTCTTTTGCTTCTTTTGCGGATTTTGCGGGTGGCGTATCATCAATTTCCAGCTCGAAGTCATCTTTGAAATCAATATCTTCATCCAGGCTCAGGCCAAGATCTTCCTCCCCAGTCTCCTCCTCGCCGCCGATGAGGGTGTCCAAACCAGCCAAATCCAACTCATCATCCAGTGCTTCTTCTTTCCCTTTTGCTTTGGGCGCTCCTTTGGCGGGTGTCTTTTCAAGTTCCAAATCAAATTCATCGTCAAGCGTAAGACCGGCTTCTGCTTTCCCAGGTTTTTGGCCATCACCCATCAGAGTATCCAAATCGCTTAAATCCAATTCCTCATCCTTGGGTGCCTTGGTTTTTGCGACCGGCGCGGCCTTGGCCTTCGGCTTATCAGGCTGGATCTCAAAATCATCCGCCAGGCTTAATTCAACCTCTTCCTTGGCTTCGGGTTCCGTCTCTTTGTCATCCACTGACAAATCAAAATCCAAGTCCAGCTCATCCGAGGCCGTCTCCAACGCTTTTTCCGTGATTTCCTTGACATCCTCGCTGATAGGGATGGGTTCTTCCAAACCGAAGTCAAGATTTTCGGAGAGACTTAGTTCCGGCTCTTCTCCACCTAAATCTTCTTTCTTGGCGCCGCCGTCTAGATCAAAATCAAGGTCTTCCAATCCGAGATCATCCACGGCTGGGGCTTTGCCGGAGGCTTTGGCCTTGCCACTGTCTTCTCCTTCAGGCTCCAGTTCTAAGCCTTCAAGCACCGACTCCAAATCATCCTCCAGGGAGGGATTCGCAATATCGTCGGCAGATTTGATGGCGGCTTCAGCATCGGCGATGGCGGGCGTCAGATCCGAATCTTCCTCTGCTTCGACAACCGGCGCTTCGTCATCGATTTCAAAATCCATATCCAGCTCGATGTCCTCGGTCTCTTTTTTCCCGGCATCAGCTTTGGCTTTTGATTCGACGGCCGGGGTTTCCAGAGCCGCTTCAAAATCCAATTCGAGGTCTTTGTCCGTTGTCTCAACTTCCGCGATGGCGGGTTCGGGTTCAACGGCCGGCCTCGGCGGTGTTTTAGCTGGAGCTGTAAGTACGTCCGTATCCCCTTGCAGAATCGCATCCAACTCCGCCAAATCGATTCCTTCCAGGGCCTTTTCCTTGGGCGGAGCAACGGCCGCGGCAACCGGGTTCATATCGGCGGTCATGGGGGCAATAGGCGCCGTAGCAGCCTGCCGCGGCACCGCAGCCAGCGCGGGAGTTACCGGAACCGCGATAAATTTATGCCGGCATTGAGAACACCTCACTTTGGACCCCGTGGGTTTAAGCAATCTTTCATCCAGACGGTACGTGGTGTTGCATTCCTGGCAAGTAATAAACATGGCCCACCTTCATTAATTAAAATTCAAATTATAGATTCCCGGCAGATGTCTGTAGGCTTCGGCGTAATCCAAACCGTAGCCGACCAGAAAGCCTTCTTTCAATGTATGGCAAACATAATCCGCTTGAATATCTACCTGGCGCCGCTCCAGCTTGTCAATGAACACACAAGTCTTCACTGACCTGGGCTGCATGGAGCTCAAATGCTTTTTTAAAAATGCCAACGTCAACCCTGAGTCCAGAATATCTTCCACGATGATGACATCCTTACCAGCGACATTGAGCTCAACATCTTTAAGAAGCCCCACGGAACCGCATGATTGGTTTTTGCTGCCGTAGCTGGCCACGCGGATGAAATCGATGGCCAGACATTTTACCTCCACACGGCGTATTAAGTCCGCTAGAAAGACGAAAGCGCCTTTCAGCACACCAATCATCACCAAATCTGCATCTCTGTAATCAGTAGAAATTTGTCGGGCGAGCTCGTCGACCCTCCGGGCAATGGCATCTGAACTTAAGACGGGTGTCAAATCTGGCATTGTGTCTCTAATAATAGAGAGATCGAAGGTTCTTGTTACATTTTCAAAAGGCGCAAAGGATGCTCCGTCTCCCTCTTTCAACCCCCAAAAAGACTCATAAAAAATAGACTTGCTGCGTGCTATTCAGTGTGCGCTGCTCAATACGGCTAAGCAAATAGCTACATGAACATAGCACTCTTGTCAATAAATTTAATTCCTTACAGACCAGTGAGGGCTAATTGCTCAATGAGCTTTTTCTGCTCGGCAGTCAGTTTTTGAGGCATGGCGACCTGAACCATGACATAAAGATCACCGCGACCACTGCCTTGCATGTGGGGCAGGCCCAAGCCTGAGAGACGCATCTTGGTTTTATGACGGGTGCCAGGTGGGATTTTGAGTGTCATTTCCTTGCCGTCGATGGTGGGTACGGCAATCTGAGTACCGAACAACGCTTGGGTGAGCTTGATCTCCCGATTAATGGTCAAATCGTGGTTCTCCGCGACGAACTGCGCATCGTCGACCACGATCGATTTGATGTACAAATCCCCGGCCGGTCCGCCATACGGGCTGGGCTCTCCCTTACCGGCCAGACGCAGTTTTTTCCCATGGATCATTCCCTTGGGAATTTTAACATTGATCGTCTCCGTCCTCCCCTGGTGCTGGAAAGTAACGGTTTTGTTGCAGCCTGTAGCCACCTCCTGCAATGTCAGCGGCAATTCATACACCAGATCCGATCCTTTAGGCGCGGCCTGATGGCTTTGACGGCCACCAAATGGAGAGCCCCCACCGAAGGTAAAGCGGAATCCGCCGTCACCAGTGGAAAAGCCGCGACCTCCAAAGCCAAACTCCCGGAAAATGTCGCCGAAGTCGAAGTTGCGGAATATGTCTTCCTGACTGAAGCGCTGATGAAAATCGGCCGACCCGTAAGTGTCGTACTGTTTGCGTTTTTCTTCGTCGCTGAGAACCGCGTACGCCTCGCTGATCTTCTTGAATTTCTCTTCAGCGTCCTTGTCATTCTTTGCATGATCCGGGTGGTATTTCATGGCCAGCTTCCGGTAGGCCTTTTTGATGTCAGCGCTGCTGGCGCCTTTGTCAACTCCCAGGACTTTATAGTAATCGGTTTCCGCCATGTCTAAATCCGCTCCGTTTCTTTACTCTCATTGCCTCCAGAACAGCTAAGCCCTGAAGGGCAAATTTAATATGCTGAAAGAATAAGAATTTGAACCTTTTCAGTCAAGCAAGACCTCCACGGCCGCTCGCCAAGACCCCACGTGAAAGGTAAGGACCACATTGTGTGCCTCACCGCTTTTGCAATCGATCCAGACGTAATCGCTGGCGTTCGTCGAACAAACGCCGGGCGGCCAGCCACACCGCGGATACCGTTCCCAAACCAGTGCCACCGGCGATCAGGAACATGATCATGATCTGGTATTTGACAGCCTCCATGGGGGGATTGCCGCCCAGAATCTGACCGGTCATCATGCCGGGCAGACTGACCAGGCCAGCTGCCATCATGGAATTGATGATGGGGATCAAGCCGGCGCGAACGCTTTCGGTGCGCATGGACTCAATGGCCTTGTGCCAGGGTTCTCCCAGCATGAGGCGCTGTTCGATCACTGTCCGTTGATCCCAGGCCGCTGTGGTCAGACGGTCCATACCCACGGAAATGCCATTCATAGTGTTGCCCAGCAGCATTCCCAGCAACGGGATCGCATACTGCGGTTCAAACCATGGCGTTGGACTAATAATCACCGTCAGGGTCAATATGGTTACGGCAAAGCTGGACACGAACATGGAGAGTGTCCCCAGACCAAAAGCCCATCCCCCTTTCAAATAGCGTTTTTGACGCCCCGAAATTTCCCGGCCGGCCGCCAGCAGCATGACGCAGGCCACCAATGTCATCCACCCCCAGTGGACATTGCTGAACAACGCCTTGAGCACCAAACCCACCAGCAACAACTGCACGGTCGTGCGCACGGCGGCAATGATGAGCTGACGTTCCAGGCCAAAGTGCATGCCCCTGGAGATCACTACCAAAATCAAAACTAAGCCGGCGGCCAGCCCCAGATCCAAAGGTGTCAACAGTACCAATGTCATGGCGCTTTCTCCGGGCCGGCCGAGGAAATGGCGCTGTGGGTGGGTTGTGCTTCGACCAAATGATGATCTTTCAATGTGAGAATAGGATGGCACCAGCGTTTGAGTTGGCCTAAATCGTGGCTCACCCAGAGGATGGCCGGCCGATGGGTTTCACGGTATTGACTGAGAAGAGATTCCACCCGCTCGGTGTTTTCACTGTCCAGATTGGCCGTGGGCTCATCCAGCAACAATACCCTGGGTTGATGAACCAGCAACCGCAACAAGGCCAGCCTTTGGCGCTCGCCGCTGGACAGATGGTTGATTTGCCAACCTAAAGTTTGGGGTCCAAACCCGAGCTGTTCCAATCCATCAGGAGCTCGCTGGCCAAAATGCTCGCCCACGGTATCAAACCACCAGGCGCTTTCGGCCGGCAACAGCCCCACTTGCCGCCGCCACTGGGGCGCGGGCATATGGTTGGCTTCCATGCCATCCAGGAACATTGACCCTTCATAGGGTTCCAGATCCGCTACGGCTCTTAAAAACAGCGACTTGCCGGTGCCCGAAGGACCGGTGATTCCCAGGCTTTGGCCGGCCACCACTTCCAACTGGAGGTTATGCACGGCCCGGCAACTAAAATCCCGCAGCTCAAGCCCGCTGCTCATCGCCACCGCCTTTTTCCCTGACTTTGAGCGCAATCATGATGACCGAAATGGCCGCGGGCGTGATCCCCGAAATGCGCGAGGCCTGGCCCAGGGAGGCCGGCCGCACGCGCGTCAGCTTTTCTTTCAACTCATTGGAGAGACCATGGACCTGATGAAAATCGAAGTCTTCCGGCAGGCGGATCTGTTCAAGATGTTTGAAGCGGGCAATCTCAGTCAATTGCCGCTGGATATACCCTTCGTATTTGATTTCGATTTCCGCCTGCCGCGCCACCTGCGGCCGCACTGGGTTGGAAGCCGGCGCCAAGCGGTCCACGACTTCGTAATCCAGTTCAGCGCGTTTGACGAGCTGGTCCAGGCGAACACCGTTGTCGATGGGCTTGGCGCCGCGCAACTCCAGATAGGCGTTGACCTCGGGCAGCGGTTTGATTACCGTGCGCCGGATGCGCTGAATCTCATCTTCGATTTGGGCTTTGCGCTCAATCACCTCTAGGGCGGTGTCCGGGGAAACCAGGCCCAATTCCCGGCCGATTCCCACCAGCCGCATATCAGCATTGTCTTCGCGCAGCATCAACCGGTATTCGGCCCGGGAAGTGAACATGCGATACGGCTCCTGGGTGCCGCGAGTCACCAGATCATCCACCATCACGCCCATATAGGCCTGGGAGCGGTCCAGGATAAAGGCGGGGCGGCCCTGCACGCGGCAGGCGGCATTGATGCCGGCCCACAATCCCTGGGCCGCGGCCTCCTCATAGCCGGAAGTGCCATTGATCTGACCGGCCAGATAGAGCCCCGCCACCGTCTTGGTCTCCAGGGTGGGCTTGAGCTGAATGGGGTCCACGTAGTCATATTCGATGGCATAGGCCGGTCGCATGATCTCGGCGGCTTCCAAACCTTGCACCGAGCGCACCAGTTGGAGCTGGATCTCCACCGGCAGGCTGTTGCCCAGCCCGCTGGCATAAACCTCCAGGGTATCCAACCCCTCGGGTTCCAGGATCACCTGGTGACTCTCTTTCTCGGTAAACCGCACCACCTTATCTTCCAGCGAAGGGCAATAGCGGGCCGACACGCCCTTGATCACCCCTCCATAGAGAGCCGACAGATGCAGATGATCGCCCACCACTTTATGAACCCTGGCATTGGTGCGGCCGATGTAACTGGGCAGCTGCGGCAAATGGATCTGTTGACAGGCAGACGAAAACGGGCGTGGCACCGCATCTCCCTCTTGAATCGTGAATTTGGAAAAATCGATGCTCTCACGGTGAAGTCGCGGCGGCGTGCCGGTCTTCATGCGTCCCAAAGCCAGGCCCAATCCGGCCAGGCTTTCCGCCAGCCCATAGGCGGCGAATTCACCGGCGCGACCGGCCTTAATGGATCTGAAACCAATGTGCACCAGACCGCTGAGAAAAGTACCGGTGGCCAAAACCACGGCCCTGGCCTGAAACCCAAAGCCCGTGTGATCCTCCATCCCGACCGCCCGGCCGTCTTCCACCACCAGACGCTCCACCAGGGCCTGCTTGAGGTCCAAATTGGCCTGGCGCTCTAACACCGCCTTCATCGCGATGTGGTAACGCTTTTTGTCGTTCTGGGTGCGCGACGATTGCACCGCCGGCCCCTTTTTAGTGTTGAGGATTTTATACTGGATGGCGGTCTGGTCCGTGATTTTAGCCATCTCCCCGCCCAGGGCATCGACCTCGCGTACCAGCTGGCCCTTGGCCATGCCGCCGATGGAAGGGCTGCAAGGCATGGCCGCCACCTTGTCCAGATCAATGGCCAGCAGCAGGACCTTGCATCCCATGCGGGCCGCTGCCAGCGCGGCTTCACAACCAGCGTGCCCGGCCCCCACCACGATGATGTCATACTGCTTTGCGTAGGTTCCCATTGATCATCCGCCTTCCATGAATTGAAATCGGTGCCCCTTATATAATCTTCTACGATGGATGTCGAGCCATGCGCTGCGATCGATAGTCCAGTCGTCGATAGTTAAGTATTGATCCACCCCCTAACTTTCGTTAATCTAATAAAGTTGCCATCTTCAAACTGGTCTCCCATTCTATTGCGGCCCCAATATCCGAACAACTTTAACCCCCATGGAGGAACCATGAGCGCCCGCAAGGCCACTCAACCCAAACCAGCCAATAACCATGCCGCGATCAACTCCCCCTCCGGCTCCCTAAAAGAACGCATCGAGCACCATATCTGTTTCACCCTGGGCAATGATGCCGAGAAACCCAGCAAGTACAGTGTCTTTATGGGGCTGGCATACAGCGTGCGCGACCGTCTGATCGAACGCTGGATCAAAACCCAGCGCGCCCTTTATGACACCTTTTCCAAAAGAATCTATTTTCTCTCCCTGGAATTTCTACCCGGTCGTTTCTTGAAAAACTATTTGATTAGCATTCAGATGGAAGACGAAGCCCGTCACACCCTGGCCGACATGGGCTTTGATCTGGATGAACTGGAAGAAGAAGAATGGGATGCCGGACTGGGCAACGGCGGTCTGGGGCGATTGGCTTCATGCTACATGGACTCCATTGCCTGCCGCGATTTGCCCGGCTACGGCTACGGCATCCGCTACGATTTCGGCATTTTTCATCAGGTCATCGAAAACGGCTACCAGCGCGAGCAGGCCGACAACTGGCAGCGCCGGGGCAACCCCTGGGAGATACAGCGCGCCGATCACCTGGTGCCGGTGCGATTCTACGGCCGCACCGAATCCTTCCGAGATGAGGAAGGCCGCACGCGTTACCGCTGGGTGGATCATGAAGTGGTCATGGCCATGGCCTGCGACATTCTCATCCCCGGCTATGGCGACGATTACGTCACCAACATGCGCTTGTGGACAGCCCAATCCAGCCGCGAATTCAGCCTGGAGAATTTCAACCAGGGTGATTACATCGGCGCGGTTCAAACAAAGGTGATGAGCGAAAACATCTCCAAAGTGCTCTACCCCAGCGATGAACGCGAATCGGGCAAGGAACTACGCCTCAAGCAGCAGTACTTCTTCGTGGCCGCCACCTTGAACGACATTCTGCGGCGCTATAAAAAACTCAACCGCTCTTTTCACGACCTGCCCAACTTCGTAGCCATTCAGCTCAATGACACCCACCCAGCCATCGCCATACCCGAATTGATGCGCATCCTCATGGATGAGGAGGGCCTGGGCTGGGACGAAGCCTGGACCCTGTGCGAACAAACCTTTGGCTACACCAACCACACCGTGCTGCCCGAGGCCCTGGAAACCTGGTCCGTGGAGTTGATCGGCCGGCTGCTGCCCCGGCACCTGCAAATTATCTTCGAAATCAACGCCCGCTTTTTGGAAGCCGTTCGCAAGCGTTTTCCTAAAGATGATGCCTTGCTGCAACGGGTCTCGCTGGTGGCCGAAGGAAGTGAAAAGCGCATCCGCATGGCCAATCTCTCGGTGGTGGGCTCCCACAGCGTCAATGGTGTCGCGGCTTTGCACAGTCGTATTCTGCAAGAGCAGCTCTTCGCCGATTTTCACAGCCTGTTTCCCGATCGCATTCAGAATGTCACCAACGGCATCACCCCGCGCCGCTGGCTAAAGCAATCCAACCCCTCCTTATCGCGACTGATCACCGAAGCCATCGGCCCGAAATGGATCAGCGACCTGGAGCAATTGGAGAACTTGACCCCCTTGGCCGACGACGCCGCCTTCCGCCAGAAGTGGAGAGATACCAAGCGCGAATGCAAAACCCGTCTGGCGCGCTATATCCTGCGCAAAATCGGCCTGGGCGTGAATCCTGACACGCTGTTCGACGTACAAGTCAAGCGCATGCACGAATACAAGCGCCAACTGCTCAACGTCATGCACGTCATCACCCTGTACAATCGCATCAAAGCCGCGCCCAAGGCCGAGGCCGTGCCGCGCACCATTATCTTCGCCGGCAAAGCGGCGCCTGCCTACCATCAGGCCAAACTGATCATCAAATTGATCAATTCGGTGGCCGCTGTCGTCAATAGCGATCCGGTGGTACGCGGTCGCCTGCGGGTGCTTTTTCTTCCCAATTACTGCGTGTCCCAGGCCGAGAAGATCATTCCGGCCGCGGACCTCTCCGAGCAGATCTCCACCGCCGGCATGGAAGCGTCCGGCACCGGCAATATGAAGATGTCATTAAACGGAGCTCTGACCATCGGGACCCTGGACGGCGCCAATGTGGAAATCATGGAGGCCGTGGGCCGTGAAAATATCTTTATCTTCGGATTGACCACCGAAGAAGTGCTGGCCAAACGCCGCGAGGGCTATGACCCCAACGCTTACTACCACCGTGACCCGGAACTCAAACAAGTGCTGGACATGATCGCCTCCGGCCACTTCTCGCCCCACGAACCGGAATTATTCAGCCCTATCCTCCGATCGCTGCTGGAACTAGGCGATTACTACATGCTGCTGGCTGATTATCGCGCCTACCTCGAAACCCAGGAAGCAGTCAGCCGGATGTACGCCGATTCTGAACGCTGGACCCGTTGCTCCATCCTCAACACCGCCCGCATGGGCCGTTTTTCCAGTGACCGTTCCATCATGGAGTACGCCGACCGGATCTGGCATATTCAACCTCTGGCCTTTTAGATGAGGAGAACGAGATCATGACCGAAGAAACTTCCAAGGCCGTTGACCCCGACACTGTATCCATTGCCCGGCACCCTATTTTTGATGAGAAACGGCGATTGTGGGGCTATGCCCTGCACTGCGTCGGCGCGGCCTACAAGGTCTCGGCCGATGCGGCAGAAGCCGATAACGTGGCAGCCCGGCTGGCCAACAGCGCTTACATGGGCCTGCAGCAAATCCTGGATCGCCAAAAGAAAGTAGTAATTAACTTCAGCGAAAAGAACATCCTGGACGATCTGCCGTACGCACTGCCGCCTGACTTAACCGTGGTGCAAGCCACCGAAGAGACTTTCAAACACCCCTCGGTCGCGCCGGTTCTCAACCAGCTGAAAGCGGATGGCTACCTCCTGGCGGTTTCGAATTATTCCTGCCGCGACGATTGCGACGCGCTCTACCAAATGGCCGACATCCTGAGCATGGATGTCTCGGGCCAAACCAAAGAAGTCCTGAGCGCCGCCCTGGACAAAGCCCGTCCCTACAATCCCACTTTGCTGGCCATGCGGGTGGAGAGCACCGAGATCTTCAACCGTTGCCTGCAAATGGGCTTCACGTTGTTCCATGGCCCCTTTTTCAAAACGCCCGACACCATCAAAGTGCGCAAATTATCTTCCAATGAAATGTCGCGCTTCCAGCTCATGAAAGCGATTCAACGGGAAGATTCCGATTTTACCCAGTTGGCCGAATCCATCCAGGCCGACGCAGCCCTGAGTTTCCGTTTGCTATCCTATTTGAACTCCGCGGCCTTCGGCCTGCGCCAGAAGATCAAATCGATCCACCAAGCAGTCTCTTTACTAGGGTGGCGAAAAATAAAAAATTGGCTGCGAGTCGTACTGCTCAATGACGTCAACCAAAGCCCGGATGCCCCCGAACTGATGATCCTGGCCGCCCAGCGAGGCAAATTTCTGGAGCAAATCGCCAAAGACTACAGTTATTGGGGGTTCGATCCTGAAAGCTTGCACATGCTCGGCATGTTCTCTCTGCTGGACGCCATGCTGGGCGTTCCCATGAGCCAGGTCACCGAGCACCTGCCCCTGGACGACAAACTCAAATCAGCCCTGTGTGGCGACCCCAACAACGAATACCAGCCCCTGCTGACTCTATCTGTCTACTTTGAAGAGGGCCGCTGGCAAGACGCCGAAGAACAAATCCAGAAACTCAACATGGACCCCGACAAAGTCCGCCGCGCCTTCCAACAAGCCGTGGAGTGGGCCGATCAGCTTACGAGCATTCATCACCAGGAAGCAAAGTCTTAAACGGGGCACCGGATTACTACGACCGCTCATTTGGCAAAAACTCTGATAGGATTTTGGAAATCACACCTTGGGGCCGTAATCCTGGGGTTGCCATTCTCCATAAAGAAAGAATTGTTCACTATCCCCAGTTTTGGTATCGTAATTAAAATAACGGAAGCATATTATGAATATTTACGACATGATCGAAATAAACCCCGAAGTGATGCTGGGCAAGCCAATTATAAAGGGAACACGGATTCCGGTTGATCTCATCATAAGGAAGTTGGGCGAAGGGGCCTCGTTCAACGATTTGCTGGATGCTTACCCCAAACTATCCATTGATGCGATCCGCGCGGCGTTAATCTATGCGGCCGATGCCATACGAAACGAGACAACCATTTTTTTAAAGACGGGTACCTCCAATTGAATCCAACGCTACAATTCTTGGCGGATTAAAGCTGTGATCACTCGGTTGTCCGTGCTTTAAGGGCGGCTGGTTATTCCATAAATGCCATTGCTGAAATTTCACCGGCGCTAACCGATGCAGCTGTATTGGAACTGGCTGTCACGCAAAATCGATTGCTGATAACGGAAGATAAAGATTTCGGTGAATGGGTTTTTGCCCACGGACAGACGACCGCCGGAGTATTGCTGATCCGCTATTCATCGAATACGCGTTCCTCCATGGTTGAAGCGGTTATTGATCTAATCAAAGGACATGGTGCCAGTCTCGCAGATGCCTTTGCCGTTTTGGAACCTGGAAGAGTGCGAATTCGAAAAAGAATCCGAAGATAAGGGCATGGAATATCTTTACCAATCCAAAATTGCCTGTCTGCCCGCAGTACTGCTTTGATAGCACCGCAATAAATGAAGCTTCTCAATTTAACTCGTAAAATAACTCATTTACAACAACTATCCACTGCGGATAATCCTTTCTATTCTCACAAAAACACGGCAGGCAATAAGCGGTTCGCTGGTTCTTGGCGTTGAGCTTTTCAATCAGGTTGCCGGCGCTGTTTATTGATTTCGTTGCATTTTTGATGAACTGAATCAGTGCAGCCGGTGCCGGTGCTGCCGCCGTAGGCCAGATCAATGGCATTGCCGTTGCCGTCAATGTTTTTGGATAGTTTGCGATCAGCGTCATACTCATAGCTGGTTTTATGGTTCTCGCCGTCGCTCTGGGAGAGCACCCGACCGTCAAAGGTGTTGTCAATGCTGGTCGCTTCCAAGGCTGGGTTGATGCTTTTCTTGAGATGGTCGCGCAGATCGTACTCGTAGGTGGTCTCTTTACCGCCGGCATCCCGCTGCCGGATCTTGTTGCCCACCTGGTCGTAGAAGTATTCGGTGGTCAGAAGATATCCTGCCTGATTTGAGAAGAACAAATACGGCGGTAAAAGAAGAAATTAATCTTCGTAAACCTCCGCCTGTCAAGGGTTTGCCGAGGAAGTTAATAAGTTAATGGTGTCCCCAACCTCCGGATTTCACCACCAGGAAACAAAATCGAAATTCTATTGGGACAGCCGTTTAATCAAATTCTTATCGAGGGAGTTCAGGAAGTCCGAGAAGGTCACACCTAAGGTTTCTTGGAACTCCTTCTCCATGGTCATCACCAGAGTCATGGTAGTAAATCCGGTTTGACTGGTGTAAGGCTCCAGACCCTGTTTCTGGCGAGTCGAAGCTTCTTTGAGCAGATAGAAGAGATCGGTGGTCTTTACGGCCAGCGCATGTATCTGGGCCGGATTCGCATTTTTTACTTTTTGCTCTTGGGCAAAGGAGAGAATTCGTTGCTCCCACTGTGTGATCTCGTTTTTGGCGGCGGGATCGTTTGCATTTAGCAGCACGCCATTATTAGCCGCGGCCGTGATGTACTTCTCGGCCGCGGCGTTATCTTTTTCTTTGGCGGCGGCGCCCAATTCATTCACCGCTTCAACGGTCTGGCGGGCAGGCGCCTGGAGCGAAGATGTGGGCGCATGGCCCCACCAGAGCCAACCAATAACTGCAGCTGCAAGCACTGCCGTGGCAACAGTGGCGATTTTATACTTCATGCCCGATACCCATCACTGCACCGTGGCCGCCTGCTGGAAGGTGGGCCGGTTTTGCCAATGCCAGGGCTTGCCGTTGTTGGTGGTATTCACCGGCATCAGTTCAATATGGTCCGCGGTCTTGAGCCACAAGGCCGGGGTGTCGGTGCCAAAACTCTTCTTCAAATCGGCTTTGGCCTGCACCAGGGCTTTGAGCACCAGCCGGCGGCAGCCGATAAAGGTGCCGTCGCCGCACTGGAGAAGATCTTCTCGCACATTGGCCGGGTCATTGCCATTGGCTTTGGCCCGGTTGAGCAGCATGCGCATGATGCTGGTGGTGCCGTCCTGGTAAGCCGAACCCATGCTGTTAGGGAGATTCAATGAGCCCAGATCCAACTGCAACGAATCTTCTAAAACATTTTTCAGGCACACCATGATTTCATCCATGATGGCGGGACCGGCGTCGTCGTAACGGCCGTCCCGGTCCAGGTCGATCCGTTTGGCGCCTTTTTGGTCAATCCAGGCGGCCAGCTCGTTGAGCATGTTGGAAAGATCTCCGTTGGGCAAGATAGCGCCCTGGGTGTAATCCCGCAGCAAGGGCATCATGCTCAGGGCGTAGCCGTCTTGCAGGGCCGCGGTTTCAGCGATCTGAACCAGAGCCGGCAGATCAATGGTAGACTTGGTGTTCACCAGCCGTTGCAGCATTTGGACGCGCTGGAAATCGCCGTCGCTCTGGTAGAATTTGGGCGCGCTTTGATTGTTCCAGCTCAGGATATAACCGCCGGGGGGATTGATCGCATGGGGCCTGCGCTCCAGGGGAATCGCGCCCTGCCAATCCCACTGGCCGGTGCCCCAGGTGGGCAGATCGGTCTGGGCGCCGGCGGCCCGCACCGGATAGAGCCCGGTGTTGACGTAGGCCACTTCCGTGGCGTTGATATAGGCATAGTTCAGGGCCAGGACATGATACTGCATGAGATCGACAAATTGGGCCGCGGTTTTTACTTTTCCCTTGGCCAGCGCGTAGTATGGAATGGCGCCCTGGCCGATGCGTTCGGCGTTATAAGATTTTCTGGCAATGGCCACCGGCTCGCCGGCTACAGTGTCCCAGGCGATCACCGGGCCATGAACGGTGAATGGCGTCCCGTTATCCGGCCTCAGGCGCATGGGTTTGCATTGGCCCTGATACCAGTAGTATTTGGCTTGGAGATCGATGGGGTACTGGCCATCGGGCGAGCAGAGCTTTTCCACGAAGATATCGCTGGTTTTGCCGATGGCGGAAGTGGGCGACCACACGCCGTCATGGCCGCTTCCGGCAAAGGCGGCTATGAAGAGACCCGGCAGAGAGACACCGGTGATTTGAAAGCGGTTGTCTACGGTTCGGGCGTCGAATTCCATGAAGATATCCGGCCGGAAATAGCTCATCTGGGGGCCGCCAACTAACAAGGGGTGGCCCGTGGCTGATTTGTCTTTTGTGATCAGCATCCAATTACTGTTGTGGGGTTTATCTACGTTCAGCAAGGCGCGCGTGGCGGGATTACTTTCGATGGCTTTTAAATCCACCCAGGCAATGGAGTCGTCATCCACCGGGCGCTGGGCATCGGTATCATCCGATCCGTCGGCATAGACGGGATTCGGGAAGGGATCTTTGGCTGTGACGGTCGTAGGGTCCAGGGGGGCGTTTCGCAGTTTATAGTCCGCGAAGAGCGCTTTGGCTTTGTCTTCGCCAAATACTGCTTGAATTTTGCGCCAGGTGGCGAGATTGGCCAACTGATCCGCGCCTGGATCTCCGAATACGCCAGTGATGGCCAGGCCGGGGGCGGCCGTGTCAATTACTTCCCATTTGGGCCAAGGAATGCCCAGGGTATCGAAGACCTTGAAGGCCGGGTAGCGTTCCATGAGGGCCTTGTTGATGCCTTCCCGATAGGCCACCATGGCCGAGGCCATCTCCTGGCAGTCGGGCCCCAACAGCGCATCGCAAACCCGGGGATCAAAGGTATCCATCAATTCATCCCGGCTGTAATTCAGAGGCTTGAAATCCATCAACTGTTTCACCAGGGAAGCTATATCCAGCGGCTCATCCGGCGAGATATGCAGCCCGGTTTGCAAGAGCCCGCTCAGGCCCGCATAGCGGAAGAAAAGCATTTCGATCATATTGGTGTAGACTGTGGCATATCCCAGGCCGAAGGTGACATCCTCCACGGTGTCGCCGACCACATGGGGCACATGAAACGCGTCCCAATCGATCCGGGCGCAAAGGGTATTGGGCGGCACATAGGTGATGGGTTTGTCGTAGCCCCGGGCCTGGAATTCCACGATGAGGTCATCCAGAGCATCGCGGGGGTAAATGGCTTTGGGCTTTTCCAGATATGTAGAGGCGCTGAAGAGGCCGGGTTGCCCGTTTTTGTAATAACGGTTCACGGTACGATCTGTGTACGGTTCAGCCGCGCCGACGATATCGTCATAAAGTAACATCTGATCAAAGCACATGTCGCACGTAGGCGCGCCCATCCCGCCGGTGCCCGGCGCCAGGATGGTCCAGCTTTCGATGGGCGTATTCACCGGACCGTTGGGCGGCGTCTTGCGGCGCAGCAAATCCAAAAAGTCCGAGCCCATGGCGCTGGAAGCAAAGCACAGCCAAAGCGGAAATAGAACCATCAGAACTGTTCGTTTGAATTGGGTTGTCATGGCATTCACCTTCGGCTTTGGGGGACACCTCAATGGAGCATATGGTTTGGAATTGATGGAAGCCTGGTACAGGGGGGCGGGCCGAAAAGCGCCAATCCGCGCTTAACAGCCATGTTAATTTATGACGCAAGGCCACCGGCCCTGTCAACGAGAATCTGACATGCGGTTCTAATGCATCCGCCGGGGCTTTTGGCCGGCGAAATCATATCCGGCTTAGCTTTCAGTGAATTAGGGATTCGTGGGATGAATTTTAGGGGGATTACCATTGCCCCGCTATCGGCATTCGTCATACATGTGAAATCCAATGGATAGATTGAGCTGCCATTGGTCCATGGGCTTGGAACTTATCGCGCCATACAAACTTGGAAACCTGAAATGAATGACCCCGTCAGCCATGCCGCTGCCACAGGAGGGACGTCAGCCCCAGCCCTCATGGGTTTCTATGTGCTGCAGCGGGGCTGCTTTGTTCATGTCGATGCCGCTCTGGCCGGGATCTTGGGCTATGAAGCGCCGGCCCAACTGATCGGACGTTCTTTATGGGAGCTGGTGCACCCCGAGGACCGGGAAAAGGTCAGCCTTCGGCCGGAAAGAGCGCAAACCAAGGGTCAACCTGTTCGCCTTTTCAAGAAGGACGGCACCATCTTCCTGGGATGCTTTAAAGGCGGCAACGCCCTCTTCCAAGGCCAATCGGCCAATATGGGTATCCTCATCGATATGAACGTCTTTGCTCTCATGAAGACCGCCCTGACCAAATATCGCAGCATCATCAACGAGGTCGATGATGCCGTCGCGGAGATGGACCTGAAGGGCAACATCATCTTCTCCAATACGTCGGTATGCCGTAAATGGGAGACCTTGGGTGACAAAACCAAAACCTTGAACTTCCGGACCTATGTGGATGAGCCAGCGGTGCCGGCCTTCATCGAAGGATATAAGGAAGTATACGACAACGACTGCCCCGGCAAACACATCGTCTATCAAGTCAAATTGGCGGATGGACAACGCCTGACGGTGGAAGATTCGGTCTCCCCCATGCACGATGAAGCGGGGGCCATCACTGGGTTTCGCGTGATCAGCCGCAATATCACTGATCGCATCGCTGCTGAGCGGCATTTGGCCCGGCAGCGCAGCCAGCTTCAGGCGATATTCCGCAGCGTCCACGACGCCATTATCACGGTGGACCCGGAGCTCAGGGTGGTCGATGCCAATCTTTCGGCCAAAAGCATCTGCGGGATGGAAAAAAAAAGGTGCATGGGCCGGGTTTTCTCCAGCTGCCTGCCCGCCTGCCAGCACGCATGCCTGCGGCTTTTAAAGCAAACCATTGAAAGCAGGCAATCCGTCAAGGATCGGCGAGTAGTCTGCGGTCATCCAACACGCGCCTCGCAGAATGTGAGTTTGAGTTGTTCACCCCTGCTGGACCCCAATGGCCGTTTTATTGGGGCGGTCCTCGTCATCCGGGATATTACCCATCTTCAACAAATGGAAGAGGAGCTGCACCAGCGCCACCAGTTTAAAAATATCGTCGGCAAGAACCAACGCATGCAAGAGGTCTTCGGCTTGATCCAAAAGCTGGCTGACCTGGATACCACCGTGTTGATTACCGGAGAAAGCGGCACCGGCAAAGAGCTCATTGCCAAAGCCCTGCATTACGGCGGCCGGCGAGCATCCAGACCCTTTATCTCGGTCAACTGCTCGGCCCTCAACGCTGGCTTGCTCGAAAGCGAACTTTTCGGCCATGTCAAAGGCGCCTTCACCGGCGCCACCCGTGCCAAGCAGGGGCGCTTTGAGGCCGCCGACGGGGGCACGCTGCTGCTGGATGAAATCGGTGACATATCGCCTCTGATTCAACTCAAGCTCCTGCGAGTTCTGGAAGAAAAGAGCTTTGAGCGCGTAGGTGAAGCCATTGCCCGCAAAACCAATGTGCGCATCATCGCCTGCACCAACAAGGATCTCAAGGAGAAGATCAGAAGAGGTGAGTTCCGGCAGGATCTTTACTACCGTCTCAAGGTGGTGCAGATTCCCTTGCCGCCTCTACGCCAAAGAGTGGAAGATATCCCTCTGCTGGTGGACCACTTCCGGGCGCGCTTCAACCAGCGGTTCAACAAGCGGATCAAATGCATCAGCCGCGATGTATTGTGCCGTTTGACCAGCTATTCTTGGCCGGGCAACGTACGCGAGCTCGAACATCTTCTGGAGCGCGCCTTTGTCCTGTGCCGCGGCAGTGAAATCCGCATGGAGCACCTGCCCGTGGAGATAAATATCGGCCCAAGCCCCGACGATATAGCGAGCAACAGCTCCACGGACTTGGCAACCCACCAAATTCAGGACCTGATGGCCTTTCTGAGAGCCAACCAGTGGAACAAGACGCGGACCGCCGAGGTGCTGGGAATCAGCCGCCAGACCCTCTACCGCAAGATGAAAGCGGCCAGAATGGTATAAACCTGTGATGAATACGAACACCCGCCAATACTTTCCCCAATTTATCGGTGAACCGTACCAGCCCGATTTCAGCTTGTTCACGGAAAATATCCGCACCGGCCGGTATGTGCTTCAACGAGGACGCCTTGTTTATGTGGATAGGGAGTTTTGCGCCATTCTGGGCTGGGAGAATCCCCAGGAACTCATCGGCCGTTCGTTATGGCGCCTGGTGCACCCCAAAGATCGCGTCCTGGTCCGGCTGAGCCGGAACCGCAACGGTCAAGAGGTGGGGACACCCGAGCCCTTTCGTATGTTTCAAGCCAACGGCTTAACCGTTTGGGTCGCCATGCAGGGTGGCAATACGACCCTCAACGCCAAGCCCGCCAACTTTGGCTGCCTCATCGATATGACCCCCATCCGTTCGCTGACCCGGTCGCTGAAACGCTATCAAGACAGAATCACCCAGGTGGAAGATGCCGTGGCGGAGGTGGATCTCAAGGGCAACATCCTTTCCTATACCGAAGCGGCCCGTAAACTGTGGGGCGTCTCCTGCGCGGATATCATTGGTAAGAACTATCGCGAGTTTATGGATGAGAATTCCGCCCGGACCGTGCGCCATGCCTACCAGAGGGTATATAAGACCGGGCAGCCGGGCAATCAGGTGATTTATGAGATCATCCGGCAGTTGGATGGAGAACGCATGACGGTGGAGGACTCGGTGGTACTGATGCGGGATAACAACGGACAACCGGCTGGATTTCGGACGGTCAGCCGGGATATCACCGCGCAGAAGGCCGTCGAGCGACAGGCCCATGAACAACAGGCGCAGCTGGAAGCTATTTTTCAAAGCGTCAATGATGCCATCATCACCGTGGACCCGGCCGTTCATATCACCAATGCCAATGCCGCGGCCAAAGCGATTTGCGGCATCGATATTCAAAACGCGACCGACCTGCCGCTGGCCGCCCATCAGCAACAATGCAGCGCCGCTTGTGGAGATGTACTGCGCCGAACCTTAGAAGCACGCCGCAGCATCAAGGATTTCCGCATCGAATGCCGGCACGAGCTGCGGCAGCGCCAAATTGTCGATGTCTCCAGCGCCGCCTTGTTTGACCCGCAAGAGAAATACCTGGGCGCGGTTTTGGTCATCCGCGATGTGACGAGGCAGCAAGACCTCCAAAGAGCATTAAATCCGCGGCACCATTTTCTACACCTCATCGGTAAAAGCCGGGTCATGCGGGACATCTATCATTTGCTCGAAGACCTGGCTGATCTTCAAACCACGGTCTTGATCACCGGCGAGAGCGGTACGGGCAAAAACATGATCGCCAAAGCGCTCCACCAGAGCGGGCTGCGTGCCGCCCAACCCTTTGTCACCGTCAACTGTTCGGCCCTGGCGGAAAATTTGCTGGAGAGCGAACTCTTCGGCCACACCAAAGGCGCTTTTACGGGCGCCGTGCAGGACAAGCAAGGCCGCTTCGAGGCGGCCGGCCAGGGGACCCTTTTGCTGGACGAAATCGGCGATATCTCCCCCCTGATTCAGCTCAAGCTTTTGCGGGTGATCCAGGAAAAAGAGTTCGAACGCGTGGGGGAGACCACCAGCCGTAAATTAAATGCCCGAGTCATCGCCTGTACTCACCAAAATCTCCAGGACAAAGTCAAGCTGGGAGAATTCAGAGAAGATCTTTACTACCGGCTCAAAGTAGTGGAAATCCATATTTCTCCTCTGCGGGAACGGATGGAAGATATCCCGTTGTTAATCGAACACTTCCGCCAATTTTATAATCAGCGCTTTGGCAAAAATATCGAGGGCCTGTCCACCCAAGCCATGGCCCGGATCATGAATTATTCCTGGCCGGGCAATGTGCGCGAATTGGAGCATGTGATCGAACGCGCGTTTGTGCTTTGCGACGCGGCTTTTATCACCCCGGCGTATTTGCCGGCCGAAGTCAAAAACTTCAAGAAAACAAAAAATCCAAGTTCCAGCGACGAAATTGACGGCACTGAAGTGAGCCACCCCCAGACACTGCTGGATGCGCTGAATCAGACTTTTTGGAATCGAAGTAAAACCGCCCAACTGCTCGGCATCAGCCGCCAGACCCTCTACCGCAAAATCAAAGAGCACCAAATCGGTCGAAAGCCCAAGTGACATTTTGTAACAGCACAATAATGTGTCGATCCAGCGTGCCCCGCTTATCTTGGTCCCCATTCTGGGGCGAGCAACCTGCTTTGATGAATGCTCAGGTGAAAGCCTACTCCCATTGCGGGGGTCGTCGTTGGACTGGAGAACAAACAATTTCAATCAATTATCGCTTGCCATGGACAGGTCTGAAGCAAGCTTCCGGATTATTGCGCCCACCTCCTTTTCATGGCATGCAAATTGAATTTGATTCTGCCGCGGCATTTAACAATGCCCCGGTCGTTACCGCAGTGGTTGGATGCGTTGCCCGATTTTAAACCATTCCCGCGAGGCGAAGCCACCGACCTGAATCACTAAACGCCCCCCCTAAAAGATTAAATTCGCGACGGAGTCGTGTGTATTTCCGCGCCCAAAAAAGGAAAGAGGAGAGAATAGTCATGAAGAAAAGTCTACCCGTATTACTGATGTTAAGCTTAAGCGTCATCCTCATCGTGGCCAATTGTACGCCGACCACAACCACCAACAACCAGGTGGTCATGCTGGGCGACTCCATCTTCGCCCTGTCCGGCGAAATCGCCAATGAACTGCGGCGGCTTTCCGGCCAGACCTACCGCAGCTATTATGTCAGCGGCGCTGAGATGGAGGGCGGCACAGTCACCCCAATCCCCACCCAATACACCCAGGCGCGCAACGCGGACCGCAACATCCGGACCATCATCATGGACGGCTGCGGCAATGACATCCAAATCGGCGCCAGCTCCCAATGCACCAGCGGCAGCGTCACTACCGCCTGCAAAAACGCTTTGCAGCCAGCCCTGACCGCGGCGGACAATCTCTTCAAACAAATGCGCGCCGACGGTGTGAAGAATATCGTCTACATGAACTATTTCTATATCATGAATGCCAACAGCAAGCCGGCCTTTAACTGGATGCATGATGAAATGGCCAAGGTCGTGCAGAAATACAACGGCCTGATCGTGGACCCCATGCCTTACATGAAGGACAGCTACATCGGTCCGGACCGCATCCATCCCACAACGGCAGGGTCCCAGATGCTGGCCAATCTGATCTGGGATGCCATGAAAGCCAATTGCATCGAGCAACCCAGCGGCTGCACCCCCAGCTCCAGTTCCAGCAGCACAAGCAGCACCTCCAGCAGCTCCAGCACAACCAGTTCAACTTCCGGTGGAGGTTGCAACTAGACCTCTTCCGAAGGTCCCGCTGAGTACTTCCCTTCCAGCTTGGCGGGACCTTTTTGAATGTTACGCTTTGTCGCGCGACATGGTGTAACAAAATCTGCCCGAACCAACCCCACCGATTGCCACAACACAGCCAACAATCTGAAATGCCATCAATTATTAAAATATTCAGTTTGTACCTAATGTGGCACAGAAGTTGATTTGTTCATCCCGAGCGACAACTGCAGGTTGGCCAATCCCCCCTTCCAGGCCTTTGAAGAATTAGCGGCGTATACAACCATCCGCATGATGGGCGGCTTCATTTTCCAGTGAGTTGGAAAAATGACAAGGTACGCCAGTGCCAATTGTTTAACGTTTGTAACCCGCCGAACAGCAGCGGGTTTGGGACAAAACAATCACCTGGTTCCCAAAGGACCTGCTCTATTGAAATTTTACCAAACCTAATATTCAAAAAGGAGAAAGTTGGAATGCAATTCAATGGCAAGCCCGCTTCTAAATCAATGGACACTATTTTGAAATGGCTTTTGATTCTCATCCTGGGGTGCTGCACTTTTGGCTGTGGTAGTAATAGCGATGGAAGCGGCACTCCCCCTGCTCCCGCCCAAATGCTTTCAGGCCTATTTGTGGATAGTCCGGTATCCGGTTTAAACTACAAGAGCGCTACACTCTCAGGCCTCACCGATGATAGCGGTAGTTTCAACTATCGGGAGGGCGAGACCGTCACTTTCGCCATCGGCAACCTTGTCTTGGGGTCAGCCACCGGTGCGGCCATGCTCTCCCCAATCTCCATCGTAGCCGGGGCCACCAATGCCACCAACCAACGGGTCAACAACATCTGCGCACTGCTCCAAACTTTGGATGAAGACGGCAACCTGAACAATGGAATTCAAATTTCCACGACCATCGCCAACATTGTCTCCGGCCGGGCCGCCTCTATCAACCTTGACCAAACCGCCGCGGCCTTTACCGCCGACGCCAATGTGACCGCCCTGCTCTCGGCCCTCGAAACCGCCGGGGCCTTTATGGATACCGATCCCCGGCCGCGCATGGTCATGGATGCCGAAAATGCCCGTGAGCACCTGCAACGCTCGTTAAGCGAACGCAAAGTGGTGCGCACCGTTTACGGCGATCTCCGTGGATTTGCGCCCGATGCCGAGACTTGGGCCTGGTATGGGATTCCATACGCCCAGCCGCCGTTGGGCAATTTGCGCTGGCGCCCGCCCCAACCGCCAACCGCCTGGCAGGGAGTTCGCGAAGCAGCGGCGTGGAGCGATCAGGCGGCCCAGAACCCCGCTTATCAGATGTTCGGTGAAGGGGGCATGAGTGAAGACTGTCTCTATCTGAATGTCACCACACCCCGCAATGCCAATAACCTGCCGGTCATGGTGTGGTTCCACGGCGGTGGCTTCCGCATACTGACCGGCAATGCCAAAAGCTTCAATAACACCGCATTGCCCCGTAAAGGAGTGGTTGTAGTGACCGTCGTGCACCGCCTGGGCCCATTTGGCTATCTGGCCCATCCGGCCCTCTCAGCCGAATCGGAACATGGAGTTTCCGGCAACTACGGCCAACTGGACCTCATCGCAGCCCTGAAATGGGTCAAGGAGAATATCGCGGCCTTTGGCGGCAACCCGGATAATGTCACCATCTTTGGTGAATCGGGCGGCGGCGGTAAGGTGATTTCGCTAATGTCTTCTCCCCTGGCTGCCGGGCTTTTCCACAAAGCGATCTGCCAGAGCGGACAAGCCGCGGCTGATGACACCGTCCTCACGCCGGCCACTTCCCTGGCGGCCGCCGAAGCCAGAGGCGAAGAGATTGCTGCACTCTTGGGTGCTGATGGGGCCCAGGATGTGGCCGCCGCCATGCGTGCTTTGAGCTGGCCCCAGATCATCTCTACTCTTGATGCCGCAGGTATCGAATACAGCCCCAACGTAGATTTCAATGAAACCCTTGGCAGTGGTTGGTACATGCCCCAAACCATGCGGGCGGCTTTCGAACAGCATCTGCAAAATGATGTGCCCTTTATCGCCGGAGCGAATGAAGGCGATATGCCTGGATTGATCACGGGTTTTATCGAGCAGATGCCTTGGATTGCGGACTATAACGACTCCCCTGTCTATACATATGTCTTTAGTCATGTGCCCGCCGGGTGGCAAACCCTTGGAGGCAAGGCTTATCACGGAATCGAACTAGTATATCTATTCAACTACCCCGGCAGTTTTATTTCCCATTATTTGCTGGGTCTCACTGGACTATCACCGGATGGCACCAATCCCGATACGGGCGCGCCGATTTATACCGTTCAAGGCTACTTTGCCCGGCAGCCGGGTTGGAATGCCATGGACGCCCAGGTCGCTGACTATATGATGTCCATGTGGGCGTCCTTTGCGACAACGGGCAACCCCAGCATCTCCAGCATTCCAGGGGCCGACTGGCCCGCCTATACTTCTGAAAGCGACATCTATCTCAACATCAAAGCGCAGATGGAGGTAAAAGCAGGGATTGCCGAGGCATTTCCATCAGTCCCGGCGCAACCGCAGTAAACCGTTAAGAATTCCACCGGGCGGATCTATCCCCCCAGCCGCCCGGCCTTGGCAAAGGGATTCAAATAGGGCCGGCCGGCAATTTACTGCCGGCCAACATGCAGTACAATCATTCACAACAAGGGAGGGAAAATGAAAGGGAACCATCAAACTTGGCGTTACTTACTTCTTCTGGCCGCCATCACATCGCTGCTCTTCATGGGCATGGGATGTGATGGCGGTTCCGGCTCAAGCTCCAGCTCATCCACCAGCAGTTCCAGCGGCGGCTGTAATTCCAGCAGCAGTAGCAGCTCCAGCAGTACGAGCAGCACCAGCAGCAGCGGCGGCACCTATGACACCTTCAACAAGGGCGCCTATGCCACCACCCAGAACTTAAGCAGCGGCCCCAGCAGCAAAAGCGGCCTGTTCTACCCCAACAATATCCCCAGCGGCACCAAGCTGCCCATTTTCCTCTGGGGTTGTGGCGGCGGCAGTGATCCCAGCGCCTATGTGGATCATCTGAACCATATTGCTTCCTGGGGCTTTGTGGTCATTGCCGAAGTCTCTTCGGGCAACGGCAGCGAATTGCTGTCGGCCCTGGACTGGCTCACCACCCAGAACAACACGCGCACCAGTGTGCTCTATCAGAAACTGGATCTGACCAAAGTGGCGGCCGGCGGCCACTCCATGGGTTCCATTGGCACCTTCCAGATTGCTTCGGATTCACGCCTGAAAACCACCATCCATGTGGCCGGCGGTTCGTTTAGCGGCCAGGGGCCGAAAAACCTCAGAAATCCGACGGCCTATATCTGTGGCGCGGATGATCAAATGGGGGCCACGCCCAATGCCGAAACCGACTACCAGAATACCACGGTGCCGGTCTTCATGACCGTCATGACCGGCGTGGATCACATGATGGCCGCCCGACAAGGACTTCCGGCCATCACCGCCTGGCTGCTATGGCACCTCAAAGGCGAAACCCAGCGTAAAGCGGATTTCCTGAATAACGGCACCGTTTTCCGCACCGGCATTTTCGTTTCCAAGAGCAAAAACTGGTAAGGGTTTCGGTTTAGAAGCATTCATGAAGAATTTGTATCCTGAGGTAAACATCTAAAATTCAGCGAGGTCAAAAGTGAAGAACAAAAGACTCTTTTTGAAGTTGGCATTAGGCATCACCGTGCTGAGCATAATGGGGCTCACCCTAATGATGGCCTGCACGCCGACTAATGTGTGTGACCAAACTTTGCAACCCGGCAATGACCGCAAATGCACCATCAACAATCGCACCTACTACGTCTATGCGCCGGCCAACTATAACCCCAACCAGCCCACGGCCCTGATCGTCGATGCCCATGGCGCCATGGAAACTGCCGAGGAGCATGCGGGCATCGATACCGAGTTTTGCGCCAATGGTATGTGCTGGCCGGGGAAAGGCTCGGGCTGGCGGCTGGAGGCGGACATGCCGGGCGGCGGATTCATCGTGATCACACCACAGGGGACCAACAACATGTGGAGCCAAAGCGATGAGAGTTTTATCTTGAACGCCGTGGCTCAGGTGAAGAAAGTCGCCAACATCAATCCCAACAAGGTGTACATTACCGGTATTTCCAACGGCGCGGCGTTGACCTATTGGGTGGGTTGCCCCAACACCAGTGTGTTTTCAGGCATGTCGCCTGTTTCGGGCGGCGCCAATTGCAGCAGCATCGGCAAAGCAGTCCCCGTCATCACCTTTGACGCCCAGCCCGATTTCGCCTACCAGAGTGCCGTTGATGCCAGCGACACCATGGTCGATCTGAACAATTGCCGCAGCGGCCCGGCCACCTGGTTAACCATTGATAAAAACTACACCGAACCGGTATGCCGGGATAATCCTTATTCCACCAATCCCAAGCTGGTGCCCTGCTCCTCCATTTCACCGGCCATCGCGCCCACGGTATGCAAGCGCTGGTACAATTGTAACCGTAACGTGGAAGTAGTATTTTGCGATGTAACCCCCGGCAACACCCATGGCGCTGCCAACGCGGCATCCGATGCGCATATCCTTTATGGTAATGAATCCCACTTGAATTTGCCGTCCCTGGCGTGGCGTTTCTTTAAAAGCATGCCCGACGGTGGCAGTGGAAGTTCCAGCAGCAGCTCAACCAGCAGCAGTACCGGCGGCTGCAACTAACCCAACCCAATAAATCAAGGAGAGACCAAGATGAAACGATTGAATCACACGACACGGGCGTTAATGTTTGTATGGGCGATGGCGGGATTGATTTTCGCGGCCTATGCCTGTGACGGCGGCTCCAGCTCGAGCTCCAGCTCATCCACAAGCAGCACCAGCTCCAGCGGCGGCTGCAACTCCAGCAGCAGTTCCAGCAGCACTTCCAGCAGCGGCGGTGGCTACGACACAAACAGCAAAGGCCCCTATGCCACCACACAAAACCTGAGCGCCGGACCCAGCCGGGCCAGCGGCCTGTTCTACCCCTCCACTGGAAGCGGCCCCTTCCCGATCCTCGTCTTTGGCTGCGGCGCGGGTACCAACCCCGACAGCTACGTGGATCACGGCAACTACATTGCTTCTTGGGGATTTATTGTCATGATCGAAACCTCTTCCAACAGCGGCACTGAGTTGACTAACGCCATCGACTGGCTCACCACCCAAAACCGCACCCGCACCAGCGTGCTCTACAACAAATGCAACCTGCAAAAAATCGCGGCCGGCGGCCACTCCCGCGGCTCCATCGGCACCTTCGCCATTGCTTCGGACTCCCGCCTGACCACCACCATCCATGTGGCCGGCGGCTCCTTTGACGGCAATGGCTCCAGCAATCTGCGCAAACCCGCGGCTTATATCTGCGGCGCGGACGACACGATGGCGACTCCCAATGCCGAAACAGATTACAACCGGACGACCGTGCCGGTTTTCATGACCGTCATGAATGGGGTGGATCACATCTCCGCGGCCCGCGAGGGATTGCCAGTCATTTGCGCCTGGATGCTGTGGCAGCTGAAGGGTGAAACCCAGCGCCAGGCGGATTTCCTCAATGCCGGCGGTTATTTCCGCACCGGAAAATATGTTTCCAAGAGCAAGAACTGGTAATCGCTCTCAACTGAGTAGATTTTTCATCATGCTTTGCCCGGGCACCTCCGGGATGTTCATCGATGCAAAAACCTCGGGAACCGTGAGGGTTCCCGAGGTTTTCTCTTCTTTAAAAGGGATTGGGTCAAAAACTTTATTGAGATGGGCCCACTCACTTCAAAAGCTCTCTTAATTTCGTTGAAAGTACTTCCAGTGTAAAGGGTTTCTGGATAAACCCCTGGCAGCCGCGGTCCATGATTTCGGTCACCTGGCCGTCGATGCTGTAGCCACTGGAAAGCAATACTTTGACTTTGGGGTTGATCTTGCGAATTTGATTAAATACTTCACTGCCGCTCATCTTGGGCATGATGACATCTAGAATTATCAGATTGATCGTCGCATGATGCTGTTTGAACAGATCAACGGCTTCTATTCCGTTGCCGGCCTTGAACACCTTGTAGCCAAGGCGTTCCAGAATTTTGCCGCCGATATCCAACACCATCTCTTCATCATCCACCAGCAGAATCGTCTCGACCCCTGACATCACCTTGGGTTTGACTTCTACCTGTTTGGTGACTTTCTTTTCCGAAGCAGGCAAATAAATACTGAAGACCGCGCCCTTACCCGGCGCGGATTCCACGTCGATATAGCCCCCATGTCCTTTGACAATACCGTAAGCCGAGGCCAGACCTAAACCGGTGCCGCGGCCCATTTCCTTGGTAGTAAAGAATGGCTCGAAAATGTGATCGATGATGTTTTGGTCCATGCCGCAGCCGGTATCGGAGACTTGAATCAATATGTAGTTACCCGGCTTGGGCTGATAGGGGCCACCGAGCATACTCTCATGGGTGACATTCTTGCTTAATACGTTGATGGCGCCAACCCCGGCCATGGCCTGTCCGGCATTTACCAGAATATTGAGAAGTACTTGTTCGATTTGTCCTTCATCGGCCTCGGCGGCAGCCAAATCGGTCGCCAACTGGCACTGAATGGAAATCTCCTTGCGCGTACGGCCATAAGTTTCCGAGACATCCTTTACGAGACGATTTAGGTCCAGGGGTTTTACTTCATAGCGGCCTTTGCGGGCAAAACCCAACAACTGAGAAGTCAAACGAGCACCGCTTTTGACGCTTTTCTGGATGTTGTCAAATATCCGGTAGTGGGGATTGTTTTCATCCAGGTTGAACAGCGCCAGGGAGACATTGCCCTGGATGGCCATGAGCAGGTTGTTGAAGTCATGGGCGATGCCGCCGGCCAAGGTCCCGATGGATTCCATTTTATGAATATTGAGTAATTGCTGCTCTAACTTCTTCTTCTCGCGGAAGTCTCTGAGAGTGATCACGCTGCCCACGGGCTCACCCGCGGCATTGGTATGCACGGCGCCGCTGATACTTACCGGTATAAGATCGCCGGATTTGGTGTAACGCCGCGTTTCGATTCCGGAGAAGCTACGGCCGGCCAGGACCTGATCCGCCATCATCTTCATTTCCGCTTTCTTCTCGGCGGGCACAAACTCTTTTAATGGCGTGCCCCGGCAATCCTCCAATTGCCAGCCGAAGACGGTCGTAAAGGCTGGATTGAAATAGGTCACGCAGCCCTGGATATCCAAGACCATGACGGGGTCCGGATTGGCTTCCAACACGGTCCGGTACCGCTCTTCGCTTTCGATGAGGGCTTGCTCCGCGCGTTTGCGTTCGGTTACATCCCTGGAAACCCCTCTGAACCCAATGGTTTTTCCATCAGGATCACGTATCAGGGCCGCGGACATTTCCGAAACAACTCTCCGGCCCGACTTGGTGATGTGTTCGAAGTTGGAGAGTTTTGCGCTTTTCCCCGTGGTAAAAACCTGGTTGAAGACCTCGAACATATTCTGGGCCACGTGGGGACTGTTAAAATTACGGAAATTCATACCCAGCAACTCCTGGGCGGAATACTCCATGGTCCGGCAGAGGGAAGGGCTGAAAAAGGTAAGATTGCCCTTCAAATCCACCTCCCAGTAGGCTTCTTCCAGGGTTTCGAGAATACCCCGGTATTTCTCCTCGCTTTGGCGCAAGGCCTCCTCGGAGCGCTTACGCTCCAATGCATTGACGAAGATCTCGCCGGCGATGCGTAGGAGCGCGATGGCATCCGGGGTCCACATTTTAGGTTTGCGGGAGGAGTCAAATCCCAAAAAGCCAATGACCGCTCCACCAAACTCAGTGGGCACCATGATCAATGATTGAGTCCCTTGACGGACATTTTCTTCCTTCAAGGCTTTTGCTTCTTCGGGAAGATCTTTGACATTCGGGATATGAACTACTTTGGCCGCGTTGATCTGTTCCGTCAGCCATGGCACGATGTCCAGGGGTATGCCTTGTAAGCGTTGTTTCTGCGGTTTGATGCCCGGCGCGCACCATTCATGGGTGTTATCCATTTTGGCGCCGTTATCGCGGTAGCGGAAGATATAACTTCGGTCTACTTCGGCGAAATTGGCGATATCTTTCAATGCCTGATTGATCGCGGCGTCGATTTCATCCGAACGCAGGTTGATGAACTTGCTGGAGATGGCGGTGATCAGCGCCTCAAAGGCAAGCCGATACTGAAGCTCTTTTTCCACCCGCGCCCTTTTGCGGGTCTCCTGTTCCAGTTCCGAAACTCTGATCTGCAACGCTTCATAGGAGGAATTGGCCACCATAGATCGCTCCCTTTTGCCGTCAACAGCGGCATGCATGCGATTTCAACCCATTCAATCGTCACGGTCGGAAAGATATTCTTCCCTTCAGGTCTATCTCCCACTATAGCTTCATGCCAAAGGTGCTGGCGCGCCATCCTGTTCCACCGGCCCACACCCTGCTGGATGGGGATGGATGGTGTGGCGTGCTTGATCTATGCTGGAACTATTAAAGAGCACATTGGATCACTCCGCCCTACAGAGAAGCGGAGAAGGGCCGTATAATTTTTTGATCGGCCGTCTAACAAGGCAGCAATTCAATTAACTGCCCCAAATGTTCAATATGCTTATCAGCCTTAAGATGCATGTTATTATAAGCCATGAAGGGCACGCCAGCCTGATGGGCGGCCGCCTCATCCAACTCTGAATCACCAATGTAAATCATCTGCCCAGGGCTGATGCCGAAATGAGCCATCAGCACTTGCAGTTGCTCGGGATGCGGCTTGGCATGGCGGACATCCGCGGCGGTAACCACCTTGTCGAATAATCCTTCCAGGTGATGCTCCTGGAGGACTCGGGACATGGTGTTGGTCCGGTTGGTGGCGATCGCGGTCTTATATCTGGGCCGAAACCGCCGCAACACCTCTCGAAGATGGGGTTCGATCACCATCTCCCGGATAAAAGGCGCGTAGCTCAACCGGCGGCAATATTGGATCGCTTCCATCACCATCCCGGCCTCACGAAACAGATAGGTGAGCGCTTCGTCCACCGTATGCATATGAACATAGGCAAACTGGATGTCCGTCATCGACGGCAGGCCGAAGTTCTCCAAGATGTGATTATAGTAGGCCCGATTGGATTGGGATGAATCAAACATCACCCCATCACAGTCAAAAGCCACAACTTTGATATTTTGCCAACTCACTGGACCGGCTGTGTCTCGCTGCGGGTGGTTTTTGCAAACACATTGCAGCTGATGGGAATCCGCAGGGTCGGTTTGTCGTTCATATCCGTTTCCAACAGCAGCTGATCCCCCATGCGCCCCTCTGTTTTACTGCCGCAGATGATTGTCAACACGTACCCCTTCTTGGGAGGTTTTTCTTTGCTTTGGGGTTTGAGCTCCCAGCGGATATTGTCCAGGCCGCGATTGGCCTTGATCTCTTTGATGGTAAACGCCTGGCCATTCACTGGTGTAATATGGACCTGTTGGGTGAGCGTATCGCCCACATTCCCGACCAATTTCACACGATCCGGCGATACTTCTACGACGGCCAGAATCTGACCGGTCACCATCAATTCGGTCTCGGGCGTCTGGGGATCATTGGTGAAAACCCTGAACCGCTTGGTGATCGTCTGGCCGCCTCTATTATTGGTATGAACCACTACGCTGATTTTGTCCTTGCCGCCGGCAGGGATTTGCCCCGGATTCGAGGCTACCGAGCAGCCTCAATCCGGTTGCACGCGTTCTATGACCAAGGTGCCGGGCCCCTGATTTTCAATCATGAAATCATGGGTGATCTGGACTCCTTCGACCACCGACTTGACCTCAAATTTGGTTTCAGGGAAAACGGCTTTGGGCTGTGGGGCAGCATTGGACTCCTGTTTGGCTTCAGCCCATGCCGTGACGCAAAGTGAATTGGTATCGATTTCAGCAACCCACTCCAACCCGGCCAGTAATACGCCTACCGCGAGCGTTACAATTGCCTTGAACCATCTGTTTTGCATGCAATGCCTCCCTATGGTACCGGAACTTGTTTTCCGCAAAAACTCTTTGCCAGATATAGAGCGAGCGCTGGGGGATGTCAAGAATCGGGGAGTTGTTGAGGGATTGACCTATTGGTTGAATACAAACCATCAACCAATCGACTACATTAAAAATACCGGGTCCACATCTACGCTGACCGAAACGCTCCCTTTGCCGGCCATACCGTCCGGGCCAAAGAGCACCTGGCGTACATAGCCATGCAGCGCATTGGAGTGATGCCCTTTGATCAAAATCTGCCAGCGATATTGGTTGGCGATGCGGGCCAGCGGGGCTTCAATGGGCCCCAGCACTTGCAATGGGGATCGGGTATTGCACTGCGGCAACAGCCGCTGGCAGCGCTCCCCCAATTGGCTGGCATAATCCGCGACCTGGGCTTTTTGGCGGCCGCTGATCCGGAGCTGGATCATGCGGGTGATGGGGGGATAACCCAGAGCCTTGCGGAATTCGATCTCCTGGCGATAGAACGCTTCGAAATCCTGCTCGCGCGCCGCCGTGATGCTGAAATGCAAAGGGTTGTAAGTTTGCAGGATCACGCGGCCCGGTGATTGCCCGCGCCCGGCTCGGCCGGCCACTTGGGCCAGCAGTTGAAAGGTGCGTTCGCCCGCCCTGAAATCGGGCAGACTCAGGGAAAGATCTGCGCAGATGATACCCACCAACGTGATGTGGGGATAATCATGGCCCTTGGCCACCATCTGGGTGCCGATCAATATGTCGATTTTACGCTCACGCAAGGCTTTCAAGATCTTCACCAGGGAACCTTTATGGCGGGTGGTGTCCCGGTCCATGCGCGCCACCCTGGCTTCGGGGAACCGTTTGCGGATCTCCACCTCCAGGCGTTCGGTGCCCAACCCCAGCCGCTGAATGCGATCCGACCCACAACGGCCGCAGCGCGTGACCGCGGCCCGGCTGAAGCCGCAATAGTGGCACTGATAGGCATTGCGCTGCTGGTGATAGGTTAGGCAGATGTCACAATGCTCGCAGCGTTGGGCCTGACCGCAGGTGGCGCATACCAGCGTATTGGCAAACCCCCGACGGTTTAAGAAGATCAGCACCTGTTCATTGCGCGCCAGGGTCTCCTGAATGGCGGTGAACAAAACAGGCGTCAAATATCGCCGCATGCCCTGCTCTTCGCGCAGCGCGGTTAAATCTTCCACATGGACCTGGGGCATCATGCGCCCATCCACCCGCTCATACAGATTAATGCGGCCGAACTTGCCGGATTGGGCATTGAACGCGCTTTGCAAAGAGGGCGTGGCCGAGCCGAGGATGACCACCGCTCCCTGTTGCTGGCCGCGCACCACGGCCAGGTCCCGGGCATTGTAGCGTGGCGGATTTTCCTGTTTATAGGAATCGTCGTGCTCTTCATCCACGATGATCAAACCGATTTCGGCAAAAGGAGCAAAAATCGCTGACCGGGCCCCCACCGCGATGGAGACCTCCTGCCTGCGAATGCGTTGCCATTGATCCAGGCGCTCGCCGTCGGACAAGCCGCTGTGCAGCAGGGCCACGGTTTCGCCAAAGCGGGCCCGGAATGCGCGTTCGGTCTGGGAAATCAGTGCGATCTCCGGCACCAGCACCACCACGGCCAACCCTAGCTGCAATGCCTTGGCCGCCAACTGCAAATAGACCTCCGTCTTTCCGGAACCCGTGACGCCGGCTAAGAGAAAGGTCTGATACCCCTTACCCAGGGCCGCCCCGAGGGTCGTCACGGCCCGGAGTTGTTCGGCGGTCAATTCCGGGGCCTGATCCGCGGTGATGGGCGCGCCCAGGGGATCGCGATAAACAATCTCTTCCCTGGCCATCACCTGACCCTCTTTGACCATGGCGGCCACCAGGCTGGATGCGGTGGGCACCACCATTTTTAGATCCGCCATAACCATGGGGCCATTAGCCGACAAGGCATCCCAGATGGCCCGGCGGGGTGCCGAAAGCTTTTCCTGATTCACAAAGAGCGGATTTTGCGCTACCAGGCGCACTTGTTTGGGCCGGGTCCGCCCCCCTGCCAAGGTTCGCCTCTGCTCAAGCCACCCGCGCTTCTGCCAGTTGGCCAAAACCGCCTGGGAAAATTGCGCGCCGCCAACCCGTCTCAAGGTGAATAGGGTGCCCGGCCCCTGGGACAACGATTGAAATATAGCCTGCTCCCACTGCTGGAACCGTTGATCAGGCATCTCGCGGCGTCCGGCATCGGTCAGTGTATAGCGCACTTGCTCGGCAAGATTGATGCCGCTGGGCAGAGCCGTCTCGATCACCTCGCCCAGGGGATGGATGTAGTAATCGGCCATCCATTGAAAAAAGGGCAGCATTTGAATCGGAAACACCGGGGTCTCATCGAGAATATCGCTAATTGATTTGAGGGCCGCCTGGGGCGCCGGACAGCCGACACGCAGCGTATAGCCGGTCACCCGCCGCCGGCCAAAGGGGACTAATACTCGTTTGCCGACCGCAATCTGATCAAAAACCGGATCAGGCACCTGATAGGTAAAGGTTCCATACACAGGCAAGGCCACGGCCACTTCAATCAAATCCGGTTGATCGATGGGATGGGGCTGGGGTTGGTTTTTGTTCATTTAGATCGTGAGCGAAGGATTGCAGCTCCTTAAAAGAGCTGCTATGATTATAAAATCATTGTCCGTTCAACGGACAGCGGACAACGGCCGACCGGTGCCATACCACAGCCGCGGACCCAATTGACAGGAGACCATATGCTTAAACTCAGCACACACATCTTCATCCTCATTCTGGTAGCCGCCATCGCGATTCCCCCCGTCTGCGTTATGGCTGAAACAACCATGACCGAAGGCAAAGACCCTCAAGTCAACGCAGCCTATATCGCCGGCGACGCTCTCATCGCCCGCCCCCTGGGATTGGTCGCCACCGTGGTGGGCTTCGGTTTCTTCATTATTGCCTCGCCCTTTGCGTTGATCACACATAGCGCGGAAGATGCGTGGAACGGCCTCGTGATGTACCCGGTCGGTTTTACTTTCAAACGACCTATCGGCGATTTCAATTAAACCGCACTCCCCGTGTTGAAACCGCGATACCGATAATTTTATAGATTTCCAAAAAATCAGGAGGAGATGGCGGCGCCATCTCCTCTTCTTATTAGCGGCACTCCTTCGGCCGTTCAGCCATAGGCACATAGTGGCATTCGGTGGGACCGGTATAGATCTGACGGGGCCTGCTGATGCGCCATTGGGGATCATCGATGCTCTCCTTCCACTGGGCGATCCAGCCGGGCAACCGGCCGATGGCGAACATGACGGTAAACATGTTGGTGGGGATGCCGATGGCCCGCAGAACGATGCCGCTGTAGAAATCCACATTGGGATAGAGGTTGTGATCAATGAAATAGGGATCTTTCATAGCCACCTCTTCCAACTCCAAAGCGATATCCAGTAACGGGTCTTTCAGATTCAAGGCTTTGAGCAGGTTATGACACATGCGTTTCATGATTTTGGCTCTGGGATCGTAGGTCTTATAGACCCGATGACCAAAACCCATCAGACGGAAAGGATCATTTTTATCCTTGGCCCTGGCCACAGCCTTGCGAAAATCGCCGCCCTCTTTATGGATGGCGCTGAGCATCTCAATCACAGCCTGGTTAGCGCCGCCGTGCAGCGGCCCCCACAGCGCCGAAGTGCCAGCGGAAATGGCGGCATAGAGATTTACTCGACCGCTGCCCACCACGCGCACGGCCGTGGTTGAACAATTCTGTTCGTGATCAGCGTGCAGAATCCAGAAGACTTCCAGGGCGCGCACGACCTCCCTGACAAACACATAAGGCGTGACCGGCGTATTGAACATCATGTTGAGGAAGTTCTCACAATAGGCCAAATCAGGCCGTGGATAGACCACCGTATGTCCTCGCGAGATCTTGTAGGACATGGCCGCCATGGTGCGAACCTTGGCCAGCAGGCGCGTCACGGTGATGTTAATCTCCTCCTCCAACGTTTGCAATTCAGGGTAAAAACTGCGCAGGGCATTGATCATGGCCGAGAGAATCCCCATGGGATGGGAGGCCCTGGGAAAATTCTGGAAAAAGGTCTTCATATCCTCATGCACCAAAGAGTTGTCATTGAGCATGATGGAAAATTTGCGCAATTCGTCCTCGGTGGGCAGGCGGCCATTGATCAATAGATAAGCGGTCTCTTTGAAGGTGGATTTTTCAGCCAACTCTTCCACCGGAATACCGCGGTAGCGCAGAATGCCCTTTTCACCGTCCATATAGGTGATGCTGCTCTTGCAAGCCCCTGTATTGGCATAGCCCGGATCATAGGTAATGAACCCGGTCTCCTGGCGCAGCCGCAATATGTCAATGCCCCGTTCGTTTTCACTGCCCACAATCACCGGCAGCTTGTAAGTTTTGCCCTGGTAGGTCATCGTCACAAAATCGTCCATGCTCATGCCTCGTCTTTCCAGCGATGCACCGGGCTTCCTGACCTTCATTCCGGCTAAAGCGGGCCCTGCATCCCAAATTAAGTGGTTCAAAAGAACAAAAGCTATACGAAATTCGGATTGCCTGGTCAAGAATGCGTAATGTCCAGGCTAAAGATGGCCATGGCCATCAAATAGAATTTTAATGACAATTACCTCGGCCATGCTATTAATGGCGGATAAATACCACCCAGCCGTGAAAATCGCGTGCACTCAATCCAGGAGGAGAGATGGGCTTCAGAGAAAACCTACTCAAAAAAATCCAAATCAACCAGTTGTCCGAGCAGGTGCGGCGTTCGCTCAAACCCGCGGACCCGCCCCAGAAAATCGATCGCGCAGCCATGCAAAACCTGCTGGGGATGAGTGTTTATACCCATCGTCATGAAAGGGATCTGGATTTGTATTGCAGGGAGCCGGACGCATCCGGCAAGCAGGATATCCTGGTGCTGGACAACGAACTGAAACTCTATCGCACCTCGGTCGCGGACGTGGTCCTGCGCAAAAGCCCCACGGTCAAGGAGATGGTGAGCATCCGCAACGCCATCAAAATCCTCAATGACAAAGATGTGGTGGTCAGCAGCAAAGTCGACACTTTGGAAGCATTCCGGCGGGAACTCATTGGCACCCTGGATTTGTCCTATACCCAAGCAGATTTGGATGCCTTGGGACAGGACGGCCGCGAGGCCTTAAAAAACAATTACGCCGACGGCCTCATCGAAGTATTGGCCCTCTTCAGCGAACTTCTCGGTTATGCAACCGCGCCCAAGCCCTTTCAACTGCGCCACTTCCATGTCTGGGGCAAGGTGGATACTGCTCCCGGCGGGGCAGTGCAAATGGAGCCTGTCCTGCTGTATGACCAGATGCACCACCGCTTAAAAATGATTCTCACCCCCACCAGCACCTTTGACAAAGCCGCCATGCAGCGTCTGTCCCAAATTTCAAAAGATGAAGCCAAGGCCGACCTGGAAGGTGACGCGGTGCTGGCCGAGCTGAAAAACCGAGTGCCGATAGCAAATTAGGAAAGTAATTCAGGCATCGGAGAGTTTCTTTCGTCATGCCCGCGCAGGCGGGCATCCAGCGTGATGACATCCTAAAAATCGAGTTCCCGCCTTCGCGGGAATGACGTACCATTAAACGAAAAATTCCCCGCCCCCTCAAGTAACTATCGATGGCCAGCAACCAAACCTACCCAGAAAGCGCCAATGCGCCACGGGCCAACGGGCAACGGGCCAACGCCCCCCTACATATCAATCTCATACGCCTTCATCTTGCTCAACAGCGACGGATGGCTGATTTCCAGCAGGCGCGCGGCCTGGGTGCGGTTGGCATCAGTGGCTTTGAGGGCCTTGATGATCAATTCCTTTTCCATGATCTTCTGGGCGTTTTTGATGGAGAAGCCCTCATATCCGCCTTGGGCCGGCGGCCGTTGCGCGCCGGTGGGCGCGGATAGGGAGAAGTGATCGGCTTGAAGTAAATCCGCATCGGCCAGCACCATGGCACGCTCGATGGCATTTTCCAACTCGCGCACATTGCCCGGCCAGGAGTGCTGAAGCAAAAGGGCCATGGCGGCCGGAGCAATGCCTTTGACTTTACGCTGTAAACTTTGATTGAAGTGATCCAAAATATGGTGGCACAGGAGCGGAATATCTTCGGTGCGGCCGCGCAACGGCGGCAGCTCCACGCGGATGACATTGAGCCGGTAGTAAAGATCTTCGCGAAAAGATCCCGCGGCCACCATTTGTTCAAGTTTGCGCGATGTTGCGGCCATAACACGCACGTCGACTTTGATGCTTCCCGATTGGCCCACCGGCCGAATTTCGCCCTCCTGCAACACCCGCAGCAATTTAACCTGCAAAGAAATGGGCAGCTCGCCGATTTCATCCAAGAATATCGTACCGCCGTGGGCCTCTTCGAAAAGCCCTTTCTTGTTGCGATCCGCGCCGGTGAATGCCCCTTTGACATGACCAAACAACTCGCTTTCCAGCAGGGCTTCCGGAATAGCACCGCAGTTGACCGGCACCAAAGGCTTGGACTGGCGCGGTCCAGCATTGTGAATGGCCTGGGCCACCAGTTCTTTGCCAGTGCCGCTCTCGCCCTCGATCAGTACGGTGGTGTTGTACTGCGCCACCTTAATGGCCAGCTCAAATACTTTTTTCATGGCCTCGCTCTTGGCCACCAGGCTGCCGAACTGATGCCGTTCCTCGAAACGGCGAATCTGTTCCCTGAGCAATCGGTTTTCCCGTTTGAGCCGGTCGCGCTCCAGGGCCTTCTCTATGGCCATGCGCACTTCATCGCTTTTGAACGGCTTGGAGATGAAATCGTAGGCCCCCAGCTTCATGGCTTCCACGGCCAGATCAATGGTGCCGTAAGCTGACATCATGATGATCGTCAAATTCTCGGCCTGGGGTTTGACGGCCCGCAAAAAGGCCATGCCGTCCATGTTGGGCATTTTGATGTCGCAGAGCACGAAATCAAAGGCAGTGGCCGCCAGCCTGGCCAGGCCCTCCTGGCCGTCGGCGGCGGTCTCTACCGCGTACCCGTCGCGTTTGAGCAAACTGCCCAGCATGTGGCGCATGTTCTCTTCGTCATCGATAATTAAAATAGCCAGGGGGCTGGTGGATTCCTGCGTTTCTGATGTCATACTACTTCGCTCATGCTATCGGGCGCCGGAGACTGCCGATGGTTTGCTTCCGTCACAATCCTGGTTGGTCGCAACGGAAGTTTCAGGGTCATGGTAGTGCCGCTGCCATATTGACTCTGGACGTGAATGGTGCCGCCCATCTTCTCGATGATCATGTAGCTGACAGCCAGCCCCAGGCCTGTACCTTTGCCCGGTTCCTTGGTTGTATAAAATGGATCGAAGATGTTTTCCATTTGATCCCCGCCAATACCCTGGCCGTTGTCGGCAAAGTCGATGGTCAACCACTGGGCCGGCGCCCCGTCCGGGGCCATGGCCATGGCAGTCGTGATGGTAATTCTTCCCTCGGCCGCGCGGCCCGCGGTTTGGATGGCGTCAACGGCATTGAGGATCAAATTTAAGAATACTTGGCGCAATTGATCGGCGTTGCCCCACAGCCGGTCTTCCGGTGCTGCGAGCCGGGTGGTAAAGCCGATGGTGCTCATCAGCGGCTGATGGCGCATCACTTCGACCATATCCTGAATCAGGGCATGGGCCGAGATCTCCTGGGCCGCGCTCTCTTTGGGGCGAGCCAGGTCGAGCAACCGCCGGATGATGGTGTTGATGCGCTGAATCTCTTTTTCCGCCCGCTGCACGAAATCAGCATGTTCTTCCCTGGCCAGATCGCCCTGTTTGAGCAGGTCCATATACCCCAAGACAATACCGATGGGGTTGCCGATTTCATGGGCGATGCCGGCCGCCAGGCGCCCCACGGAGGCCAATTTCTCCGCGCGGATCATCTCGTTTTGGGCCCGCTTGAGTTCTACATTGGCGGTTTCCAGGCAGGAAACAGTCTCCTTCAACTTTTGCTTGTCTTCCGATATGCGCTTCAGCATGCGGTTGAGAGAAGAAGAGAGTCGATTCAGTTCATTGTCTTCCTGCCTAAAGGTGAAGAAGAAATCTTCATCCTGGTCATAATCGTCGGCCTGGCGGATGATGCGGTTGATGGGGCGCAAGTAAATTCGGAATATGCGATACAATCCAACCACGCTCAGGAGGATGGTGTTTAGAACAATATAGATGAAAACCGGTTTGTTGTACTGCCGCAGCTTGGCATAGAGGGGCGCCAATGATACCGCGCCAGCCGCGGCTCCGGTCAACCGGCCTTCAATATAAATGGGTACGGCGGAAAGAACATATTGATCGTGCCACCAGAAAACCGCGATGGTCTTGCCGATGTTTTCTTGCAGCGATACTCCGTTTTTAAGCGCTTCCGCGGCGGCTTGATGATAGCGCGCCTGGGGCAAGGTGGTACCGGTATTGGTCAGACGGGGGTTGCCCCGAGAATCGATAATCAGTATTGCCGTCTCACTGAAATCCGCTCTCGGCATTGGATTGCCGGCTGAAGTATTGGCGCCGACATCCCCTTGGCCGGCCAAGGGCGGAGCAAGCGCCATGGCGCCTACGATTTCCAACATGCGTTCCTGCTGGGCGACGCTGCCGCGCACCACCACCCCCTGGACGATGATCACGGCCAACACATCGGTGATCACCGCCGAGAGCAGCAAAAGAAAAGCGACCTGAATGGCGATTTTGGTTCTGAATCCGCGTACGGCCACGGGAGCCTCGGTCCATTGGTAGTAAATTATTTATAACCCACTGGAACGATAGCACAATGCATCCGTGATGGCAAACATTGGCCATCAGGGGAGTGTGAGCCACAATTGTGCCTAAAGAAAGAGATCGAATCCATTAGTGTCGTACTCGTACGACCTGCACAAAGGCCCATGCCGTGCAACCGTCTTGGCTCACACACGCATCACGGCAACCCCTTCTGATAGCAGCGCACCTCCATATTATTGAACATGGCGGCAAAACAACGATTGCAGGAGGTACAGGTAGATTCTTCGCTGCTTCCCTCTATGAATTTGCGCACCAGCGATGGTTCGCGAATAAGTGGACGCGACAAGGCGATCATGTCGGCAGCTCCTCGGGCGATTACGGCATTCATCTGATCAAGTCGGCGCAGGCCGCCCACCAGAATCAGGGCGCAGCCGTTCAATGCCGGTCGGATGGTTTCGGCCGCACCGAGGTTAAAGGCGTCCTGGAAACGATTGGCGGGAATTTGGAACTTCATTTTGATGCGGGCAAAGGGTCTCATCCAGGCTGGCAGGGCGCGGCTGATCTCCGCCCCCGGAATCTCGCCCCGGATGGTCTGAAAGCCGTAATAGGTGCCGCCGCTCACTTCCACGGCCGCCACGCCCATAGCCGCCAGCCACTTGGCATAAACGGCCGCCAGATCCGGCGTGATGCCGGTTCGCGGTGTGAAGTCATTGGCATTCAGTTTCACCAAGATGGGCATGGACTTGGGCAATGCTTCGCGCACATTGGATATGATCTCTTTCAAAATGCGAAACCGCCCCTCGGCCGAAGCACCATAACCATCTTTGCGCTTATTGAAGAACGGCGATAAAAATTCATTGAGCAAATACCCGTGGGCCGCATGAATTTGCACGGCATCGGCGCCGGCCGCCGCTGCCCGGCGGGCGGCGGCGGTAAATGCGTGGATGGTTTCTTCGATGGCGGCCCCATCCATTGGTCTGGGCTTATTCAGACTGACCGGGTCCAACCCCCGTCCAGTGGGCGCCAGTGGGGCCTGTCCGATGATGGCCCTGGGGCTCTGCCGGCCGCCATGAGCCAGTTGAAAGGCGATTTTGCCACCATGGGTGTGCACGGCACCGGCCAGTTTTTCGAGCCCCGCCACCAGCTCATCGCCATAGATGCCGATCTGCCTTTGCTGAGCCTGCCCGCTGCGGTGGACGTACATGTGTCCGGGGATAATCAAACCAATACCGCCCTCGGCCAGCCGGCCATAACGTTTCAAAATTTCTTCCGTAATAAAGCCATCCGGTGTCGCCATCTGTTCGCAGGTGGCGGAGTGCACGAATCGGTTTTTGATCTTCATTTCACCAACATCAATCGCATCAAAAATACTCGGCATGGGTCATCTCCTTTCAGGAAGAAAATGAGGGCGGGACATGGTTAGGAGGTCTCCAGAAACTCCTTCTCACTTTTCGGCGCCATATTCAGAATCATAAAATTTCTTCGCGCCTGGATGAATCGGCGCGGCGAGCCCTTGGCGCATACTGGCCGTCGAGAGGGCCGCAAGGGTCGGATGAAGGCGCTTGAATTCGTCTATGTTTTTCAAAACCTCCTTGGCCACGACGTATACCACCGCATCGGGCACCTGGGCGGAAGTGACAAGGGTTAAGGAATTGGTTGGGATATTGAATACGGCCCGCAAATTGGATTGAGGGCCTTTGTTCCGCCATTCAGCGCGGCCCTTTATGGCCTGGTCTTGCCGGTCGGTTTGCACAAGGCCGAATTGCAGATCGCCCGTCATCAAAGCGTTGATATTGAAAATGGAGCCCCCGGTGGCGGCTACGATACAACGAACATGGTTGGCGTCGCCGTGGGCATTCACCATTTGCGCGATGGCCTGGCCAATGGCGTAAGTGTCGCTGGTGATACCGGCGGTGCCGATGGTGACCACATAGTCCTTGGCCTGGACGCCGCCGGCTGGCGCTGGGGTGGCCCCTTGCGTGCTTTGATCCTGATCCTGGGAACAGGCCAAAAGCGCCAATAATAATGCCGTCACAATGAGTACGGTTCGCATGGCTTTCATAAACGCCTGACCCGAAGTAAAAAGGCTGATTTGCTTTGACGCCATCGCATATAGCCCAGCCTCCTATTTCAACCCAGCAAGTGTGCCTCGTCAAGATGTTGTCGCGGATGTTTTCGCAGGTGCCACTCTGCCGTGCCAAGGCGGAATTACCACGGCAGTTTGACACTCCTCCCGAGCCGAACTATACACGATATACTTTTGATCCAGTCGGAAAGGAAGTATTGAATTCAATCTCACCCGCCCAATCCGCCTGAGCCTTAAACCGATTATGCCGAACCCAAACGCCCAAACCGAGTCAAACCCTCCCCGCCCTTATTTGTCGGTCATCATCCCCACCTTTAACCGCGCGGCCTGGGTCAAGCAGGCCATTGATTCGGTCTTGGCCCAAACTTATTCCCGATTTGAGCTCATCATCGTGGATGATGGGTCCACGGATACCACGCCGGAGCTGCTGGCGACTTACGGCCATCGAATGACAACGATTTATCAAGATAACGCCGGGGTTAGTGCGGCCCGCAACCACGGTATTCGGGAAGCGGATGGTGAGCTGATCGCTTTTTTAGATTCAGATGATTATTGGCTGCCGGACAAATTGGCGGCCCAGGTGTCGTACTTTAGCGACCATCCGACCGCGATGATTTGCCAGACCGAAGAGACCTGGATCCGCAACGGCCGGCGGGTCAATCCCAAACTGCGCCACCAAAAGCACGGGGGTATGATTTTTGAGAAATCGCTGCCGTTATGTTTGATCAGTCCCTCGGCGGTCATGCTGCGCCGATCGCTGTTGGATGAGGTGGGGCTGTTTGATGAAAGTCTGCCAGCTTGCGAGGATTATGATCTGTGGTTGCGCATCACCTGGAAGTATCCGGTGGGGCTGATCGACACTCCGCTGATCGTCAAACGCGGCGGTCACCCGGACCAGCTCTCCCGCATGGCCGAACTGGATAAATATCGCATCCAGGCCATCATCAAAATCCTGGACGAAAATTGCCTGTCACCGTCCCAAAAAAAGGCGGCTTTGGCCATGCTGGAAGAAAAATGTTTGATTTACGCCAACGGCTGCCGCAAACGGGGGCGCGATGAAGAGGCGAACGCCATACTGTCGTTGAGTCGACGATGGCGAGGCTGATTGCTAAAAGCAAATTGTTGCGTTTCGCTGCGCTCAACGCAACATCCGCCTGATCAACCGGCCAACCAATCAACGAATCAACTAATCAACGAACACACCATAAACCGCCACCCCGCACTTCGGACATCGGCCGTTACGAATAGCGTTGCTTTTGACAGTGAATCCCCAGCGCTCGATCAGCATCTGACCGCAGTGGTGGCAAATGGTGTTTTCGCCGTTTTCGCCCGGCACATTGCCCATGTAGACATAGCGCAAACCGGCCTGTTGGCCGATGTCACGCGCCCGGCGTAAGGAAGAAACCGGCGTTACAGAACGGTCGAGGAGGCGGTAAGTGGGATGAAAACGGCTGATGTGCCACGGAATCTCCGGCCCCAGATCATTGAAGATGAACTGCGCCAGTTGCGTCAGCTCACAGGGATCATCGTTAAGACCGGGGATCAGCAGCGTGGTGATCTCCAGCACGATGCCCATACGCTTCATCAGGCGCAGGGTTTCTTTGACCGGTTCCAGCCGCGCGCCGCACTGGGTCTTGTAAAATTCATCGGTAAAAGCTTTGAGATCCACATTGGCGCCATCCAGATAAGGGGCCGCCATTTCCAAGGCTTCGGGGGTCATATAGCCGTTGGAGACAAACACATTTTTCAAGCCGCGGCTCTTGGCGATCTTGGCGGTCTCCAGAGCGAACTCGAAATAGACGGTGGGTTCGGTGTAGGTATAGGCGATACTCTGGCAGCCAGTCTGAAGGGCGTCTTGGACAATGGCCTGGGGGGTTACGGGAGTACCCATGATCAGGCCGTCCCGGTCCGTGGGCATCTGGGCAATATCCGCGTTCTGACAAAAGCGGCAGCGAAAATTGCACCCCACCGTGGCGATGGAGTAGGAACGGCTGCCGGGCAGCAGATGGAACAGCGGCTTTTTCTCGATGGGGTCCACATTGCGGGCGATCAGGCGGCCATACACCAATGTTTCCAGGGTGCCCTGGCGGTTTTCGCGGACATGGCACAGCCCCCGACGACCCGGTTTGATCAGACAGCGATGATTGCACAGGTTACAGCGCACATCGCCGTCGTCCAAGGCTTGAAACAGGCAGGCTTTCATCGGCGTGGCCTCCTTTCAGCAATTTGGCGCTCTATGAAATCTTCAATTCAGAGTCTTTTTCCCAGCCCACGGTGACCGATCCAGCGGCCGCCGAGCCAGGCACCACGCGAGGGTGGGCTTCAGGCGAGTAACGAATAGCCAACGGCCGGGTCCGGAATCTGGGCACCAGGGTCGCCACCAAACCCGCAAAGGCCCCAAAGGGGCAGCGCTGCACAATACTGGAGTGCTCAATGCTCTGCAGCACCTTGGCCGTTCCTGCGGGCAGTTGGCAGGCCGTGCGCCAGGTAATGGGCACGGATCCAACGGCCGAACGAACCATCTTCTTCAGCTCCCAGACCGTAAATAGCCGGGCATGCGCGAACACCCGGTCCTCTAGACATGATTTGCGCCAACGTTGTACGCCGGAAAGGGCAAACCGGTTCAGCAGGCCGAAAAACACACGGTCCTTGGCCACCCGGCAGGCCTCCTCCACCGCGCGCTGCGGATCGTCCATAAACTCCAGACTGAGGAAGAAAAGCGCGTGATTGAAGGAGTTGTCATCAAAAGGCAGGTCTTCACCAAAGCCCCGGTACAAATCCACGCGCTGCCCCAATCGGTTGCTGGCCAGCTCCAACATATAGGATGAAGGATCGAGGCCCGTGACATTGAGCCCCAATTCCAACAGCGGCTGACTGCTGGCGCCGTCGCCGCAACCAATATCCAAAATCGATTCCCCCTGGGCCGGCTTGAGCAAATTGACCATCAACTCGGATGCCATGGCCGCGGTCCACAGACTGGGCTGGCGGGAAGCCCATTGGATATAGGCACGCGCATCTTGAAAATCGAAGACATAGCCCATGGCAATACTCGGTCCGCGGTTGATAGACGATCGTGGAAGCAAAAACCAGCTATCATTGACGCGCTGGGACCCATAATATGGAACAGCTATACTGCTGATGTCAAATATCACGACGAATTTATTCTTTCCGCCAATACACTACAAACAATCTCAAAATAAAGATTCGGGGCCAAAATCTCCCGCTAAAGGCCAGTGGGATAAAACTTTGGAGGCAAAGTTTAAACCGCGGACATCATTTCGGAGAAGATTGGGACCTCAACCGCTGGAGATTCAAGGTCGGCTCTGGTGTTTGGATCTTTATTTGCTTTACACCAACCCTGGAATATGATTTTTATAAAGACAATTAAGGCCTTAACACCAATTCGGACAAGCAGGCACCCTTATGAATCCCCCATTTCAGGTTAACCCCATTGGCACGATCCACAAAAAAGAGGAGAAGATCTGGCTGGAGCTCGATCCCCGGTACAGCGCGGGGCTATTGGGAATCGAGGGATTTTCGCACATCATGGTGCTCTACTGGTTTGACCGCAACGACACCCCCGAAGGCCGCGCCACGCTCCAGGTCCATCCCCGCAAAAATCCGCGCAATCCGCTCACCGGCGTCTTTGCCACCCATGCGCCGGTGCGGCCCAATCCCATTGCGCTTACGGTTTGCCGGGTGCTTTCGGTTGATGGGTTGCGCCTTTACCTGGAAGAGATCGATGCGCTGGATGAATCGCCGCTGATCGATATCAAAGGCTATATTCCAGACCAGCGCAACCCAACCGACATCCGGCTGCCCCAGTGGGTCCAACATGGAAATGATCAAGGCCACTAATGCCCCCCAGGACCAGAAGCCCCAGGCGCTCGAATTCCTGACCGGGCAGGTGGTGCGCATTACTTTCAGTAATGAACAAACCGGTTTTACCGTGGCCCAGATTGCTTCAGATAAACTCAAGGAAACGGTCACCGTGGTGGGCGAACTCATGGCGCCGGCCGAAGGCACCATCCTCTCCATGCACGGCCACTGGCTGGAACACGAGCGCTTTGGCAGGCAATTCCGGGTGGTTCAATTTACGGCCCGCTTACCCGTGGATAAAAAAGGTATTGAACGCTATCTGGGCTCGGGCGCCATCCGGGGCATTCGCGAAGCCACGGCCAAACTGATTGTCCAGCGTTTTGGTAAAAAGACCTTGGAGGTCTTGGACAAAGAGATCGAGCGCCTGGCCGAGATCGGCGGCATCGGCCGCAAGCGCCTGGCCACCATCCGCCAGTCCTGGGAAGAACAAAAAGAAAACCGCAATGTGATGCTCTTTTTGCAAGGCCACGGCATCGGCGCAGCCACGGCCAACAAGATCTTTAAGCATTACGGCCAGAAGACCGTCACCCTGCTCAAAGAGAACCCTTACCGTCTGGCCGAGGAGATCTTCGGCATCGGCTTTCTCAAGGCGGATCAGATTGCCGGCCGCATCGGCTTTGATGCCCGCTCGCCGCTGCGCCTCCAGGCCGGGATTCTGCACACCTTGAGTCAAATGACCGCTGAGGGTCATGTCTACTACCCCTATGAAGAGTTGCTTAACAAGGTCTGTGAGCTGCTTAAGGTGGAGCGCGATTTGTTGTACAGCCCAATGGCAGAGCTGGTCTGCACTCGGAAAATCGTCATCGAAAATTTGAAGGATAGCGCTCTGCGACTCCAGCTCACTCCCCTGGCCGTCTATCTCTCCTTGTTTCACTTCTGCGAAAACTATGTGGCCACCAAACTCAATCTTCTGGCCGAAGCCTCGACCCCCAGACGGGAAGTGAATATTCACAAAGCCCTGGAGTGGGTCCAAAACAAGCTTCAGATCCAGTTGGCCCAGCGCCAGGCCCAGGCCGTGGCCAAGTCGCTCAAAGAAAAAGTACTGATCATCACCGGCGGGCCCGGCACCGGCAAGACCACTATCGTTCGGGCCATTACGCGCATCCATGAGCAATTGCACGCCACCATTCTGCTGGCGGCCCCCACCGGCCGGGCCGCCAAGCGCCTGGCCGAAACCACGGGCCGGCCAGCCAAAACCATTCACCGCCTGCTGGAGTTCAGCCCCACCCAGAACGGTTTTCAACGCAACGAAGACAACCCCCTGCAGGTGGATCTGCTGATAGTAGATGAAGCCTCCATGATCGATATTCTGCTCATGCACCACCTGCTCAAGGCCCTGCCGTTGGCCGCCACGTTGATTCTGGTGGGCGATGTCCATCAACTCCCATCCGTGGGGCCGGGCAATGTCCTCAAGGACCTGATAGCCTCCGACACCCTGCCGGTGGTGACCCTGGACCAGATCTTCCGCCAGGCCAAAGCCAGCCGCATCGTGGTCAATGCCCATCGCATCAATGCCGGCCAGATGCCCCAAATTAAAAACAAGTCAGAAGACAGCGACAATGACTTTTACTTCATTGAGCAGGAAGATCCGGAAAAGATTCTGGAGATTATCCTGACCCTGACCAGCGAGCGCATTCCCCGGCGCTTCGGCTTCAATCCCATCGACGACATTCAGGTGCTCACCCCCATGCACCGGGGCACCGTGGGCGCTGAAAACCTCAACCGCGAACTGCAGCGGACCCTTAATCCGCAACATGTTTACGTCAAACACGGCGAGCAGCTCTTTCATCTCAACGATAAAGTGATGCAGTTGCGCAATAATTACGAAAAGGAAGTATTTAACGGCGACATCGGCCGCATTGCCGGAATTGACCCGCACGCCAAACAGGTAATGCTGCGTTTTGACGAGCGCCTGGTGCCCTATGATTTCACCGAAATGGAAGAGCTGGGCGTGGCCTATGCGGTATCGGTGCACAAGTCCCAGGGCTCTGAGTTTCCGGCCGTGGTGATCCCGGTCACCACCCAGCACTATGTGTTGCTGCAGCGCAATTTGCTCTACACGGCCGTAACCCGGGCGCGCAAACTGGCGGTGCTCGTGGGTACCCAGCGGGCCCTGGCCATTGCGATTAAAAACAATGCCCCCCAGCAGCGCTACACGCGGCTGGATCGGCGACTGGCCATGTAGGGTGCATTAGGTGCCACCGGACAAATTAAAAAGCAGTAACTGTTTAACTGAGGGGAGGTGGCGTTTTCCGATCAGAGGCGCGTCATTCCCGCGAAGGCGGGAATCCACTTTCATAGAATGCAATCCCGCTGTATGCCCGCCTGCGCGGGCATGGCGGAAGAAACACCCCGGTACCTTGTTTAAGTGGTCAAAACCCAGAAGATATAATAGCGGGTTGCATTCTGGATTATGACTCCTGACTCGTGACTCCTGAATACTAAACAAAAGAGAACTTCATGGGCCCCATCGTCCAAACCATATATGAATTTGTGTTGTACCTCTGGACCCAAACCTTCCCCCGCCTGGATTGGGTCGTCATCATCTTTATCGAACTGCTCTCCTGGACCACGGCCGCCCATGCGCTGCTCAATAAACGCGATTCCCGCGCAGCCCTGGGGTGGGTTGCGGTTTGCATCATGTTTCCGCCCCTGGGACCGCTTTTCTATTTTCTTTTCGGCATCAATCGCGTCCGCACCCAGGGCCAGCGCCTGGGAGGCCCCTTGACGGCCTTCTTGCGCATCAGCGTAGAAGAAGATAAAGAAGGCCGCACGCGGTGCATCCCAATCTCCTCGGTGCCTGAATCTTTCCGTCCCATCGCCGGTCTCTCCGATCGGGTGACCCATTTGCCGCTGACGCCCGGCAATCGCATTGAACCCCTTGAAAACGGCGAAGAAGCCTACCCGGCCATGTTGGAGGCCATTGCCCAGGCCCGGCAAAAAATCTTTCTCTCCACTTATATCATGGACACGGATAATAGCGGCCGCCGATTCGTCGCAGCCCTCGCCGAGGCGGTTCAGCGCGGCGTTGATGTGCGGGTCATATTGGACGGTGTGGGGGAGTACTACTCTTTGAGGCGTGCCGGAACACTTATGCGGCGCAACCACGTGCCGGTCAAAAAATTTCTGCCACCCAAACTTCTACCGCCCTCGCTCTACATTAACCTGCGCACCCACCGTAAAATCCTGACCATTGACGGCCAGGTCGGGTTTACCGGCGGCATGAATATCGGAGACCGTCACTTGACCGCCGATCAGACCAGCCCCGGACGCGTCAAAGATATCCACTTTCGCATTCGCGGACCTGTGGTCGCCCAGATGGAACAAGTATTTCTGGCGGACTGGAGTTTCTGCAACAAAAGCGCTCCTCCCCCACAATTGGAAAGTTGCGGGGATAAACACATGCTTCATGGCGAAGCGCTTTGCCGGACCGTGGTGGACGGTCCCAACGAAGATATCGACAAGTTGGCCATGATCCTCATGGGAGCGACGGCCGTGGCCCGCCGGAGGATCTTCATCATGACCCCCTATTTTCTGCCTTCCCGTGATCTCGTGGGCGCGCTGCAAACCGCGGCCCTGCGCGGCGTGGATGTGCGCATCCTGCTGCCGGCCAAAAACAATCTGCCTTATGTCAAATGGGCCTCGGACAATATGCTGTGGATGCTGCTCAAAGAGGGGGTCAGAATCTTCTACCAGCCGCCTCCCTTTGTCCACACCAAACTCTTTTTGATCGACGACTATTATGCCATCATCGGCTCAGCCAATATCGATCCCCGCAGTTTACGGCTCAATTTTGAAATGGTTTTGGAAGTGTACGATCCCAAACTCAACCACGATCTGGCCGAACGCTTTACCCAGGCCATGGCCGCCTCAAGGGAAACTTCTCTGGCCGAAATGGACGGCCGCCCCCTGCCGGTCAAAGTGCGCGATTCACTCTGCTGGCTCTTTACGCCCTATTTGTGATATTTTATGGAAAAACCAAAACACCACAAAGAGCCGTTTCTGCTACTCAAACCCGAAGTCCTTCACTCCCTTTACCCAAACCGATGCTACTTCCCAAATAAAGGAGTCCCCCCATGACCACCCCAACCCACACCCTAAAAATACTACTGCTCGACGCCGCCAGCGGTTTCTACCGCATCCAGCGCTATCGAGTCGGCGACTTCTTCGGTCCCGTGGACCTGGGCATTCATCTGGCCCACAAACGCCACAGCTTGAATATCGGAGCCGGTTTGCTGGCGGGCTCGGTCTTTCCCGGCACCAATCGCCTGATCATCAGCGGCATCTCGCCGTGCTGGCATGGTTTCTACATCTCTTCCATGGGCGGCGCGGCCCTGGTGTTCGACAATCTGGGCATCAACATGCTGACCATCATCGGCAAAGCGCCCTCCCCTTGCATGCTGTATCTCAACCGCTCCCACGGCGAAGAGATTGAGGTGGAAATGGTCCCGGTGGCGCCCGAGCAGATCTGGGCCCAGGACCGCAAAGGGGTATATGCCGTGATGGACCGGGCCATTGCCATGTTCGGCGGCCGCTATGCCAACGAACCACGAGTTCTCGCCACCGGTCCGGCCGCGCGTTACACCGATATCGGCGGCATTATTTCAGCGCCGGTCAAAAAAGGAGTAGTCACGCCCGTGGATACCTGGGCCGGCCGGGGCGGCTTCGGCAGCAAACTGCTCCAGGAGCATGGCATCCTGGGAATTATCTATGGCGGCACGCACATTGACGAAGATTTCAGCGACCGCTCGGTGGCCGACCAATGGTTCAAAGACAAGTACAATCAGCGCATGGCGGCCAAAGACATCGAAGCCACCACCAAATACCGCTATGATGAGCGCTTCCAGACCGGCGGCACTTTCGGTGTCAACTACGCCGGCATGGAAGGCCGGCTTCTGGCCTTTAACTACCGCACCATCTACTGGAGCGAAGAAGAACGCCGCAACCTTCACCAGCGGCTGGTGATCGATCACTACCTCAAGCAGTTCAACGAAGAGACCATCCAGACCAAACAACAGCGCAACTGCGGCGAGCCATGCGCGGCCGTCTGCAAGAAAATGCAGGGAGTTTACAAAAAAGACTACGAGCCCTACCAGACCATGGGACCGCTGTGCGGCATCTTTGACCAGCGCGCCGCCGAACAGCTCAATCACCATGCCGACATGTTGGGGTTCGATGCCATCTCCGTGGGCGGCGTGCTCTCCTGGCTCATGGAGTGCCTGCATGAAAACGTGTTGACACCCCAGGAACTGGGCGTCAACAACCTGCCGCATTGGAATGTGGAAAGCTTTGAGAACGTGTCGGACTCCCTGCACAATGCGGCCCTGGGCGTAGCCCTCCTCGACCAAATGACCCGGCCCGACGGTAAAATCCCGTTGGGCTTCGGCGCCCGTAAATTCGCCCGCGGCCTGGCGCGCCAAAAAGGAAAAACAGTAATGGATCGCTTTATCTACAATGCCTTTGCCCGCCAGGGCTGGATGGTGCCCAACCAGTACTGGACCCCCGGCGCCTTCGCGCCCATGGCCATCATGGGCAAATACTACATGCACTACGGCAACGATTTTCTACCACCGCGCGAACTGGGCAAAAAGTGCGCCCAGCGCATGCTCAAGGAGCTGCTGCTGGACAACATGGGTATCTGCCGCTTTCACCGGGCCTGGGCCGAAGAGATGGTGCCCGAAATCATGGAGAAGATTTTCGGCTGCAAGGAAGCATTTCTGCGAAGCATCGCCCTCACCGCCGGCCGCATCACGAGCCGCAATTCTTCGGTCTTCTGGGAGTCGGCCCGCAACATCGATATGATCCACACATTCCTGAAGAACAAAAAAGAAATCGAAGGGGTTCAAAACGAGCAACTCGATCATTGGCTGACGCTATTCAACCAGGACAAACACGCCGCGGCCTACGAATTCTGGTACGAGATGCACAAGGGCATCCATGAGACGCTGAGGGAGTTTCCGGACTAGGGCGAGGAATTGCATCGGTAGTGCCTGAACCGAAAAACCCACGGCCAAAGGCCCGGCATTGGTTAAGGCAGGGACGGCGATACGGCCTGCGTTGGGACCCTTTTCCCCTATCTGGTCCATAATATAGTTATTGACATGACCAACTTTATGACCAATAATTAGCCATGATTACTTTAAATATTAATGAAATAAAAACACATCTTTCAAGCTACTTGGCCAAAGTATGCAACGGGGAAACCGTGCTTATTTGTCGCCGAAACATACCCGTGTGTTGATTTCCAAAATAAATGGAACCAAATTTTCAGTTTAGATTGAAGAGCGCGCAATATTTTCAAAGCAATTGGAAGCAGTCGCCGCGCTTCATTTTATTGTATGGGTTTTAAAGGCATCGGCAG
>JAKALP010000025.1 GCA_021824175.1 Deltaproteobacteria bacterium
GAGCAGGATGGTGAGAATGATCTTTTGGACATTGGTGCGATTGGCATTGACCAACGTGTGGGGCACCAGAACGATCAGATAATATTGAAAACCGCTTTCAAACCCCAGCAAGGCCGAAGCCAGCACGGCGTGGCCGACAATCTCAAGCCAGCTCAGCAAAATGGTCAGCCCATACCTTTCCCGCTTCAACAGATAAATACACCCGCTGTAGAGCACGACGCTGCCGATATTGAAAAGGAACAGCGGCATGATGCGCAACCATAAGAACAGGAATAGAAAAATGGCATGAAAGATCAACGCAGCGCGTATGCCATGGTGCAATACCCTGATGAAATTGTAATTATTTCCAAATTCAATCCGGTTTTCAGCGAGTGCAAAGTCCCTGGCCCGATCAGGCCCAGGTTGGGACGGGCGTGAATTTTGCTCTGTATCTACTGTCGGTTGCATATCAAAAAGAATCCTCTGCAAAATAGCGTATATGTAGATATCGCCAGCTCTATCAGTTTCTAAAGTCGGCGGCCTAACCCTGATACTGCTTTCGCACCAGGGTTCTAGTGCTCCCAAAAAAGGGTTTCGGCTCAGGATACAGTCGGTTGCTAAATAGATTCAAAAAGCCTTTATAAAATCGCTTGCAGTATTTTTAAGGCCCCGCATCAGGGTTAAAAATTATCTCCAGCGGCCCAATTGTTTCTCCGGTATCAAGGCAAAAACAGTTTTCGATGGATAACGTAGTATCGAAGTCTTGGTTCCCCTGGCCTGTGACCTCACCACGCAAGATCCGGTTGTGGCGCAAAGAGCAATTGGCTAACACGGGCTTGGCATGGTTGATATATAATGCACCGCTTAATCCGCAAGGGTCTTTACGATGAGGCGACAGATCCTTTTCTCCCAAACCATTTTGGATAATAAAGCCATCAATTCTGGTGTCCGCTGCCCCAGGATAAAAAAGGAAACAGCGAGTGGCGGAAGAGCCTCCAGGGCTATGGGCATTTAAGATCGTTGGATTAGCTTTCCGATCGCTCAAACCGCGTTGGGCTTCATTGCCGCTGAAGCCCCCGTACAGTTCGATCTTCCGGTCGATCGCGATGGCGCCCGTCAAATCATATTGCCGGCCCGCCACCCAGATTTCATCGCCATCGGCCGCGGCATCCACCGCCGCTTGAATCGTACTAAGCGCGCCCTCCCAACTCCTGCCGTCTTGGGGGCCATCCTCAATGGCTATCTGGCGAGCGTTGTCGACATACCAAATGGTATTAGGCGCTGAGTTGACGCTTTGTCTGCTCTCCAGAGCGGCAGGGCTATCGGAAGGGGTTAATGTCAATTGATCCTCACCCGCGACGGCCGGCGAAGCGCTTGAAATAATGATTGGTATGTCCGAGGTCACCGCCCGGATCGTGTGATCCTTCATCACGGGTGAAAATGTGTATTGATAGGGATTTATGAAAAGGGCCACCGGCTGCGAGAGGACCGGATTGCTATCTATGTATAATTGATCAATTTGCGAAAGCGTTGGGCGCGAGATAGTAAAAGTCGGTTGCGCGCCATCACAAACAAGAACATCCCCCGAAGGGCTGATAATACCACCGCTATTGACCGTGGCGGTGATGGTGTGACGCAGACATAGAGTAGTAAAACTCCACTCGGCGGGCGCCAATTGTTTCCCCTGGCGGTCTTCTATACCGGCGGTGAGTCTAACGGTATATACAGTGCTGTAAGCCAGATAATTCGAGAGAATAAAAACAGCCTTGTGAGTCTCGGGGGTATACGCCACCGATCCGGCGATCCCGACACCTCCAGACAAGACCAAAAATGTTCTGCTGTTTATAGTGACCGGCAATACATCCTCACTAAACGTGACTTCTATGGTCGGATTCAACGCCACATTGCTCGCGTTGGCCGCGGGGGCGTGGCTTTCCACAGCGGGCGCTGGATTGGGCTCTTTATATTGCATGGTAATCACACCCAATTGAGTCGTTTGCCCGGCGATTACTTCAAAACTGTCCCTTTGTCCTACCCAAAAAGAATCAAATCCAATAATACCTTCCACCATGACGAGCATATTGGTACCCGGAGGCACGTCGCGCAATGTCCCACTATGATTGTTATCGCCGCATGCCCAGAGCGCGGATGCCACGGATTGACGGTTGTCATTAAAAATCGTGGCACGGATATTCGTGATCCCATAATCCGCGCAAACATCTCCGCTGGGTGAAAAGGCAATGCGATCGTCGCTGCCGGAAGGCCCCCATTTGAGCTGCATGGCAACGGCGCCGGAATCTCTATCGAAAGAATCGGCGGAACGGTCTTCTTCGGAAAACTTTTGGCTGCAACCATTCAATACCGAAATCGATAGAAACAGAAGCACGCCCGACAGACTCAGTACGATTGCAGATAAGGATAACCGATAGAAGTACATTACACTCTCCTGTAGCTCATCCCAAGCCATGACAGTATATAAAACGTACAGCCTGAATAGGTATTATAAGCCACCTCAAAATAATCTTTTGGCCCAAACTCTTTTTTTGGAGGCAAATCTAAAATCTTCGAAATACTTTAATATGTCAGCGGTTTAAAATTTGCCTCCGCCGCGATGTTAAACCAAAATCTCTATTTTGAGACGGGGTTGTAGCTCTGAATGTAACCGTAAAAAAAGTGGGGGGGGTTGACAAACAGCGGGCAGTATGGCGTCTGCGATAATGAATGTCAAGGAATATCGGCGCACTACGATAAGCAGCAAACAGCTTCATGTAACTTAGTTCACCAACACGCCCTTAAGTTGAAGATTGGCGGTTTTATTTGTCTGCCCATAGAATATTAAACAGCGCGACAATCAATCCATTCGATATGAACAGTAAATCATTCCGCAAAGTATTGGAAAGATACGCCCCAGACTCATGGAAGCCGTTTTTATGTAGGCCATCGGACATCTGTAGGTGTCTTAGGAGAAAATTTTACCGGGGCTTTTTCCGTTCGATTATGGGAGTTCGTAACTTGCTGGCAAGTTTATGATCCCTTTTTAGTGTAGCAATGGTGCGGTTTTGTTCTTCAATGGTGGCATCTTGCTCGGCCATTCGTTTTAGGGCCTCGCTCAGATGCCGCCTGGTTTCTTCCAGCGCTGATTCCAGCTTCTGGTTTTTAAGCTTTAATTGTTCGTTGAGATGGATCATCCCCTGCCCGATAAGTTCCAAGGGGATCTCCATCTGGGCAATATCTTCGTAGGTGAGGTTGGGACGGCCAGTACCTGACGACACCAGCCCAGCCGATTGGGCGAATGTGGCCAGTTTGCTTCGGGCCTTGTTTTTTGCTTCGGCCTTGTCATCCAGGTTTTTAAATGAATACACGATTGGCTTTTTGGGTCCTAGTTTTTTGGCTTTCCCTTTCCGGGTCAGCTGGGCCAAGACGTTTTGCAGGTAAAACCGTTCAGCTTCTTCCCATTTGAGCTTATTCATCAGGTCAGAAATGGTAAAACCGGTTTTATGACTTTCGAGGCTGTGACCGGCGTCTATAACCATGGAAATTTTGCTGGGCATACATTTTCCTTTCGGAGGTTTAGAATCTGATAGTGAAATGACTTTACAATAAACACGCTTCGCCGTAAAGCCATATGGCTGTTCGTTCAATATTTGTACTTGTATTGCCCCTCCATTTCCCGGATAATCGGCGTCCGAAACCGATTCGGTTATTCGTTTCAAAGGATGTACATGACCCAGCTATCCATTAAACGGCTCTCTTCGGGCGGTGTGACCACCAACTACAGTTGCGTGTCGCGTTGCGGCCACTGCTTATATAACTGTGGTCCCCATAGAATATGGATACTCGCCGCGATGAAGTGAATTTCTCAACCACGAAGATTAATAAATGCTTGGGGGGTAGTCATCGTCTTCACGCCCGAAAGCAAACTCCTCATCTTCCATCAAGGCGCGTTAGGCGACCTGGTTACCCTTTTCCCGCTGCTCGCGCGTCTGCGGGCCCGATTCGAAACCGTGGATCTTATCTGCAAAAGTCAGATCGGTGTGCTGGCCCATCACCTCGATCTTGTTGATAGAACTTACCCGGCGGAGTCGGCCCTTTTCGCCTCGCTTTTTGGCGATGGACCAATCCCGCCACAGCTCGAAATGCTTCGCGGCTATGGCACTATTCTTCTGTTCTCCTATTCCATCGAACTGCATCAGCGCGTCAGTGCACTGACCGGGACGCGAGTCCATTTGGTTGCTCCCCGGCCGCCGGACTCGACGCCGGTTCATATCACTGATCATTATGCTGCTCAGATGGAGAGGCTTTTGATATTACAGCCGGGGACTGCGGAATCCGAAACCGAGGCCGATGAAAAGGATCGTCGCCGAACCGATTTCGATCCTGCGCGGATTATGCTTCATCCTGGGTCAGGCAGCCGGCGCAAAAACTGGCCCTTAGACAGCTTCCTGACCCTGAAAGAATTGCTTTCCGTGCATGGATTTAAGGCCGAATTTCTTCTGGGCCCGGCCGAAGCGCATTGGCCGGCGAACGGGCTCACGCCGGTAACGAGGCCGGAAAATCTGGTCTCTTTGACCGAAACGCTAAAGAGTTGCGGCGCCTTTATCGGGAACGATTCCGGAGCAACCCATCTGGCGGCATTTATCGGCGTGCCGACGGTGGCGATTTTCGGGCCTTCCGACCCAGTCCGCTGGGGTCCCAGAGGCCGCAGCGCATGCGTTATGCGGTCAGACGAGAAGTGCCCGCCCTGTTTTGAGAGCAGTGGTCAAGCCTGCCCATCTTTGGATTGCCTCGAGCGCATCTCACCTGATACAGTAGTCAACACATTGATCCAACGCCTCCGCTCATAAACACAGGCATTCCCTCGAGGCGTTTTCATTTGGACTACCGGGTCCAAGGTTCAGCCAAGGAGATGATCATGTCCCGTAAATTCCTCGCTCATCCCAGCGCCTTAATCCTAATCGCCGTCACAATAATGACCGCCGTGGCCTTTTGGGGGTGCTCAGCCACCAAACGCGTGGGCCCGATCGGCCCCGACGGCAAGCCATTGACCTGGTCCGAAATGAACATCGAACAGCGCAAGCTGCATATGAAAAAGGTGGTGCTGCCCCTGGCGACCACCATATTTCAGCAGTGGCGCCCGGAGCGGTACGCCAAAGTGGATTGCACATTGTGCCACGGGGTCGGCGACTACACCGGCGACTACCATATGCCGACTGATCATCTTCCCAGGCTCAGCGGCGAGCTCTTCCTGGGACCGGAGCGCGCCAAGTACCCGGACACCACCGAACTCAAACTCAACCGACTGGTGCCTGAAATGGCTGACGCCCTGGGGGTGAAACGTTTCAACCTCATCACGCGGCGGGGGTTCGGCTGCTATTCCTGCCATCTGGGGCCCAAGGGGCCCATGTTCGGACATTAGGAAACGCCATGAACATAGAGCAGCTCACGCGCCAAGTGCAGCACAATTGCGATATCTCCGATGCCCTTCATGCGGGGATCTATTCGGTTTGCGGCCTGGCCTTGCGGCTGCGCGATCTCTATAAATGGCACCAGGGCCTGCACCCATGGGAAGAACATGCGGCCGATGCGGTGCTGGCGTGGATCGGACAGCGCGAAGAGCTATGGGAGTCGCTGGCCGACCAACCCTATCAAGAGATAACCATTGATGAACGCAGCTTTGAACCCTTTGACAGCCAGGCCATCAACGCCCTTTTAACGCCTCAAGGATACTTTTACGGCTCTGGCTATGCCCACAGTTTGAAACCCACCTTTTTCCTGGCCCGCATTAAACTCTGCCAGAACATCGACGGCCGCACCGTCTGGCGCCTGGGCCGTGAGTTGGCGCGCGATCTGCTGACCTTGCCGGCCTTTACCCAGGATGACCAGGTGGTGTTGCGCACCGCGGCGGCGCGCATGTTTCTGTGGGATCAGATCGATTATCTTCCCAACAGCGGCCGGGCCGCTCTGGCATACGCTCTGGCTGCGTGCTGCCATCTGCCGGTTTGCGATAAGAATGGAATCCGCCGTCATCTGGATACGATTTTGAACATCCAGCAAACCACCTATATCCGGCACGAATTGAGCGAGCTTGATGAAGCGGTATTTGAACGCGCCACCTGGCGTCAAATGCTGGCCGACTTTCCGCACACGGCCGTTGAACTGCTGATCCGCACCCTGAAAGACGTGCTGGCCGACACCGGTCCTCAAGGTCCCCTGCCCTATTACTGCGCCCGGCGCGATAAGGCCGGGATAGGCTTTTACATGGCCTTCAGCGGCGGGCTGGTGCCGCTGCTCTTCGGTGAACTAAAATCAGGCTTCGAAGCATTTATCAAAAGCGATAATTGGAGTGAAATCGAACAGGCCGCCAAGGTCGTGCACAACAAAGCTTCAACCTATACTCGAGAAGTGATGGATCTCTACTCCAGCGGCCGCCAGAAGCAGGATCTATCCTGGAGCCAGACGGCCATCGAAGAGACCCTTTACCAGCGCGGAGTGCCGAGAAGAAATAGCCAGCAGTGAACAAGCAGGGAGACGACCGCGCGAATTCTGCTCCCCAAGTCTCTTTTTGATCCCGTATCCAGCCACGAATCAACCAATCATCCAATCAACAAAATACACGCCTATTTGATCAGTCGTCTCTTCATAAACACCAGCCCCAGGCCGCCGAAGACCGATGCAAAGAGCAACAGGTAAACCAGGTTGAAGACCGGGTTGGACTCCATGAATCCCAGGCAGAAGAAGCGGGTCAACTCCACCAGATGGTAGAGCGGAAAGATGAGTGGGAAGATGGCGGCCCATTTGGCAATGCCCGCCACGGGAAAGAATGTGCCCGAGAAGAGAAACATGGGTGTGATGAACAGAAAGATCGGCAAATTGAACATATCAATGGTGGGGATGACGCCGGTGAAGAAGATACCGACAGCGGCAAAGGCTATCCCGCCCAAGAAGGCCAGCGGAATACACATCAGGGCTCTGGGAAAATCCGCATATCCCAAGGGCATGAGCACCAGCAGCATCAGGGCCACGGCCGCGGCGGCTTTGGATGCGGCCCAGACCACCTCCGCGATGATGATCTCCTCGATGCTGATGGGTGTGGCCAAGATACCATCAAATGTCTTCTGGTAGTACATGCGCACAAAGGAAGTATAGGTGGTTTCGAAGAAGGAGTTCCACATACAGGCCGTGGCCACCAGGGCCGGGGCCATGAATCGGGTATAGACCAAATGCTTCCCGGCGTACTCCACGCCATTGATCAGACCTGAAAATCCCAGGCCGAAGGCCAGAATATAGAAGCCGGGTTCGAGTAGCGGCACCAGAAAGTTAACCCGCCAGATACGGCGGTAGGTGATCAAATTCCGGTACCAGATATGACGAAAGCGCAATGAAATGGCGTTCAGTTGCACTGGGTTCATTCGCGTAACTCCCTGCCGGTCAGGCGTAAAAACACATCTTCGAGGTTGCCGGTGCGAAACAGGCACGAGCCCATGCAGAACTTGCGGCGCACTTCCTCGGCCAGCCGCCCGTCGGCCTGGGTGTAGATAATGATGCGCTCACCCAGGTCATCGTGTTTAATGGCATTTTCCTTGATATACGTCTTCAGATCAGGACCCGGCCCTTCGATCTCGATGACGTTCTCAGCCGCATGCTCGGTGATCAAACCGCGCGGCCGGCCCTGGGTGACGATCTGGCCGTGATCCATGATCAGCAGCCGGTCGCACAGGCTTTCGGCCTCATCCATGTAATGGGTCGTCAGAAGCATGGTCAGGCCGCCTTTTTTCAACTCTAAAAGCCGGTCCCAGACCTGGTGACGGGATTGAGGGTCCAGGCCGGTGGTGGGTTCGTCCAGAATCAGCAGATCCGGATCAGCGATCAGGGCCCGTGCCAGTTGCAGCCGGCGGGCCAATCCGCCGGAAAGCTCCATCACCTTGGCCTGACGCTTGTTATTAAGAGCGAAAAAGGTCAAGAGCTCTTCAGTCCGCTGGCGAACCTGGGCCTTGGGCTTATCGAAATAGCGGCCATAGATCAGCAGGTTCAGTTCAACGGTGAGGTCGGGATCCAGCGTATTCTCTTGCTGGCATACGCCCAAGCGGGAACGGATGCGGCGCCAATCCTGCGCGATGTCCAGGCCGAAGACCCGCATCTGACCGCTGGTCACTGGTGAAAAGCCGTAGATCATACGGATGGCCGAGGTCTTGCCCGCGCCGTTGGGTCCCAACAATCCGAAGAATTCGCCGCTTTGAATGGAGAAGCTGATGCCATCCACGGCGGTAAAGGCGCCATAGCGTTTGACAACCTGATTTGCTTCGATGATGTTCATGTTATTTAGCCTGTGTCACAACGCCGCGATTCATCTTGCCTGTGGCATAGCCCTCCAAATCAATGCAGACATGGGCATATCCCAAGGACCGCAGTTCATCGACGATGCGCCGCCGCAAGCGCGCTTTGGACAACCGCTCGATCTGCCGGGCCTCGACTTCAATGCGCGCCAACTCCCCATGGTGGCGTACGCGGCAATGATCTATGCCCATCCGGCGTAGAAAGGTCTCGGCCTGGTCGATCTGTTGGAGCACTTTGCGCTCGATGCTCACGCCATAGGGGATGCGCGTGGCCAGGCAGGCCATGGCGGGCCGGTCCCAGTTAGGTAAGCCCAATTGCTTGGCCAGGGCGCGGATATCGGCCTTGGTCAAACCGGCTTGCACCAGGGGCGACACCACCCCCAGTTCCTCGGCGGCCTTGAGTCCTGGCCGGTAATCGGAGCAGTCATCCAAATTGGCGCCGTGGGCCAGAATCTCAAAACCAAGGACCGCGCTTTGGGGGCGCATGGCCGTGATGAGGCGTTTTTTACAATGATAGCAGCGATCCTTGGGATTGGAGACAAATTGGGGGTCCGCCAGCTCGTCTGATCTGAAGAGTATATGGCGCACCTTCAGCTGCTGGGCGATGGCCACGGCGGCCTCGCGTTCGCCGGTGGGATGAACCTCGGATTCGGCAGTCAAGGCAATGACCTGATCCTTCAAAACCTCTTTGGCCATGGCCAGTAGCACGCTGCTGTCCACGCCGCCAGAAAAGGCCACCGCCAATCCCGGGTAACCCCTTAGAACCTCGGCCAATCGTTGCTGACAGGCCGCGACTTGATCTCGACTTCTTGGGCTCATATTTATCCTCCCGAAAGCAACAGGCGATATACTTATCGGAAGATCCTGTTCGCTCAACCGGATAGCACTAATTACGCAACATAGCGCCGGACTTTTTCCATGCAAGATGAGTGGGAAAAAATAGTTTACAAAGCAATGGCATTACTTTATGTATCCACCTCGTTCATACGCTCTTTGAACGATTAACCGTCTTCATTTCAAAGGGGAACCGCATGGGCAAAGATAGTCTGATCAAGTCGACCACTAAAAAAGGCAAACCCAAAAAAGAAAAAATCTCCAAAAAAGCTGGGTCCCAGTCCGCGGGCAGCGCCAAAGCATCCAAACCCGCCGGCCCGGCAAAAGCAAAAGCCGCCAAGAGCGCAGCCAAAAAGACCGAACCCAAACCAGCCCCCACTATCGAAGAGCTGCTGCTAAAAAAATTTGCGGACTACTCCGCCGCCACGCAAAGCCCGCCGGCTTTGCCGGATGTCTCCAACATGACCGCGCCGCCCTGGATTGACGGCAATGATCCGGCCGCGGTCGAACGTCTGGATGCCCTGTTGGCTCGCAAGTTCAGCATGGAAGAAATTATCGCGGTCGCCCAGCCGCCTGAAGAACTTCCAGCTACTGAACCCAAACCAGCACCCACCCTGGAAGAGCTGCTATTTAAAAAATTCAGCGATCATCCAGTCTCCAAGCAGAGTTCTGAACCTTTGCCCGACCTCTCGAAAATGACCGCACCGCCATGGATTGCCAGCAACGACCCGGCCGAAATCGAACGTCTCGATGCCCTGCTGGCGCGCCGGTTTAGCGTGGAGGAGATCATTGCGGTGGCCCAGCCGCCCGAAGAACCGCCCGCCAGGGTTGAAGCGGCCGCGATTCCTGAACCCCCGATGGCTGAACCCGCGCCGGAAGTATCCGAACCAGCGCCGGCAATGGTGGAGGCACCGCCACCCGCGGAGCCCATGGCCACGGCGCCGGAACCAGAAGCTCAAGTAAATCTTGAAGCCCCCCAGGCGGCCGTTGAGGAACCCAAACCCTTGCCGCCTGAGCCTGTGCCGCCAGCCGTGGAACCCGCGCCTGCGACAGCGCCGGTCGCCGAGGAGCCCAAACCCGCGCCACCGCAACCCACGGTAGAGGTGGTCCCGCCAAAAACAGTGCCAAAAGAGATGGCCCAGGAATTTAAGAGCGCGCCCGTTGCAGCCCCAGCCCAGATACCTGTTATGGCGGAAAGCGAAAGACCAGCGGCGGTTTCAGGCCCCTGGGAAGAAACCAGCAAACCGCCAACAGACCCGGTCCTGCGATCCGCTAAAATCGCCGTCACGGTGGTTGCCGCCCTGGTCATCATGATTGTGTGGGCCAGCATCAGCAACCACGCTAAATACTTCGTAACGGTCAAAAAGGGCGCCATGGAAATCTGGCGGGGAGAATTCTCTCCCACCGGCCGGCAGTTCTTTGCCATTCTGCACGGGGTGCAGCCAGATGATTCCAAAAGGGAAGTATATAGCCGTGAGGAGATCTTCCCAATCATCTTCAATTACTACCTGGAGAAATCCGATGCCTTGTTGGAGGTTTCCGAGCTTCCGGATTATAAGTCCATCATCGAGTATCTGGAAAAAGCCGAGCGATTCGCGCTCAATTCCGAGATGCGCGATGCCATCACGGTGCGCCTCAACAACATTCAGCGCCTGACTCTGCTTTACAAGGCGGACGTGGATGCCAGCAAGGACACGGTTGAATCCCTATCAGCCGCCGCGGCCGGCCTGGAACAAGCCCTGCGATTGACACGGGACCCCGTCCAGGCTGATACCATCAAGAAAAAGATCGAAGTATTGCTGAATCGGCGCTCGGACCTTCAGGCCGCCGAGGCGAACCGCTCCACCACCAACCAGGAGCCGGCGCCGGCAAAATAGCTGATTCGCGCATTTGCTCTTCATCGACAACCAAGCCACGGAGATGTTCTTTTCTCCGTGGCTTTGCGTTTTTGGAGAAGTGCATCGCCCCGGCCCCTTCACCCATTAACGGTAAGGATGCCGGTGGATCAAGCCTGAATATGTCTGTTTTCAGCTCAATAATGGCGCAATGGCGCCGGCCACGCCGGCCATGGTAGAGATCGGAAAAAAACGCTTGGGCACGGGAATCGAAGGCAGATACATCAGGATAAAAAGAATAAGGGTGGCACCATAAGCACTCCAGGCCAACCAACGCGCCTTGATCAGGCCCAACAGGAACGCCAGGCTTGTAAGCGCCACGATGTGGGAAACTGCGGCCACTGCCTGGGCCTTTTGGGCTCCCAGGGCCGCCGGGATACTGTGGATGCCCATGCGGCGGTCGCTTTCAATATCCAACAGCGCATAAATGATATCCGCCCCGCTGAGCCAGAAGAAGACAAATAGGGAGAAGAGCCAGGCTCCTTTAGAAAAATACGGAGTTCCGGCGGCCGCCACATATGCGCCCAGGGGAGCCAAAGCCAGACACAGGCCAATGCCGAAATGGCAAAGAGCCGTGAAGCGTTTGAGCAGTGAATACCCCAACAGTGGGATCAAGGGTAAGGGGGAAAGAACAAGGCACCAGCGGTTGAGCAACCCACAGGCGAGCAGGTAAAGCAGCAGACCACCGATGGCTATGGTCAGGGCCGTGCCGATGCCCATGGCTCCGGATGGCAGCTCGCGGCCGGCGGTGCGCGGATTCTGGGCGTCGATACGACGATCGAAGATGCGATTAAAAGACATACCGAAAGTGCGCGCCCCCACCGCCGCGCAGATGATCAAAACAATGACTTTGAGACTCGGCCATTGCTGGCCGCCTCCCAGCCAGGCGCCAGTAAAGATCAGGGGCAAACTGAAGGCCGTGTGCTCGACCTTTATGAATCGAAGTACTTTGCTCATCCCTTATTCCCATTAAGCATCTGCCACAAAAGCAGGGCCAGGCGTTCGCTGACCGTGTTCAAATTGGCGATCAGCGTCTTTCTTTCGGCGGCCTGGGCGCTGTCGGTAATGCCCTTGAGCATTTCGCAGGGCACTTGATACAAGCCAGCGGCGCGGGCAATGGCCGCCCCTTCCATGTCCACGACTTCTCCAAGCTTGGCGCAGGCACTGCGGCGCCGAAGATCGAAGACCGGCCGATCGCAGGTCACCAGACGCGCTTTAGGCAGTTCCGGCCATAGGGTAGTACTACAAATGGCAGGTTCCGGCCGCCGGCCGAATACTTGGTGATCACCTTCCACGGCGGAAGTGATGGCCACGATCTGACCCACAGGAAGTTCAGACAGGTCGCGCAAAACGCCGCAGGCACCGGCATTGATGATTTGCCCGACCCGATGTTCAATTATCAGGGAAAGGGTGGACATGGCCGCAGCCACTTTGCCCATGCGGCTGATCATGATGCGCAGGGCGGGCAGGCTCGCGCATTGGTAGATCTGAAACGGCTTCTCAACCGCCAGCTCCGCTTTGCTCAGCTGCAAAAAAGGTTGAGCTTCCATACGCGTGGCGAAGATCAGGCCGATCATGTCAGAAGCCCCGCCTGCTCGGCCCGCTCGGCCAAAACTGCCACGGCCTTGCGTCCTTTGGGGCCCATATCGAGGGTGAAATCATTGACAAACATTTCAATGTGGGCGCGCAGCACTTCAGCGGTCATCTCCTGGGCATGCTGGCGGATATAGGGCAAGACGTCATCAGGGTTTTCCTGGGAAAGCAAAATGCTTTGACGGATCAGGCGCTCGGTCTGGTCGAGCACATGCACCGGCAGCCGCTTACGGGCCGCGATGCAACCCAAGGGAATTGGCAGCCCGGTTTGTTGTTCCCACCAGGCTCCCAGGTCCACCACTTGCTGGAATCCTGCTTCTTGAAATGTAAAGCGGCTTTCATGGATGATGACCCCGCAGTCGGCCCGGCCGGTGCGAAGGGCATCGAAGATTTGGTCATAGGTTACGAAAAATCGTTGCTGCGCCTGGGGCGCCCACAAGCGGAATAGCAGGTGAGCCGTGGTCCATTCACCTGGCAGCGCGATGCGGCAGCCGGCCATGTCGTCAATTCGCAGGGGCTTGGCGGCAATCACCAGCGGTCCGCAGCCATAACCCAATGCGGCGCCGGAAGATAATAACGAGTAGTGCTTCTTGGCTCGAAGATAAGCATAAAAAGAGAGCTTGGAGATGTCCAATTTCTGTTCAAAGGCCATTTGATTGAGAGTTTCAACGTCATGCAACTCGGCCCGGAAAGTAAACCCCAGAGGCCGCAGCCGGCCGTTGGCCAAAGCGTCAAAGATAAAGGTATCGTTGGGGCACGGTGAAAATCCAAGCGTGAGCTGCATGGCCCCTCCTTTGGTCATTTCTTCTGCCATAAAACGTTTGCCTTCAACCTTATTCCTAAACTTTACGCTTTCCACCTTCTGATGCAATCCACAACGTACTCAATCTGCTCAGGCAACAGTTCGGGATAAACCGGCAGAGCCAGGGTTTCCAGCGCGGCCCGTTCAGATTCAGGGAAGTCACCGGCTTTGTATCCCAGATAGGCAAAGCACTCCTGGAGATGCAACGGCACGGGGTAGTAGACTTCGGTGCCAATGCCGTGGGCGCCCAGGTAATCTCGCAAGGCATCGCGATTTTGGGGCACCCGGATCACGAACTGATTATAGATATGCCGGTTCTGGATCTCTTCGGGCAGCGCTATGCCATTTCCCAGGCCTGCTTCATCGAACAGCCGTCGATAAGCGGCAGCATTCTTTTGTCGGCCAAGGGTCCACTGGTCTAAGTATTTGAGCTTGATCGTCACGATGGCGGCTTGGAGCGCGTCTAAACGGAAATTGCCGCCGATGACGTGATGATAGTACTTGGGCGCCATACCGTGCATGCGCAGCAGGCGCAAACGAAGGTCCGTATCCGCGCTCAGGGCCGTGACCACGCCTCCATCCCCAAACGCGCCTAGATTCTTGGATGGAAAGAAAGAAAAGCAGCCGAAATCGCCCATGCTTCCGGCCCGCCGCCCTTTATACTCAGCGCCAATGGCCTGGGCCGCATCTTCGATGACGACCAGTTGGTATTTGCGGCAAATGGCAAGAATGGGCTCCATCTCCGCGCATTGGCCATAAAGATGAACCGGAATCACGGCTTTGACTTTGGCGCGTTGGGAAGGGCTCATGGTTTCCAAACACAGGCTCAGTTTGGCTGGATCGATGTTGAAGGAGCGAGGCTCGATATCTACGAATACTGGAAGCGCGCCGATCCGCGCAATGGCGCCGGCCGTGGCGAAAAAAGTATATGGAGAAGTGATGACCCGATCGCCGGGTTTAATATCCATGGCCATCAACGCAATAATCAAAGCATCGGAACCCGATGAGACCCCCACGGCATGGGGTGTTCGGCAGTACTGGGCGATCTTTTGCTCCATCTCGTCGACTTTGGGGCCTAAGATAAACATCTGGCTGTCACAGAGTTCATCGATGCAGGTCCGAATTTCTTCTTTTATGCTCTGATATTGAGATTTCAAATCCAGTAATGGTACTTTCATGGGATTCATATGGATATATCTTTCTGAAAAGTGTTGCTATTTCGTTTTATGCACCAGCCCGAAACCCATTGCGCGCGCGATGTCCGTTGGCGGGGGCTTTAATCTCGCCGCAGCGTGTCTCCACCGCCGCATACCCCAGGAGTGCTTTTACTTCTCGGTTGAGACTATCGCCCGGTTGAATGCGCCACTCCTCGGACATTGCGATGACGGTCTCCACATTTTCATCGGTTTTCAAATGCAGCCACCCCCGGCATTCGCCCGGATAACGGCGCACCAGGTCCCTCAGCCGCGATAAAAGCGCTTTATCCACGCGCATGGCATCGATTTCGAAGTGAACTTCAGCCGTCCAGAGGGTTTCGGCTTCTTCCATGGCGATGACGTGATCGGCCAACAGTTTGGCTCCTTTTTCACTTTGCTGAATTTTACCCTGCACCATGACCGGTCGATCTTCGGTCAATAGATGCTGGCATTCGGCGTAGATCGAAGGGAAGATCACCACTTCGATGATGCCCTCCATGTCTTCCAACTGCATGAAGGCCATCAGTTCTTCTTTCTTGGTGCGAATCACTTTGCGACCAGTGACCATGCCACCCATGCGCACGTTTTTGCCGTCCGGCACCTCAACGGCCGTGCCAGTGGCGGTGGTGCTGAACTTGGTGATGGTGGCTTGATGGGGCGCCAACGGATGGCCGCTGATATAAAACCCCAGTGCTTCCTTTTCGCGGGTGAGACGGTCCCTTTCGTTCCACTCCTCGATATGGGGTAAGGTGGGCGGCGTTACTGATAGGGTACAATCCGGGCCATCATCAAAAAGACTCATTTGAGGATCGCAGCGTTCTTTTTGAACTTTCTGACCATAATCCAGCGCCTCTTCCAAAATCGCCATCAACTGGGATCGCTTGGCTCCGGTGGTGTCAAAAGCGCCGGAAGTGATCAGGCTTTCCACCACTCTTTTGTTGACCTTGCGCAGATCGACCCGTTCACAGAAGTTAAACAGAGAAGTAAATGGACCTTTGGCCCGCCGCTCTTCGCAAATGGCCTCCACGGCACCTTCACCCACATTCTTAATGGCCACCAGACCGAACCGGATCTTGCCGTCGGCCACGGTAAACATGGTGTCTCCGCTGTTGACATCCGGCGGTAGTACTTCGATTTGATGAGTGCGGCACTCGTTGATATACTTTACTACTCCGTCAATGGAGTTCATTTCGCTGGTAAGCAGGGCGGCGATGAATTCCACGGGATAATGGGCTTTGAGATACGCGGTCTGGTAGGCGATGAGAGCATAGGCCGCGCTGTGGGACTTGTTAAAGCCATAGCCACCGAACTTCTCCATCAAATCAAAGAGCGCCACGGCTTTCTTCTCATCGTGACTGTTTTGTACGGCGCCTTTGACAAAGCGTTCGCGGTGTTCGGCCATCATGGCGGCGATTTTCTTGCCCATGGCTTTGCGCAAGCCGTCGGCTTCGGCCATGGTGTAGCTGGCCAGGGCGCTGGCAATCTTCATCACCTGTTCCTGGTAGACAATGACGCCGTAGGTTTCCTTGAGCAGCGGTTCCAGCTCGGGCAGCATATACTCCACTTTTTTGCGACCGTGCTTGCGCTCCACGAAGTCATCCACCATACCGCTGTCCAGCGGGCCCGGACGGTAGAGAGCAACCAGCGCCGTGACGTCGTCAAAAGACTCGGGCTTTAAGCGCACCAGCAAGTCCTTCATGCCCGAACTTTCCAGCTGGAAGACGCCGGTAGTATCGCCGGCTGCCAGCACGGCGTAAGTGGGTGCATCGTTGAAGTCGAGATTGGATAGATCCGGCACTGGCTTGCCCTGCTGCCGAATGAGGTCCAGGGTGTGATCGATCACGGTGAGGTTGCGCAAGCCCAAGAAGTCGAACTTCACCAGGCCGATCTTCTCCACCAGTTTCATGTCGAACTGGGTGATTACTTCGCCCTTTTTACCTTTGTAGAGGGGAAGATATTCGACCAGAGGTTTGTCGCCGATAACCACCCCGGCGGCGTGGGTGGAGGCATGGCGCGGCAAACCCTCCAGGGTGCGGCAGATGTTGATCAACTCAGCCACTTCGGGCCGCGTCTCTTCCAGCTCCTTGAGTTGCGGTTCCTTTTCCAGGGCTTTGTCCAGGGAGATGTTCAACTCGTCGGGCACCAGCTTGGCGATGGCATCCACTTCGTTGAGGGGGATGTCCAGGGCGCGGCCCACATCGCGGATCACGGCGCGGGTTTTGAGCTTTCCGAAGGTGATGATCTGGGCCACGTAATCCCAGCCGCCATATCGATCCACCACATACTTAAAGACCCGCTCACGGCCGTTGATGCAAAAATCCACATCGATATCCGGCATGCTGATGCGATCGGGATTCAGAAAACGCTCGAAGAGCAAACCATGGGCCAGGGGGTCCAGGTCGGTGATGCCCAGAGAGTAGGCCACTAGACTTCCAGCGGCCGATCCTCGGCCTGGGCCCACAGGAATTTTGTTCTTCTTGGCGTAGTTGATGAAATCAGCGACAATTAAAAAATATCCGGGAAACCCCATTTTGTTGATTACGCCGATTTCATAATCCAGACGCTGGCGGTATTCGCCTTGGTCGGCTTCCGGCCGTTTGGCCTGGATCAAAGCCCAGACCCGTTCGAACCCTTCGTTGGCTTTGCGGATAAAAAGTTCTTCAGCGCTCAGGCCGGAGGGGTCCTTAAAAAGCGGGAAGTGATAGCTCTCCAAATCAAAACGCACATTGCAGCGCTCGGCGATGGCCAGCGTATTTTCCACGGCTCCGGGGAAATCTTTGAAGTAGCCGATCATCTCCTCTTTGGATTTGAAGTAGAGCTGGTCCGTGCGGAAACGAAACCGTTCTCCGTCATTGACCGTCTTACCGGTCTGCACGCAGAGCAGCACGTCATGGGCGCGCACATCGGCTTTGTCCAGATAGTGACAGTCATTGCTGGCCACCAGCGGAATGGCGAGTTTGGCGCTCATGGTGCGCAACGCCATATTGACCGTGTCCTGCGCATCGATGCCGTTATTTTGAACTTCCAGGAAGAAATTGTTCTCTCCGAAGAGTTCTTGATAGAAGCGGGCCGCGGCCTCGGCCTTTTCCTGAGCGCCTTGCATGATCAACTGCGGGATTTCGCCATGCAGACAGGCTGACATCCCGATCAGTCCAGTGCTGTGTTCCCGCAGAATCTGTTTATCAATACGCGGCCGGTAGTAAAAACCTTCGGTTTGGGCAAGGGTGACCAGCTGGCACAAGTTGCGGTACCCTTCCTGGTTTTGGGCCAACAGCACCAGGTGGGTGAGCCCCTTGGCATCCAGGGGAGTTTTGTCGGCCAGCGTGCGCGGGGCCACGTAGCACTCACACCCGATGATGGGTTTGATACCGGCTTTCAGTGCCATCTGGTAGAACTCGAGCGCGTTGAACATGGTGCCATGGTCGGTGATGGCTACACTATGCATGCCGAACGCTTTGGCTCGCTGAAAAAGGCTTTCCAGCCGGATGGCGCCGTCCAGGAGGCTGTACATGGTGTGGACGTGGAGATGAACAAAATCGGTGGGGGTGTCGGTCATCTTTGCTTCCGTTGGCCCGTGGCCCGTTTGCCCGTTTGCCCGTTAGCCCGTGGCCCGTGGCCCGTGGCCCGTGGCCCGTTAAGGGGAAAAAAACATTTTCGTTGTATTATCAATAAAAAAGACCGTACAGGTGCCCCCAGGCACACTGGCCAACGGGCCAACGGGCCACGGGCTAACGGGCCAACGTCTTTTATTGATCTACCCGGTAATTCGGCGCTTCCTTGGTGATGATGACGTCGTGGACATGACTTTCACGCAAACCCGCGGCGGTGATGCGGATGAAGCGTGCCTTCTCGCGCAGCTCTTCTACGGTGCGGCAGCCCATGTAACCCATACCGGCTTTCAATCCGCCGGTAAGCTGCTGAATATTGGCGGCCAGGGAACCGCGATAGGGAACGCGGCCCACAATTCCTTCCGGTACCAGTTTGTCGTCTGCTTCCTGTTCGGTTTGGTAATAACGGTCTTTGCTGCCTTTCTTCATGGCTTCAATAGAACCCATGCCGCGATAGACCTTATAGCTGCGGCCCTGGAAGAGAATGGTTTCCCCCGGACTTTCATCGGTGCCGGCAAATAGCCCGCCGATCATCACCGTGTGGGCGCCAGCGCCAATGGCCTTGGTGACATCGCCGGAAAACTTGATTCCACCATCGGCAATCAATGGCACTCCGCTTTTATTAGCGACCAACTTGCAGTTCATGATGGCGGTGATCTGGGGCACGCCCACGCCGGCCACGATGCGGGTGGTGCAGATCGACCCCGGCCCAATACCCACTTTGACCGCATCCACGCCAGCGGCAATGAGCGCTTCGGCTCCTTCGGCCGTGGCCACATTACCGGCAATGAGCTCGATGGATTTGTAGATCTTTTTAAGTTCGCGGACCGCGTTGATCACGTTGGCGGTATGGCCGTGGGAGGTATCGATGAGGAGCACATCAGCTCCGGCGTTCAGCAAGGCTTGGGCCCGTTCAAGATAATCCGGACCCACGCCAATGGCGGCCCCTACGCGCAGCCGTCCCATCTGGTCTTTGCAGGCACGGGGGTATTTTTTAATCTTTTCTATATCCTTGATAGTGATCATGCCCTTCAGGCGACCTTGGCTGTCCACCACTAATAGCTTTTCAATGCGATGCTCGTGCAGCATCTTTTTGGACTCTTCCAGGCTGATACCTTCGGGCACCGTGACCAAATTCTTCTTGGTCATTACATCGGAGATCTTCTTTTCCATATTGGTTTCAAATCGCAAATCCCGATTGGTGACAATGCCCACCAACTGACCGCGCTGAACCACCGGCACGCCGGAAATGCGGTACTTGGACATCAACTCCAACACCTGCAACACCTTTTGGTCCGGGTCGATGGTGACCGGATCGACGATCATCCCGCTTTCCGATTTTTTGACCCGATCCACCTCCATGGCTTGGTCTTGGATGCTCAAATTGCGATGGATGAAGCCTATGCCGCCTTCACGGGCCATGGTGATGGCGGTCTGACCCTCTGTGACGGTATCCATGGCGGCACTGACGATGGGGATATTCAATCGCAAATTGCGGGTCAATTGCGTGCTGATGTCACAATCCTTTGGCAAGATATCGGAATAATTTGGGACCAAAAGTACATCATCAAAGGAATAACTTTCATCGGGTGGAATCTTGCTCATGAGCTCCTCCGTATCGGCCGTTCACAGCCTATAGCTGATATTCTATTTAAATTTCAACAGCATACAATTTATTGGGATCATAAATTCGTTACATTACCATATGTTGTGTTCAGCGATCAACCCCGGCATGGGATGGATCTTTGCTTCAGCGTGCTTCATGCCTTGACTTTGACCATAGCCGATACTAAATACTTTCGCTTGCAAATAAATATCAACCGCTTTCGCTATCGATGGTCAATGTATGGCAGTGATTTTTGAAATCAATCCAGTTAACCCTCAGGCGCGCAAAATCGACCAGGTGGTGACAGTGCTCAAAGAAGGCGGTGTCATCGCCTATCCCACGGATACCATTTACGGGATCGGCTGCGATATCATGAACAAAAAGGCCATTGAGCGGGTCTACCAGATTAAGAAACGGGCCAGGCACATTCCCTTCAGCTTTATTTGCTCTGACCTGAAAAATATCAGCCAATACGCTAAAGTTTCCAACTATGCTTACAAAACCATGCGACGTTTGTTGCCTGGCCCCTACACGTTTATTCTTGAGGGCTCCAATGAAGTGCCCAAAATGATGCTGACCAAACGTAAAACCGCTGGCATCCGAGTGCCGGATCACCCTATCTGCATGGCTATCATCGCCACCCTGGGCAACCCAATTATCTCTACCAGCGCCGCCACCCCCGAGGATGAGCTGCTGAGCGAGCCCTGGTTGATTAATGAATCTCTCGGGAAGTTACTGGATGTGGTCATTGATGGCGGACCGGTCCCAGGTATACCCTCCAGTGTTATTTCATTGATCGGTGACGAGCCCCAGGTGCTACGCAAGGCGTTGGGAGATGTCTCCATCTTTGAATGATGGGGATTGGTTGAATCGTTAATTGGCTAATTGATCCATTGGTGGGAGTCGCCCTTAAGCGTGCGGCCCCCCGAGTTTCGAACATCTCAACCATTGTCCCAATCAACGCAATACGGCCTCCGGTCGAAGCCTGGATCTGAGCATGTTTTTATTCCACAGGTGCAAGGCCGACTCCATGAGATATTCAAGAAAAGATAGCCGATCTTTCTCCGGATAGACCGTTTCTACTTCCCCTTCGATGCCACCCAATTCGCCGGCCCACTGCACGGCGTCTTCAAAGTTCCCCAAACGGTCTACCAAGCCGAGATTCTTAGCATCCTCACCGGTGAAGATTCGACCATCGGCAATGGCCTCGACATTGGTTAGCTCAATGCCGCGGCCCTGGGCAATATCTTCGATGAACTGGCGATGAATATTCTTGGCCAGATCCTCCAGCAATGACTTCTCCTGGCGAGTCATTTTGCGCACGGGCGAGCCGATGTCTTTGTACTCGCCACTTTTTATCACCACGGGGGATAGTCCGATTTTAGACAACAAATCTTCGAAATTGGTATACCCCATGATAACGCCGATACTGCCCGTGATTGTTCCAGGATTGGCCACGATGCCATTGCCCGCTGCGGATATGTAATAACCGCCCGATGCGGCCACGGAGCCCATGGAGATGATCACCTTTTTTTCAGGAATGGTTTTACGGATTTCGCGGTAGATCTCCTGAGAAGGGCCAACCGCGCCGCCGGGCGAATCCACCCGAACAACGATGGCTTTGATGGACTCTTCTTCTCTGAACTCCTTGATTTGGTCAATAATCTCTTTGCTGTCGGCGATGGTGCCCACCACTTCGATGACGCCCACCTTATCACCATCGTATTTTACTTTATCGCCGGATACGGACATGATCATGATGGATAAAAATATCATGCTCACGGTGCCCATGGCGGCCAAAAGCAGAAGAAAAAAGAGATAAGGATGCCTGCGTGTAAACATGAGCTTTACTCCTTAATAATGAAACGGCCGGCGGAAGAACTTCTTCCCCACCGGCCGTTGGATCGCAATCAGAATGAAGATAAGCGCTATTCTTCGTTAAGTTTTTCCTGCAGATTTTCCCGGAGAATTTCTCCGAATGCCGATGTGGCCGGCCCCATGTTGTTTACATATTCGCTAAGATACTCCTGGTCACTGGCCATCTCCAACCGCTTGATGGACAAGCCGATGCGCCGCTCCTCGCTGTTGATATTCATGACCATGGCTTTGATGGGATCGCCGACATTGAACATACCCACCGGGGTTTTGACCTTTTCACGGCTGATTTCGGAGACATGCACCAGACCTTCAATGCCCTCTTCCAGTTCCACGAAGACACCAAAATCGGTGACGTTGGTCACATTGCCGGTAATCTCTTTGCCCACAGCGTAGCGCTGGGCCACGGTTTCCCACGGATCGGCCTGCAATTGCTTGACGCCCAGGGAGAAGCGCTCATTATCCTTGTCAATCTCCAGAACGATGGCTTGAACCGTGTCGCCTTTCTTGTAGATCTCGGAAGGGTGTTTGATCCGCTTGGTCCAGGACAGATCAGAGATATGCACCAAGCCGTCAATGCCTTCATCGATACCGATGAACAAACCAAAATCGGTGATATTTTTAATTTTGCCTTCAATGGTGGTGCCCACCGGATACTTGTCGCTGATCACATCCCAGGGATTGGGACTTGCCTGCTTCATGCCCAGGGAGATACGCCGGTTTTCCGATTTGATATCGAGAACCACCGCTTCAACTTCTTCACCCACCGAAACGATTTTGTTGGGGTGACGTACCTTGCGGGTCCAGGACATTTCGGAAACATGGATCAATCCTTCGATCCCCTCTTCCAGCTCCACAAAGGCGCCATAATCGGTCAGGCTTACCACCCGGCCGGAAACACGGGAGCCAACCGTATATTTTTGGGCGGCCAATGACCAAGGATCAGGGACAAGCTGCTTCATGCCCAAGGAGACGCGCTCGCGCTCCAGATCCAGATTGAGCACTTTGACATTGATTTCATCCCCGACCTTGAACAGTTCAGAGGGGTGTTTGACCCGTCCCCAGGAGATGTCGGTGATATGCAGCAATCCGTCCACACCGCCCAAATCCACGAAGACGCCGTATTCGGTAATATTCTTGACCGTACCCTGCACCACCTTGCCCTCATGGATGGTGGCCAGGGTGTTGCTGCGCTTGGATTCCCGCTCGGTTTCGAGGATGGCGCGCCGGGAGAGAACGATGTTGCTTCTCTTACGGTTGAATTTGAGCACTTTGAATTTATAGGTCTTGCCGACCATCTCGTCCAGATTGCGCACCGGGCGCAAATCAGCCTGGGAACCGGGCAAGAAGGCAGTGACGCCGATATCGACGGAGAACCCCCCTTTGACGCGGCTGGCAATCACACCCTCCACGGGCTGATCCGCTTCAAATGCTTTTTTGATATCTTCCCAGACTTTGACTTTTTCCGCTTTTTCTTTGGATAGGACAACGACTTCATTTTCATCGTCCCACCACTCCACCATAACTTCTATGCGATCACCCGGTTGGGCGCTAACCTGACCGTTTTCATCTTGAAATTCGCCAATGCGGATCTGACCTTCGGATTTATATCCGATATCAACCAGCACGTGATCTTTATCTACCGAAATGATTCTGCCGGTAACCACTTCGCCTTCGGCAAAGCGCTTGAAACTTTCCTCATAAAGATCCATGAGGTCGTCCATGGAAGCCTCGGATGAGGTGCCTCCTTCATTGGTCCCTTTGCCGGAACGGGTGGTTGAATCTTCGGATCTTGATCTTGAGGTGTTTGGATCGATGGTTGTTTCTTCGGTTTCGTTTTCGACAATGCTGTTCATGTGAATGATAGTTCCCCCTAAGCCGATTTTCGCCGTAGCACTTCCTGTGGCGTAGCTTTAGCTCTATACTCAAGGGTCTGGCAAAATGCAATCACAAAATTCGAAAATGTCAGCTGGGAGCTGCTTTTCCCGCCTCCATGGCGCTTGAAAGAGGCATATCGATTGAGTAGGAAATCGCGCGAGGCGCAGGCTGATCTACTGAATTTGTTCGATGTAATCCAACATTTGATGGATTACCTGATCCAAGGTTAAATGGGTGGAGTCAATTCGTACAGCATCTTCAGCCGGTTGCAGGGGGGCCAGTGACCGCGTGCTGTCATTATGGTCGCGTTGAAGCATCTGTTTTTCAACGGATTCAAGGGATGGGCGCTCTCCTTTTTGAACGATAAGCTCCTCATGGCGTCGGCGGGCCCGTATGTGGGGATCGGCGTCCAGGAAGAATTTGGCTTCGGCCTGTGGGAATACCACGGTGCCCATATCGCGACCTTCAGCCACCACCCCTTTCTGTTCGCCCAGTTGCCGTTGAACGGTCAGCAGAAATCGCCGTACCACGGATCTGGCTGAAACTGCTGAGGCCATCATAGAAATTTGCGGGGTACGAAGGCGCCCGGTCACATCATCCTGATTCACCAGGACACGCAATCCATCAGCCGACGAACGCAAATCGATCACCATATCCCGGCACAGGGATTCCAAGGCCAGGTCGTCATCCACGGCAATCCCCCTGTCCGTTGCCGCTACGGCCACTGCCCGGTAAAGAGCGCCGGTGTCCAGATAGCGATAGCCCAGCTTATCCGCCAGAAGCTTGCTGATCGTGGTTTTCCCGGCGCCTGCGGGCCCGTCGATGGTTACGATAATCTTTTTGAATGGCTTCTGGACGCGTTCCATATTGACCCCTCTATAAAACTTGGTCCAATGCGGTTAGAAACCGCTGATTCTCCTCCGGCAATCCGACGCTTAAGCGGATGAACCGCGGATAGCCATAGGCGCGCATGGAACGTACGATCACACCGTGATGCAGCAAGCGTTCGAAAACCTCATCCGCTGGCCGTTGCACATCGATGAGAAAGAAGTTGGCTTGACTGGCATATGATCGCAGCCCCCGTTTTTTCAGTTGGGCATATAGAAAATCTAAACCCTGATGCACGACCTCAAGGGATTTTTTTAGGAAGGCCTCATCGTCCAATGCGGCCGTGGCACCGACCTGGGCCAAGGAGTTGACATTGAAGGGCATCCGCACGCGTTGAAGCAATTCGGCCAAGGCTGCGTCCATGACCCCGTAGCCCACCCGCAGACCCGCTAAGCCATAGGCCTTGCTGAAGGTACGCAAGGTGGCGACCATGGGTTTGGACCCTAGAAAAGAGATACCGGAGGCGCAGCGACTATCCCGCACAAATTCATAATAGGCTTCATCCACCACCACCAACACATCCTGCGGCAAGGCCGACAGAAACGCTTCGAACTCAGAGCGTCCCACCACCGTGCCCGTGGGATTATTGGGGTTGCAGATAAAAATCATCCGGGTATGCGGCCCGACTTTATCCAGAATTCCTTCCAGATCAATAGCCAGATCTTTCAATGGGATTTTAACGGGAATAGCTCCAGCGCTTTGGGCCACGATGGTGTACATGAGAAACGACGGGTCTGGTACCAGCACCTCATCACCCGGCTGCAGCAAAATCCTGGCCAGCATGCCCAGCAAGTCATCCGAGCCATTACCCAGCACGATTTGACTGGGTGAGATTTTCCAATAATTGCTCAAGCGCTGGGTCAGCTCGTAGCCGGCGCCGTCAGGATAACGATGCAGTTTGGCGGTCGCGGCCCCGATGGCCGCCAAAGCCTTGGGCGAGGGACCCAATGGATTCTCATTGGAGGCCAATTTTATTGAATTGCTGACACCGTACTCGCGTTCCAGTTCCTCAATGGGTTTGCCCGGAACATAGGGTGCAATGCCTTTGATATAATCTGGGATGGGAAGTTTCATGGTCACGGTAACACGCCTATTTTGAAGTCAGTCGCTCAATGCTGGAAATAATCTGCTATTCTTACCGTGGCTTGAGTAGTCAGCATCCAGGCGCCAGGGATCAGAATAGATCGCTTCTGACTGCTGAATACCGACTCCCGATTACCGCTATAAGTCCAGTCAGTAAAGGAAATGAGTCGATTTGTAGTATTGATCTTTCGCAGGCAAAACCTGCGGCTCACTCCGCCGCTTTGATGCCCGCCTCCAAAGCCTTGATATTCAAAGGGATCAAATTGGGGCGTTTGGCAAATTCCACTTCAATGCTATGCCGTAAAGCATCGAGGGAAACCATTTTGGAGCGGGCTACAAAGGCCGCCAACGCCACGATATTGGCGGCCTTGCCATTGCCTGCCTCGGTGGCGATCTCCCCGGCCGGAACACGCAGCTCATCCAAATCCTGGCGCCCGGTATCGACGGTAATGAGAGAAGAGTTAATTAATACGACGCCACCAGGCTTAATGGCCTGGGCGAACTTTTCCAGCGAAGGCCGATTCATGGCCACCAGGTGCTTCGGGTTTTTGATTATGGGCGAGCCGATGGGACGATCACTGACCACCACCAGACAATAAGCGGTTCCGCCCCGCATCTCCGGCCCATAGGAGGGAATCCAAGCTACTTCAAACCCTTCTTCCATGGCGGCATGGGCCAGAATTTTACCGCTGAGCAGGATACCTTGCCCGCCAAAACCGGCAAACATCACTTCATTTTGCATGAGCCGGTTCCTCCTCTGGCGGTGTTTTCACATCGCCCAACGGATAGTAAGGCAGCAGTACATCCTCCGTCCACTGGATAGCCTCCTGGGGTGTCATGCCCCAGTTGGTCGGACAGGTGCTGACCACCTCGACGAATGAGAAGCAGCGGTTTTCCATCTGATAGGTGAAGGCCTGGCGGATGGCCTTTTTCGTTTTCTGGATATACTTGGGGCGGATCACGGTTTGACGGGTGATGAAAGCTGGTGTCACCAGGCTGCCCAATAATTCCGCCACCCGGATGGGCATCCCGACTTCAGCGGTTTTACGCCCAAAGGGCGAAGTAGTGGTCCGCTGGCCGGGCATAGTGGTCGGTGCCATTTGTCCGCCGGTCATGCCATATATGGCGTTGTTGACGAAAATGGTTGTGAATTTCTCGCCCCGGTTGGCGGCATGAACGATCTCACCCATGCCGATGCTGGCCAGATCGCCGTCGCCCTGATAGGTAAACACAATGAGATCGGGCCGCACCCGCTTGATGCCGGTGGCCATGGCCGGTGCCCTGCCGTGGGCTGCTTCCTGAAAATCGCAGTCAATATAATTGTAGGCCAGTACCGCACATCCCACGGGCGCAATGCCCACCGTACGGCCCCGGATGGCCAGTTCATCGATGGTCTCAGCCACCAGGCGATGAATCACGCCATGGGTGCAACCCGGGCAATAATGGGTCGGGGTGCTGGACAGAGCCTGGGGTTTTTGAAAGGTCTTCGCCATTGAATTACTTTTCTCCTTACAAACAGGCCAAAATCAAAATATGTAGGCGTTTTGCACGCAGATCCTTTAATAACTCTTATGAAGCGCCAAGGTGCTTTTTACCAGCTCAATGATCTCTTCCGGAGTGGGCACATCGCCGCCGCATTTGCCGTACCACTTTACCGGACGAGCCCCCAGAACACTTCGCTCCACATCTTCGACCATTTGCCCCATGCTCATTTCGATGCACAAGACATGACGGCAACTCTCCTTGCGGGCCGCCTCCCGGACTGCTGCTTCGGGATAAGGAAAAAGGGTTTGGGGTCGAATGAGCCCCACGTCAATCCCTTGTTCCTTGAGGGTGGCGATGGCGGTCTTACACACCCGGCTCATGGTGCCATAGGCGACAATCAGAATGCGGTAATCGCCTTCGGTGTTATAGGCCTCAAAGCAGACATCTTCTTTTTTCATGCGCTCGTACTTATCGCGCAAGATCAAGTTATTGTTATTCAAGATCTGCGAATCCAAAAACAGGGAGCGCACGAGATTGCGGGTTTTGCTTTTGCGGTGATCCATGCCGTTGGTGGCCCAGGTGTTTTTGTTGGAGGGCACGCTTTTCAAATGATCGGGGAACTCCACGGGTTCCATCATCTGTCCGATGAGACCATCGCCCAGAATCATCACTGGATTGCGATATTTTTCCGCCAAGGGGAAGGCCCGCATCACCATCTCGGCCGCTTCCTGCACACCTTCGGGCGCCATGACAAACAACCGGCAATCGCCGTGGCCAATTCCTTTGGTGGCTTGCAGGTAGTCCCCTTGGGAGGGCAGAATGCCGCCCAGGCCGGGTCCGCCGCGCATGATATTGACAAACACGGCCGGCAGTTGAGCGCCGCACAGATAACTGATGGCCTCGCTCATCAGACTGATGCCGGGGCTGGATGAGGTAGTAAAAACCCGCACGCCGGCGCCGGCTGCCCCGAATATCATATACGAGACCGCCACTTCGCTTTCGCCTTGCAGAAAGACGCCATTGACTTCCTGCATGCGCCAGGCGAGATATTCAGCCACTTCGGATTGCGGGGTGATGGGATAGGCAAAATAGTTGAGACACCCAGCCCGGATGGCGGCCTCGGCAATGGCTTCATTGCCTTTCATCAATACTTTGGACATCATTTACTCCTGTTTGGATCGTGATCTTTTCGTGCCACTGCCACAAACGGCAGTATCGGTCTGCTCGGTAATGCTGATGGCCACGTCCGGACACATCGTGCAGCAAATGGCGCACAGAACGCAATCCTCAGGCCGGGCCTGATAGGCTGGAAAATAGCCCAAGGCATTGACCTTATCTGTAAGGTCAAGCACCTTTTTAGGGCATACCATGACACAGAGGCCGCATCCTTTGCATCGGTCTACATCGATTTGATAACAATAGGGCATCCACTTCTCCTTAAAAGAGCCTATGTATGATCTGTTAGCGGCATCGGGTGCCGCCAGGGCGGCACCAATTGCCGTTTGATGGTCAAGATGGGACAGCCCAGGGTAAGGACTGCCGCCTGGGAGGCCAAGGATGAATCCACGGCCATACAGACCAACGGCAATCCACTGGCCCGAGCCAATGCCTGCAACAGGTCATGGCCCTGTTGAATATGATCCACCGTGGTCTCGTCCATTAAGTGGGCATTGCCAATCCAACCCGTGACCTTCAGGCGGGAAGCGGACTCAATGGCATCTCGCATGGAGAGGCAGCGCGGCACCGTGTCCGTATTGGGGCGAAAGGGGTTGACCACTTGCAGCATCTGCAAAGGGGCATGAACAGTTTTAAAGGCATCAGCCAAAGCCGCCAAAACAGTTGCCCCCACGCCATCGCCCCCCGCATCGAGGATGGCCAGCTGGCCCGGCTGGCGAATCAAACCGGCCACTTGAGGGGCCAGAATGGGCAAATCCGCTTGCAACCACCCTTCGGGGGGCAACACTATATCAATCCCTAAATCACGCAGGGCCTGTCGCGCCTCACGAGTACGGAAATACGGATTGACCAGATCCAGATCAGCCACATGGACCTGGCTGCCCTTGGCATGTTGATCCACTGCCAGATTGATGGCTACCTCGGTTTTACCGCTACCGTAATTTCCGACAATCACCACAATCCCGCTCAGGCGGATCTGCTCTGGCATCCCAACACCATATCCCAACATTGGGCGGTCCGTTCCGATGCAGCCTCCGGCAATCGCAACATCATGGCCGCCCCGAGTGTAACCCATCACACAGGCGGTCAATCTATTGGCTTCAATTCCGGGTGTCAAGCGGATTCAGGTTTACAATCCAGGCGCCTTAAACTATGTTTGGCAAAAGCAAATCAAGGCCATAGAGCGCCCTTTGAAACTCTGCTAAAGCAGCGCCTCGGCCAATCAATGAATCGAATGGAATTGGAAGCATCATGACCGATATCACACTGGGTCTTGAACATTTCCTGGCAGCGCCACCGCCCCATCTAAAAGGATTGCGTTTTGGACTTCTCTGCAATGCAGCTTCCGTGGATCGCCGGTTTCGCCATGCCAGGCATTTGTTGCATGACTGTCTGGGACAGCGTCTGACCTCTCTTTTTTCCCCCCAACACGGGCTTTTCGGTGACAAGCAAGATAACATGATCGAGTCGGGCCACCGCCGGGAGCCGGGATTGAACATCCCTGTATTCAGCCTTTACAGCGAAACCCGCATACCCACCAAGGAAATGTTCGATCATCTGGACGCCTTGCTGGTGGACCTGCCGGATGTGGGTACTCGGGTTTACACCTTCATGTATACGGTTTCCTATTGCATGGAAGCTGCTCGCAAATTAGGCAAAAAGGTGATCATCCTGGACCGCCCCAACCCCATCGGTGGTCTCAAGGTTGAAGGCAATATTTTGAATACGGCCTGGAGCAGCTTTGTGGGACGTTTCCCCATCCCCATGCGCCACGGTTTAACCATGGGTGAATTGGCCTTGATGTTTAACAAACAGTTCGGCATTGGATGTGACCTTGAAGTCATTGCCCTCAAAGGCTGGCGCCGGGAGATGTTATACTCCCATACCGGGCTGCCTTGGGTGGCGCCTTCACCCAATCTGCCCACGCCCACATCCGCCCTGGTCTACCCAGGCCAGGTGATCTGGGAGGGCACCAATGTTTCGGAGGCCCGTGGCACCACCCAGCCCTTTGAAATGTTTGGCGCGCCATACATCGACACTGGCCAGCTCCTGAACGCATTGGGCGGGCACCGCCTGCCTGGGGCCGTGCTTCGACCGGTGGAGTTTGAGCCCACCTCCAATAAATGGCAGAGCCAAAGATGCTGCGGATTTCAAATCCACGTGGTCGATCCAGATCTTTTTCAGCCCTATCTAACCAGCCTGGCGCTGCTGCAAGCCATCTTGAAATGCCATCGCCGAGAATTCCAATGGAAATCGCCGCCCTATGAGTATGAATATGATCGCCTGCCCATCGATCTCATCCTTGGCGATCAGCAAATCCGCCTCCGGCTTGAAAAAATGGAACCCGTCGACGCCTTGGCCGCTTCATGGCGAGAGGAGCTGGAGAGCTACGACCAAATGCGAAGCCAATATTTCCTTTACCGTTGAACCGATTGATTGAGGTCAAAAAGTGCCCATTTCCAGCGATCATCCGCATTGGAAACGAATGCGATTTAAAAACAATAAGGTCTATATGGCTGTGGATGAAGCAGGGCAGCCATTAATCGAAAAAGGCAAGATCCTGATCAAATACCAACTCGATCAACCCCATGAATACTGGGTTTTTCCCGCCAGCGTTCAGCCTTTGGACTCAGTGGAAAATCCTGCCCCACCGTCGGCCAACCGGAAAGCTAAAAAGGCGGCTTCCCCCAAAACAACGGAATCGGCGCCTACCGAGCAGGAGCGTAACTCAGCGGTCTTGATCTATACCGATGGCGCCTGCTCGGGCAACCCAGGACCAGCGGGCGTCGGCGTAGTCTTGCGCTATAAAGACAATCACAAAAAGATCTCGCGTCACATCGGCCAAGCAACCAATAACATTGCGGAGCTCGAAGCGATTAAGACTGGATTGCTGGCTGTGAAAAATCGCACCCTGCCGGTGATCGTTTTCACGGACAGCAGCTATGCTCTGGGTTTGCTGACCCAAGGTTGGAAAGCCAAGCAAAATATCGCATTGGTGGCGGAGGTCAAAAACCTGGCGTCGTCGTTCAAGAATTTACGGTTTATCAAAGTCAAAGGGCACGCCGGTGATCCTGATAATGAGTTAGCGGATCGGCTGGCGGTGCGGGCCATAGATGGAGAGGAGGTGTAAGACAGAAGCTGGAATGGTCAATGAACTGACAAGATTAAGACGCTGACGGTGTGCTTCATACCATAAAAACAAAAACCCCTTCCACCAGATGCGCTCTCGCCGCGGCAGAAGGGGTGAATACCTTTAAAAAGTTAATTACTTATCCGTTTTAAGGGTCTCAATCTCTTTTTTCAGATCATCGATCTCTTGTTTGTATTTGCCGGAATCATCTCCCGCTTCAGCGCCCTTGTCTTCCCCTTTTTTCCAGCTGTCCTTGAGCTCATCAAACCCCAGGTAGATGGCAAGACCGCCGCCCAGCAGCAGCATGATGGGAAGGACACCGGCGAGCAGCTGTAGAAAAGGCCCAAACCAAATGGTCAAACCGATAAGTCCGATAACCGCTGCCACAGCACCGCCTATTAAAGTTTTCATAAAACACCGACCTCCTTTTTTATTGATAAAAGCTTAAAAATACCTTGCCAATCCATAATCGCTAAGTTGTTTATTGGGTTCCCTGGAGTTTCACGCCACGGGGACTCGATCGGAGTGTGTGATGGTGCCCGTGATCAGGGCTGCACCACCCGAACTACTAACAGGTGCCGAGAGTTACCATAAGCCCATATTCCGCGCAAGTGCATTTTCCCTTGATCTTCTTTAATTGCAAATAAGCACGGTTTCTGTTAGCTTCCGGTCGTTTTTAACGATGATGAAACGCCTCTGCTTTTTATGCCGTAGACCGAATCATCCAACCTTATCTGATGGCTCCAGGCCAGCCCCGCGGTTCAGGGATCTGAGCTTTGCACATTGCAGGATAAACCTCCATGCCCATACCCGAAAATCAAACCAATGGCTCGTGGCTCGATACTTGGCGCAAATGGGTGCTCAAAGCACTGAAGGGCACCCACCACCACTTCCTCTCCTTCCTGCCCTCGCGCGGCGGCTTGATTTCATGGCTGCTGGAAATGTTTTTCAAAGGCATCACCATCGATGATCAGCACCTGGAAATCCTGCGCAAACTGCCCTCCGACGCGATTTTGATTTATACAATCAAATTAAAAAGCTATTTTGATTATCTTTGTTATTATTCCCGCTATCGCAAAGCGAAAGTGCCAGTACCGGAACTCAGTTTTGATATGCGCCCCTGGTTCTGCCAGCCCTTTTCAAGGATCTGGCGCAGCATTCTCGCCCAGCTGGACTGGCTGGCCCGCAGACACCAGTGGATGGACCCGTATGCCAGCGGATATTACCGCCAGGAGCTGCTCAACGGCCGCACGGCTATACTGCCTTTGGTGGACAAAGGCGGATTTTACAGACGATTCGTTAAAGCTAAAACCGATCCTCTGCGATTTCTCATCGAGCTGCAGCAGGGCTGTGACCGTCCCATTTTCCTTGTTCCCCATCTGATGTTTTTCAGTAAAAATCCATCGCCGGATACCCCCCGACTAAAGGATATTTTCTTTGGCACTGAAAATCGGCCCGGGTTGATGCGGCGGCTGTTTACTTTATTGCGTAACCCCGGCAAAGTCTTCGCTGAGGTGTCCCAGCCATTGGACCTGCGCGCGTTCATCGAATCCACGGGCCGGACCGAAACCAATCTGGAGTATTTGGCCCTTCTGCTCCGTCGTCAACTCCTGATGCAGCATAACCGCCATCGCCAAAGCATCACCGGACCGGTGATAAAATCCCACGAAGAGTTCAAAGAAGAACTGCTTTCCAGCGAGCGGTTGCGCGAATTCATGAATCAGTACGCCCAGAGCCGCAACAAATCGATCTATGAAGTCCGCAAACAGGCCGATGAATACATTGATGAAATTGCGGCCCGTTATAGCCACTTTTTCGTCAGCGCCGCCTACTACCCCATGCAATGGCTGCTCAAGACCATGTTCGACGGCATTGTAATGGACAAGCAGGGCCTTCAACAGATCAAAACCATGGCCCGCAAAGGCCCCATTATCTTCGTGCCTTGCCATAAGAGCCACATGGATTACCTAATTCTCTCGCCCGTGTTATACGAAAACAATATGCCTGCACCCCATATCGCGGCGGGCAAGAATCTCTCCTTCTGGCCTCTGGGCGCATTTTTCCGGGCCGTGGGCGCATTCTTCATCCGGCGGTCGTTCAGCGGCGCGGTGGTTTACTCTAAAGTGTTCGGGGAATATGTGTATAAGCTGCTATCCGAAGGATTCAATATTGAAATCTTCATTGAAGGTGGACGCAGCCGCACCGGCAAATTGCTCATGCCCAAGCTGGGGCTTATCACGCTGCTGCTCAACTCCTTTAAGGAAAAAGCATGCGAAGACATGATCTTTGCGCCGGTTTATATAGGGTATGACCAGGTATTGGAGGAGACCGCGTACCTGAAAGAGGTATCGGGCGGTGAAAAGGAACCGGAAAACATCTCCCAGGTGCTCAAGGCCAGACGCTTTCTCAAACGGCGTTATGGCAAAATTTATATCAATTTTGCCAATCCCACATCTCTGAAGGATCTGTTGGCCGAAAGCAACTCCTCACTGGAAACGATGTCCACCAAGGAACAAAACGCCTTGTGCCGCAATTTGGGCTGGCGCATCATCCGGGCCATTGACCAAAACAATGTGGTCACGCCCCACGCCCTGGTGGCATCGGCAGCGCTGAACTGCTCGTCGCTGCGCTTTACGGCTGAGGAGCTCATGCAGATTACGGACACTTACATCACTTTTCTCCTATCCCAATGCGCCAGACTGGCCGACACGCTGATGACGGACCCCGCGCATGCGCTGGAACAGGCCATGGAGAACTACATCCAGCGCAAATTCATTGAATTGCCCAGCGGCGAGAAAAACATGCCCATGGAGATGGCCCAATATATTCTATCGGCCAATAAACGCCTCCAGTTGGAGTATTATAAAAACAACTGTATCGCCAGCTTCGTGCCGGCGGCCTTCACCGCCATGGCCATTCTTGAGCTGGATGCCTTTCAATTTTCTTCTACCGATCTTCACAACCGCTACCGTTTCTTGCAAAGTCTGTTCAAATATGAATTTGCTTATGACCTGGAGAAAAGCGCGGAAGTGCTGGTGCGCAAAAATATCAAATCCTTTATTGACGACGCCATTGTCATTCCCCATGCCACTCTGCCCGATACCTATCAGATTACTTCGGCCGGTTTTCGCAAACTCAAGCTCTTTGCCCGTTTCCTGCTGACCTATTTCGAATCCTACTGGGTGGTTCTGGCCTACTTCAAACAGACCCCGCGCGGCGACGCCGGCGCCGAGGAACGGCCGAAGAAGATCCGAGCCCTGGGCAAAACCATGCTTAAGCAGCATGAACTGGTGCTCAGTGAATCGTTGTCCCAGATCAACTATGACAACGCCATCAACTACTTTACCAGCAAGGGCGTTCGCGGTTCTGAAAACATTGACAAAATAGAACCTTTTGAAAATACGATCCGCACCTGCTTGCAGATATTAAAACAATGAAGGCCTTAATCCTTGCCGCTGGTCTGGGTACCCGCTTGCTGCCCTTTACCCGGCATACCCCCAAACCCTTGTTCACCCTGAATCAGCGTCCGATGCTGGATCTGATTGTGGAACGCTTGGTGGCGGCCGGCTGCCAGGCCGCCATCATCAATACCCATCACCACCATGAACAGATTGAAACCTTTATTGCCCAGCGTCGCTATCCGATCCCAGTCCTATGCCGGCATGAACCGGAAATATTGGGCACCGGCGGCGCCATCCGCAATGTAGCCGATTTCTGGTCGGGCCAGTCAGCGCTGATCATCAACTCCGATATAGTCACAGATATTGATCTTCGAAGTGTCTTTGCTTTCCATGGGCGGCACCAATTCCCTGTCACCATGGTGATGCACGACTACCTGGAGTTCAACTCGGTGCAAGTCGATGATGCCGATTTCATCGTTGACTTTGAACCCAAACACCCTGTGGCTCCCCATGACCGCATCCTGGCATTCACCGGCATTCATGTGGTTGATGCTCGGGTTTTGGATTTCCTGCCTCCCGAGGGACCTGCCCATGTAATTTCGGCCTACGGGCGCATGCTAAAAGCCGGCGAGAGGATCAAGGCGCTCGTAGCACGAAACCATCGCTGGCGCGATATCGGCACGCCGGAGAGTTACAAAATCGCGGCCAGAGACCACATGGCGCCTATCGCGCTTGAAGGTGCCACCGGGCAAAAACCAGACGCCCAAATCCAGTATCACAGTCTGAGCGGCGACGGTTCCGATCGACGCTGGTACCGCGTCACCCACCAGGATCACAGCATCATCATGGTGGATCACGGTATCCGTCCCGAACGCCACGGCCGGCAAGAAGTAGACGCTTATGTGGATATCGGGTTACACCTTTATTCCAAGAGCGTACCCGTACCTCAAGTCCATCTCTTTGACCGCTTTTCAGGACTGGTCTTTCTACAGGATCTCGGGGACCAGCATTTACAAACGGCTATTCAGGGCCAAAGTCAGATACGTATCAAGGATATCTATGGCCAGGTCCTTTCCCAATGGCTGCACATGGCGATAGCCGGCGCCGAAGGCTTTGATCCCAACTGGACCTATCAGACCGCTCGCTATGATCGCGAGCTGATTCTGAGTCGCGAATGCCGTTACTTTATGGAAGCTTTTGTCCACGGATATGTCGGACGCAGCGATCCATATGAAATTATGGAAGATGAATTCCAATGCCTGGCTGACCGGGCTTTACAAGACAGTGTCACAGGATTTATGCACCGGGATTTGCAATCACGTAACATCATGGTCCAAAACGAACGGATTTTCTTCATCGACTTTCAGGGTGGACGAATGGGGCCGTTGCAATATGATTTGGCTTCCTTGCTCATCGATCCTTATGCGGCCCTTTCTCCGGAACTGCAAAGAGAACTTGCCCGTAATACGGCCGATCAGCTTGCCAGGCGGACCAATATCAACCCCGATCAATTCCTGCGCGGCTATGAATACTGTGCCCTGACCCGCAACCTGCAAATGCTGGGTGCCTTTGGTTTCCTCAGCCGCGTAAAAGGCAAAACCTTTTTCGAAGGATTCATCCCCATGGCTATACGAACATTGCAAAGGAATCTGCAAGCTCATGGGACTTTTTTCCCCAAGCTGACTGCGTTGGTAGATAATATTGCAAAAGGAATAGGAATTTGAAGCCCGTACCCGTCGGGTTTCGATGAACCATAGCAAGTCGAAGCCCAACTCTTTTCGCAAAAGCGCATTGGTAAGAATTTTAAATCAACCCGCTGGTGTCGGTTTTCGCAACCCCAAACACCACAAGGAGGATCACCATGAAGAAGATCAAAGTCATGCTCAATGGATTGCCTGGCAATGTGGCCAAGGTCATCGCCCGCCATATCATGACTGATCCGCGTCTGGTACTCCTGCCCTACGCTCTGACTGGTCCTGATATCGATGCCTCCCATTGCCACATTGGAAGTGTGGCCGTGGAGCTGATCCGGCCCGATGCCCTGGAAAAGCGAATGGCTGCGATTATGGCCGCCGAAGCGCCCTTTATCAGCGTGGACTACACCCATCCCACGGCGGTTAATGCCAATGCCCAATTCTACTGCCGCCAAGGTCTGCCATTTGTCATGGGCACGACGGGCGGTGATCGGCAGAAATTGCACGCCACTGTGATCGAATCGAACAATGTGGCGGTCATCGCTCCCAATATGGCCAAACAGATTGTGGGCTTCCAGGCCATGATGGCCTATGCCGCCGAAAATTTCCCGGACCTCTTCAAAGGCTACCGCCTCAGCATCCGCGAGAGTCATCAGGCCGGCAAAGCCGACACCAGCGGCACGGCCAAGGCCATGGTGGACTACTTCAACAAAATGGGGATACCTTTTTCGGCCGATCAGATTCAGATGGAGCGCGACCCGGAACGCCAAGCCAACCTGTGGGGCATCCCCACGACCTATCTCGGGGGGCATGGCTGGCATACTTATACCTTGATCTCACCGGACGATACGGTGAAGTTTGAATTCACCCACAATATTAACGGGCGCGAAATTTATGGCCAAGGCACCGTCGATGCCGTCTGTTTTTTAGCGGACAAGGTAGCCCAGGGGGCTACCGCAAAAGTCTTTTCCATGATCGATGTTCTCACCGCCGGGAAAAAGAAATAGAAGCCATTTCAAAGCGATCCAGCCCCTTCCTCCTTCTGCTCAACTCAAGAAAACCCGTTCGGCGCCGATAACTTGATCCGATACGCTCAGGGGGGTATCCCCCCTGTTTATTAAAACTACCGGCTAACTAGAGATGATAGCAGCCGGAACGGGAGATCAACGAGCTGAATTCACAATAACACCTTATGATTTCAGCCAGATAACCGTCATCTCAGGGCCTGGCGTATAAAATATTAAACAATCTTATAAAGTTCGCCACAGGGATGCCGATGATAGTTGTGATGCAAAATGAAGTATTTACGGTACGCTTGTCATTGAAGCATCCGCTGATACTTGTTTCGGCTGTTTTAGCTCATGGCCTGGATGGGAGAAAAATTTTACGATCCAGCTATGTGGAGCGGTGATGGACCCAAAGTATATCAAGCCTTTTGTGATAGCGGTCAAACGAGTGTTTGAGACCATGATCACCGTGCCTTTTTCATTAGGGAGACCTGAGCTGAAAAAGGGCAGCGAGGTGCCGCATGAAATCAGCAGTATTATCGGATTGTCCGGCAACGTGAGCGGTAGCGTGGTCATCAGCCTCTCCCATGCCGTAGCATTTCAGCTGGCCTCCGCCCTGTTGGGCGAAGAGATCAATGAGTTTAATGAAGACTGCACCGATGCCATCGGTGAAATTTCCAACATCATTGCCGGCAACGCCAAGACCGATTTCCCCACCCGGGATAACGCCATTTCCGTACCGAGCGTAGTCGTGGGCAAACACAAGGTCACTTATCCATCGGGAATTCCCATTGTCTCCATTCCCTGCGCCACCGATAAAGGCGAGATGATCATCGAAATCGCTTTGAAAGTGAACGGGCATTAAAAATACAGAAGGTAAAAGGGAGAAGGAAATGCTATCCTCTTCTACCTTTTACCTTCAACTTAAAATCTGATTGCCATTACCTTCTACATAGTGCGTGAACTGGGAAAAATTTGGGCTTTTCGTTCAAGCACTACTTATTTATCTACTTCCCCATGGCCTCAATGATCTCATAGGCTTTTTCCAAAGCCTGATCCAAATGCTCCGGCTTGGAGCCGCCGGCCTGGGCCATGTCCGGTCGGCCGCCGCCGCCGCCGCCAACAACAGCGGCAACTTCCTTGACGATTCGGCCGGCAGGAAAGCGCTTCTCCAGATCTTTGGTGACCACTACGATGATTAAGGCTTTTTCACCGGCCACACTGCCCAAGACCACAATCCCGGACTTGATGCGATCTCTGAATTTGTCGGCCAATTCCCGCAAGGCCGCAGGCTGATCCACGGCAACTTTTTTCACCAGAACCGCCGCGCCCTGAATCATCCGGGGCTGATCATCGCCGGCTTGAGCTTTGGTGTCAGCCAGGGAAGCCTTCAGCTTCAAGATCTCCTTTTCCATGGATTTCTGACCGCTGATCAACTGCTGAATGCGCGGCAGCATTTCATCAGGTTTGGCCCGCAGCAAATTGGCCACTTGCTGGGAATTACGCGCAATGGACTGGACATAGCTCAAAGCCGACTCGCCACCCAAGGCTTCTATGCGTCGCACGCCCGAGGCCACACTGCTTTCGGCAATGATCTTGAACAAGCCAATATCGCCGGTGCGGCTGGTGTGAGTGCCGCCGCACAACTCTTTGCTCAGATCCGCCAGGGAAACCACCCGCACCCGGTCGCCGTACTTCTCTTCGAATAATGCCATGGCGCCGGATTGCATGGCTTGGTCCGCATCCATCTCTTCGGTGTGCACCGGTACATTGGCACGGATACCGGCATTGACCAGCAGTTCGATACGCTCCAATTCTTCGGGGGACACCTGGGAGAAATGACTGAAGTCAAATCGCAACCGGTCCGGCGCCACCAAAGATCCGGCTTGTTTGACATGCTCGCCCAACACTTTGCGCAAGGCTGCATGCAGTAAATGGGTGGCGGTGTGGTTGCAAGCCGTAGCCCTTCGCTTTTCTTCGTCCACGGTCAAAGTAACGGTCATACCCTTGGCGATTTTGCCCTGGGCAACCACGGCCTTGTGAATGATCAGCCCGGTGGGATCTTTGATGGTATTCTGAACCGCCAGCTGAAATCCTGGTCCTGAGATGGTCCCCTGATCCCCCACTTGACCGCCGGCTTCACCATAGAACGGAGTGGCGGCCGTGACCACCTCCACGTTCTGGCCGGCTTCGGCCTGGGCCACTTCGCTCCCTTCCTGGACCAGTAGGAGTACTTCGGAATCCACGGCCAGGGTTTGATAGCCTCTAAAGTCGGCTTTCACGGCCCGTGCGGAAAGATCTTTGTAGGCATCGCCCAAGGCATCAAAGGAAACTTTGGTACGGCTGCGCTTGCGCTGGTCTTCCATGTGAGCTTGAAAGCCCTGCATGTCAACGCGCATGGCAGTATCACGCACCATGTCCTGGACAATATCCACGGGGAAACCGAAGGTGTCGTAAAGCTTGAAAATTAAATCGCCTGGGATCTCTTTCTGACCGCGAGCCTGCAGGTCGGCCAGGGATTCATTGAGCAGCTTGAGGCCGGTGTCCAGGGTTTCCAGGAAGCGCTGTTCTTCATTCAGAATCACGTTGCGGATGAACTGCGCCGATTCCGCCAGCTCGGGATAAGCCGGCCGCATGATATCGAAGACCGTCTCAGCGGTTTGGTGCAGAAAAGGTTTTTGCAGACCAATGTTGCGGCCATAGCGAATGGCCCGGCGCATGATGCGGCGCAGCACATACCCACGACCTTCATTGGAGGGTAGAACGCCATCACCGATGAGAAATGCGGCGGCCCGGCTGTGGTCGGCAATGACCTTCATGGCCACATCCACGGCCGCATCCTGACCAAAGACGCGCTGGGCCAATTGTTCGGTGCGCGCGATAATGGGCCGGATCAAATCCGTATCATAATTGGTGGTGGTCTTTTGCAGCACCGAGGCAATGCGTTCCAGCCCCATGCCGGTATCAATACTCGGCTTTGGCAAGGGCGTCATTTTACCTGACTCATCCTGGTTATACTGCATGAACACCAGATTCCAAATTTCAAGAAAACGATCGCAGTCGCAATCCACGCCGCAATCGGGCTTTCCGCAGCCCAGCGCCGCGCCGCGATCAATATGAATTTCACTGCACGGCCCGCACGGTCCGGTATCGCCCATGGCCCAGAAGTTGTCTTTCTTTCCCAGACGGACGATACGCTCGGCGGGAATGCCGATGCGCTTGTGCCACAATTCATAGGCCTCGTCATCATCGGTGTAAACCGAAGCCCACAACCGGTCGGCCGGCAAACCATAGCCATTGGTCAGCAGGTCCCAGGCAAAAACCACCGCGTCTTCCTTGAAGTAATCACCGAAAGAGAAGTTGCCCAGCATTTCGAAAAAGGTGTGGTGGCGGGCCGTGTAGCCCACGTTATCCAAATCATTATGCTTGCCGCCGGCCCGTACACATTTTTGGGAAGTGGCGGCCCGAACATAGTCGCGTTTTTCTTCTCCCATGAAGGTCCGTTTGAATTGAACCATGCCGGCATTGGTGAATAGCAGGGTCGGATCATCCTGAGGAACCAGGGAAGAACTGCGAACGACGCGATGGCTGTGCTTTTCAAAATATTCTAGAAAGCGTTTTCGAATCTCATTGCCTGTCATTATTGCTGCTCCGATGGTAACATTGCTTCTCTTACCTTATACCTTACATCTTATACATTCTATCTACTCTTCCGCTTCAACCACCACTTCCGTTTCGCTCTTCTTTACCACCCCCACCGATGTACGCACTTTTTCATCGATGGCGGCCAGAATATCGGGATTGTCCGCCAGGAAGAGTTTCACATTCTCCCGGCCCTGGCCGATGCGCTCGCCGCTGTAAGAATACCAGGCGCCGCTCTTTTCAATAACGCCGGCTTCCACGCCGGTATCCAGCAGATCGCCCACCATGGAGATGCCTTCGCCATACATGATGTCGAATTCGGCCTCTTTGAAGGGTGGTGCCATTTTATTCTTCACTACTTTGACCCGGGTACGGTTGCCGACCACATCCTGGCCGGCTTTTATGGCGCCCACGCGGCGGATATCCAGGCGCACCGAAGCATAGAACTTCAAGGCATTGCCGCCGGTGGTGGTTTCAGGATTGCCGAAGACCACGCCGATCTTCATGCGGATCTGGTTGATGAAAATCAGACAGGTGTTGGTTTTGCCGATGGTGCCGGTCAACTTGCGCAAGGCCTGGGACATCAGGCGGGCCTGCAATCCCATGTGGGCGTCACCCATTTCGCCTTCAATTTCAGCACGGGGCACCAGGGCTGCCACTGAGTCGATGACCATGACGTCGATGGCACCGCTGCGAAGCAGCATGTCAGCGATCTCCAAAGCCTGCTCACCGGTATCCGGTTGGGAGACCAGCAATTCGTCACAATTGACCCCCAGACGTTTGGCATAAGCGATGTCCAAGGCATGTTCGGCGTCAATAAAAGCCGCAATGCCACCCTTTTTTTGGGCGTTGGCCGCGGCATGTAAGGCCAGCGTGGTTTTACCCGAAGATTCAGGGCCGTAAATTTCAATCACCCGCCCCCGGGGAAAACCGCCCACGCCCAAGGCCCGGTCCAAGGCAATGGAGCCGGTGGAGATGACCGGCACCTCCACAATGGGGCGGCTGCCCAGCTTCATGATTGATCCCTTGCCAAACTGTTTTTCGATCTGGCTCATGGCCGAATCGATGGCTTTGGACTTATCCACTGATACACTCATGATCTCCTCCCCCTCTGGAATGGTCAAATGGTTGAATCGGCTGTCAGACTATTGGAGCTGGCTTGGTTCCAATTCCTGTTTGCATCGATACCATCGCCCTGTGACAGATCCGGTCACACCGGTAAATTCACTCGTTAATATTTTATAAAAAATGGCAAAGTCATTATCAGCACTCCCACACCGATACTCAAAAATGCATTGGAGATGAAATAAGGGATAACGCACAAAAGCATCCCCGCAAGCAAAGCAATCCCTTTTCTCTGTTTTCTGCCATAAACGAGATAGCCCATACCGATAGCTCCAAAAAAAACTCCAAGCAACAGCGTGGTATCATCCATAGCGATAGACGGAAAAACCTAAAAAAGGAATTCTCTACGACTTCATTGATATCCCAGCGTAGCCCTTGCCAAAGACCTGTAAATGGGCCCCTGGGGTTTCAACTCACTTTGGAACAATACTATTTCAGATGCTTGAAAGGATTTTGGCGCGTATCCTCCATACCTTTCAATGGCCTCAAGTAACTGCCGGACTTCCACGGGTGCCTTGATGCGGGCCAGTGTCAGGTGCGCCTTAAAGGGCCTTTTCTCCTTTTCAAAGCCGATCTCCGCCAGCCCGGCCTCGAGGTCCGCCACGGCCTGCAGCAATCGTTGCGATGCGCCGTCCATACCGATCCAGAGCACTTTGGGATTACGAGCACCAGGGAAGACGCCCATGCCTTGCACCGTTAATGCGATTGGCTGCAGCGCGCCGCCGGCCTGTTGCATGGCCGTGGATATGTCCGGCACCATTTCAGCCGGAATGTCGCCCAGGAATTTGAGCGTCAAATGGATATTTTGCGGCCGCACCCAGCGCAACGCCAAGCCATCGCGCTTCATAGCGGATTGCAGATCGCCCGCCAGCGCGATGACATCCGACGGCAGTTCAATTGCAATAAAGGCACGAATCGTTTTTCCCATACTCCCAAGGTGCGACGTTGTGGAGATATCGTTAAGCGCGGAAGCATCAATGAATCGCCTTTGGCCGATCGAGACCGCCATTGGCCAGTGTCGCCTGCATCATCCGGCAGGCCAGCGCCATTGGGGCTCACCAAGAAGAAATTCGCCCTTTTGAATCCACGCCTTCAGCGCTTCGGCAATTTCTCGAGCTCGAACCATGCTGGAAAGTGGTACGGTTGGGATAGGACGTCCACTGAGCGTGATGGTTCCGCTCTTAAGCTGGGCATAGCTGACCTGAGCCAAACTTTTTGAACGGCCGTTGGGATAGTCTTCCCCATAGTCTACAACTTGGGTAAAGAGTTCTTCATCCGAGACACCGGCAAATCGCGCCATCTCCTCATCCAAGATGGGGATTGGAATACCCAAGCCCACCGAAAGAGAGCAGCCATATCCCTGAATACTGACCCCCACCAGAAAACGAGCCGTCATCTGCTTGAGATCCCCCATCACCCAGAGCGTTCCGGCCGGCCGCAAGGGGGTGCCGTTGGCGGCCCGATCCACGCCAGGGCGATGCTGGGTGCCCTGCCAGGTCACATAGCCGATGCCGCCGCCCAGAAAAATGCGCGTGCCCAGGCCGATGGTGCGGTAGTACGGGTCATTCAGGAGAGGGCTCAGCTGACCGGCGCTGCAGTAATTGGCGTTGCCCATCTTGGGCTTCAGGGTGCCCATATACGTGTAGATGGTTTTATGTGTCGAATTGACGGCCACATTGTAGTTTTGATAGGCGTTGCGGGGATTGCACAATACGGCATTGGGCATCTCCGCCAGGGTCATCTTCTTTTCAAGCGCGCGGCTCGGGTAGCAGTCGGTACCATAGGCGGTGGCTCGGATGTACACGGCCTTGCCGGCCACCAGGTCCTGAATCACATGGCCGCCGCCGTAAAGAAACTCGCCCGGATAGACTTTGTTGAGCGGATCATCTATGCACGGTTCAGTGGCGCCGATGTAGCAATCCACCGCGGCCAATCCAGCGTAGGCCGGTACATTGTTGATCCAGACATTGGCCGCCTTGGTACCCGGAACGCTGTGCCCGAAATTAACAAACGCGCCCGAAGAACACATAGGCGCGAACGTGCCCGTAGTCACCACATCAATCTCACGGGCTGCCTTGGCCGGCCCCATGCGCTTGACGATGTCGGTCATCTCTTCGGCGGTGACCACTACTACTTTGCCGCTCTTGATGCGATCGTTAATCTCCTGAAAACTCTTCTGCGCCGCTCGCTTGGCCATTGCTCTACCTTCTGCCTTCTGCTTTCTACTACTTCACCCCTTCGAGTTTAGCCTCAATATTGTTGTGAATCCATTGACTGTCCCACCACTCTATGGGGTTGACGAACGTGTGTTGCACGAGCATGCCGAAATGGAGGTGATCTCCACCGGCCAGACCGGTCATGCCGGTTTTACCGATAATATCCCCCTTGGCAACCATCTGTCCCACCGCAGCGCCTATACTGCTGAGATGGGAGTACATGCTGAAAAGGCCCAAGCCATGATCAATGACCACGGTTTGCCCATAAATGCCCAAGGTTTCGGCAAAAACCACTTTGCCGGCATTGGCGGCCGGCACTGGCGATTGCTCCAGCGAAGCCAGATCCACACCCATATGGTTTTGTTCGTCGATCTTTTTCCCTTTGTAGGTGTAGGTCCGATGATCGGCGTAACCGGCCCTGGGGGCGGCATTGGGCAGACGCAGGAAATCGCCCTTCCAGTGCATCTTGTTATCGCTGGTGGCCGTCACCTTTTTCAAAGTCTCGTAATTGGCCCGCCGCAGCTCATCATTGACTTTGAGAAAGATATTTAAATTAGATTCTCCAGGCGTGGCCGTCACCTGGTTGGCAAACTCCGGCATCTTCCAATCCAAAAACTGATCGGAGATCTCAAGAGTGTCGTGCTTGAATTGGCGCGCGTTGATCAAATGCTGAAGCCCGGCTCGAAAAGTATTGCCGGCGAAATCGGTAGCAGTGACCTGCATGGCCGTGGATGGTCCCTGATCAAAAGCCACCGCCACCATCGCTAAATAAATACTCGGATCGCTCAGAGCGCCACTGTATCCGGGATAAAAGATGTCTCCTACCAGAATCCCGCTGGTGGGACATTGCTCCGACAATTTATAGACCACCAAGCCGGCCCCGCCCTGGGAGAAGTAGTTTGCTTTGCTTAATACTTCGACGCTGGGTGGTTGGGTATCAATAATAATTTCTTGCTCATGGTAGTAAAGGTTGCCATGGAACCACTGACGCCAGGAATAATCCCTGACCATGATGCGCAAAATGGCCTTGCCGTCCTTGATTCCTTTGGCGCGGGGTTCAATGGTCACAGGTATGGTCTCTTCATGAATCGCCCCTCCTGAAAGAAGACCGACGGCGGGATAAGTTTTGTCCACTAGGGCTATTTCCTGCCCATCCTTTATCAACCCAATCCATACCTTGCGCAGCCCGCTTTTGGTATCCGCTACCTTCACTGGCACGGTTTGGCTGGCACCCAATGCAGGTGAAGCTAAAGTCAATGTTACGGTTGGCGGTTCACCTTCCAGGCGTCGAACCAGAAAAACCACCAGTAGCGCGAAAATCAAGATCGCGGGAATGCCCAATAGCCAAAGCCGGGATGTATTCTTTTTTGCATTCAATGGGTTATATCCACCTTTGATTATTGAAATTAACGCAGGACAATACCAGCTCCACCCGTGCTAATCAAGGCAAAGTTTCGCGGCTTGACTTTTGCAGGGTGAGGATCTAAGGTTTCGCAATGCACAACATCGTTCAAATCAACTCCTTGCAAATCGGCCCCGGACGGCCTCTGGCGATCATCTCCGGCCCTTGTGTGATCGAGAACTTCGATATTACTTATCAAATTGCCGCATTTCTGAAAGATGTAACCCGCCAATTAGGATTATCTTTCATTTTCAAAGCATCATTTGATAAAGCCAATCGTACCGCGATTAACTCTTTTCGCGGTCCAGGCTTATCCCAGGGCTTGGCAGTACTGGCGCGCATCAAGTCGGAGCTGGGCATCCCCATTCTTTCCGATGTTCATGATATCCACCAAGTGGAGGCTGCTGCGCAAGTCTTGGATGTGATCCAAATTCCGGCGCTGCTATGCCGCCAAACAGATCTTGTCCTTGAAGTGGCGCGCACCGGCAAAGTAGTCAACATCAAAAAGGGACAATTTCTAGCCCCATGGGATGTGGCCAATATTGTAGAAAAGATCACATCGGTCTCCAATCACAACATTCTACTGACCGAACGCGGCGCTTCTTTCGGATACAACAATCTGGTGGTGGATTTCAGAAGCATTCCTATCATGCAGTCCACAGGCTATCCCGTGATCTTCGATGCCACGCACAGCGTGCAATTGCCGGGTGGGGCCGGCACCAGCTCAGGCGGGCAACGCCAATATGCTCCGATGCTGGCACGGGCAGCAGTGGCGGCCGGCGCCGACGGCGTATTTCTTGAAGTTCATCCAGACCCGGAACGCGCATTGTGTGATGGGCCCAACTCCTTACGGCTGGACACCCTGAAGCCGCTCTTCACGCAACTCAACGCCATTCACCATGCCCTATTGTCCGGAGATCAGGTTCCATGATCGCCGAACGGCTCAAACGCATTCAAATGGTCCTCATGGATGTAGATGGTGTTCTAACCGCGGGAGAAATCATTTACGGTGACAGCGGCGAGCAGTACAAAATCTTTGATGTCAAGGACGGTCTGGGAATCCGCCTGCTCAAAGAGGCTGGCTGCCGTGTGGGTATTGTAACGGGTCGCAGCGGTGAGGCCTTGCGGCACCGTTGCCGCAATTTAGGGATTGAAATGCTCTTTGATGGCGTCCGGAACAAATCCCAGGTGCTGGTTCAGGCCACCGCGCAGACCGGCATCGCACCGGAGGCCACTGCTTTTATTGGAGACGACCTGCCTGACCTGGCCATCATGAAACATGTGGGGCTGGCTGTTGCCGTGGCAGATGCCCATGACATGGTGCGGTCCGCCGCGCACCTGACCACTAAGGCTCCTGGCGGCCGGGGGGCGGTCCGCGAGCTATGCGAAGCCATCCTCAAAGCCCAAGGGCGCTGGGATCATCTTATCCAGACATTATTCAATGGCTGATCGGACGCGCATATTAAAGAACATCCTGACCGCGGCCGTCATCTTGGGCCTATGTGCCATGGGCCTGGTCTTTTTTCAATTTCGCCGCCAGCAAATCGCCCCCCAGCCCCTGCCGGATTTGGCTGCCAAAGCCTTGATGACCTTGGCCCATCTCCATCAAACCGCCACCAAAGACGGCAAAACCCAATGGGAGCTGGAGGCTCAATCAGCCCAAATGGAAGCCGAAAGCCATCGCATGGTACTCACGGCACCAAAGGTCGATTTTATGATGGAAGATGGCAAAATGGTCCACTTGACCGCTGAGCGAGGCATCCTGGATACCCAAAGCAACAACATGCAAGTGACCGGTAATGTTTGTCTTCGCAACGACCAATATACTCTATTGACGGAGGCGCTGGAGTATCAGCATGAAAACCATCTATTGCGCTCCGATGCCCCGGTGATCATTAAAAGCAAGATCGTGGACCTGCGAGCCAACCAGATGACCTACAATCTTGAAAAGAACCTGGCGCAGTTCGATGGACATGTGGAAGGAAGGATCTATGAAAAGCCGGCCTTGTGACCATTTACTGCTGCCAAAAATCACGGTTTGGATTGCCATGGCGCTTTTATTCGTTGCCGGCACCGGCAAAGTGGTTTGCGGCGATACTCAGGCAGCGGCCAATCCATCCGGCCCGATTCAAATTAGCGCCGACCGTCTTATATCGGACAGCCGCCAAAACAGTGCCGAATTCAGCGGGAATGTTAAGGCGGTCCAAGAGCAGACGACGATTATTTCAGATCGACTCAAGGTCATTTACAAAGGCGGCGGTGATAGCGGGCAAGCAGGAATCAATGCCAACAGCATTGATTCGATTGAAGCCTCCGGCAATGTACGCATCGAATTTGACAACAGAGTTGCCGTGGGACAAAAGGCCGTTTATACTACTAGTGACAGAAAACTGATTCTGACCGGTCCAGGGGCTAAAGTCACCTCCGGGCCGGAGGTGGTCGAAGGAAGCACCATCACATATTATCGCGATAGCGGAAAGGTGGAAATCGTCGGCCAAGTTAAGGCGACTATACGGTCTGATCAAAGGGGCTTGAACTGACGATAACGAGCTGTTATACCTTCCCGTCCAACGACCATCAGGGGATGCATGGCGACATTGGCCGTCGAAAACTTGGCGAAGAGTTACAACGGGCGCAAAGTCGTTAAGACGGTCAGCCTGACTGTCCATTCTGGGCAAGTGATTGGATTATTAGGGCCCAATGGGGCCGGTAAGACCACGACTTTCTACATGACCGTGGGCATGATCCGGCCGGACCAAGGTCAGGTGTTATTGAATAGCGAGGATATTACTCAGAGCCCCATGTACATCAGGGCGCGCAAAGGGATTGGCTATTTGCCCCAGGAGACTTCCATCTTTCGGAAACTGACGGTGGAGCAAAATATATTGGCGATTCTGGAGACCCTGCCGATCCCCAAAAAAGAGCAACGAAGTAGAGCCGGGGAGCTTTTAGACGAACTGGGGATCAAACGCTTGGCCCAGCAGTCGGCCAGCGTATTATCGGGCGGCGAACGCCGGCGATTGGAAATCAGCCGAGCCTTGGCCACCAACCCGTCGTTTATCTTGCTTGACGAACCATTTGCCGGTATAGATCCCCTGGCTGTGGCCGATATTAAAAAGATTATCGGTCACTTAAAACAACGCAACATCGGCATTTTGATCTCCGATCACAATGTCCGTGAGACCTTGGAGGCCTGTGACCAAGCATTTATACTGGCCGACGGCGAAGTAATAGAATCCGGTGCGCCCGAAGCCATAGCCAACAGCCAGATCGCCCGCCGGATCTACCTGGGCGACGAATTCAGGTTATAAAATGGCCATTGAACTTCGACAGCAACTCAAACTGACCCAGCAGCTCATCATGACGCCTCAATTGCAGATGGCGATCAAGCTGCTGCAGTTGTCCCGCTTGGAATTGATGGATGCAATCCGGCAGGAGTTGGAAGAAAACCCCACCCTGGAAGAATCCATGGATACCTCACCCAGGGAACAGCTCCATCAAGATGAGGAAGTACCTGTCGTAGCGCCCGAAAAACCCCATGAAGTCACAATCGAAGAAAAAATTCCCAGTGATATCGACTGGAACAACTATATCGACGAATACAACACTCCAGGGCGTATTCGCTATGAAACCGAGGATCGTGACGCCCCCCAGTATGAAGCGTTCATTTCCCACAAGGAGTCTCTGGCCGATCATTTACTGTGGCAGCTCTTGATGGCCTCGCCCAGTGAAGAAGAAAAACGGCTGGGCAGTCTGATCATCGGCAACCTCGATAAGGACGGCTATTTAATGAGCACCGCCGCGGATTTGGGTCAACAGGCCGGCGTGACGGCGGATGATATTGAAGAAGTGCTCTTTTTGCTGCAAAGCTTTGACCCCATTGGGGTTTGCGCCCGTGATCTGACCGAATGCCTCATGTTGCAGGCCAAGAATCTGGGATTGCAAAACACGCTGGTCACCCAGATCATTTCTCAGCACCTCAACCACCTGGAAAACAAGAATTACAAAGCCATCTGCAAAGCGCTCAAAGTCAGCCTTGATGAAGTAATTGCCGCCGTCGAAATCATTACCAACATGGAGCCCAAACCCGGCCGGCAATACAGCGAAGACGAACCCCAGTACATTACGCCGGACATTTATGTGTACAAGACCGAAGACGATTTTGCCATTGTCATCAACGACGACGGTCTGCCCAAATTGAGAGTAAATCCATTTTACAAACAAGCCATTACCCATGATAAAGAAGTGGGCGGCAACGCGCGCAATTACATTCAAGACAAATTGCGCTCAGCGGCTTGGCTGATCCGCAGTATTCACCAGCGTCAAAAAACGATTTACAAGGTCATGGAAAGCATTTTGAAATTCCAAAGAGATTTCTTCGACAAAGGCATCACGCACTTGAAGCCCATGGTGCTGCGGGATGTGGCCGAAGATATCAGCATGCATGAATCCACCATCAGCCGGGTGACCACCAACAAGTACGCTTATACTCCCCAAGGGATTTTCGAACTCAAATACTTCTTCAACAGCTCCATTAAACGAGTCCATGGCGAAGCCATAGCATCCGCCAGCGTGATGGAGAAAATCAAACGATTAATCGAATCCGAAGATGCGCGCAAACCCTTTTCCGACAGTAAGATGGCCGAGCTGCTCAGAACTGAAAACATCGACATCGCCCGACGCACGGTGGCCAAGTACCGGGAAATGATGGGTGTGCTGCCTTCGAGCAAACGCAAAAAATTCTCATAGCCCATGATCAATAGCACCTTGTATTGTTCCAGATTTTGTTTCAGCGTGCCCGGTTGCACGCTGATCAAGCGTACCAGCGTCACAAGACTTTTATCCGCCAGGAGGTTCCATTATGCAAACATCCGTCACCTTTAAAAACCTAAACCCCTCCGATCCCGTGAAGTCATACGTCAGCGACAAGCTCAATCGGCTTGACAAATATTTCCACAATCCCTGTGAGGCCAGCGTCGTGCTTTCAGTGGAAAAATTCAGACACACGGCGGAAGTCAATATTAAAGGCGACCGGCTGACCATCAATGGCAAGGAAGAGACCGAAGATATGTATTCGGCCATCGATATGGTGTTGGACAAACTTGAAAAACAGATCAAAAAGAACAAGCAAAAGATTCGGGAACGCCGCCCTGGGAAAGGCAAAGGCAAGGCGGTTATGTCAGAAACCCCGGCAGGGGAAGATGACGGCACACCCAGCGTCGTTGTGCAAAACATTGAGTATAAGCCCATGGACGTGGATGAAGCCGTCATGCAAATGGATCTGATGGAAGAAAACTTCTTGGTATTTACCAATGCCCGCTCCGATCGGGTCAATGTCTTGTATCGCCGCAAGGACGGCAACTACGGACTCATCCAACCCAACCCATAAACCTAAAAGGCGTTGGCGTGAGAAAGCTGCGGTGAGCGGGCATGAAGATTCTGGATGTGCTGACAAAAGATACGATCAGTATCGACCTGAAAGCCACGGACAAAAAAGGGGTGCTGAAAGAACTGGCGGCACCCGCGGCAAAAGTTGCGGGTGCCACCCCGGAAGAACTCGTAAAGATCCTCTTGGAGCGCGAGCGCCTCGGAAGCACCGGTATTGGTGGCGGTATTGGCATCCCCCACGGCAAACTAAAGCATTTGGACCAATTGGTTTTGGGTTTTGGTCTCAGCCGCCGCGGCGTGGATTATGAGTCCATCGATCGGCGCCCGACCCACATCTTTTTTCTACTGCTCACCCCAGAAGACTCCGCCGGGCTGCATCTCAAAGTACTGGCACGCATTTCCCGGCTTTTAAAAAATGATGACCTCAAGGCCCAGCTCATGCGCGCCGCCAGCCCCGACGAAATCCTGGAGATCATCCGCGATAAAGACGAAGAGTTCTAAGCATGAAGAAGCGGCCTGTCATCATCGTTACCGGCACCTCCGGCTCAGGTAAAAGCACAGCCCTGGCCGCCTTTGAAGATTCCGGATTCTACTGCGTGGATAACATGCCCATCGAACTGATTGCCCAGTTCCTGGCTCAATCCGATGACGATGCCGTTGAAACGCAGGAAGCTGGATGGGCTTTTGGTATGGACCTGCGGGATAAACATTTCCTGCCGAAATACCGTCCGCTCATGGAAGAACTCAAACAGAAGGGGTATGACGCCAAAATCGTCTTTTTAGATGCCGACGAGCAGATCCTGTTGCGGCGCTACAATCAAACCCGGCGCCACCATCCGCTCGGACATTGCGGCAGTCTGCTCGACGCCATCCGCGCTGAAAAGAGACAGTTACAGCCCTTACGCAAAACCGCCGACCACCTCATCGACACTTCGCGTTTCAGTGTTCATGAGCTAAAATACGCCATATTGGGGATCGCCCGACAGCACACGGCCATTTCAGGCATGGCGATTAACGTGGTGTCATTCGGTTTTAAATACGGTCCCCCTTCGGAAGCGGACTTGGTCATGGATGTGCGCTTTCTGGCCAACCCTTTTTTTGTCCCGGAACTCAAACCCTTGGATGGCGAATCCGCTGCTGTTCAAGAGTATGTTCTCAAAGATCCGGAGACCGCTATTTTTTTAAAATCCTTTACAGAGCTACTTGACCATTTAATCCCGTTATACGAAAAAGAGGGCAAGGCCTATTTGACCATTGCCATCGGATGTACCGGCGGACGCCACCGCTCAGTGGTCATCGCTCAAAAAGTGTACGACCACATTCAGTGCAAGCAACCCACGGTGCGGTTGATCCATCGCGATATACAGTTCGGGTAACATCGGCTTCAAACACTCACCGTCATTCAAACGATAGGCCCACCCTTTGAGTCATCCGAGGGTGTAAAGGGAAGGACTATTGCAATTATGATCGGAATCCTTATCGTAACTCATCGCCAGCTCGGCGAATCACTTATCGACTGCGTGGAATTCATCTTGGGGTCAAAACCGGAAGCACTGAAATCCATCTCCATTGATCTGCGAGAAAATGCCGCTGATCTTCGCAATAAAATTGAAAAAGAAATCAAACAACTGGATTCCGGGAAAGGGGTATTGATTCTAACCGACATGTTTGGCGGCACACCGTCCAACCTCAGTTATGCCTTCCTCGAAGAAGGCCGCATTGAAGTCCTCTCTGGTGTCAACCTTCCCATTGTCTTTAAAGCCGTCAGCATGCGTGAAAACAAACCACTCGTTGAACTAGTGCAATATCTGGAAAATTTTGGTAAAAAGAGCATCTCCCTGGCCAGCGGCATTCTTAAAGGGAACAAACGCAGCCAAGGTTAGGCTATCTAAAAACCCAAACAGAAGTTGAACAGGAAGGAGGAGTGATGAGCATTAAAATCGCTATCAATGGTTTCGGCAGGATCGGCCGTGTTGTATGCAGGGCAGCATTGAAAAATCCAAATATCAAGGTTGTGGCGATCAATGACCTGACCGATGCCGCCACCATGGCCCATCTGCTTAAATATGATTCGGTTCACGGCAAACTCGATCTGGAAGTAAAGGCCGAAGAAAAGGCCATCGTGGTCGGCGGCCAAACCATTGCCTATACCGCATTCAAAGACCCCGCCCAACTGCCTTGGCAATCCATGGGCGTTGATATCGCCATGGAATGCACCGGACTGTTTGTTGATCGCGCCAATGCCGCCAAACACCTGAGCGCCGGCGCGCGCAAAGTGATCATCTCGGCGCCTGCCAAAGGTCCGGATGCCACCATCGTCATGGGCGTCAACCATACTACCTATGATCCTAAACAACATCATGTCATCTCCAATGCCTCCTGCACCACCAACTGCCTGGCGCCTGTGGCCAAGGTGTTGATGGAGAACTTTGGCATCCAGAACGGATTGATGACCACCATCCACTCTTATACCGGTGATCAACGCTTATTGGATTTCCCCCACAAGGATCTCCGGCGCGCCCGGGCCGCGAACCTCTCCATGATTCCGACCTCCACCGGCGCGGCCAAGGCCGTATCCCTGGTATTGCCCGAGCTCGCCGGTAAACTTAATGGTTTGGCCATCCGCGTGCCGACTCCCAATGTCTCTCTGGTGGACGTGGTGGTCAATGTCAACAAAAGCGGTGTCACCGTATCCGATGTCAATGAAGCCCTGAAAGCTGCCGCGAACGGACAGCTGAAAAATATCCTGGGTTATTGCGACCTGCCACTGGTGTCTTCTGACTTCAACGGCAGCGCGCTTTCCTCCATCGTGGATGCCGGTAACACTTACGCCATCGATAAAATGGTCAAAGTACTCTCCTGGTATGACAATGAAACCGGATATTCCCATCGCATGGTGGACTTGGCCGCCATGATCGGCGGGATGCTTTAAGATTCTGGAGGATTCTAATGATAAATCGCCTTCCGCTCATCGCCGGCAACTGGAAGATGCACAAAACCGGCGATGAGGCCGTAGCCGCTGCTAAACAGCTAAAGCCCCTGGTGGCTGGCGCAAAAGATGTCGAAGTGATGATTGCGCCCCCCTTCACCGCCTTGTACCAAGTCAGCACCGAAATCAAGGGGAGCGCTATTGGCCTGGGCGCCCAAAATGTGCATTGGGAACCCCATGGTGCCTATACTGGAGAAATCGCACCCAATATGCTTTTGGCCGCGGGGTGCATGTATGTGATCATCGGCCATTCGGAACGTCGGCAGTTCTTTGGCGACACTGATCAAACGATCAACCGGAAAATCCGTGCAGCCATTTCTGTTGGTCTGGCGCCCATCTTCTGCATTGGTGAAACAGAAGCCGAACGAGATTCGGGCAAGACATTTTACGTGCTTGACAAACAGATCCGAAACGGTTTAGAGGGCTTTGTTTTACAGGATCTGCAAGCGTTGGTGATTGCCTACGAGCCGGTTTGGGCCATCGGTACCGGCAAGACCGCCACCAAAGAACAAGCACAGGAAGTGCACGCTCATGTGCGCCGGCGACTGGCCGAAATGGTGGGCCAAGGCTTTGCCGATCAATTGCGCATCCTGTATGGCGGCAGCGTCAAGCCATCCAATATTAAGGAGCTGATGGCCATGCCGGATGTGGACGGTGCCTTGGTCGGCGGTGCCAGCCTTGATCCGGTAACTTTTAGCCAGTTGGTGCTTTATAAAAAATAGCAGGTAACCCATGACTATACTGATTACAGTGATTCACATTATTGTTTGCGTTGCGCTGATTTTAATCGTGCTGCTTCAGACGGGTAAAGGCGCTGATATGGGGGCCGCCTTTGGCGGCGGTGCTAGCCAGACCCTATTCGGGGCTACCGGTGCATCCACGTTCTTGAGCAAAGCTACTACTGCCGCGGCCATTATTTTTATGTTGACCTCCTTGACCTTGGCGTACATGAGCGCCAATAAAGGTTCGGCACGCCTCGTGAAGGAAACACCGGCCGCCCAAAAACAAACTACTACCGAATCGGCTCCAGCATCGGCACCAGCAGAAGGACAAAATGCCGCACCAAGCACAAGTGAAAGCAAACCAGCGGCAAAAGAAAATTCGCCAGCCGCTTCAGAGTCACAACCTGTGCCTCAAAGCGGCGCTCCGGCACCGGCTGACCAAGCAGCCCCGAAGGCCCAGTAGGGCCTGATGAGTTTGCGATGCAATAATATGCCGAAGTGGTGGAATTTGGTAGACACACTATCTTGAGGGGGTAGCGGCGCGAGCCATGCGGGTTCAAGTCCCGCCTTCGGCACCAAGTTATAAACTGTGAAAGGGTTTCAGCGAGTGGCTGAAACCCTTTTGTTTTATTTGAGACGATGTGTGGTCTTCCGGCGCAGTTCTGCGCGATCGTACCGGCTCTTATACGCTCCCACCGACTTGCCCTTCGTACTACAAGCTATCTTAAAAAGGATTTTGGGCCAAAAGATTATTTTGAGATAGCGTGTACTTCCAGTCAATCCAGTGGTCATAGATGGTGGGTGAACGAATAGACCAGAGTTTTTCCAAGTTCAAGGTATAGGTTTAGCGATAGCTCTAATATCCAAGAGTAATAATAGTTCCATACAGGCCTAAGATCAGACAAAAGGTGGAAAAGACAAAAAGTAATACACGACTCATAATTTTACCTCCAATATTTTAAAATTGCAAAAAAAGAATTTTAAGTACTCTATTACTTGTGAGGTTATTGCGCTTGAACAATGTCGAACGTCGATTAGGAAAGCAATTATCTTGGTTTGGAAGAATTGAGAGCAAGATAATGCCTTTACTGGTTTCAACAATTCCTTAGCCTGCCTTTCCCAATGCAACTATAGATTCTTTCTCATTTGTATCGCAGTGATGGCAAAGAAAAGTATTTACGCCATCCAGGCCCATGTAGCGTTCCAGGGTTTTATGGTCGGTTTGCAGCAAATCTACTACGATTAATCCATCCATGACCCTGCTGAAAAGCTTATCGATATTGAAGGAAAGCAGTTGCCCGCCGAGATTCAGATATTGGCGTAACAGAACCGGAACATCCTTTTGTTCGAACTCAATATCGGAAACCACGGAACAGACCTCTTTGAAGTCCTGGAAATGGAAGTCATGGGTGGTGCGGTCACATCCCTTGATCCGCACCGGTCTAAGTGGGGCCGGCTTGCGCGGCTGCACCAGCAAGGCCAAATCCTTAGCCTGACTGTTCCTGAGCAGGGTGGTGGCCAGCAGCTGGCGGGAGAGATCGGAATAGTCGCTGCTGATGCTTACTGGACCGAACAGCATACGGTATTGGGGGTTTTTGCTGATGTAGGTGCCGATGCCCCGCCAAAGCAAAAGCAATGATGAGTATGATTTTTGATACTCCGGACGAATAAAGGATCGGCCCATTTCGAGAGCGGGTCCCAGCTTTTGAAAAAAGTCTATCCGACTGTGAAAAAGCGTTTGGGTATAAAGCCCCTTGCGGCCGAACTCAGCCAGGATTTGATCTGTGCGGCCCAATCGATAGGCGCCCACGATCTCTTCGCTCTCTTCGTTCCAGATAAAAAGATGTAGATAGTACTGGTCAAATCGATCAATGTCCAGGGGGCGGCCAGTGCCCTCTTTGGCCAGCCGAAAGGAAAGCTCCCGCAACCGGCCGATTTCCAGCATAGTATGCGGTATCTGAGGGGCCTGGGCCACCCATACCGAAAACGAACCGCTTTGCACCAGCAATTGATCTTCCGGCAAGCATTCGATTTCCTTCCGGCAGATCTTGGGCGCCTGGGGAAGCGCCAAGGGCTGTTGGTTCGGGCCCAGTGAAAATCCCGGTCCCCCAGACCGTTTAAGTAACGGAGGGCGGCGATGTCCCATGATATAGGTGCGCCAGCGTAAGTAGGCCATCAGACAGTCATCTTCGGTGTACTTCTGCAGCCAACGGTAACTAATCGGATTGCCAATTTTGTAATGAATGGATTTACCCCGCTGTCTTAGTAACTCGCGGGCCAAAAGAATGGTGCGTAGTCTGGGATGGAGCATTCCGGCAGCCTGGAAGAGATTGCCATTGCGGCTTTTGAAGTAAATAGGCACTACGGATGCGTGGGCATGATGGACGACGCGAGCCACAATGTGGCTCCAGGGAGGATCGGAGACCTCTCGGTGCAGATATTGGAAGTGGGATACTTCGCCGGCCGGAAATACTAAAAGCAAGCTCCCCTCTTTGACCCAGCGCATGGCCTTGCGAAGTGGGCCGAGGTTGGCTTGGGCCGCCCCGTTGCCTTCAAAAGGATCTACAGCGATGGTCAGGGATTGAAGCTGAGGCAGACGATTCAGCAAATAGTTGGCCATGATCTTTACATCAGGGCGAATGCTGAGCAGCATTTCAGCCAAAATAATGCCCTCAATGGCGCCGAAGGGATGATTGGCCACGACAATGCATGGTCCCTTGGAGGGGATCTTTTCCTTATCCTGAGACGTGACGACCGAAGTAATGGACAAATGCTTCAGAATTTGCCGCATAAACGCCTGGGAGTCTCTTTCGTGCCCGATTTGCTTATAAATTTGATCGCAGCGTCTAAACCCCAGCATAGATTCAAAAGGTGTGGATAGAAGAGAGGCCCAATGGCGTGGGCTATTGGGCGTCCGAGAAGCGTTTATTGAGAAGATCCTATGGGTGGGGGACATGGGTGTCATGGCATCTCCAGTAGTAATTGTTCAATTTCTCCGCCGCGTCGGAAGATAATGCTTTTCGAGATATCCACCGACATTGGTATCGGCCATCGGCGCTCCTTTGTCTTAGTTTATAAACACGAGCTAAACTGGCACACTATTAGTAAGCTTCTTTTAGAATTAGATTAGAATTTTGTTAAATTTCTATGCGGTGTGAAGATGCAATCGATTTTGAATGTCGGCCAAGAGTTTCAGTAGATGCAGGCGGAACCTCCTCCTGCCCTCCAGAAGGAGGGTTGAAGGCACGAATAGGACCAGGGGGGAGGAGATGGTTCAAATACGGTTAGGGCCAAATTAGAATTTGATGAACTTGCTGAAAGTACTTTGCTTATGGAGAAGTCCGTGTTAGGCAACTCACATGGACAAAGAATTTGATTACCGCAGTAAACTGCTAACGATAAAAAATAAAGGAAAACACGTTATGGCGGCGAACAGCCTATGCTATTTTTTCAAACTGCGTTTTTCCTTCAGATGGCAATCACTGCCTGCCGTCGTACTGGGCGTGATTTTCTTTTCTTTCCCATGCGCTAAAGCCGACCCCATTGCCCAGCATACCCGATATTTTACGGAGCAAAATGGAGGTGCTCGGCATAAAGTAGTATGGTTCTTATCTCCGCAAACGGAAGGTTACCAACTGCTCTATCTCAAGGAGACACAGGTGAACACCACGCTGGTGGATCAAAACATGCGGACATTGCTTTGGACCATGGATGATGCCCAAACCGCCAGCGACCTCCGCGCCGAACGGAAGAACAACCTCATTACGATCCAAGGGAATCTCAACGGCCGGCCCATTCACAAAGATATAAAAATCGATAATGCCCCCTGGTTTCAGGCTACCACCCTCTCTCTGAAGACGCTGGTCACCTCCGAGCAAAATGAAATCGAATTCTGGACTCTGCGACCTGGCACATTGAAAGCATATAAGCTCAAGGCGACCAAAGTGGGCTGTGAGCAACTGAACATCGCGGGTCAGACCATTCAGGCAGTTAAAGTGCAACTGCAGCTCAGTGGCTGGCTGGCGCCATTTTGGAAGAGCTACTACTGGTTTGATGCTGAAAATGGGCTATTTGTGCGGTTTAATGGTCAGACCGATTCCGGTGCTGAGGCATTCTATTCCATTGACTACAGCGGCCCCGCCAGCCCGACCTGTCCCGAACTGAAACGGTATGCCAATATCTCCCACGGTGCTAATCCCACCACCCTCCGCCATCAGCCAAATGGTTGATGGCGACACCAGCCTATCCCCACCACCAATTGGACACCATGGCGTGCAGATTGGCCCACAGTACCTTGAGTGCCAGCTTCAAGGGCACGGACGGCCGCTTTTCTTTGACCTTGCCGATGGTGAATTGGATCTCGGATGCGGGTCTGGAGAGATGATCGCCAGCCGACACCATTTCGATGGTGGCATAGTAAGGCTTACCTTCGACAAACGCCTGATGGCCTAAGTAATAAGGGACAATCACGCTATTGCCGGTGGCGGGATAGGCTGCATCGTAGCGGCCGGGCCGCAGGCCGCAGAGTACACGGTAGTGCGCCTGGGAATTATCGGAGTTATCCCAGCTGAACTGGACCGCGCCGCGCCCCTGATAGGCGGCAACCAATCCTTTGGGCGGTTTTAATGGGTCCGCAGCCGGCAGATTTCGAAGCGCCTGTGATAGGGAAATGGTCAGCGGAGGACGGGCGAAATTGACCAAGACGCGCTCAATGGGCGCCGGCAACTGCCGGGAGCGAGCGAAGGCCAACATCAAGCTAAAAGTCTGCGCCATGCCGTTATAGGTCGGTCCAGAACTGGCGTATTGCTCGCCAGTCAACAAGGTAACGTCAAACCCGTTGCCGTTGCCCCAGGTGGGATGGTGGTACTGACGGCCATAATAGGTGCCAAAGGGGTTGGCGCGCACGGAAAAGGTCCCCTCTTGATTCGCATATTTCAATTTCAGTGGCGCAAACGCGAAATTGGCCCATACGCTGGTATCCATGGCAATGGCCATGGTTTGATCACCGGCTGTTACTCCGGCGTAGCTTGAAGTAATGTGGTTGTTGACCGCATCCAGATTCAAGTTCTGCGGGCCGCAGCGGAAGTAATCCAGCTCATAAGCACTGTCAACGTTCAAATAATTTTGTTTGAATACGCGTACCGGGTCTTTTTTGGCGGTGGCCGGCGCAAAACGGATCTCGACCGGCGCCACTTCCTGCCAGTTGAGATCTGTTCGCCGGATCAACCCGGCGGTGCCTGCTTTGAGCACATCCGGTGTGGCGGTGGTTGGATAATGAACGGTGCCTTGTACAATCACATAAGGCAATTGCTCCATCAGAACGAACCGGTAATCCACCCAACCGTCGGATTGGGTGTGGTCCCACGGGCCGGGGAAGGGGCCGGTCATCCGCAATGAGGCATAATGGCCTCCATGGGGAGCTTTATCCAATTTCAGCAGCGGCCGCGCGGGATAGCTCTGGCCGGCCCAGCGCAGATAAGGTGTGAAGCTGCCGGATTCGGTCTGGCGCTGGCCATCAAGGTATATGCCTTCAATCTGATCCTTGCCAAAGCGAATGGCCAGATGGGTATTGGTAATACTTTGGGGATCGGCCCGTAGGTCGCCGGCCGCCTTTGGGGAGTAGAGAGCCTGAACGGCCGGGTCCGCCGCGCAGAGACGATAAAGTCCATCAATCGGCGGATCGTCCTGATCCATGAACAGAAGCAATTGGGGCGCCTGGTTGGGCGCGCTCAAGGCCGGCAATGTCACGGCCGGCCATGGGCGTTGGCCGGGTTGCAGTAAGAAAAGATCCATCCCTTCTCGGTATGCTTCGGGTCGTGGAATCTTGAGAAAACGATATCCTTGCCCAGAGGAATTGCCGCCCAGCACCATGACCCAATCCAACGGTTGAAAGCCGTTGGGGAGTTCTGCGGCTGACGGGGCTTGTTGCAGATACCGGCGCAACCCGTCGGCTAGCAGCTGTTCGGTGGTCTCGGAATACCTGTTCAAATCCTCCATGAGACGGGCCATGGCCTGTACGCGCTGGCGCGCCACATAGGGTGTGGCCATGCCGAAATGGGTGGTGGATAGTGTCCGCAGACGCGTTATATCGGCAAAGTTAATCAAGTTGCCCAACCGGTCGGTGTCCACGTACTCAGCCAAGATGGATTTGGCCTTAAGCGCCGCCTCACGGGCCCGACGGTTGCGCTCGATCATGGTCCAGTACCGCGAGCTGTCGGCTTTTTCAGCCCAAGAGTTATAGCCGTCGAAGCTGCCGTCGGCTGTATCCTGGCCAAAGGTTACCGTGCCAACAGCCGGATGGCCGGATAGGTAGTCTCCCAAAGTAGTAAAATGCACATAGGGTAAATCCTGAACCTCCCGGACCAGTGCGCCGATGCCCTTGGTGTTGGGCAGCCACTCCATGAGCCACGGCAAGTCGAGGCCACTCCATAGCTCCGAATCCGCATCATAGTTGATAAAGATCAGGGCATCGCGATCCAATTCTCCTCTGTCCTGCAGGTTGCGCAGCTCGGAGACCCAATGTTTCAGGCTGACGTGTTCTACCAGATCACCAATATGATAGGTGGGAATGATGACCATTTGCTCTTTGGTCTGGGAATTTTGATAGAGGATGGGGTTGTGCGCTTCGGCCCGAGTAAGCGGGCGGCTGAAGACCCTGAAGGCATCGAAGGGCGTGGCGCTGTAGTATAAGGCCATGGCCTGCACACCGTGCTTCTTGTAGATCGAGAAGCTGCCGGGAGTGGTCATCATCTCCTGGGGACGAACAATGGGGGAGTACTTACCGAAGACATCCTGAACACCGCTTTGCCAGGGATTGGTGATGGACCAGCGCACGGCATCATCGAGCTCCTGGGCCGTCATGGCGGAAACCAGCCCGTTATTGTAAGACATCAGAATGACTTCATCGCCGTTTTCTTCTATCCGTCTTCGAATATCCGCGATAATGTCCGGTGCATATTGCGGCAGAATTTCCTGAAGAGAGAAGAGATTATCGAAATCCCAAACCCCTTTGACCGGGATGCCACTGGCGTTGCAGCGATCCAGGGTCCGGATGATATGACGAATAACGCGAATGTCTTTACCAAAACCACTCTCATCATTGGTATCATTGCGAAAGGAATGGTAGAGATTGACATGAAAACCGAAGGCAACAAAAACATGATGCTTGGCTTGGCCGGGGTGCTCTTCAGTTCCGGCCAGCGCCCATAACACCGGCAAAGTGACAGCGAAGAAGAAAAGAAAAGTTCCCGGCCGTCTGAACTTATTCGCTCGCTGATTTGGCATGACCGAAGATTCCCCACATTGTTCCAAGCTGCGGACCGGCTTCAGATTTACGATGGCGGCGACCGGTGCGCGCCTTCATGAAGGCCTCCGCTAACCGCCACCTAACATATTACTTACATAAAACTAACACGCCGATCGGATGGAAACAACGAAGGCTAAAGAGGTTTTGTCATTACCAAACCTACATCATAGGAATTCTGACGGAAGAACTTGAACCAAATTATCTTTGCGACGGTATGAAGCAAGGTAGGGTGGCGTAGGAAATCGCGATCCCAGTTAAAGATTTCTATTAGTTGCGACCCTCATACAATCCGTCAGGAGGTCCTGCATGGAGATCGCGGCTTGCGCGGTCAATGTTCCAGCCGGATCCTGCCGAAGCTTTCCAAACTCAATGCTTTGATCTTCCTGGTACGAACGCCATGGCGCATAAAAAGGATCAAATCCTTTAAACATCCGGAATAGCTTAAAACCTTGGCGCGATCACTTTCGGTGATCCTTTTAAACAAACAGCGTTCGGCAGCGGTGGCCTCGTTATCCGCCATCCAGATGATGTCCTCGTATGAGTGGCCCTTAGCTTTTTGTACGAACTCAATAATATTGAATGATGATGATAACATAGCACTTCCTCCTTGCCATGTCCGGTTACAGGCGTCTCAACACGGGTTTCCATGTCCCGGCTAACCCGTTGAGATTATGATACTCCGCCACGGGAGCCAAGCAGTCATATTGATACCAGACATTTGTTAGAATTTTGTTAGCAACATTCTCCAGCCTAATCTATTACAAACAAGGTGCTGATCCGGGAGACTGTTCGGCGAATCCAGGATGCTTGCGCTGAGCGTAGCGTGCAGGCGGTCTCGTTTACCGGTGCAGAACCGCTGCTCGCGATAGCCGCCGCCTGCTGAACCCCTCCAAAATAAAAAGATTTTCCCGGAAATCTTCATCAAAATCTATTGCAGCCCTAACGCCGGCTTAATCGAACTGATAGATAGTGTAATCAAATATAAAGCTTTCGGGCGGTTGAGAGAAGTTTCTTCCATTTACCTTGAAATGACTTCCTTCTCAGCAACCCGTGACAGCGAAGGAGAATATTCTATGCGCATCGATGTTCATGTTCATTCCAAGTACTCGACACGGCCGAGCCAGTGGATACTAAAAAAGATTGGATGCCCGGAGAGTTTTACCGAACCTTTGCAGCTCTATCAAATCGCTAAGAATAGAGGAATGAGCCATGTAACCATCTCCGATCACAACACCATCGATGGCGCCTTGGCCATAGCTCATCTGCCGGATACCTTTATCAGCGAAGAAGTCACCACCTATTTTCCTGAGAATGGATGTAAAGTTCACGTGCTGGCATTGAACATCAATGAAGCGCTGCATCACGAAATTCAAAAAATCCGTGAGAATATATATGATCTGGCCTCCTATCTGAAGAGGGAGAACATTCTTTGCATCGTGGCCCACCCGCTTTACGCTATCAACGACAAACTGACGGTAGAAAATTTTGAACAAATGCTGCTGCTCTTCCAGAATTTCGAAATCAACGGTGCCCGTAATGCCCGCGAGAACGAAACCCTGCGTATGGTTCTGTCTTGTTTGAATGAAGCGAAGATCATCCGGCTGGCCGACAAACATAAGCGCTTGCCACTCTATCCGCGCGCCTGGGAAAAGAGATTATGGGGCAGTTCCGATGACCATAGTGCCTTAAACATCGCGCGAACCTATACCCGCATCAAAGACATGAAACGACCGGAACTGCTCACGGCAGACGCGGCGCTTCCCGAGATTGAAGTCAACAGTCGACCATCCACGCCATTGACCATGGCCCATAATCTCTATGGCATCGCCTACCAATACTACTGCAGTAAATTCAATCTCACCCGCTATTCGGATAAAGATGTCCTGATGCAATTTCTGGATCGCAACTTAAAGGTGAACCAGAACACTCAACCGGGACTGTTATCGCGACTCTATTTATTATGGAGTTACCGTAAGGACAAAAACGCCAAGCGACCGGTGTCCGATTCGCTGGTTGCCATGCTGCGCCATGAAAGCCGTCGTCTGATCCAAGATGACCCCCAATTTTTTGAGCAGACCCAGGGCCCGGTGGATTACGATCACCAGGAAAAGCGCTGGTATGCCTTTGTCAACCGGGCCTCCAAGCGGGTCATGTTGCACTTTGGCGATAATCTACTGGGGCATCTGTCCGGCGCAAATCTTTTCGACATATTTTCTACCGTCGGGTCCGCGGGCGGTCTCTATACCCTTCTGGCCCCCTACTTCGTGGCGTACTCCCAGTTCGCCAAAGACCGCACATTTAGTGAAACCATCAAAAAACATTTCGACCCAGTGGCCAAAGATGTAGATGATAGGCCTTTTCGGCTGGCCCATTTCACCGACACCTACTACGAAGTCAACGGCGTGGCCAAAACCTTGCAGCAGCAGGTCCATTATGCCATGAAAAACAACATGAGTTATTCATTGATCACCTGCCGCACCGAGGGCGCTACGGATCAGCCCGGGGTTTGCAATTTCAAGCCCATCGGCACCTACGAGCTGCCCGAATACCCGGAACAAAAAATTTTTTACCCGCCCTTTCTGGAGATGCTGGCATACTGCTACGATGAGCAGATCGACCATATCCATACAGCCACGCCAGGCCCCGTGGGACTGGCCGCCCTGGCCATTGCCAAAATCCTCAAGTTGCCCATCAGTGGTACCTATCATACCGCCATTCCCCAGTATGCTCAGATCCTGACCGGCGATGAAGCCATTGAGGAGCTGACCTGGAAGTATGTGCTTTGGTACTACGATCAATTGGATGTCATCTATGCACCGTCTCAAAGCACGCGCGACGAACTGATCACCAAGGGAGTTCACCCGAACAAGATCAAACTCTACCCCCGCGGCATTGATGTGGAGTTCTTCCATCCGGCCAAACGCAATGGTGTTTTTAAAAAGACTTACCCTTTCCCTTTGGCAGATGGCGTCAAACTGCTTTATGTGGGCCGTGTCTCTAAAGAAAAGAACCTCAATCTACTGGCGGACGCCTTTAAACAGTTGCTTCGGGAAGGCCATAAGATCCAACTGGTGGTGGCGGGCGACGGGCCCTATTTAGAAGAGATGCGTTCCGAGATGAAAGGGTTACCTTGCTGTTTCACCGGCTATCTGAAAGGTGAAATTCTTGCCGCGGTCTATGCTTCTTCCGACCTATTTGTCTTTCCCAGCGCAACCGATACCTTCGGCAATGTTGTGTTGGAAGCCCAGGCTTCGGGACTGCCGGTGGTAGTCAGCGACCAGGGCGGACCATGCGAAAATCTCATCGACCAGCAGACAGGACTGATATGTAAATCCAATGACACCCGAAGCCTTCTCGATGCCATGCGAACATTGATTTCCTCACCTGAGACCCGCCGAGCCATGGGGCAAGCCGCCCGCCGGTATGTGGAAGAACGTTCATTCGAAAATGCTTTCCTGGAAATGTGGGCCCTATATCAGGTGCCGCTGCCAGCCATTCATACAGTTGCGGCCGCGGCCCGCCAATAAGGGATTGCAAGCCAAGTACTACTTTCGACCGGATATCAGCGGACCGGGGCGACGATGCTGGTCAAGGTGCTGATTTTGGCGAGGTCCGCGTGTCGGGCAAAGCGGTCATCGACGAGACCGTTGATGGTGTTCTTCTGCGTGAGGCCGAAACGCTGCATGAGATCGGCCAATTGCTGGATTTCTTCCTGGCGTGGGATAAATTGATCGAATACTATACGGTTGGGAGGGGTATTAAGGGCATACTCCACCAGCGGCAAGGGCTGGCCCCAGTAACGCGAGGCGATTTGAGCGGCCCGGGAGAGATTGTCTTTAGCCCACATATTGGAGCGGGCCGCGCCCTGAACGAGCAGTTGAACGGTTTCAGGGGAGCGGTCGATCAAACTCTGCCTGACCAGAAGCAAATTGCAAATAAATCCGGGCCATTTTTCTTCTACATAAAAGAAGCGCTGACTGAGGCCGGGTTTGAGGGTTTGGGCGGCAAAGGGTTCGCCCACAAAATAGGCGTCCAGCGAACCGGCCGCCAAAGCCGAGGCCATGTCGGGGGGATTCATCTCCACAACATGGATGCTGCCATTCAACCCGGCTTCATCAATGAGTTTGAGGGTCTCCAGGTTATGACCGGAAAAGCGCATGGGCACCGCGACGGTGTGGCCGGTTAAATCTTCGATTCGTTTAACATTAAGGTCTTTGCGCACCACGAAAGTACTTTCGTGACGATTGCCGATATAGACAATGCGCACATCTTCACCTTGCTGGTTCAAAACGATGGAGAGCGGCGCGATAATAAAGGCCGCCTGAATCTGACTATTGCGCAGGGCTTCAGCCATCTCGGCGAAGGAAGCAAATTTCATGGCCCTAAACCGCAGGGAACTTTTTCCGTCGGCGCTGGCCGCATCAAGCAACGGGGCGGCCAAATTGGTGATCACCGGCATATACCCCATTTTGATGATGGTTCTCTTCTCAGTATCGCTATTCACCAGGTAGTGACACAGGAATATGAAGAAGAACCATGCAACGGCAAGCAAGGCGATACGGCGGGGGTATGTCTGCCACAGGGCGGCAATATTAAACCGCATAGGGCACCCCCAGCATAAGGAAGATTTCGCTGCGCAGGCGGCTGAGATCATGGTCCCGTTCAAAGTCGCGCGGACGGGGAAAATCCAGTTTGTGCACCAGCTTGAGGACTGCGGGCCGGCCGCTTAAGACTACGATCCGGTCGCCCATAATGAGCGCGTCGTCGATGTCATGGGTTACCACCAAGGTGGTCTTGCGGATATACTCATGCATATTGACCACCTCTTCGCGCATCTTCATGTGAGTCAAGAAGTCGAGCCCGCTGAAGGGTTCATCCATAATCAACAGATCGGGGTTGACGGCTATGGCCCGTGCCAGCTCGGCGCGCCGTTGCATACCGCCGGAGAGTTGGTGGGGGTAGTATTCTTCAAAGCCGTCCAGTTCAACCATTTCAATATATTCGTGGATCTGCTCATTTTTGGCGTGCTGGTCGCTCATGTGGCGCAACCCCAGGCCGACATTCTGGTAGACATTCATCCAGGGGAAAAGGCCGCTATACTGAAAGACGAAAATGGATTGAGCGGACGGACCTTTTACGGATTGGTCGCCTACCATGACCGTGCCGTATGTAGGGAGTTCAAACCCGGCGATGATCCTCAACAATGTGGATTTGCCACATCCCGAGGGCCCCAGAATACACACCATTTCACCTTCTTCAAAGGCCAGACTGATATTATTGAGCACCAGAACATTGTCGCCGGAATGCTCGGTTGGATCGTAAAGCCCGCGGGGTTTTTTGCGTCGCCCCATGTAGACTTTGGTCAGATTTTCGATACGGATGTGGCTCATGGCCCTTCTTTTGTCTCAATTATTTAGTGCTTGAACTTGGAAAAATATGGATTTTCGTTCATGCACTATCTCGCGCTGCTGCCCCAGCGGGCCGATTCAATTTTACCCAAACGCTTCATAAGATAATCCAACACCAATCCAATGAGTCCGATGACGATCATGCCATCCATGACATAGTCCATGCGCAATGCATTGCGTGAATCCAAAATCAGATAGCCTAATCCGGATTGCACGGCAATCATTTCCGCCGCCACCACCACCAGCCACGCAATAGTGATCGTCAACCGTAAAGCCGTGACCACTTCGGGAATAATGGCGGGAAGAATAAGCCGGGTAATCATCTCTTTGCGGGAGAATTTGAAATTGGCCGCCACTTGGAAAAATGTCGGAGGAATATTCTGTACCGCGATAGTAGTGGACACCACCATGGGGAAGAAGCTGGCCAAGAAGATCAGGAAGACGGCCGGCGGATCGCCGATACCAAACCACAACATGGCCAGAGGAATCCACGCCAAAGGCGATATGGGTCGCAAAAAATGGATCACGGGGTTAAAGAAAGAACGCGCCGTCCATATTCTTCCCAGAAATATGCCCAATGGCACGCCGAGTAAAACAGCCAGGTAATAGCCCGCGGTCACGCGAAATAGGCTGGCCACCGTGTGCCGAATGAGGGTACCGTTGCGGATCAGCTCGATCAGGCTCAGAACCACAGTAAGCGGATCCGGGAAGATTTGCGTGCTCCAGCCGCTGCAGCGGGCCAGCACTTCCCACGCAATCAGAATCAAAGTAAATGAAAGCACCCCCAGCCACCACATTCGGTTGCTTTGCTCAGGTGGTAGACTGGTCGACAGAGGCTGCTGGTTTCTTTGTGGGCTCATTAGTTTCAGTATGAATTATAGATCAGATGAATTCCGATCAGGGTTAACAAGAAGACAAACAGTTCCTTTAATACCCGGTCGTTGGTGCGTTCGGCCAAGCGTGGGCCGATTTGGCCGCCGAGAATCACACCGGGTACGGCCCAAGCCAGGGCAGCCGTATTGGCGTGCCCGCCCATCAGCAAATGAAAAGAACTTCCCAATATGCAAGTGCCAAAGATGGTTGCGATGCTGGTGGCCACGGCGGTTGTCATGCGCAGTTCCATTTTGCTCCGCATCAGCGGAACCAACCACTCTCCGACGCTGACACTGAGCATGCCGCTGGCTATAGACATGAATGTTACGGCCCAGCCATAACGCCCCGCGATTTTCAATTGCACCCGATTGCGTCCCGCATCGCCATAGATTTGGCTGGCGGATACGAAGATGAAAGCCGTCAGCAGAGTGAGCACTCCCAATACCAATTCCAGTTGAGTGGCGTTCACCATGCGCGTGAGCCACGCGCCGAAAGCGATGCCGGGTATAGTCAGTGCCAGCAACAAGCCCATCAGGCGGAAATCAACCTGCTTCTGGCGCCAATAGGCCAAGCTGCCGGACCCCATCCCCGCGGTTTGAATCATCAGACTGGTGACCACCGCATTTTCCGGGCTTAATTTCAGGATGATCAATAAGAAAGGCATCCACAAAATGCCGCCCCCAATACCTACCGTGGAAGAGACCATTGCTATGAACACACCTGTGGGTAATGCCAGCCAATTATCCAACATCGTTGCGTTTATCCACGCTGTAAAAACTGAAATAGGCCATTACTTCGTCCAGCATGGCCAGGTCCGTGCCGATTTTGTTGAGCTTTTCTTCCAACTGGACGGTAGTGATTTCATCCAAGGGTTTGTTTTGCAGTTTCTGGAGTGTGTCCCCCACAAAGGTTTTACCATCAGCGCAAATGCGTTGGGCCAGCAGGATGATCTCTTGCAGATTGCTGGCCATCTCATTGATGACATTGCTCAAATCCGACAATTCATTATTGGCCTCGACGCGGATGGTTTGGCTCAGGTCGCCGGACGATATCTTCTCCGACAGGCGGATCATATGCTGCAGGGGCTCCGTGATATTTTTAATGAACATGGTCAACACGATCACCATGACCAGCATGATGATGCCGACCATCAACACGGCTTTGCTGCGCATGCGGTCTATGGGCGCCAGAATTGCTTCCTGGTATTGCTCATCCTGGCCGTAATGGCGGATATTATCCCATATTTCCGTTTTAAGGGCGCCCCTGTGAAAATCGGCCCAGAATTCTACTCCCACCAGGACGGATGCGAATCCGATGAGAAGGAAGTAAATGATCATGGTCCGTTGCAGGCTGTAACGGCGGGGTTTGCTGGGCATTGGCGGTCATGCTCCGGTATTCTGGCCTCCTCCTGTTATCTTCAGGAAAGTTGGCCCAGCAGTTCTTTTGCCAATCGATGGTATTGAAGTCCTGCCTTGCTTTGCTGATTGTATTGAAGAACCGGCATGCTCATAATTTGAGCTTCCCGGATGCGGGGGTCCATTTCGATCAGGGTATTATAAGTCAAACCTGGATATAACCGCTTGAGTTTGGTGCAGATCATTTTCGATGCGGTGCTCTCCTTGTCAAACATCGTAATAAGGATGCGCGGCTCGATGTTCGGATTGGTTTTAACCTTGATGAGCTGAATCAGTTTAAGGATTTGATCGATGCCATGGGTGGAAAGATAATCACACTGACTGGGGATAATGACTTTGCGTGCGGCAGTCAGCGCGTTGAGCGTAAAGAACTCGATAGACGGTGGTGTATCGATCAGAATATAATCATAATGCTCTTGAATGGTCAGCAATCGATCCTTGAGAATAAATTCAAAATTGCGCGCGCCAAAGTACTTCTTGTTGAGCAACACCATATTCTTATTGGAAGGGAAGAGCGATAAGTTGTCATATTTGGTTTTGACAATAAACTTTTCAAGGCTGTCGGCACTGCCATTGAGTACTTCGTAAAAGGAGGTGGTCTCTTTATAGCCAAGGGAGATGGTCAGGTTGGCCTGAACATCAAAGTCGATCATCAGCACACGCTTTTGATGCAATGCCAGTGAGAGTCCCAAATTCAAACAGGTAGAAGTTTTGGCGACTCCACCTTTTTGGTTGCTGATGGCTACCACATTGTCGAGGTCTTTTCTGCCCTTGGCCGCATCCAGATCCAAAAAATTGATCTCTTCAATGCGAACCGGCCGATACGCTGAGAAGATGTGCCGGCATTTGGTGCAGCGGGCAATAAAACTGGGTTCCTGTACGAGCCGGTCGCTGAGCTCATAGCGGGTCTGGCAACTGGGGCAGACGACAATCATGGACGGGTCTCCCTTGATTTCGGTTAGACGATGCTGGCGACAATGGCGCCGGGCAAATATTTTTCATTGACCACGGACTTAACGGTCCCCTTCTCAATGGCGTTCTGGGTTAAATTGGGGTAGACGCAACATTGAGTATCCTGGGCGATGGTGTTGCCGTTGTATTGCCGGATGCGGGCAAATCCATCTGCGCCATCATCACCGATCCCGGTTAGCAGCACGCCTATAGTATTTTGCCTGAATACCTCGGCCGCGGAAGCAAAGAGCAAATTCAGTGGCTGATCCACGGGATCACTCATGCGAAGGCAGGGCTGCCCGTTTTCGTTGTTATCGATGCGCAGGCTTTGGGTATTGGAGCAGATGTAACATACGCCCTGCTCCAGCACTTGCCCATCGCGGGCCATTTCAACATTCCAGGAAACCTGGTCGTTAAATTTTTTGACAAAAGCGGGCAAAATTTGAGGCGCGATTTCCTGGACAACGACCACGGCGGCCGGCAAAGTGGGCGACATCCGCGTCAACAACCGGATCACCGTGTTGGGGCCGCTCAAGCTGGTACCCAACGAAATCAGGTAGTCCAGGGGGCGCTGGTTTTGCTGGATTTTGGTGTTCTGACCGGAATCCAGATTTTCCATACGCACGCGCCGGATGTTTTCAAAATTAACGCTGCTGGCGATTTTGACGCGATCGATAATTTCGCTGCGCGATCGATCCATATCTTCCGAAATGCCGCCGGAGGGCTTGGGAACGAAATCAACTACTCCCAAGCGCAATGCTTCAAAAGTCACGGCGCCATCGCTGAATAGAGAACTTAAGACCACAATGGGTACGGGCGACTCGATCATGATGTGCCGAATGGCCTCCAGTCCGTCCATGCGCGGCATGTCGATATCCAGCGTGATGACGTGGGGATTGAGCTCCTTGATTTTTTCCAGGCCATCCAGGCCATCCCGGGCTGTGCCCACCACATCAAGTTTTGCATCGGATTGCAAAATTTCAGAAATGGCCTTGCGCATAAACAAGGCATCATCAACAATGAGTACTTTGATCGGTTCGTCCATGGCGTGTTCTCGTCTGCCTTTTGCCGGTCAGTCCGGCCATCAAAGGGTGAATGCAATTGTTTCAAGCCATCAACGGCTTACCGCATATCTTGTGTTCCTTTGCATATTAAACGCCTTTAACCGCAGTATTGCTTTAAAATCTTCTCCATATCCTTGGGGTCAAAAAATTGCGTGATTAATTCATCATCCGCGGCAGCTTGTATGGTGGCCGGCAAAATGGCTTTATCAAGCTGGGGAGCCAGAATGTGTCCGCCCGCGGCCTTGATTTGCCGAAGCCCTTCTAAAGTTCCGAGTTCACCTCCTGAGAGCAACATCACGATGGCCTTATCCCTGTACCGCTCAGCTGCGCTGGTGAGAAAATAATCGAGGTTGTCGCCGCCGCTTTCCTCCCTCATTTCCATGGTAGAATTCTTCAAGCGCCAAACCGCGCGGATGGTGTCGATCTCCATGGCTCGACCGCTAGCGCCGACGTAACATCGGCCGGGACAAAGAATGGCGTTGTCCGGAAGTGGCTGGGCGTCGAAACGGCTGCGGGCCCTCAAATAGTCCGATAATGGTGAAGTAAATTGGGGCGGAATCGATTGCAAGGAGACAACACAGGTGCGGGTTTCCATAGGTAAAGAAACCGCCATATTGACCATCTCTAAATACCCGCCGACACCGGAAATGGCGATTAACAATCGCTGACAGGCAGTCGTTTCATTGACCTTCACAAAATCTTCCGGCATCAGCTTGGGTAGGCGCAATCTCTGAAAGCGCTTGATATTGGCTTTTACGGCCAGGTGAATGCGATCCACCATACGCTGTTGTTGTTTTATGATATTGCTGTTCTTCACCGGCTTGCTCATGAAATCGACTGCGCCAAGATTGAGGAAGGATAGGATCGTGGCGTACGAAGATGGCCCCAGATTGCTCATAATAACAACCGGGCTTGGGCTTTCGATCATGATGTGCTTCAGTGCCGTGCTGCCGCCCATTACCGGCATGTTGACATCCATGGTGATCAAGTCCGGAGATAACTCTTTCATCTTCGCCAAAGCTTCTTCACCGTTTTTGGCCGTGGCCACCACGTCAATGCCGGGATCGGCTTGCATCATGCTGGTGATGATTTTGGTCATGACCGGGGAATCATCCACGATCATCACCCGAATGCGCTCTGCCGGCAGCAGTTCAAGGGCGGCTTCCTCCTCGGCACGCAGGTGAGCCCGTTCATCGGCGCGACGGGCCGCCTCCATAAGCAGAAACTGGCAAGGCTCTTTAATGGTCGGCGCGACGTTAAGGGCCAAGTCCAAGGTTTCAAACTGCCCGCTGGACCAGCCCAGAATTGTAAAAAAAGCTTGCACCCCGGTGATGGAGCCACATTCCGCATGAACCACATCACCATCTTTTACGTACAAGGTACCTTCCTGCTCATCCTGCCGCACCCGCACACAGATGCTGGCACCAGCCAGGCAGCACATTTGAATGATATCGGTCAACTGAATGTTTCGAAGCGTACCCGCGAATCCACTGCCGCTCTGTTCTCCGCTCTGCTTCTTCGAAGGTGATGTCATTGGATCACTACCTTTTCTATTCTATACTACCGCGGCCCGTGCCCGTCTCGTATGTTGTTCAATGGCCAACTGGACCAGATCACCCACATCAATAATCAAAGATATTGCGCCGTCGCCAAGAATTGTTGCCCCCGAGAATCCACTCTTTTCCTGCAGATAGTCTTCCAAGGGTTTGATAACCACTTCTTCGCGTCCCTTAAGCTGGTCAACAATCAAACCCACTTTTCGGTTACCGGTGTTCACAACCACTACAAACAACTCCTGGGCGTTTACTGGAGCGCTTTTCATTTTAAACACTTTGGCCACGCGAATCAGTGGCAGCGTGGTCTCACGCAGGTAATAGACCTCAACGCCCTCAATGGACGAAATCTCATTACCGTGAATACGAAGGGTTTCATCGACCGCGGCCAGGGGGATGGTGAAGATATCATCGGCCACCCGTACGAGCAGCGCCTGAATGATGGCCAGGGTTAAGGGAATTTTGATTCTGAACGTGGTGCCACGACCGGGGGTGGTCTGGGTTTCAATGGTGCCATTGAGCCGATCAAGGTTGTCTTTGACCACATCCATGCCCACGCCGCGACCTGAAGTGTGTGTCACCTCGTCGGCCGTGGAAAATCCGGGGCGCATGATCAAGGCGATGACCTGCTCTTCATTCATTTTTTCGAGTTCTTCCGGTTGAACGAAGCCTTTCTCAACGGCTTTGGATTTGATTTTCTCAACATCGATGCCGCGGCCATCGTCGTTGATTTCGATGACGACATTGTTGCCTTCATGATAGGCTTCAAGGCGCAACGTGCCGGTTTCAGATTTACCCTTGCGCTGACGCTCTTGGGGCAATTCAATGCCATGGTCCACCGCGTTGCGGATAATATGCACCAAGGGGTCGGCGATTTGTTCGATGACCATGCGGTCGAGTTCAGTCTCTTCGCCGCGTATGTCCAGATCGACCTTCTTTGAACTGCTGCGTACAAGGTCGTGCACCACGCGCGGATAGCGGCTGAAGAGCTGCGCGATGGGCAGCATGCGCACTTTCATGACATTTTCCTGCAATTCGGAAGTAATCCGGCTCAATGCAGTAGTGGCGGCATTAATTCTGCTGGTCAGATCTTTGACCAGTTGCATCTCCTTCACATCCAACCGCTGGGCTTGCTTCAGCAGTATTTGGAGTTCGCGCATCTCGATAAAGAGCTGACTGAAACCGGCGCGGGTAACCACTAATTCTCCGACCTGGTTTAACAAAGTATCGATCTTGTTGGCATCGACGCGAATGCTCTGTTTCATGAGGCGATCGCGGAATTTGTCGGTTTGCCGACGTCCGGGATATTGCTTGCGGGCGCGATCTTCATCTTCAAAACCGAAAAGCTGTCCTTCCCCCTTCTCGGCAAATTCAGACAGCGGCTTTGGCGCCGCCACTTTGACGGGTTCCCGCTGAGGCTGACTTTCAGAAAGTAGAAATGATTCAATTTCTCTGCTATCGGCCGCGGCCCGTTGATCCGGTGACAACCGCTCAGGTTCCGGTTGATAAAGCGGTCGAGGCGGCGGTTCGAAAGCATCTTCACTGGATAAAAGCTCCTGGACCACGTCCAATTGGGAATGCACCACGAAGTCGTTGTTCATGGTCTCTTCAATTTTAGAATCAAAGGCATTTTCCAGTTGGGACAACAGCGAGGCTTCATCCTGGGTCTCAGCCAGCAAGGAGGACAAAGTGATCTCTTCTTGCTCAGGGGCGATTTCTAGAACATCCAACGGTGACACTACGGGTGCGGTCACAACTTGGACCGTTTCGGCCGGCGCCACTTCAGGTTTCGGCTCATCGTGTACCAAAGAAGCGGGCTCCTCCGGTGGAGGATAATGTACTTCGGGTGCGGGGCCTGGGAAGAAATCTCGAATGCGGGAGATATTGGATCGCATCGTCCTTTGGGCCCACTCCTCAAGATTCATCAGTAAACCCGATGAAACGCTCAACAGAGCCGCGTCGATATCCGAGATCCATTGATCATACAATGCTTTCAGACCACTATATTCCATGTAATTGGCTGAAGAGCGAAGTCGTCGTAAGGTATCCACACATCGGCTCAGTACTGGCTGGGCATCACCGCCCTCTAAGAGATTGTCGGTGTCGGTCGATAGTGAATTCAGGCCCTCATCGAGCTGTTTTCTAAAAATGGCAAAAAGCTCTTTATCGTAGATTTCCTCGTAAACAATTTCCTCTGGTATCTCTTCGCCGGCACCGGGGGCAACCCCAGGGGAGATGGTCGGCAGTTCTTCGACTTTCGCGGTTTCGAATTCAACTGAGACGGCACTCGCCGGCGTTTCAACTTCCACTTCCGGAGCTACGACTTGAGCCGTCGGCTGTTCGATTTCTACCTCGGGTGGAAGTTCGACTACCGCTTCTGAGGTTTCGATTTCCACTTCATGTGCTTTGGCTTCCGCCGCTGGAGCTTCAACTTCCACCTCTGGAGGGGCCTCGACCTTCGCCTCTTGCGATTCGATTTCTACTTCTATGGCTTTGGTTTCGACCTCCGGAGTGCTGATTTCCACAGGAACCACGACCTGTGGTTCCTCAGTCACCGCGGTTGTAACAACCGCGGCAGGCGCTTCTTGGACTGTCTCGACTTGGCTGAATTGATCGATACGATTGATCAGATCGCCCACTTCGGTTTGCTCGGACCGATCCCTGACCAGATCATCTACCAAGAGGCCAATCCGGTCATTGGCGGCAATTAAGAGTTCTGTAATGCCGGGATCGGCGCTACGCCTGCCTTTGCGGAGCATGTCGAGCAAATTCTCCAACTTGTGAGAAAGTTCGGCAATGCGTTCCATGCCCAGATATTCGGACGACCCTTTGATGGTGTGAACCGATCGGAAGATTTCATTGAGTAAATCAGTGTCATCCCCCGCTGCTTCGAGCTTGAGCAAATTAGTTTCAATTTCATCGAGATGCTCGCGGGTTTCGTTAATGAAATCGGCCAAAAGGCCGTGATCCGCTTCCGTGACTGACGCGGCTTCAAGGACTTGCTCCTCGTCAATGGCCGGCGCGGCCGGAGGGATTTCGACCGTCGGCTCCATCACCGGAGGCTGTTCAATTTGAATTTCAAACCTTAACTGATCAGCGATTTTCGGGAAGAAGGATTTTACTTGCTCCGTGTAGTTGACCGTGGTTCCCTCAAAGAATTCATCCCAACGGATCGACTCTTCAGTGGTGAGCTGACCGGCTATGTTATTTACCTGCTGGAGCCATTGGTCATACAATTGGGTAAGGGTCTCATACCCCATATAATTGGCCGATAATCGCAAGCTGGTGATCCGGTCTGCATACGCGGCCAACGCTTTATCGGCCGCATCTCCGGCCAATAGCTTTTTGTTTTCTTCCCATATGGCTTGCAAACCGGCTTTAAGCTGATCAAGAAAGATCAAAAACAATTCGCTATCATATTCTTCGTCGATGGCTTCAACCACCGCTGGCGGTGCTTCAACGACTTCTATTGCCTCGGGCTCCGCGGATAAAGCGGGAACTTCTTCGGCGCTGCATTCTGCGATCCGTTCGAGTAGATCTTCTATGGCCGTTTGCTCAACTTGGTCATGATCTAAATCTTCCACCAGCCGTGAAATGCGATTATTGGCGGCGATCAGAACTTCGAAGATCTTAGGGCTGAGCTGGCGCTCGCCTCGACGCAGCAAATCCAATAAGATTTCCAATTTATGGGCCAACTCGCCGATGCGCTCCAGGCCCAAATATTCCGACGAGCCCTTGATCGTGTGTATTGAACGAAAAATATTGTTCAGCAGTCCGGTGTCAGCGGGCTCCTGTTCCAGTCGCAACAGATCGCGCTCAGAGGCTTCCAGCTGATCGCGAGTTTCAACGATGAAATCCTTAAGCAACGGATTTTCATCTTTTGGCGGTGGGGCGGGCGGAGCTTCCTCGCTTTCATCTGAAAAAAGCGCGAGCTCAGGTTGAATTTCTTCCATCTTTGCGATGGGATCCGACGGCGGTTCCGGCGCTATTGGTTCTTGAGGCTCAAGTAGAGCTTCGGAATCCAGCAGGTCTTGGGACTCCAATTCCATGCCGATCTCTTCGATCGCTATATCCAAGGAACTCGTATCGTCTGCTTGGACAGAGGCAAGAACTTCTTCCGCGATAACGGGTTCGATAGCAGCGGGAGCTGGGGCTTCAGGGGTGGCAAAGGTATAGGTGATGGCCTGGATGTCAGCGGCTTTCGGAAAGAAGTTGATAACCCGCGCCAAATAGGATGCGGTTGTTTCGCTGGCAAAATGCCCCCAGTCGATAACTTGGGCATCATTTAACTGTTGTCCGATTTGCGCGGTTGTTTGGAGCCACTGATTGTAAACTTCTCTAAGTTTGTCATACCCCATGTAGTTAGCCGAAGATTTCAGTACTCCCAGTCTATCTTCATAGCGTTTGAAAGCTTCGGATGGATTGTCGCCAGCGAGGAGTTTGTTGGTTTCACTAATCAAACCATTAAGGCCATCTTTTAGTTGGGTCAAAAAGATACCAAACAACTCCTCATCATATTCATCTTCGATGGCATCAAGGCCGGAGAAGGTTTCGGCGGCAGCCTCTTCGGCGGAAACCGGTGCTGCTTCGCCGGTCATTGCCTCCAAACGGGCGACCACATCGTTAATAGCAGCCTTCTCCTGCTCATGTTGGGCGAGGTCATCAACCAGTTGAGCAATGCGATCGTTTGTATCAATGAGCAGATCTATTACCTGGGTAGTCAATTCCCGTTCACTGCGACGGACCAGATCCAGAAGACTCTCAAGTTTATGGGACAGCTCGGCAATGCGCTCCAATCCCAAATATTCCGAAGAACCTTTGATAGTATGGATCGCCCGGAAGATTTCGTTGAGCACTTTGGCATCTCTGGCCTGGGGTTCCAGACGCAGAAGGTTGCGCTCCGTGTTTTCAAGGTGTTCACCTGTCTCAACGATAAAATCCTGAAGCAAGGAGCTATCGGTCATGCCCTTCTCCTTTTTATGGTCCCGGTGTTTTACCGGTGCATCGTGACGTGTTCCTACCGTTAATCACTTTAACCCTTTTGCTGCGGGGAGGTGTTTATTCCCCAGCGCTTCCCTGCTCCTTTGGAGAGGGGGTCAAAGTTTTTCGATTAAATCAACTATTGCTTTTGTGTTATGCTTATTGACATAACCTCTGGCGCCCAATCGTTTTGCATCTTCACTGTATTTGTCTTCATCCAGGTTAGACAAAAAGATGATCCGGGCCGCGGGATCAAAACTGAGAATTTCCTTGGCGGCCTCAAATCCGTCCATCTCGCGCATGGTAATGTCCATGGTTACTACATCTGGTTTAAGCGCCTTATACATTTGAACCGCTTCTTTTCCGTTTTTGGCTTCTCCCACAACGGTATGCCGTTCATCGAGCAATGTTTGCTTGATCATTTTGCGCATGATGGAAGAGTCATCAACGACCAATATCTTTTTGCCCATTTGAATCACACCCTGTCCGGTTCGGCTGCTCCGCTCATCAGCGAAAGAGCAGATACATCAATTGGGAACAACCATTAAATCTCAACGTGCACTCATACCTTGAGCCGCCCGCAGCAGGGTAGGCCGCAACGGCAGGGCTGCCTAGTAGTTCGGCGGTATGACAATCTAGTGCTATGGCACAGTCGCCTGGTGCCCTTTTCGGTATCGTTGTGAATCCAAAAGGGCAAGAGCTCTGATTCAATTGCATCGGAAGAATCTCCGGCTGAAATGATTTGATCCCATCTCTATGTTTTTGAAGTCTGTTGCCTGGATACGGGTGATTAGAATCCTTACTAACGATCACTTGGATGATTGACTAGGGCTCAATTGTCTTGCTGCCGTTTTTGAGCGCCCATTCTTTTGAATTCTTCCACTACCAGTATTCGATGAAAATCAAGGACTGCCATGAGCTGGTTGTCTATTTTGCAAACGCCGCTGATATATTGCGTCTTCAAAGCGCTGAGCACCATATCGGGTGCCGGCTGGATGGCGTTGGCGGGAATTTTCATCACGCGAGTTACGCGGTCGACAATAAATCCAGCCACCCGGCCACCGACATTAAGAATAATTGTCCACGGTTCTTCCACATCTTTTTGGCTGGCTTTTGACATGTTCAGGCGTTTGCGCAAATCGATGATGGGAATGATATTGCCACGCAAATTGATGACCCCTTCAATAAAATCCGGAGAGTCAGGGATGCTTGTAATTGGCATCTGCTTGAGTATTTCTTGTACTGTGAGGATGTCTACCCCAAAGAGCTCACCGGCCAAAACAAAGCCGACCATCTGAATAATATCTTCGGCTTCCAGCAGCTTTTCTCCCGAAACGGCAAAAGTCTCGTTCATGTGTGCATCTCCTTAATTGCTGTGCGCCTTTATGAATGAGTTGATTGCACCGGCCATCTGTTTGTCGCTCACCAGGTAATCCAAAGTATATTTTGCCGCCGCTTTCATAGGCGTTTCCTTAAATAGGCAACTGCGCGGATCCTGCACGAATATCTTCCCTCCCTTTTCCATGATCGTGCCGAGGCCATCGACGCCATCATCTCCCGCGCCCGTAAGGATGACACCGGCCGCGCGTTCCTTCATAAGTTCAGCGGTGGAAGCCATGAGTTGATTAATGGATTGGCCGGATATCGACGTGGAGGTGACTTTCAATATAATCTGCTCGCCCTGATGGGCCAGGGTCACCTGCTCCGAGGCCGCCGCAAGGTAACAAGTACCGCCCTGCAAGGCCACGCCATCCACGGCTCGATGCACGGATAGATAACTGCACTGATCAAGGTATTTTACGAAGCCGTCGATATGATGAGGTGCCTGATGCATTACTGCAATATAGGTAGCCGGAAGATCCTTCTTGAGTCTCGGTATCACGTTCAGCAACGCTGCGTAACCGCCTTCCGCCACGCCTATTACAAAGATAAGATTAAAGGGAAGGGCGTCGGGGCGACCATTGCTCTGCTCTTTGGAAGGGCGTCGCAGGTATCGGATAGATTCGATTTGCACGCCGGCCACCAGATCGATCTTTCTCAATATCTCTTGTTTTTGTGAATTTAAATCGGCCCCCTTAGCTTGCGAAGGTTTTGGCAAAAAATCAATGGCGCCATATTTGAGAGAATCGAAGGTTTCGGCGGAGCCTTCTTTGGTGAGTGCACTGATCATTACAGTGGGGATTGGACGGCTGATCATGATGTGCTTTAAGGTGGTCAGTCCATCCATAACCGGCATATTGATATCCAGTGTAATAATATCTGGCTGTTCGCTTATAAGAAAATCCAAGGCCTTTTGACCGTTTTCAGCCTCCCCGATGACCTTTTTCCGACCATCGGATTCAATGATATCGCGTAAGGCTTTGCGGATCAGCTTGGAATCATCGACGATCAGAACCTTCAGCGGGTTCTGAACATCACTGACCCGACTGCCAGCAGCCTGAGGGGTAAGTGCCGCAAATGCCGATTTTTGCGCTTGTCTGTTGGCTAAAGAAACCATCAAAACTTCATGGCATCCATTGCATGCGAATCTGTGGATATCTCCGCTGAGCGCCTCTTCATTAATTGTGTTGCGCGTCCCGCATTCTTCACAAAACAAAATCATCTGTCTTACCGCCCTATCACAAACCTCACGTCCTAAGGCCCCTAAATGTCTAAAGCGGCCACCAAGCCATTAGTTCTGATATCGGCCAAAACGCCGATTTCTTTAACCAGAACCCAATTCCTGGCCGGTTTTGGATAAAGCTCTTCAGTCCCCCACCAATAACGCCCCGCTTGGTGCTTCGGAAATTACTGACGTTGTTTTGCCATTCACGGATATAGCTGATGGTCAGCGTTGCCGATTATGATCTCTAAAGCGTGACACCATCAATAATTCCCAAAAAAACTAATGATATATAACCGCAAGGCAGGTGCTAAAGTCAAGTCAAAAACGAATCAGGGAGGACCGCCCAGCAGATGTAACACATTCAGGTCATTAAAAATTTACGCAAAAGGCACAGGTGATGAGGGCTAAGACACCTTTGGCATGCCATTAGTATGAGTCATCATGGGTGATGGATGAAACGCAGCACCTTAAAGATGGGGGATAAACCAAAATTCTAATCGCGATGTACGATCAATTCGGAAGGTGCCAACAATACATCTTAAATCACTGCTGTCCGGTTAACTTTTCTTTATACTGTATAACCATTTGATATAAAATGTATTTCAAACAAAAATTGATTTTTCGATTCCAAATTTGGCAACCATCGTGTTTCGAACAAAAAAACTGACCAAACCAGCTTATTTTGTTGCTAATTAATGCAAAAATGAAGG
>JAKALP010000026.1 GCA_021824175.1 Deltaproteobacteria bacterium
GTTCACGGCCGAGATATAGTCCTCGGCCTCGGTCAGCCGGCCGCTGTCGTCTTTTACTTTGGCTTGCACCAGGTCAATCAGAGCCATTCAATGCACCTAACCCTATTTCTTCTTTCGCGCCGGTCCGGGACGCCAATCCCGGACCGGCCATACACTTCGGCGGCCATCCGCCTCGCGTTGGATATCTATAGTCGTTTGAGTACCAGCAGCACCGTCACGGTGGAGATGCTCGGCGTGGTTCCGGCCGCCGTCAGCACCCCGGTGACAACCGCTTCATCGGCCAGGGCCGCATCCGACACCGTTCCTTGATAAACCGTTGCCTGGGCCGCAATCGATATGGCCGAGGATAGGATCGATGTTCCCGCCTCCAGCACATCCACCGTGTAGGTCTCATCACCGCTGGTCAGGTCAATGGTCTCGGCCGAGGCGGTGACTGAAATCACCCGCGCGGCAAACGGCATCTTGATCCGGAAGATCACAGGCGCCGAAGCCGTGGCCACCGTGCGGTCGAATACGATCGGCAGCACCATGAAGCCGGGGCTGGCCGGGCTGGGGTTGGTGGTATTGGCCGTGGCCATGACCGGCGCCATGAGCAGCGCCGCGATGAGCATTATTGGAATCGCCTTAAATCGTGTTTTCATTTTCTTCTCCTTAGCCCCCCCATGGGCGGGGCATTTCAAATCTCAAATTTCAAATCTCAAATTCTTCCTATGCCACCACCGCCTTGTAGGCGCCGCGGTAATCGGGCACTTCGCACTCATATTCGTGCCGAATTTTGTACTGCACCTTGTCGGCTACGAACATCTGGCCGTTGGCGGGCTGATCGGCCACGAACATCTCCGGCTCCTGCTGGCCGTTGAGGAACGCGAGCTCCAGGATCTCCACCTCGTTGGGATCAGCGAACATCATCCAGTCATTGGCGTCGGTCATGAAGGGGCACTCGACCAGGCCCTCGGGCTTGAAGAACCCATACATGGAGTTGCCGTTATCCACGGTCACGGCCTGGGGATTGAAGTCGTTGACGTTTTTAACGATGCCGAACAGCGCCGAGGGAAACGCCACCGTCACGGGTTGCAGCATGAGCCGCTCGGCGCTGCCCGGCTCGGCCTGGGCGGCCATGGCGGTCTTGGCGGCCAGGGCCGAGGCGATGCCGTAGGCCGTGCTGCCCAGGTTGCCGTGGTTGGCGTGGAAGATAGCCGTATTGTCGCCCTTATAAGTGGCATTGGCGATGAACTTGTTCCAGCAGCGTTTGGCCAGGGTGCGGCGCGCCGCGCGCGGCAGGCGGCTGATGATTTTTTGCACCACGCGCATGTCATCATTGATGATCATCTTGCGGGTGATGGTGATGATGCCGCCCTTCTGGTTCAGGGCGTAGCTCACCTCTTCGTCGCTGACTTCTCCCAGATCCGGGAAGTCGACGGTTTCCGGCGTGACATCGGGCAGGTCGCCGTAATAGCCGATGCGCACCGACTCCATGGTGCGGAAATCCACGGCCTTGCGGATATTGGAGCCGACCAGACGCGAGACGCCGTAATCGGGGAGCTCGCGGTAATCGGCCACCATGCGGCGATACAGGGTGTTGCCCAGCACATAGGCAAACGTCGCGCTGCCATAGGCGGCTTGCAGGCGCTGGGTCTGGGCCGGATCAAGGTAGCCACGCACTTCGGTGTCGCCCGTCAACTCCACATAGGCCGCGCGCAAGCTCTTGAACGCAGTGATGTCCTTAAACTGGTCGGCGACCGGCACGCCGAACACGCGGTCGCAGGCCGCCTGGAGCTTTTCGCCGCTGTCGCGCACCACGCGCGCGCCGCCGGCATCGTGCACGGCGCCCGATCCGGAGTAGTGGTCGATGGTCTCCTTTTCTTCTTTGATGGCCGCTTGCAGAGCTTCAGCCGCAAACTCCCGCCCGGCAAACTGTTTGCGCAGTTTGACCTGGCTGAACTCGGGCAGCTTGCTGGCGGAAAGCTCGCGGTCCAGCATCAGGTTTGCGGCCAGCAGCTTGACCTGCTTGAGCTCGTCGCTTTCGCCGGTGGCAATTACTTTTTTTAAGCCCTCCACCACGGCAGCGGTGAGTTTTTCGGCATCCCCGGTTGCGCCCGCGTCCTTGACCACGGCCGCGGCCAGCATCTGGATCAGCTCATCTTCGGTGACGGTTTCCTGATCAATCTTGGCGAATTGGTCCGGCCGGGCTTTTTGCAGCGCGGCCAGCAGCTTTTCCTTCAGGTTCATGTTGTCCTCCGTGTTTTGGGCCGCTGCTACCATGCGCAGGAATCGGCCGTTATTGGTGGGGTCGTAGACCACATCTACTTCCACTGCGGTGATGGTCACCGGTTCTTTTACTTTTTTGCCGGCCACCGTGACGGTGCGGGTAGTGGCCGTCACATCGTGGGAAAGCCCCAGCAGGCCCGGATTGCCGCGTTCGTGGCTATCCATGAGGGCGTCGCGCAGCCACTTGGCCGATTTGAGGATGAAGAGATCGGCCTCGATGCCGTTGCCGGTTTCCTGGGGATTTTTAAGCCAGCCCACGATCTCGCGCACGCTCTTGCCGAACGGTTTGGGCTTGGGCTGATGCTGTTGATCGTCTAAGGCAAACACACGCGCGCCGTCATACAGGGCCAGAGCTGCCGCCAGAGGGGCCTTGGGCCAATTAATGCGTCCGTCGGCGCCCAGGCCGTATTCCACCACCTGCACGCGCCACCGGTAGCCATAGTCGGCATCGTTGGGATCGCCCGCCGCTGACAGCAGCCGGCCTATACCCGGCAGTATTTCGGCCGCGGCCTGGGACTTTTTATCAAGCTGCTTGCCCATCGAGGCCCTCCTATGCCGCCACATGGTGCTTGCGGCCGTCCTTGGTCACCAGGATCACTTCCTTGCCGGAGATCTTCCAGTCCAGCAGGTCGTCTTGGGTCAGCGGCCGTTCGGTGGGCTTGTGTCTGATCTGTTCGCGGCCGGATTCATCCTTGAACTTCTCGGCTTCGGCGGCGCGCAGGGTCAGGCCCTTGAGCCACTTGGGATCGAACTCAGAGGGTTGTTCCTGGACGTCGCCTTGGGAATCTTTTTGTTTTACTGCCATAGTGTCTCTCCTTGTTTGAATCTGGCACCTGCCAAATTCGGTTTATAAACGGTTTAACGCTGTTTACGGGGCCGGGGTTTTTGAAAACACGACCATTGGATGTATTTTTGGACCCCCTTCTTAAATCGCCTCACAGGCGGTTTAATGGCCATATGCACCCCATGACGCGGCCAGGCGTTTTTGGGCCGGCGCGGCCTGCTTCCAATCGGGGTGCCAGGGCACCACCTCGCAGCCGCAGTTGATCGTCTCCTGGGGCGGCGAGCTGGGCGCGCGCGGGTATTCAATGATCAGGCCGCCATAGTGGAAGGGCTTGTCCACCGGCTGGCGCTGGCCGTTCAAGCGCACATGGTTGATGCGCGGCGTCTTGGGGTGGCCGGCATGCCACCACTCCTTTTGCATCTGCGGTACGCTCTGGACCGCCTGGTTCAGGCTCTCCACCGTGGCCGACGAATAGGCCCGGCCCATCTCCACCTTGGCGATGGTCTCGGCGCGCGCCTCCAGCGATTTGAACACGCCGGGGCTTTCCAGCGACCCGGCGATGGACTGGATCACCTGGTGGGGCGTCTTTTGCCCCAGGATGCCCAGGGAGAGCTCACCGCGGATCTTGGTGAAGGCGTCGGTAGAAAGGCCCGCGATCTTGTGAAAAGCGAATTCCTTGAGCGTGGCCAGCAGCGGTCCCGGAATATGTCCGAAGGCTGCAAACAATCCACCGGCCCGCATGGCCGCCGGCACCAGGTCCGCGCCGCCGTTCCAGGCCGCATCCAGGAGCGTGTTCATCTCCCGTCCGGCTCTGCTTTCGAAGGCGCCCACGTAACGTTCGATGCTAGAGAGGTTGGCCTTGAGCATCCGGGCCGTATAGGTATCGGACCGCAGACCGGACAATTCTTCCACCACCTGGCCGCGCACCTCACCCATCAGGCCGCGCAAATACTGCTCGCCGGAAACCTGCCTGGCATCCTTGGCCTTCAAAAATTCTTTGATGGTGGCGGTGACGGTGGTCATTAATTCTTCTCCGGGAGTGGCTTGTTCCCCTCAGCCTTCGGCCTCCTACCTTCGGCCTTTTTATAATCCTCATACCCCGGAGCAATCTCTACCGCCTCGGGGTTGTACTCATAGCCGACGAAGCCCAAAAAATAGGCAAACGCCTTGCGCGCCTCTTCCTTGCTGATCCATTCCTGGGTTTCGGCCACGGCCAGGGAGGCCGATACCTGCTGCAGCATGGTGGAGAGTTTGGCCACATCTTTTTCCGATATGTCCGGCGTCTGCACCTCGTAATCGTAAAGCTCGTCTTCAGGCACGCCGGTCAGGTAACGCGCCGCCACGGCCTTGGCGATGACATAATCGACCATCACCTCCAGCATGTTCTTCACCGTTTCCTGGCGGTTGGTGATGATTTTGCGCGCTGGAGCGTCCATTTCTCCGGCCGTGGCCCGATTGACGTCCCCGCCGCCGCCGAACCAATGCTCGGGCAGGCCCACGGATCCCAGGATATGGTTGCGGTGCAGCCTCGCCGCGGTCTGGCTGTCATCGGCCTTGAAATCCGGATTGACCGCCTGGGCCGTCACTTTTTCATTGTGGATAAAGGCCCCGCCGGTGCGCGGCGGCTCATAGTCGGCGCGTTCGGACGCCAACTTCTTCTCATCGGCGCCGGTCACGGTGATATCGTAGAAAAAGCTGTTGAAGCGCCTGTGCTTATCGCCGGAGTCGAAAAGGAATTGCTCATAGTTGTCCAAATGATCGGCCACGGTGAATAGGTCGCTGGTGCCGCGCATTTCATTGGTCAGGGCGTTGACGGTGAAGAGGAAGCATTCACCGTCTGTGAAGGTCCGGCGCAGCGCGCGTCCGTCCTCGGAGAGGAAATCCTCGTTCTCATCGTCGATCACGATGGCCAGGCGCCGCTGCAGATCGGCGTTGGTCCCGCCTATGGTTACGCCGATCTTGATGCGCACATTGTGGGGGTCGCAAAATACTTCCTGGATATAGGCCGGATCGATATATCCCATGCGCACCCGTCCGGTTTGCTCGGCCACGGCCACGGGCCAGCATAATTCGCCGTAGATGCCCATTTCGCGAATGAACCTCTCCCAGTTCAGATCCATGCGGTTGACCGGGTCGTACCAAAAATCCTCGACGATCTTCTTCACCTCATTATTGCGGCAGGTGATCGGCATGCCTTTGGCCGCCACATGGGCCACGACCACTTCGACGATCCATTTGGCCAGCGGATTGGTCTTCCATAGCCAATAGGCCACTTCAATGGCGCGGGCCTGATCCATCATGGCCAGCTCGCGTGTGGGCGCTCCGGTCAGGCGCCGCCAGCCGATCTGATCCAATTGCAGCCCCACCGCGGCCGGCAGGCGCTCAGCCACCTGGCGTTCTATCTCGTCGCCGAACAACTTTTGCACAAGGGCCGCGCGTAAATTCATATGAACCCATTCCTTTCGGCTTCAGCCTTCAGCCTTCCACCTTCAGCCTTGTTCATGCCGCCCTCCGATTCAGCCCCTGCAACAATCGGCCGAACAGACGTCCGCCGCGCGGGGCGCGGTAATCGTCGGCCCTCTGATCATCCTTGGGCGGGGCCACGGCCGCGCCATGCAGCCCTTCCTCGCACAGGCCCAGCAGCATCTCCAGGCAGTCCGGGCCGTCGTCATGCCCGCCGCGGCCCTTGGGCCGGTAGTAAAGCAGTTGCCGCTTCACCTCGCGGTGCTCGGCCCGGAACCTGATCCAGCCGTTCTTGATCCAGGGTTGCAGCCGGATGATGCGCAGATCCTTGTCCGTGTTGGGCACATGCTCATCGATGTTGAGCGTCAGGTTCTCGTCGTGGGCCTTGGTCTCCAGACTGCGCGCGAAGAACTCCTGGAACTGCACGGTTTCCATGCGAAACTTATTGAAGGGATCGCGCTCGTGGTAGGCCAGGATGGCGGCCATGATGCCGTCGGGCTGGCGCTTTTCGATGTCGGCGATATCCAGATACAAAATCTTGTTCTTCATGCGTCCGCCCAGGATGGCCGATGGGTCGTTGCGCTTGTTCTTCTTGCCCAGGGATGGATCGCAGGCCCCGGCATGTGCAACCCCCGCGAAATCAACTTCCTCATCGTCCCAGTCCACGAACCACTCCTCCTGAAATACTTGATCCTCGGGATTAAGCGGCTCATTCTGCTTTTCGCTGTCGAAATAGGCCGGCCCGTCTGTCACCCGCATTTTCATGAGGTAGTAGTAATCTTCTTCCTCGGGCCACAGCACTTCGGCGCCGCGCAGCATCTGTGTCTTGTGCGCCTCGAAATAATCGTCGGCGGCTTTTTCGGCCTGCTCCTTGCCCGCTGAAACATCGGCGAAGATCCGTTCCCAGGAGTCCCACAAATTACGCGCATCGGCCCAGCGCATAACCGCCTTGAATTTGCGGCCCTTCCAGCCCGGCTTTTCCAGAAGCTTTTGCAGCAGGCTTTCGGCGTGCAGGATCGTGCCGATCACGATGTAGACCGTGGCCTTGTTGCCGATCTTCATCAGTGCCTTGAAAAACCAAGCTTCCAGCTTCTTGCGCTGATCGGGCGACTCCACGCTCTCGTCGTTTTCCAGATCGTCGCAGATCACGAGATCGGGCCGCTTGGAGCCGTGGCGGAAACCGCGCAGCTTTTGGCCCGCGCCCGCCGCGTGCACCTTGATGCCGTTGCGCGTGATGATCCAATCGGCGCGCCATACCGGCCCCTCGCCGGCCAGCTCAGGAAAATCCTGGGCCAGGCGCTCATTGCTTTCCAGCTCGGCCTTGATGAAGCTGAGAAAAGACTGGGCCTGGGGTCCGGTTTCGGAAACAATCATGGGATAGTGCCGCCTTCGGTAGCAGATCACCCATAGCACCAGGCCGAAGGTGGTCCAGGTGCTCTTGGCGTTGCCGCGCGGGGCCGCATCAGCTTCTTTGTCGCCCTGGCCGGTGGCGATGCTCCACTCGATCATGGCCGGATAGCGTTCGGCGAAATACTTGTGCAAGGCGCTGGAGGGCTTGCTGAAGTAGTGCGGAAAGTAGGTCCGGCAGAAAAAATCCATGTCCGCCGCGCCTTTTTCTTTGCGCTGCTTCTGGGCCTTTTTGTCGTCGGCAAACGGCCGCGCCGAGGCCTGGATCATCTGGCGGATGCTCTCCACCTCCCGGTCCCAGCGTTTTTGCTTTATGGTCGTTGCCATTGCCATTTAGACTCCGTACTTCTCCTGCCCCCATGCGATAATGTCGTCAAAGTTTTCTTCGATGATGGAAACTAAAGCCGCGTCATGCTTGGTGCCGAACTGGATCATGTCCTTGACGAAATCCAGGAAGAGCGCCGCGCGCTGCGCCCCTTGCTTCAGCGCCTGGGCCGCGTCGGCCTGCTCCCAGCGCTGCACCAGGGTTCCCAGCTTGGTGATGCCGTCCAGGTTGGCGTTGTTGAGGCTGCCGGCCGGCGACTCTTCCAGGGCCTGCATTTCGCGCTCAAACAGCGCCCGCAGCCGCTGCACCGTGGAGCGCTTGACCTGGCGCGCCCGGTCCCATTCGTCGTATTCTTCACTTGGAGCCTTGGTGTCGGCTTTCCATTGGGAAAGCGTTTGGCGGCTGACCCCCAGGGCCGCCTCGATGCCGGTCAGGCTCTCGCCGTCGATGTACATGCGCAACGCCACGTCATAGAGCTTGGATTTGTCGCCTTTGTTCGCCATTTAAGCGAGTTCCCTTTCCAGGCGGGCAATCTCGCTGCGGGTCGCTTGCAGCTCACCCCATGCCATGGTCAGTTCGTCGAACTGCTCGGCCAGCAGCGGCACTTCCATCTCCTCCACCGGCACCAGGGCCGGGTTCAGCCCCTCGCGCAGTAGGCGGGCATTGCCTTCGATGCGCAGCTTGAGTTTGGCGACCTGCTCTTTCTTCTCGGCCAGTCTGCCGCGCATGGCGGCGCGCTCCTGGTTCATTGTTAACCTCGCATCTGGCGCACGGCTGGGCAGTAGTCGTTAGCATTGATGCTGTCCACCAGGCGTGTTTGGGTCTGGGTGTTCAGCGAAATGACGCTCATGGTTTCGCTATAGATTCGTTCCAGACGGTTGCAGGTGCGCTCATAGTCTTCCACCAGGCGCGCATTGTTCTCATACAGCCTGCGAATGGCGGCCACGTCTTCGCGATATTGGCTCAGCGTGGTGGCGATGGCTTTCTCGCGCTCCGCCAGCTCCTTGTGTCGCATCTCTTCCTTGCGCTGGTCGCGTTTGTTGTCGAAATGCCAAATGATGAATACTAATCCCGGCAGTCCTAGGATCTGGATGATCAGCGTGGCCAGCGGCATGGAAATGGCTTCCATTAGCGTCCTTTCTCACGTTTCGTTTTGCAGTTGATACACAATTCACAAGGTAGTCCGTCCGCCGCCAGGGCTGCGCGGCGACCGGGGGGGGATCTCCTGCCCGCACTGCATGCACTCACTCAGCGAAAATCCTTCGAAAGCCCGCTTCCGGTTCAACTTCCATGCCCTCCGATGCGCCGCGTTTTCTTCCTCGGCCAGCTCGCACTCATCCACCCGCCTGCTCCCCGCCGGCCACGCCCAATTGGGCGTTGAGCTCCGCCCGCCGCTGTTTGCGCTCGGCCACGTAGGCCGCGATGTTCTCGGGGGTGATGGCGGTGCCGGTCTTTTGCTGCACCCGGTCAATGATATCGGCGATCAGGTTCAGGCCGATGGCCGTTTCAACGATGCTGCTCATCTTTCTTCTCCTATTTCTTTTCGGCCGCCATGGCCGCTTTTAGGCTGATCTCACGCAAATAGGCCCGGAATGCTTCTTTGTCGCCCATGGGAAGACTGCCGTGCTGCTCCCAGTCTCTCAAAATCTCATCCGCTTTGCGAAAGAGGGCAATGATTTCAGCGTTCAACTCCGGGCGGCTCCGCTTAAGAGCCGCTTGATAGGGCAGATAGAGCTCCTGGGCCGAAATATAGGACTCCTGGGCATCGGCAAAGGCGGCAAAGTTGATGGTGTCCGGGTCACTGGTCCGAGCACTGATCTGTTGCACCGCGCTCTGCTGCTGGGCGCATCCATACAGGCCCGCGGCCGGAACCAGGAACAGCGCCAGCAGCAGCGCCATAATGGGCATGGCGGTCCAACCCGCCTGGGAATCATTTTTCTCCTGGGGCGCCGGAGGCTGGGCCGCGGCCATGGCGCTCAATTCGGTTTTGCGGGCGCTCGACGTTGAAGAGCCGAGATAATATCCAAAGGCTGTGCCGCAAAATCCGATGATGGCTACCAGGCACATGTTGAAAAAGTCCTTGTTGCTGACCGGAATTTCGCGTATGGCGACAAACCCGGCCAGTGATAAAAATCCGATCATCGCGGTGATGGATAGAAATCCGCCGATCCAGTTTTTGACGGTGTTAGTGTTAGCGCTCATTGATTCCTCCCGCATTCGGCCTGTTTATGAGTTCTCCTGTGTGTGCGGCAACTCCGCGCGGAACCGATGTAAATCAAACATCCAACCCGGACAGCTTTTAGGGGCGCCCAGCTCCCGGTGGCCGTAGACATTGCCCAGGGTGACGCCGAAAATCTCCATCAGACTGCGCACCAATTTCAGGCCCATTTGCCACTGCGCATCCGGCGGCGGGGCGCTGTCAAAGTTGCCCACAAAGCAAATCCCGAGGGCGCGCTGGTTCATGCGCGACTGGGTGCAGTGCGCGCCTGATTCGAACATCATGCGGCCGGCCAGGATCTCATAGTGGTCGCCGATCAGCTCGATGCCGAAGTGATAGCCGATGTCGCTCCAGGGCCGCTCCACCGGCGCGCCCTGATGGGCCAGGGCGTACACCTGGTCCTGAGCGATGGCTACCCCTTCCAGTTTGTAACTGGTGTGAAAGCGCCGGATGGCGTTCCAGCTCACTGTTTTTCCGTCCGCGGTGGCGCTGTGATGAAGTACAATGGCGTCCGGTTTCATGGCTGAATCCTTTGCTTTAAACTTTACTACTTTAAACTTTGAACTTTATTTTGATCGGTTTGCGCCGATGGGCCGCCGGCACCCCATCGCGCATATTCCAACCCGTCAAGAGGTGAGGCCACTATGCCGTGACTGGCGTGAATTTGCCATTGAAGTACTTCAGAATTTTACTTCACTTTTGAATTGGAAAATCAGGCAGGATAGCAGGTGGGTTAAAACAGTTGCATCTGTTTGTAAACAATTTTCTCCGTCTCCGGCGCTTCCGGCCCGCGCTTGCCGGCCACGATGGCCCTGATCCAGCGCACCGTCAGGCCGTGCCGGATGGCCAGCTCGCGGTAGTTGCGGCCGTTAAACGCGGCCCGGATATCCCGGTTGCGCACGGTCACGGAAAGCCGCTCGGGATGCGGGATGTGCAGGCTGTCGCCGCCCAGGGCCGCCGAAAGCCGGAACAAAGCGTCGATGCCGATAAGCTCAGCGATCTTCCGGAGATCGTGGGGCAGATCGTCGAGATTGATTTCAGGGGGGCCAGTCATAGTTGCCTTGTTGACCGCGCAGCTTGGCGGCGATTAACTGTTGCCGATGAATCTTTCGTCCGCGCAGGCTTCGCAGCACATTTCACCGTCTGTCTGTATTGCGCAATTTTCGCAGATGACCTTGCTACAGTCAGGGCAAATATATATTTCACCGGAACTCTTGCCGCATTCCCTGCATTTCTCCATTATCTACCTCCACCTCTAACAGCTTTACAGTTTATACAGATCTCGGCGTCATCAACAGTTATCCTGCCGGCATGTGACCATTCGTGGTCACAGCCAACGTCGTCTTTTTCAATGAAATGTTTCACGTATTTGTCTATAGCGACTTTCATCAGACATTTACCGTCTTTATTTACCAAGGAGTTAAGGATTTTCTCCGCAAGCTCATTACCACATTGGGCATAATTGAAATTCATTTGGGCAAATGCCAGTGGGCATGCTTCATCTGGATCTGCATGCAGGCATTCATCACACTGTTCGTCGAGAATTGCCCCTTCTGTACTGTTTGAAAAATATGCCATTTGGCGCCTCATAGCAGATAACAATAGAATTAAGCGTCGTAATCCACAAAAACACTTATGCCACGGCTGGCGCTATGCCACCGACAGCACGCACAAATCCTCCGGCAACCCGAACGCCCCGCCCGGCTGAATATGGGTGATCTCCCTAAACGCCTGTCGGCCGGTATACGTTTGTGTGGCCGGGTCCCACTCGCGCAGCAGCAGCCAGTCACCCGTCTGAAAGTCGCGGTCATTGCGCCGCACCTCGGCCCGCTTGGTTTTGGCGAGCAGGGGCTCGAAGTTCGCGGGCCATGTCTTCAGCTCGTGGATGGTGCGGATTTCATCGCCAAAGCACTCCAGAAGCCAATCGATCACGGCATTGATCATCTACGCCTCCTTGGCCAGCGCATAGAGCGCCGCCACCCGGCCGCATTGGCCGTAGCGCGCCGGTTTTACTTCCATGATGGGCAGATGCAGGCTGAGCGCCGCCAGATATCGGCGGCCGCTCTGCTTGTGCACGCCCAGCTCCTTAGACAGGTCCTCGATGGTCCAGCAGCGGTGGGTCTGCACAAAGCGCACGGCCTGCACGGCCCGGCCGATCACATCTTCTGTCTTCTGTCTACCGAGTTTGGCCATTGTCCTCACTCCTATCGTGGAGCACCTGCAGCCGCACCTTAACGGCCCGGTCTCCGCGCAGATAGCACGTTTTCCAGAGCCGGAGCTGATGTTCGACGTGCGCCAGGATCGCGCCCGAGCGGTGGTCGTTCACGGTGTAGTAGTATATGCCGGTGCGCGGGTTCCAGACGGCCCAGGCGATTTCCGCTCTGTATTGATTATTAGTGGTGGTTTCCGGCATACTTTTCTCCTTTAACGAATCGCCTGAAGTCGCACATCCCATCCGGCACGCTGGTAAACATGCCGCCGATGGCGGCTACGTACTCCTGGCGCTTTTTACAGCGTCTGCATGTGTCGCTATCCTTCTTATCTTCCCGCCGCTTATGAATGGGGCAGCATCGACATGGATTTTGCATTCACCGCCTCCCGCTCGCCAAAAATGTTTGATGCTGTATTGGACTGATCATTCCAGCCTCGTAGCGCGCGGCCATCATCATCGCCGCATATCGCGCCGGGCAATGCTCCCGCACGTAGGTCTCAATGCCCGGATCGTTCCAGATCCGCACCCACCACTCCGGCCCATGTGCTTTTTTCATGCCGTTTTCGAACATCTTTTTCAGCCCCTCAATGACGCGGTAAGCGTCACCGCTGGTTTTGATCTTCTCTATGCCCAGGCGCTTTTTCATCCATAGCGCCAGTCCGTTTTCCAGGCGCCAGGATATCAGGGCCGCCACCGCCGCGATCTTCTCCAGCTCCTTGGGGCTGACCATGGCGGTGACGTTGCCGGCCGCGCGCGGGATGCGCTGGCCGCGCGGGTTGCCGCGCGGCACATACCTGGTCTTGAAGCCCTTGGACTTCAACTCTTTCAAAAACTCATCCGCCTGCAGTCTGGAGATTTCTGTGGTGCTGGTTTTGCCGAAGCGTTCCACCAGCATCTTTTCCTTCAAGGGCTTGTCGATGCCGAGCTGGGTGCAGGCGATGCCGATGAGCTGGCGCTGGCTTTTAGTAGAGGGAATCATTGTTCTGTTCCTTGGCTTTTAGTCCTTCATCTTTACGTCGATCTTGCCCGGAGGCAGTGGTTTTCTCGGCTCACATGGGATGAATCCGGAGCCTTCCATGCCGCCGGTCACTTTCAGGAAATCGACTTCGACTTTTGCTGAATTGATGATCGCCTGGGCCGCGTTGCTGATGGCCTTGGCTCTAACAACATCCATGGGGTTTTCTTCGTCCAGCAGGGCCTCGATGGTCGCAAAAAGATGGTTGCGCAGATCTTCGATTTTATTTTTCATGGCTGCTCCTTTCCCGGATGCGGCGATTGAGAACGCCAATGGCGCGGCAGGTGTCCGCCAGTGCTTCCGGCAAATTGTGAATGGTGTTGCGGCGCATGTTTTCAGCCCTGGAGATCATTTCCAGGTTTTCGATGCGGATATCGTTAACATTGCCGTTGCGGAAGACTATGATATGTTGTTTCGGGATCGGCCCGTGGTGCTGTTCCCATAAAATACTGTGTTCGCTCCGCCAGTCGCGTGGAGGATATCCGGTGTCTGAAATCTTCCGTTGAATGATACCGCCCTTGCTGATCCGGGTGCTGCCTACCGGCGCCCAATTATGCGGGTTTTGACCCTTTTTGAATTGGCTTTTTACGGAATCGCCGCCAGCCTGCCAGCCCTTCTTACCCTTGTTGTGGGGTAGATGGCCCTGCTTAAATTGGGTGGCTCTGCCCTTGGCGTGTCCGGGTTGCAGGCGGCATGTGCGGATATACTTCTCATTTTTATTGAGCCCCAGCAGGTAAGCCTGAGCGTAAATCGATCGGGCCGAGCGGCCCAGCAAGCCGGCCAGCTCTCTGGTGGGCTTATCGGCATAAAGCCGCCGAATGATCGCTACTTCTTTTTTTGTCCACGCTCTTCTGCTCGATCTCATTTCCTTCAGCCTTCCACGCCCAACTCCCGTAGGTGATAGCACGCCTCGCGAAAGGCCGATTCAAACCCGTCGCCGATCTTGCGGTACGTGCCCCGCCGCAATGCTTCCGGCAGAGCCAGGGTGCAGCTCATGCAAAAAGCGGCGCCCGGCATTTTGGGATGGCCGCAGCGGCACTCGGCGCTGTGGCGCGCGGCCGCGCAGCGCTCGCGCTCGTGTTGCGCATCTGTTTTCATCACTTGTTTCAACATGGCGACCTCGCTAGTCAGTTGCTCGGTTATAAGAAATTGCTTCAGTCTTCAGCCTTCAGTCTTCAGCCTTTTTTTAGCTGCTCATCAGGCCGCCCGCGCCACCGGGCGGCGATCCCGCCGAGGCGGGATTTCGCTCAGGCCGCTTTTTCAGCAATCTTCTCCTGGCTGATTTCGTACCAGAAGAGATCTTTCTCCACCCGGCGCACGCCCACGAGCTCAAGGCGTTCATCGGGCCAGGTCGCCAACTCTTCCTTGTTCACTTCTTCTTTGATGCGGATGGCCGGCATAAAGGCCAACTCCTTGAGGCGGCCCAGCACCATCTGCCAGGTGTGCTTCGGCGCCGGCTTGAGTTCTTTTGATTTACGAAAGCCGATGGCGCCGTGATCCAGCTCGCGGGAGCGCTTCTCCTTGAACAGGGCGCGGTTGTACTCGGCAAAGGCTTGCAGGCCGCCCTCGATGGCCTTGATTTGTGCCTGCAACGGCGCGGCCTGGGCTTCCGCCTCGGCCTTCAGGCGGTCGATGGCCGCATTCATCTCGGCCTCGATGGCGGCCACTGTCCGTTTGCCCGCCGCAATCAGCGCCAAAGCGTCGTTGGCTTGGCACAGATCGTTAATTGGCTTGATGCTATTAGGTTTGCTTCTGGACATGTTTTTCCTCCACTGTTTTTTTAATCAGGTAGGCGGTGACCGCCGCCTCCACGCAACCGCACACCATGAGCATGTCGCGGGCCGTCTGGGCCGTGGGGCAGCGGCCCAGCTCGTCGGCCTTGAGATCCAGCAGCCCCACCCACTCTCGGATCGTGTGGATATCAGCCATGGGAGCACCGCTGGTTATCGCAGCGCAGCGCGCAGGAGTGCTTCAGCCCGAGGCGGTCCATGCGGCGGCCCAGGGCGCGCAGCCCTTCGCTCACCTTCTCCTTGGCGGCCCGGCCGGCTGTGTCGTTGGCGCGCACTTCCGCCAGGTCTACGGCCGCCTGGGCCAGGTCGATGCGCAGTTGATTGACCTCTTTCTGATCGTCGTATGCTATGGAAATCATGCTTACCTCCCCCGGTTAATGTTTGCGTTTGAAGCCAAATACTTCGCGCATAAGGTCAACTCCGGCATGCCCCACCCCCTATAGCGCCATCACCACGTCGGCGGAGATCAGCGGCTCGCCCATCTCGTGGGCCATGTTCATGGCGCGCGCCACGTAGTTGTTAACTAAAAGCGGGTAGGCGTGGCTGACCCTGCCTTTGCCGTCGCGACTGGTGGAGGTCAGGCGCTGGGAGAGTGCGTCGAATGCATCTTCGGTAAATACTTCCCCCACCGGTTTTCCAACCCGTTTGAATTTGACGGCCAGATATTCCTTCAGGTTGCCATTGAGCCCCCGGATCTCGGCCACTTGCACTCGGCGAATCACTTCGCGCATGTCGACATTCTGGCCCTCGTTGAACATGTGTTTGAGTTCGCTCTGGCCAATCAACACGATGCCCAGAAGCTTGCGGTAGCCGTCTTCCAGCTCATAGAAACGTTTTAAATACTTCAGGGTGCGCACGTTGAGATCATGGGCCTCTTCTATTATTAGTACGGCACGATAACCGCTTTTGGCGCGGTCCATTAACAGGCGCTGCACCTGGCGCGTCTTGTCTTCCAGTTTCGATCGGCATTTCTCGGAGCTGATGTCCTGGATGATGGCATCACAAATGGCTGCGGCGGTCAGGCGCGTCTTGTCAATCATTTGCGGGTAGATCACCAGTGTGTCGCCGTCGCGTTTGAGGGTCTCCACCACTTTGCGGCGCATGACGCTCTTGCCGGAGCCGACTTCTCCGACCACCGCCAGGAATCCGCCATGCCGGGCCGCGTCCAGCATGGCCGCCTCGATGTAGCGGTGCTCATCGCTCATGTAGATATCGGCATCTTTCTGGATGTCATCGATGAACGGATTGCGGAAGCACTTGAAGTGCTTCAGGGCCTCTTGACTGATCATTTCCACCTCCCAATTGATAGTGATGATGTTAGGATCGCCGGTCGTTATGGCCGGTGTAGATTTTCTTTTTTGGGCTTTTGCCTGGCGCATGTCGCGGCCGAGGGGCGCGAACAGGTCGTTCATGGTGATCCCTCGTTTTTGCATCCAGGCCGCCACCTGTGGCCGCGCGCTGATGGACCTTTCAAGTGCCTCGCGGAAACCTGAAATTTTGGATGGGATGTATCCGCGATTAATAGCCAGACATATCGTTGTTTTACTGCACCCCAACTCCTCTGCCAGTTCGACTTGGCTGATGCGGCAATCGTTGATTACTTCCTTGATGCGCATTGGGTTGAACGGAATATCCCATGCTTTGTTTTTGTTGGGCATACCTCCTCCTCGCTGAAAAGTTTGTGTTATATGGCGTTGGCAATGGGTTCGGCGCTGCGCCAGTTTTCACCGTCGCAGATCTTTTTGAATACTTCTTCGGCTATTCCGATATCGATGCTGTCGCCATAGGCCTGGCGCAATTCGCTGTTCAACTCCCGCGTCACCGTGATTCCCGCATTGCGCAGCCGCTTCAACAGATCCATAATGGGTATGGCCACTGCCCGAACTTCCCGCGATACCTCCATGGGTGTGCCTCGCCGCGGCATGGGCACCACCGCCACTTTGTCGGCCTGGTTGCCGAACACTTGCAGCGTTCCGCCAAAGGGCAGATCGTGCTTTTTCTTCTCATCGCCGAACGCCATATTGTCGTTGACCTTGCGTGTTTTCTGGGCCGCTGTCTCCGGCTGGGCCTTGTACTCCCGGCCAATAACGGCCGCACTTTCCTGGAACCCGCCGGGCAATTTTCCGATGGGGTCAATCAGATATTCCGTGTCGCCGAACACCACTCCCACCTGGGGAGAGTGATAGGGCCGCAGGATCACCCGGACTTGCTTGCGCGGGCCGATGCCGTCGATATGCTTCAATCGGTAGGTCTCGTTGCGGAAGGTGATGGTGTAATCCGGGTTGACGGTGCGCGTCACTTCCGGCTCGGCGTACAGGTCGCGCAGGATCTCATCGCACGGCAGGTCACGGATTTGATCCTGGCGGATGGTCAGCCAGCAGGCGGTGCGGGTCATGCCATGGCGGCGGTGGGTGCGGGTGCCGTTCCAGTGCACCAGCCAGTCGGATACCCATTCGTTGAGCTCATCGATGGTGGAGGCCGGCTCCAGGTGCAAGCGTGCCTCGAAGTGGGTCTCCACGATGTTCTGGGCACACTCGGCCGATCCCTGCCGGCGCGGGTTGTGTGGCATATTGGCTGGGATCTCGATCCCCAGCCACCGCAGGAACTCCATGATGCCCTTGGCGATGTTGGCCGATCCGGCATCCATCAACAAAAACAATGGAACACCGTGAAAGGGTGCTTTTTCCAGATCTGATCCGCGCCAGGCCGAGGATAAGAAATCAAAGGTCATGCGCGCATTTTCGCCGCTGGTTTGGTAGTATTTGACGAAGAGGTAATGGCTGAAATGATCGGCCAGAATCAGCCGGAAGATGCGCTCTTTGATTTTGTCGAAGTTCTTCGGCTTCTTCTCATTGAAGTCGCGCTCATCCATGAACCCCAGGCCCTTGCGGCCTTTCAGGTAATACTGGATGCAGATCGAGGCGTCGAATACATGCACATGGTTCGGGTGCAGGCTGGCCATGCGGATGCACGGTGTGGGAGCATCCAGGGCCGCGCCGTTCATTTCCCGTTCCCGCAGCAGTGCTGTTAGGCGGCCGTCCGAAATGCGCCCGCGCTCGATCACGCCGTTATCTTCGGCAATGGCCAGGGCTTCGGAAACCGGCAGGATACAGCCTTTTACTTCCCGCGCCGTGGTCTGGATCAGCGTGGACACAAATTGCAGTTGGTGGTCGTTCAAGGTGCAGTTGCCGGCATCCGACCTGCGCTTGCGGCCGCTGTCGAACCCGTATTTGCCGGCGATCCGGTATAGCGTGGCCGCGCTCTTCCCGCTTAAATGCTGGTACTCGGCAATGATGCGGTCTTTCTCCCCATTGACGGCCAGCGAAAGGCGCCTGGCCATTTCCCGCGCCCATTCCATGGCCTACTCCTCTCCGTCCTCTGCAAACCCTGTGTTGGTCTGGTTTGGGTTGCAATGGCCTGAGGGTCGTGTGCATTTTCCGAACCCGCCAGGAATCTTGACGCCCTTGGCCGGATTCATGCGCCCTTTGTGAAAACTGCAGCCGTTGCAGTTGCCGCCGTTGGGATGGTCATTATTTATGGTTGCGCTTTCTGGCGCTTCTGCTGCCGGCCGATTGCGCAAGTGCGGCGGCACCCAATCGTCATCCATCTCCGGCGTGCCGTAAAAATCCGCCGCCGTGTCATAGGCCGCGATGATCACGCGCTTGAAGTAATCCAGGGTGTGCATCAGTTTGGCTTTCATGCGCGCGGTGGGGTTTTCCGGCAGCGGGTTTTTCTCCGGGTCGAACTCCATCAAAAAGCCGTCGACAATGGTGCGGGAGTTGTCCAGATTTTGGATGATGGCGTCTTCTTCGGCGGTCAGGCCCTTGGCTTCGGCCCGGCCTTCGAATTTGGCCAGCTCCTTGGCCTGCTTGTTGATGAGCGTCTGTTTGTCCTTGAGCACTTTGTCGCGGCCGCGCAGGTCCGCCTGGATATCTTCTATTTGCTTGTCCTTGGTCTCCAACAGGGATTCGATGGCGGCCTGCAAGTCTTCGGCGTTATCCTTGGAGAGCGGAATTCTTTCTTCGCCGATGGTGATGTATTCGGCGTCGATGACTACGTCGCCATTATGGGCGAGTTGGCGGAGTTGGCGGAGGTCACGGTAGCCAACATTTAAAGCGCCAACCGTTAGCAAAAATTCTTCACCGAATGTGGCCAGGTTCTGAAGGTCAAGGTCGGCCTTCTGGCGGGATATTCCCAAATATTCGCAAAACTTATCCCACGTACCGACGTCCGGAAGATCCTTGTAAATCTTGGTATCCTTTACCTGCTTCAGCCAAACCAAATTGCTAACGTTGGCGAATTTTGAAAACATGTTCGCGGCCCTGATCTGGCCAATCATTTCGTGAGTCCGGGCTATCAGCTTTTCCCTGCTCTCCTGTTCCGCTTCCTTTAACACTTCCTGTTTCTGCTCCATTTCCACTACCGACAAAGCCGCCGCCGTATCCGGGTCCGTTTTGGTCGTCTTCTTGAATAGACTTTGCCTAGCCATCTGTTTTCACTCCTATGTCGTTGAGGTTGCGTTTTATGCGGTCGATGCCGCTTTCCAACTGGGCCTTGCGCCGCGCCCAGAATACCGCCAGTCCGTCGCCAAGTTCGAAGTGTTCGCCGATGCGCCGCACCAGGCGGTCATCTTCCAGGGTGACCAGGTGACACATGGCCGTGCCGTTAGGGATGCCCAGCGCTCGGGCCACATGCGCGCCGGGCACCGGCTCTTTCTGATCCGCCAGAAAGCGCAGGATCTGGATCGTGGTCTGTACTGCCGCGATTCTTCGATAGGTCGTCATTAAAATTCTCCTCTTACGCCCACCGAGATATTATTGGCCACATAAGATGCTTCAACTCCTATAGAGATATATTGCCACATGGCTCGCGGGTGTATGTCTGCATCGATGATCGGCACTCGCCATCTCCTCGGCAGTAGTCCGGTGACCACCCAATGCAGCGCCAGCGTCGATCCCATATAAATGTCTACTGTAGATGTGGATGGGTAACTGCCCATCAGTGGGTTTGTTTCGTGGTATGCATCGGGTCGCGACGCCGCCTCGCGCGTCTGCGACCAATCCGCGATATGCAGCGCTGTGTAGGCGCACTCGGCAATCTTTTCTTCACGGCTCCAGCCGGAACAACTGGCGAGCATGGTGATGCATAGCATCGCCGCCACAAAGGACAGATCGGGAAGTAATTTGAATAATAACTTTCGATAGGCCATATCTATCTCCTTTTATCTCTTTCCAAGTTCTCTTTTGAGCCGCCGCATTTCAAGCAGCGTCTCCTCTAGTTTTCCAAGCGTCATCTGGCGCAACTCCGCGCCAGTGGCCACTTGCGCGCCTTCGTAGCTGACGATCAGGTTTGCCGGGTGCAGGTGTTTGGTCACGGACTGGATGGCCACTAGTAAATAGGCCGGCATCGGGTTGCGGCAGGTGGGCGGATCGGCCTGCACCCCTTCGGCGCTGCGGCCGAAATAGGCGTTGACCCCATCGACCAGTTGCTCCCGCGATCCGCCCCACTCTTTAATGGATTGCTTGGCCGCCATCGCGATTTCGATGGTCAGTTCCAGCTCGTTTTCAAATGTCCTGGGCTGCGTGCCGACGTCGATGGCCTCGGCGATCTGTAACCTGGCCTCCACGTAGTGCTCAACGCGCTGATCAAAATCAAAATCGAATTGCATCTGATTGGGGTCTAATCTTTTCGAGCCTCTAGACATGGACGCCCCCGCCGGCATGAGGTAACCCTTGACCATCAAAAATGTTTTGATTAGGAATAAGGAGGTAGGCTATGCGGTATGTCATGATCTGCGCTTCACCGGATTGTGAGTTTTCAAAAACAAACAACTACGAACTTGGGGTGGATCAATTTTGCCCGGCCTGCGGGCATGACTTCCTATGGAAGTGCCCGCACTGCGGCAGGCCGCTGCGCGACAAGGGCGCGCTCTTCTGTTCTGGGTGCGGCAAACCGCTCAAGGATAAAAAGTGCGAGGACGGCCATGGAGACTCCGCTACTGGTTGACGGATCTTTTCATGTAATAATCCGGCCAGATCTGCTCAACGGGACGGCCGATTACTCTGGATATTTCATGGCGCACGGGGGCCGAAACAGCGCCGTGCCATATCACCAGGTTGACCGTGGCTTTGGTGACGCCGACTGTCCGCGCAATTTCGGTCTGCGTTTTTCCGGCACGCTCAATGGCGTGTTTGATTTCGATGGGTTCCATTGAATCTCTCGCGTTGCTTTTTTGTGGTCCTATTTGTCAAATTTTAAAAGTTAAATTTCACATATTCGTTAACCTGTCAACAAAAAATTGACGATAAAATGAATTCGAAAGCAATAATTGACCGAATAAGAGAGATTTCTGGGTTATCCAATAAGGAAATCGCGTCAAAAATATTTGGAATTTCAGATAGTAACCTATCAAATAAGATAAGACGTGGCAGTCTTGATATGGATAAGTTGGTTGAGTGGTCTGCTAACGTTTTAGTGAATTTACACTGGCTGTTAACTGGGGCAGGTAAACCTTATATAAACGATGCTGTGCAGGATATAGAAGAGGGCGCCTATTCTATTGTGGATGGTGTAAATGAGATCAATTCAACCAATAAATCCAATAATGTGATTGATATTGATCATGATAATATTATCAGGCAGTTCATCGATAAGTCGTTTGCCCGTGACATTAATTTGGGATTAGTTAAAATTGAACGAATGAATCCGTCCCAGTATCGTGAGATTGGTGCCTATATAAAAGGGATAGCAAAGGGGCTCGAAATTGCCTCAAAGCCGACATTCAAAAGTGACCGTCGCCAGGCCGAACGACGCATTAATGATGATAAAATCCAAAACGGCCACGACCGTCGTACAGGAAATGATAGAAGGAAAACGGGGATATAGGGCCTGGTCATATCAAGGCCCGAAAGGGCCAGGCTACTAACGGGCCGCTTTCATACATATCGCACATATCAAAAGGCAACTTGATTACACTGAATTATTCGGATGAAATTGCCTGAAGTTATTTCTAATGAACCTTGTTCTTAATTGGATATATTGAAAATGGAAAAAGTCTGTTTCGCATGCCGAAAAGCTATAGATAAAAATGCAACCATCTGCCCCTTTTGCAGAAGTGTTATTGATTATGATTGCCTTACCGAAATTAAAAGCGATGATATTGTGCGGAAAACTTCATTTATTATAAAATCAATAGCTTTTATGATTTTATCGATATTAGTCGGTATATCGTTGATAACCGGACTGGCGCTTTTTGGTTTTTGGGTAGGTATTTTTTGCGGATTAATTATGATCGCAATAATAGCGGCTATCTATGATAGCTTACGAATTGGAGGCACAGATAAAGCTAAGATCGATTGTCCTTTTTGTGATTTTACCTCAGAGTATTCATGGAATTTTAACGCTCTTTCGCCTGGTAGCCGAGCTAAATTTATATGTTCAAAATGCAAACATAAGATCTTTGTCGCAGTCACCCAATAGCTATCAAAACAGTTTTGAAAACGGCCCCAAAATCTCATCCTTGTAACCCATATGTAAACTACCGTGAACCTCCGTTTCGCAATTACTAAGGATCTTTTTTCTCAACCCCCCTCAGGGAGAACCCCTTCTGAACCTGAAATAGCAATCATCATATTGACACCAGCTCCTTCTGCATAATTGTTCATCTTAATCGGCCGGACGGTAACACCCGGAAACTTCGTCCAATGCGGGCCAATGGGCCGCACCTCGAAATGGAATTTTTTGCCCGCGGACGGCTGAAAATCAGCGGCGGTCCATACTTCCGGCCGCGGACGATATTCTTCTAATTCATACAGTCAGGAGGCCTTATGAAAGCCTTTGTGTGTACCGAATTCGGACCGGTGGACAATTGTAAGGTCCAGGAAATAGAACTGCAAAAACCGGACAAGGATCAGGTCCTGATCGAAGTAAAAAGTGCTTCGCTTAACTTTCCGGATGCCCTGATGATCGAAGGCCGCTATCAGGTCAAGCCGCCGCTGCCCTTTAGTCCCGGCATGGACCTGGCCGGCGTGGTGCGCCAGGTGGGTGAAGGGGTCACCCATGTCAAAGCGGGCGACCGGGTGATCGCGTTTTCGGGCGTGGGCGCGTTCGCGGAGATGTGCCTGGCGCCCAAGGATAAAGTGGTTCCCATGCCGGCAAATATGTCGTTTGACGCTGCCGCGGCCTATGGGATCACCTATGCTACGGCCATTCACGGATTTCGGGAGTGTGGTCGGCTGCAGCCCCATGAAACCGTGCTGGTACTGGGCGCGGCCGGCGGCGTGGGCATTGCCGCCATCGAGGTGGCCAAGGCCATGGGCGCCCAGGTGATCGCGGCGGCTGGTACGGATGAGAAAGTGGCCCTTTGCCGCAAGGTCGGCGCCGACCTGACCATCAACTATAATAAAGAGGATTTGCGTGCCCGGACCCTGGAATTGACCGGTGGCAAGGGCGCGGATGTGGTCTTTGATCCCGTGGGTGGCGATTACACCATGAATGCCTTGCGGGCCACGGCCTGGGGCGGACGGTTGCTGGTGGTGGGTTTCGCGGCCGGCGATATTCCCAAAGTGCCGCTCAATTACGCCCTATTGAGCGAGCGCGCCATTGTCGGCGTTTTCTGGGGGGCGTGGGCGGCCCGCGACCCGGAAGGGCAGCGCCGCAACATGGAGACCATGGCGCGCTGGTTCGCCGAAGGACGAATCAATCCGGTGATCGATTCGACCATTTCATTGGCCCAGATTCCCGATGCCGTGAAGCGCCTGACCAACCGTCAGGTTAAAGGCAAGGTGATCGTCAAGATCCAGAATGATTAGAAGTGGTTTCAAAACCTTCAATCGGGCTCAAGGCCGCGACGGGCCGAAAGGTTCAACCGCAGGAATACATGGAGTATTTTGAGGATTGAACCTTTCGGCTCAACAAAGGATTTGAGCCCGAGGGGAGGGTTTGAAACCACTTCTAGCAGGGATTGGTTCGAAGTAGAGCCGGTCTACTTCAGTTGGCTGTCTTTGCTGCCGCGCCGGTTGATACCGGGCAGAGGGGCTTGATGCTTTTCCATTTCGGCCTGGCAGGCCACGCATAAACGCACGCCGGGCACGGCCTGGCGCCGAGCCTCGGGAATCGGTTCCTCGCACTGCTCGCAATGGGTCAGACTTTCACCGCCGGACAACCGGCTGCGGGCATGCTTGACCGCGTCTTGCACGCTGGCATCGATCTGATCCTGTACGGCCCCGTCTTTGGCCCAACCTGTAGCCATGCTTTACTCCTCGATTTTAAGTGCTTTGCTCATGCGCCTGAGCCGGCACCCTGGCAACGGCGATGTGGCTGAATTCAAACCCATGCATCGTGTGGCTTTGATCGGTGAAGTACTGTTGCCGGTATTGATTGGCCGTTAGGTCGCTCTCCAGCTCCAGGCCCAGCCGGGTCAGATGCGAAGCCAATTGCGCCGGATCTAACCCGAAAGTCCATTGTTCACCAACATTTTTCAGAAAACGGGCGATGCGGGCCGCTCCGTGAAAGGTCTGAGGAGATGTAACGGCATTTTGATCAATATAGGTGAAGATGATTCGGCTGCCGGCGGCCGCCCGCGCGCAAAAGACAAGGGTTGCATCCACCGCTTCCGGTGTCAAGTAACTCGTTACGCCCTCCCAGATGAAGGCGGTTTTCAGATCAGGATTGTAACCGGCCTCCTTCAAAACCGTTTCCAGGGATTGCCGATTGAAGTCGATTTGAACAAAGCAGATATTGGCGGGAATCTCTCCCACGGCCCGTTGGGTCCGCCGCAGTTTTTTGGTTGAGGTGGCGGGATAATCGACTTCAAAAACAGTGGTGTGGGCCAGCCCGAGAATACGATAGGCCCGTGAGTCGTAGCCCGCCCCAAGAATCACCACCTGGCGGGTGCCATCGGCTAAGGCCGTATAGAGCCCATCGTCAATGGCCCGGGTACGGGCGATGCCGGAAGTGCGCGCACCGGGCCAGTGGCGGTCAATGAACCGGCTGATGACGGTGTGAGCCAGAGGGATCTGTGACAAGCCGGCCACAAGGCGCAACGGGGCGTTTAAATAGTGCTTGGCCAACGGATCAAAAATGATGCGCCGCCGCGCCCCGCGCGCCGACTCCAAGGCGCGAAATAGGGCCATGTGCATGGCGGTGCGGCTGGCTTTATGCGGTTTCATGGGTTGTTCCATTCTGCCGGGGAGGTCCGCTAAGGCGGGCATCCCCATAAGGGCCGTATATATACCCGAGAACCCTATAAATGGAAATATTTCACTACAAGCCATCTCAAAATAAGGATTTTGGGCCAAAATCGCGACGGAAGCAAATTTTAAACCGCAGAAATACTGTAGTATCTCGATGATTTAAAATTTGACTCCAACAAAGAGTTTGGGCCAAAAGACTATTTTGAGATGGCTTGTAAAAGGGTGGTGAACAGAATCACAAACACAATGACCAAAAAAGCTTTGATAAACCCCTGGCCTTTCTGGATGGCCAATTTACTTCCGATATAGCCGCCCGTGATATTGGCCAGCGCGATTGGGATACCCACACTGAAAAGCACTTTGTGGGCCAGCAGAAAAGTAAAAAACGATCCCACGTTGGAGGCCAGATTGAACACTTTGGCCACGGCCGAGGCATTGATCAAATGCAATCCCATTAAAATGTAGAAGGCAAAAATAAGAAAAGTACCGGTGCCGGGTCCGAAGAAGCCATCGTAGAATCCAATCACGAGGCAGGTGACGGGAATATGAAGGTAGAGGTTCAGGTTTGAAATCTCGGCGCTGGAGGTCTTCAATTGCTTTTTGGGTACAAAGGTAATGACGGCGGCCACGGGTAGAAGGTAGACAATGATGGTTGCGGTGGTCGCCTGGTTAAAATAGAGGATCGCCCGCGTCCCCAGTACCGACCCAACCAGAGAAAAGAGGAGACCGACGAAGGCGATCTTCCAAATGACTTTCTTATTGCGGCTGAAATTGATCAGGGCCGTGGCCGTACCCGACATGCCGGCGAACTTATTGGTTCCCAGCACCATCTGAGGGGGGATACCGGCCACCAGCAGGGAGGGCATCAAGATCAGCCCGCCGCCGCCGGCCACCGCATCAACAAAGCCGGCCACGAAGGAGGCGAGGGTCAGCAGCGCGATGATGAACGGGTCCATTTTATATTCCTTGTCGACATCCGGTATTTGATCTTATTATGTCTTGAGGTCCAGCCCGTATTAGTGCAAGAATTTCTTGATTGTCCACAATAATCCGGTTCGAATCAACCAGTCGGCTAATCACTTTTAGACACGAGGAATCTCAGCCTCCAGAGAGTCAGAAGCTGTAGCGGTTGATTCGGGCGCTTTGCATATAAATAATCTATCATAAGGAGGAGCAGCCATGAAACTCACAAAAACCAGAGTCATTGTTGTTTTGGCTACGATCTTGATGATGGTGCCCTTGATGGCCCATGCCGGCGAAACCCTGGATGCGGTCAAAGGGCGGGGATACCTGATCGTGGGCGTTCACAGCTCCCTGTATGGTTTCGGCATGCCCGATGATAAAGGTGTCTGGCGCGGCCTGGATGTGGATACCGGCCGGGCCGTGGCCACCGCCATTTTCGGCAGCCCGGACAAAATCAAATTCGTGCCCCTGACCACCCAAACCCGCTTCACGGCCCTGCAGTCCAAGGAGATCGATGTGCTGTGCCGCAACGCCACCCGCACCTTGACCCGCGACACCGAGTTGGGTCTCAATTTCGCGGCGGTCAACTACTACGACGGCCAAGGCTTCATGGTTCCCAAGAAGCTGGGAGTCAAGAGCGCCAAGGACCTGGGCGGCGCCACGGTCTGCGTGCTGCCGGGCACCACCACGGAGCAGAATGTGTCGGACTTCTTCCGTTCCCACAAAATGACCATGAAACCGGTGGTCATTGAACAACCCACTGAACTCAACCAGGCCTTCTTCTCCGGCCGTTGCGACTGTCTGACTTCCGATGCCTCCCAGTTGGCTGGCATCCGCGCCGTGGCCCCCAATCCGGACGACTATCTGATCCTGCCGGAAATCATCTCCAAAGAGCCTTTGGCGCCGGCGGTGCGCCACGGCGATGAGCAGTGGCGCGACATTGTGGACTATACGGTGCTGGCCATGATCAATGCCGAGGATCTGGGTATCAATTCCAAGAACGTGGACGAGATGCTCAAAAGCACGGACCCCAATGTGATGCGATTTCTCGGGGTGACTCCCGGCAACGGCAAGGCCCTGGGACTGGACGAGAAGTGGGCCTATAACATCGTCAAACATGTGGGCAACTATGGCGAAGTATTTGAACGCAACGTGGGCAAAGACACCAAACTGAAGCTGCCCCGGGGCCTCAATGCCCAATGGAAGGACGGCGGGTTGATGTACTCGCCGCCGTTTAAATAGATAGCGCGGAGGCATATCTAAATATGCGTTGCGCCGTTGCGCCGTTGCGCGAGATTTTTTTGAAGTTTTTTTTGAAGCCTGGCTATAACGCGTAGGCATTCAGGTAATAAGGAGCGATAGTATTTAGGTTTCGCGCCACGGCGCAACGGCGCAACGTTAATTTGAACTGGATCGTTGCTTTTAATCAGACACTCCGGAAAGCACAGATGACCGCGGAAAGCAATCCATCGAGCGCCTCTGAAATTGGACAGACGGTTCCTTTCTGGCGCGATCCCGCCAAACGCGGCCTGGTCTTTCAGGCCGTGGCGTTGTGTCTGGTTCTGGCCGCCGGCTACTATCTCTTCTCCACCACCCAGGCCAACCTGCGCCGCCAATCCATCAACACCGGCTTCAGTTTTCTCAGCCGTGAAGCCGGTTTCAGCATCGGTGAATCTCTCATCTCCTATTCTGCGGCCGACACCTATGCCCGCGCCCTGCTGGTGGGGGTGCTGAACACCATCAAGGTGGCTGTCATCGGCAATATCCTCATCCTGATTCTGGGTGTTCTGATCGGCGTGGCCCGGCTCTCCAGCAACTGGCTGGTTTCAAAGCTGGCGGCGGGCTACATCGAGGTGATGCAAAATATCCCCGTGCTGTTGCAGTTGTTCTTCTGGTACTCTTTATTTCACGATATCCTGCCTTCACCGCGGGCGTCGATTCATCCCTTGACCGGCGTGTTCTTCAACAATCGCGGCTTTTACTTTCCCGTGCCGGAAAGTCATCCGGCTTACATCTGGGCCGCGGCCGCACTGGGGTTTGGTGTTTTACTGTGCTGGCTGCTGCAGCGTTGGGCACGTCGCCGTCAGGCGCTGACGGGTCAAATTTTCCCCTTCTGGCCGGTTGCAATTGCGATTTTCATCGGCTTTCCCCTTTTGGCCTGGCTGTTGGGCGGAGCGCCAACGCAAATGAATGTGCCGCATTTAGAAGGATTCAATTTCCAGGGCGGCATTTCCCTGAGCCCGGAGTTTGCCGCTCTGCTGATCGGCCTGGTGCTTTATACGACGGCGTTTGTGGCCGAGATCGTCCGGGCCGGCATCCAAGCCATCTCCAAAGGCCAGAGTGAGGCGGCCATGAGCCTGGGCCTGAAACCTGGCCTGGTGCTGTCGCTGATCATTCTGCCCCAGGCCCTGCGCGTCATCATCCCGCCCCTGACCAATCAGATGCTCAATTTGGCCAAGAACTGCTCTTTGGCCGTGGCCATCGGCTATCCGGACTTTGTTTCTGTGGCCAACACCACCATCAACCAGACCGGCCAGGCCATTGAAGGGGTCTTCATGGTCATGGTGGTCTACCTGATTTTCAGTCTGCTTACTTCGGCCTTCATGAACTGGTATAACCAGAAGAAGGCCCTGGTGGAGAGGTGATCGCATGGTTGCGTCCAATCCGACAACAGCTGTGGAAGAGATCCGACCGCCGGCCAGCACGACGGGATGGTGGGGTTGGCTGCGCGCCAATCTGTTCAATACGCCGTTTAATACATTGCTGACGCTTTGCATTCTCGTGGGCTTTTACAAAATACTTCCGCCCCTGATGAGATGGGTTTTCATCGACAGTAGCTGGATCGCCGGCGCCGATGCCTGTCGGGCCGCTGGCGGCGCTTGTTGGTCGGTGGTGGGGAAAAACCTGCGTTTCATCCTCTTCGGCTTTTTCCCCTATCATCAGCAGTGGCGACCGGTCCTGGCCATCGCCATCCTGATCGGACTTTTCTTCTACAGCCGCGACAGGCGCCGCTGGAACCGCAAGTTGGTGTACTACTGGGCCGGCGGATTGCTGATCATGGGGCTGTTCATGCATGGCGGCGTTCTTGGCATGTCGGTGGTGGATACCGACCAGTGGAGCGGTCTGTGCCTGACCCTGCTGCTGGCCCTGTTCGGCTTGAGCGCCGCCTACCCGCTGGGCGTGTTGCTGGCCCTGGGCCGCCGTTCGCGGCTGCCGGCCATCAAAGCCCTATGCGTGATCTACATCGAGCTGATCCGCGGCGTGCCCCTGATCAGTCTGCTATTCATGGCGTCGGTGATGTTTCCGCTCTTTTTGCCCGAAGGCATCACCATCAACAAAATACTTCGCGCCCAGGTGGCCATTATACTTTTTACGGCCGCTTACATTGCCGAAGTGGTGCGGGGCGGTTTGCAGGCCATCCCGCGCGGTCAGTATGAGGCCGCCGAATCCCTGGGGCTGGACTATCCCCAACGGATGCGTTTGATCATATTGCCCCAGGCGCTTAAAATCGTGATCCCTCCCACGGTGAGTATTTTGGTTTCGGCGTTCAAAGACACCTCGCTGGTAGTGATCATCGGGCTGTTCGATCTGCTCAAAACCACCCAGGCGACCCTGGCCAATCCAGAGTGGATGGGGTTCAGCACCGAAGCTTATTTGTTTATCGCGCTGTTGTATTTCATGGGATGTTTTTCCATGTCCAATTTTAGCCGGCATCTGGAAAAGGAGCTTAAGAGCTGAGGCCAAATAGAGGGATTTTTTATGACTGATCCATCCAGCGAAGTATTCCAGTCTGTAGAGAACAGTGAAACCATCATTGAGCTGATCGGTGTGCACAAATGGTTTGGTGAATTTCACGTGCTTAAGGATATCAGCCTCAGCGTCCACCGAGGGGAACGCATTGTGATCTGCGGGCCCTCGGGCTCCGGCAAATCCACTATGATCCGCTGCATCAATCGATTGGAAGAACATCAGCGCGGCCAGATCATCGTGGACCGCATCGAGCTCACCAGCGACATCAAAAAGATAGAAACCATCCGGGCCGAAGTGGGTATGGTGTTCCAGCACTTCAATCTCTTCCCCCATCTCACGGTCATGGAGAATCTGACCCTGGGTCCGGTCTGGGTGCGCAAGATCCCGCGGCGGGAAGCGGAAGAGACCGCTTTATACTTTCTGGAGAAGGTGCACATTGCCGAGCAGGCCCGCAAATATCCCGGCCAGCTCTCCGGCGGCCAGCAGCAGCGCGTAGCCATTGCGCGCAGCCTGTGCATGAAGCCCAAGGTGATGCTCTTTGACGAACCCACCAGCGCCCTGGACCCCGAAATGGTCAAAGAAGTATTGGACGCCATGATCGAGCTGGCCCAGGAAGGCATGACCATGCTGGTGGTATCCCACGAAATGGGTTTTGCCCGCAGCGTGGCCCACCGCGTGCTCTTCATGGATCATGGTCAGATCCTGGAAGAAAACACGCCGGACGAGTTTTTCTCAAACCCCCGCCATGAACGCACCCAGCTCTTTTTGAGCCAGATATTGCATTAGGTGCGCGTTTTCCTACCGACCATATTAAAGAGAAGAATCGCGGTTATCTGCATAGCGCCGGATTGGGTAGCTCGTTTGGCGTTGATACGTTGATTCGTTGATTGGTTGATTCGTGGAAGGAATTCTATCTTTTTGATATTTGTCTGAAGGTTGATAGCCTCGTTAACGGCCGCTATGCCGCTATTTGCGTGGTTATCGACCTTCAGCCCAATATCAAACCGTCCACGAATCAACGAATCAACGACTCAACCAATCAACGAATCAACTTAACCCCCAAAGGGACCGCCCGAAGTGACCAGGCTCTTAATGGCATCATACGGCTGGGCGCCCACCAGGAGTCTGCCATTCATAAAAAAGGTGGGCACGGCCCTGATCCCCATCTCGTAGCAGCGCTGCCAGTCCTCGTCCACGGCTGATTTGTAGCGATCTTCTTTCAGTACCGCCTGGGCGGCGACGGGGTCCAGGCCCACGGCTGTGGCCAAATCCATGAGAACATCGGCCTGGGCGATATTGCGGCCCTGGGCAAAGTAGGCTTCAAAAACTGCTCTATGAAAAGCCTCCCCCTGGCCCATGATTTCCGCCCATTTGCCCAATTCCTGGGCCCGGCGGCTGTTGTAGGTCATGGTGCGCGCCGTAAAAGGCAGGCCCAGCCTGTCGGCGGTTTGCTTGAGATGCGCCACCATTTTGGGAATGTCCAGTCCGCGGCCGGCAAACAGATCCTCCAGACTGCGGCCTTCGTCCTGAGTCTCGGGGTGCAGCGGAAAAGCCGTCCAGCGGATGGCCACGCCCAACTCCTTTTGTGCTCTTTCACTACTCCCGGTAATGAAGTAGCACCAGGGTCAGATATAGTCGGAGAAGATTTCTAAAACTGGTGCCATACGATCACCTCCTTGATTACTTCTTAAGCAAGTGCAAAATGCACACCCCGCCCGCGCCCACCATATGCGCCATGGCGAGGTTAACTTCCTTTTGAACTTGCCGTTGGCCGCACTCCCTGCGCATCTGCCAGAGAATCTCAGCGATCTGTCCGACGCCGGTGGGGCCGATGGGATGTCCCATGGAGATCAGGCCGCCGCTGCTGTTGATGGGGTGCTTTCCGGTCAGAGCGGTCACCCCTTCTTGCACCAGACGACCGCCTTCACCCGGTTTGCACAGGCCCAATGCTTCCAGGTAGATAATCTCTTCTATGGTAAAGGCGTCGTGCAGTTCAATCAGATCCAGATCTTCCGGGCCGGTGCCGGTCTTCTCGTAGAGCAGTTTGGCGGTGTGTTGGGTCAGATTGAAGGTCGGGTCGCCGTCGGGCAGTACGCTTTTCAAGATAGAGCCCATGATGGTTGGGCAGACTTTATCCGTATATTTGGCGGCCACCTCCTTGGCGCACAAAATCACAGCCGCCGCGCCATCGCCGATGGGGCAGCAGTGCAACACGGTCAAGGGATCGGAAACCATGCGGGCCTGGTGAACTTCTTCCAGGGTCACGGCCTTCTGAAACTGCGCGTAGGGGTTGAAACTGGCGTTGAAATGGCTTTTCACCGAGACCTGGGCCAGTTGGTCCACGGTGGTGCCGTGCTGCTGCATATGCATTTTGGCCATGGCCGCGAACCATACCGCCGGCGTAAATCCCAAGGTTTTGTTTTCTTTTTTCGGTGCCTCGCCATCCTTGGGCTTGGATGGGCCGAGGGCTTTCTTATCCACTCCCATGGCCAGGGCGATATCACAGGAGCCGGACACAATGGACAAATAGGCTTCCCGGAACGCCGATGAGCCGCTGGCCGAGGCGTTCTCTACGTTGGTGATAGCCAGACCAGTGCGGCCCATGGCGCCGCAAATCTGATGGCCGGGAAACATGATGGCCTTGCCCATGGAGCCGCAATAGGCCTCCTGAATATCTTCCCATTGCATGTTGGCGTCCTTGAGGGCATTGCGGATGGCGGTCGTTCCCATTTGGGGAATCGAAATTTCGGGGAAATCTCCGTAGCGATGCAATCCCGCGCCGATGACGACTACTTCTCTGCTCATTGGGTTATCCTTTCCCTTGCTGGGCACGATGATCCAGATGGGCCAGCACCAGTTTGATATCGCCATAGGAGACCCCATCTCCCAAGGCGGTCTTCAGCTCCTTTAATGATTTTACTTCCATGACGCCGACTTTTTCTTCGATGGCCAGTCGCTTCTCATCCGCCACAAGTTTGCCGATCTCCAATTGCCCCTGGGCTACGAAATGGGCCAGGTGGCCTTCGATGGTGGTGGTCACCAAGCCGCGCCGGGCCGCGATTTGGGCGATGGGCAGGCCATCCTCGAACAACTGGAGGCTGACCTGTTTGGTGTCTTCCTTTGCGGTCTCTTTTACTTTGCTCTTCTTGGGTGGCGGAGCGGTCACCGAGGGCTCGGGCAAAACCACTTCCGTGATTTGATGCTCGCGCCGGTATTCGGCTACCATCTCCACGATCTCCTGGCCGTACTTTTCGGCCAAGCGGGGACCGATGCCCTTGATCTGCTTCAATGCCTTGATGGTGGAAGGCAGATGAACAGCGATTTGCACCAGCGTTTTTTGATGCAAAATTTGATAGTGGGCCACGCCTTGGGCGGCGGCCTTCTCCTTGCGCCACTGTTTAAGGGCCTCGTAGACATCGGGGTGGCCGACATCGCCCTGTGAATATAGGGCGGCCTTGGTTTTGTTTTCGTTCTCGGTCTGGGCCTGGGCGACGTTCATTTCCGCCGTGGACAGTGCCCGCAAGTACTTACCCGGCGAAAAATCCCGGCGGCAGGCGAGGATGCCGGCCAACGTGACGGCCACGGCTCCGCGGAAAAGTTTGATAGTGTCGTTGATGCTTTTGCGAATCTCTTTATTGTCGGTCTCCACCCCAATCTCTTCCAGCCAGGGAGAAAAGATGGCCGTGAATTTCTCCTGGAAGTAATCGGCGGCTTTGGCCAACCGTTCCAGAATAACGGGATCTTCGGCCGGCTGGCGCGCTTCGTCGAACATGCCCCGCAACTGCCGCTGAAATTTGGCGCCGACCTCGTAAATCTCCGCCTCCGCCTGCTCGCGGCGGTCGCCCATATTGCCGGCGCCCGTGACCTGGATCACCTTGGCGTTGCCGCGCAGCAGACCGACCAGGCGGCCGTGCAGCCGGCGCAACCTTTCAAAGTCAAAGCACTCCAATAAAAGCTGCTGCTGGTAGCGGCTTTTGGCCGCGGCCAGCTTTTGCGCGGGCGCGGCGTGGGCTTGCACCCAGGCGGCGAAGCGCTGCACGGTGGGATCGCTTTTCACGGCGGCCGGTGTCAGCGGAACGCTGAGGACAATGCCTTCCAATGTACGGCAGCGGCTTAAGGCCACATAGACCTGGCCGTGGGCAAAGGCGGCCTGGGCATCGATGATGGCCCTGTCAAAGGTCAAGCCCTGGCTTTTGTGGATGGTGATGGCCCAGGCCAGTTTCAGGGGGTATTGGGTGAAAAGACCGATCACTTTCTGTGAGATCTCGGCGGTTTGCGGATCGATCTGGTATTCGATGTTTTCCCAGATGGTCTGGCCGACAAAGATGGGGTTGGGGTCGTCGGGGCAGCGCACCTCGACCATGTCGTCGTCCATGTCAATGATACGTCCGATTTTGCCGTTGAAAAAACGTTTCTCGGCCGAGGTATCATTGCGGATGAACATCACCTGGGCCCCTTTTTTCAGTTCCAGGGCGGCCGCGGCGGGATGGGTGTGGTCCGGAAACTCTCCCTGGATCTCCGCCTCAAAGCGCCGGATTTTGCCGCCCAGGACCTTGAGCCTGGAATCATTGATGGCTTCGGCGCTACGATTGTGGGTGCTCAGGGTGATGTAACCTTCGCCGTCTCTGGGTTGAAAATTGGGAAGATAGCGGGCATTCAACTGCTTGAGGATATCGGCATCGAGCTGGTTGTCGCGCACGCGGTTGAGCAGTTCGATGAAGTGCTGGTCCGATTGGCGGTAGATATGCTTGAGCTCGATGGCCAGCCACTCGGTGCGGGCCAGGGCCGTGCTGCTGAAGAAGTAGGGCGACTCGTAGTACTTCTCCAGCATATGCCATTCGTCGGTCTTGGCCACGGGCGAGAGCTGGTGCAGATCGCCGATCATCAGCAGCTGCACGCCGCCAAAGGGCTGATCGGAACGGCGGTAGCGCCGCAAAATGCTGTCCACCGCGTCGAGCAGGTCAGCCCGCACCATGCTGATTTCATCGATGATCAGAAGATCGAGGCCGCGGATGATATTCTGCTTTTCGCGCCGGAGCCGGTGTTCGCGGAGCTGGGTCTCGCCGCCGGGCACAAAGGGTCCGAAGGGGATCTGAAAGAAAGAGTGTAGTGTGACGCCGCCGGCATTGATGGCCGCCACGCCTGTGGGCGCGGTCACTACCAGGCGTTTATGGCATTTCTTCTGGATGGTCTGTAAAAAGGTGGTCTTACCAGTGCCGGCCTTGCCGGTCAGAAAAATATGGCAGTTGGTATGCTGGACATACTCTTCGGCCAGTTGAAGATCGGGATTTGCAACCGTCATCATCCCCCCAGGTCCCCTGACATCGCACAATCAAAGGGAAAACACCTTCTTTAAGCAGCCAGCCGCACATGCCGCGGCGGCATCCCGGCCTGGAATGGCGCAACAATAATGGGCGCCCTTTACGGGTATCGGCGAACATACAGAAAGGGCCGGCGGGTGTCAATCTTGGCCGGATCGCAATACCCGGCAATCGCATGTAGCCCATTGAGTCGCCATAAACACCACACCCCAACCCACAAAAAAGATGAATATCGAATATCGAACAATAAATATCGAATCACAAAGTTTTCTTTCGATATTTTACTGTTCCTTGTTCGATATTCGATATTCATATAAGTTTTGGATTATTCGAATTTGAATTTTGCATGCTATCGCCCTGGATCGCAACAGGGGGTTCTTTACCCTGGCATGGCGGTCGGTGTCGGCCGCGGGGATGATATTCATGAACTCTCAGGGCGCTTCAATCCAGCGGGATGATTTTGCCGGGGTTGAGAATGGAGTTGGGGTCCAGGGCCAGTTTGATGCGGCGGATCATGTCAAGCTGGGATTCTTCCATTACAAGCCTCATGTAATCTCTGCGTTTGTGGCCGATGCCGTGCTCGCCGCTGATGGTTCCGCCCAAGCGGGCCGTTGCCTGGTAGAGTTCGGAAAGCAGCCGGGGCAGAAGTTCTTCCCATTGCGTGATCGTGTGGGCGGGATTTTTTGTGGGGATAGCGTGGATATTGCCGTCACCGGCGTGGCCGAAGACGGCAATCTGGGTATCGTAGCTTCTACTGATTTGATCGATTTCGTGAATCAACGCTGCAATCGCAGCGATGGGGACCACAATATCTTCAATGGATTGGATCGGATTGATGCGCTTCAATACCCACGCGATCTGCTTGCGGATGTTCCAGAATCGTTCAATCTGTTCAGCCCCCCTGGCCATGAAAGTATTTCGTGCCCGGCTGGCGCGGCAAATGGCCACGACGGCTTCGGCTTCCTGTAGTACTGCGGGTTCATGGTTGCCATCTACTTCCAGGAGCAAAGCGGCGTTGACTTTTTCAGTGGGCAGGTCTTCCCTCAAGGCTCGCACGGTCTCGACAAAACAGAAACGATCCATGAATTCCACGGCGCTTGGGATCAGCGCGGCGGAGGTAACCAGCGCGGGTACTACGCTGATTGCTTGCGATACGTCATCAAAGAGAGCCAAAATGGCGGCGCGCGCGCTCGGACGCGGCAGAAGCCGGATAACTATCTTGGTGAAAATCCCCAGTGTGCCTTCCGAGCCCACCATCAGATGCACCAGGTCATAGCCGGTAACATCCTTGATGCGTTTGCCGCCCAACTGCACGATTTCGCCCGTGGGCGTGACGACTTCCAGGCCATGAATATAACGGCCTGTCACACCGTATTTGACGGCACGGCCGCCGCCGGCGTTTTCGGCCACGTTGCCGCCGATGAAGCAAAACTCTTCGCTCATGGGATAGCCGGCGAAAAAGAGGCCGTGCTCGCGCAAGGCGGCATCCAGGTGATTGGTGATGACGCCCGGCTCGACCACGGCCATGAGATTGGCGCGGTCGATTTCCAGAACCCGGTTCATCCGCTCCACGGAGAGAAGAATTCCACCATAAATCGGAACCGCGCCGCCTGACAGGCCACTGCCGGCCGCTCTGGGCGTGACCGGGATGCGTTCCGCGTTGGCCAGGCGCATGATCTGCGCTATCTGGGCCGTGTTCTCCGGCTTGACGACCACCTCGGGCATGTGGGCATACTTCTCGCCCGGCACCTGGTCATGAGAGTACTTCCGCAACGTGTGCTCATCACCGGTGATAACGTGTTCCCGGCCGCAGATATCTGCCAGCGAGGCGACCACCGAAGGGGTCAGCGGTTTGAAATCCAATCCATGCATCCTCACGGCCTGAATAAAATGGAGCTCAGTCCGTTACAATTCGATTCTGGTTCCCAATACTTCCAGAAATTCCGCCAGCCAGCGGGGATGGGCCGGCCAGGCCGGAGCGCTCACCAGATTTCCATCGCGGTGAACCTGGTCCACCTCAATGCTCTTATACTCACCGCCTGCGCTGCGCACCTCCGGCCCCACGGCCGGATACGCAGAGCAACTGCGCCCTTTGAGGACATCCGCCGCGGCCAGGAGCTGGGCCCCGTGACAAATGGAGGCGATCGGCTTGCGGGCCTGGGCAAAGTGGCGCACCATGCGCAGGACCTTGTCATCGAGGCGCAAATACTCCGGCGCCCGGCCGCCGGGGACGACCAGCGCGTCGTAGTGCTCTTCGCGGATCTCCTCAAAGCTGGCGTTGAGCGTGAATTGGTGGCCGGGTTTCTCGCTGTAAGTCTGGTCGCCTTCAAAATCGTGGATGGCCGTGCGCACCGATTCGCCGGCTTTTTTGCCGGGGCAGACCGCATGGACCGTGTGGCCGACCATCTGCAGGGCTTGGAACGGCACCATGGCTTCATAATCTTCCACGAAATCGCCGACGATCATCAGGATCTTTTTTGCACTCATGGCTTCCTCCTTGGATAAGCGTGTTCTGAACTGAGGGCCGCCCGCTGAAACGGTTGTCGGATTAGGTATGGCGGTGGCGATGTAACTGCCGGAACAAGTGGTGTTTTCGTGGTACGGCAGCCCATGCATGGGCTGCCGAGCGGACTGCGGATGCACGAGGGTAAGCACAGGAGATGATCAAGTCAAGATTGGATCAAGCATTCTGGCGATAGAATTTGATCAGAAGAAATTGGATGGTCCCCGCTCCTCTATGCGGACGCCTTCCGCAAAGTTTCCATGTCGATTTTTTTCATTTTCAACAGCGCCTTCATCGCGCGTTCGGATTTCTCCGGCGGCGCACCCTGTATTATTTTTTCCCATGCGGACGGCACAATTTGCCAGGATACGCCATATTTGTCTTTGAGCCAGCCGCATTGCATCTCTTCTCCGCCCGCGAAGAGCCTGGCCCACAGCTCGTCAATTTCCGCCTGGGTTTCGCAATTGCATGTGACACCTCTCAATCCGCCTATTTGGTCTTGGCAGCCGAACGACGCTGCCTGCTTTGCTCCATCACAGCCGGCACTCTTCCACCGGCGGATCTCGAAGGTCCGTTTTTCACGCCCGGACGCCCGTATATCAAAATGATAAGATAGCTCTTCCCATTACAAGGCGCATCATCGACCTCTTTCTTTGAACGCTTTTCGCTTACAGGGTCACCAAGAATCAGCATCAAGGCTGTTTGTGGACATTTCCACGGATCGATCATAGAATTCGGGTCCGATCGGCCCGCACTTCTTCTCTGCGCTTTGCTGCCTAAATGGGCCGGCCGCGGGACAGGCATGACGAAACAGCTCCCCGATCCCCCTTATTTTAGAGTTCCAGCCGGGGCAGGGGGGCAACGGCAGGATTATAACCCTAGGAGGCTGACAAATGGCAAAGTTAGGCGTTTTCAATTTAATGACACTGGATGGCTATTTTGCGGGCCGGCAGGGCGACATCTCCTGGCATAATGTCGACGCGGAATTTCAAGAATATGCTGAAATGAATGCCACTTCCGGCCACATACTTCTATTTGGCCGCGTAACCTACGAGTTAATGGCCGGTTATTGGCCTACTCAGGAGGCGATTAAAAACGATCCGATCGTCGCGCGCGGCATGAATCAGGCGAAGAAAATCGTCTTTTCCCGTACGTTGAAGAGCGTGGACTGGACCAATACACGGCTCGTAAAAGAGGATTTGCTGGGAGAAGTTAGACGGTTGAAGCGAAGTTCCGAAGAGGATCTCACTATTTTGGGCAGCGGCACGATTGTCGCGCAATTGGCCCAGGCAGGACTAATCGATGAATACCAGGTCCTGCTCAACCCTGTTATCCTTGGAAACGGAAAGACCATGTTCGAGGGCGTCCAGGACAAAATCTCATTGAAGCTGACCCGTACGCGAAACTTCGGCAATGGGAATGTTTTGCTTTGCTATGAGGTGCAGGGCAACACGGGTGATGCCGTTAGCAAGCTGGCACAACGTCACGTTGGGTAACGCCAAGACCGGGCAAAGCAACCGGAATGATTGGATGCATGTGCATCCTGCGCCTTGACACACACCCAGAGCTGTGTTTTTTTAGGTACTTATCGACCTTTGGACAGTAGGCGCCAACCCCGCGGTTGGATTCAACACCGCGGCAACGATCTTCCCCTCAAACCGATGGAGGTTATGATGAAAAGAACTAACCGTTGGGTGTTATGGAGTGTGGTGGCGGTATTGGCTTTGGCATGGATTGCAAGTCCGGCCCTGTGCGCCGAGAAACTCAAAGTGGGTCTGGTGTTCAGCATGACCGGCGGGGCCGCGGCCTATGGCGCCAGTCAGAAGGAAGGGGCCCAACTGGCCATTGACCAGATCAATGCGGCGGCCGGCAAAGGCATGCAGATTGAGGCGGTCTTCGAAGATGACGCCAGCGTGCCCCAGCAGGGCATCAATGTGTACAACAAGCTGATCAACGGCGACAAGGTGGCCGTCATCATCGGCCCCACCCTGAGCAACACCGCCAAGAACACCGATCCCATCGCCCAGAAGGCCGGGGTACCGGTGCTGGCCGTCAGCAACACGGCGGGCGGAATCACCGAGATCGGCGATTATATCTTCCGCGATTCATTGACCGAGGCGGTGGTGATTCCCAATACCGTCAAGGTGGCCAAGGAGAAGCTGGGCTTGAAGAAAGTGGCTGTCTTTTATGGCAATGACGATGCCTTCACCAAAAGCGGCTACGATGTGTTCAAGAAAGTACTTCAGGAAGAAGGCATCCAGATTCTCAGCGAGCAGACCTTTGCCAAGGGCGACCGTGACTTTTCGCCCCAACTGACCCAGATCAAAGCCCAGAATCCAGACGCCATCATCTGCTCGGCCCTGGTGGAAGAAGCCTCCGGCATTGTGAGCCAGGCGCGCCAGTTGGGCATTCCTAAAACCATTCCCATCATCGGCGGCAACGGCTTCAACTCGCCGGCCCTGATGAAGAACGCCGGCGAAGCCGCCGAAGGGGTGATCGTGGGCGCCTCCTGGAATGCTTCCGCCACCAATCCCTTGAATGTCAAGTTCGTGGAGGACTACACCAAGAAGTATAACCGCGCGCCCGATCAGTTCGCGGCCCAGGCCTTTACCGGCGTGCAGATTGTCTACCACGCCGCCACGGCGGCCAAGAGCGTGGAGCGCAAAGCCATCCGCGATGCCATGGCCAAAATCAAGGATATGGACACCGTGCTGGGCAGCTTCGGCTTTACCGAAGGCCGGGACGCCAACCATACGCCCGTGGTTCAGGAAGTAAAGGGTGGGAAGTTTGTGGTGTTTGGGCGGTAGGGGGGGCTGAGGGACTGAGGGACTGAGGGACTAAGGGACAAAGGGACTAAGGCACAAAGGCACAAAGGGGCAGAGGGGTTGAGGCGTAGGGTGCATTTATGCACCATCGAAAGGAATCCTGGTGCGTAAAACGCACCCTACCGGCTTAAACACGTAGGGTAATCCATGCTCCATTGACATTTATACAATGGCGTCTAAAATGCGCCCAATACTTCTAAATCCCTCAGTTCCTTTGTGCCTATGTGCCTTAGTCCCTTTGTCCCTTAGTCCCTCAGTCCCTCAGTCCCTTTGTCCCTTAGTCCCTTTGCCCCTTAATGCCTTTGCGAGATGTTTTTAGGAGTCTGAGTGAATCTATTTGCCCAGCAACTCATTAACGGCTTGTTCATCGGCAGCGTGTATGGGCTGTTTGCCGTGGGATATACGTTGGTCTTTGGCGTGCTGGATATTTTGAATCTGGCCCACGCGGCGGTATTTACGCTGGGCGGTTTGAGCGCGTTGTGGCTGGCCCAACATGCGGGCTGGTCCATCTGGATCGCCTTTCCGGCCGCGACGATGCTGGCCGGCCTGCTGGGCCTGCTGCTCAATGCCGTGGCTTTCGCGCCCCTGCGGCACCGGTCCGACAGTCAATTCTCCGGCTTGATTTCCAGCATTGCCATGGCCATCGTGTTTGAAGCCCTCTCCCTGGGGCTTTTCGGGGCCCGGGCCGTGCGCTTTCCGGCCGGCACGGTCAAGGTGCACATTTGGCAGCTCGGGCCGTCAGTGACCATTACTTCCCTGCAGGTGAGCATCGTGGCCGTGGTCGTCCTGCTCATGGTGGCTTTGACGCTTTTTCTCAAGCGCAGCCGGGCGGGCAAGGCCATCCGCGCCGTAGCGGAAAATGAGCGCGCCGCTTTACTGCTGGGCATCGATGTGCGGGGCATCATTGCCTTTACTTTTTTCATCTCCTCGGCCCTGGGCGGCGCGGCCGGCATTCTCTACGGACTTTACTTCGATTCCCTGGGCCCGGACATGGGCCGCTCCATTGAACTCAAGGGTTTGGCCGTGATCATCCTGGGCGGCATGGGCTCCATTCCCGGCGCAATCCTGGGCGGCCTGGCCTTTGGGCTGAGCGAAGTGCTGACGGTGGCCATCTCCGGCACCTCCAATCTCAGAGATGCCGTGGCCTTCATGGTGCTCTTCGCCATTTTACTTCTCAGGCCCTCCGGCTTGCTGGGCCGCGCCCGCATGCGGGAGGCCTGATCCATGGAGCATTTGGTCCAGTTTTACGCCATCTACGGCAGCCTCATCAACTTCATCGGCCTCAATGCATTGCTGGCCCTGAGCCTTAATGTCACCCTGGCGGCGGGCATGCTGTCGCTGGGCAATGCGGCTTTCGCGGCCTTGGGGGCCTACACCGCGGGCATTCTGACGGTTCACTATCATCTTCCTTTTATCCCGGCCATAGCGGCCGGGGCCATTTTGCCCGGATTGGCGGCCGTGGTGCTGGGATTGCCGGTCCTGCGGCTCAAGGGGGTTTTTCTGGCCATGGCCACCCTGGCCTTTGGCGAAGTGGTGCGCATCGCGGCGGTGAATCTTGAGATCACCGGCGGGGCCGAGGGCTTGACCGGCATTCCCAATGTCACCAATGTCTGGATGATTTACCTGGCCTTGGCCCTGGCTGCCTATTTCGTGGCCGTGCTGCGCCGCTCGCAGTTGGGATGGGGCTTGCTCAGTATCCGCGAAGATGAAACCGCCGCTGCCTGCCTGGGTATTCCGATTTTCCGTTACAAGCTGCTGGCCTTCGTCATCGGCGCCATGCTGGCCGGATTGGCCGGGGCCCTGTATGCGCATCTGAACTACCTGATCACGCCCCGGGATTATGGATTTTTCATCGCCGTGGATTTGCTGATTTACAACATCGTGGGCGGCACGCGGGCCTGGTATGGACCGGTAATGGGCGCGGCCCTGCTGACGGCCCTGCCGGAGATATTGCGGGGTATCGGCGTGGCCGCCGGACCGATCCGCATGGGCGTCAATGGCCTGATCCTGTTGCTGGTCATTTTGTTTTTGCCCAATGGCTTGGCCTCTTTAATCAACCGGCCGCGGGCGGTAACCGCCACACCAGAAGCGAGCGGTCAACGCGCATGAATCTAAAAGTGGATACCATATCCCAACACTTCGGCGGCCTGCAGGCCTTGAGCAGCGTGAGTTTTGAGGTCGCGCCCGGCGCCATTCACGGCCTGATCGGTCCCAATGGCGCCGGCAAAACTACTTTGATCAACATCTTGAGCGGCCTGTACCGCCCCTCCGGCGGCCGGGTTTACTACCGGCAAAAAGCGCTGCACCGCTTGCGGCCGCACCAGATCGCAAATTTGGGGGTGGCCCGCACCTTTCAAAATATCCGGCTCTTTCCCTCCATGACCTGTCTGGAAAACGTGCAAGCAGCCCAGCATTTGATTGCCGGGCGGCCCTTGCTGCCGCAGCTGCTGCGTTTGCCAGCGGCTGGAAAAGAAGACCGGGATTTGGAAGCTAAGGCGCGCGCCACCCTGGGCCGGGTGGGGTTGGACGGCAAAGCCGCATGGCTCGCCAAAAATCTCTCCTACGGCGAGCGGCGCCGGTTGGAGATCGCCCGGGCCCTGGCCGCCAACCCCACGCTTGTGCTGCTCGATGAGCCCGTGGCCGGCATGCGCCGCAACGAAGCGGCCCAGGTGGCCGATCTGGTGCGCGCCCTGGCCGCCGGCGGCATGACCATCCTGTTGATCGAGCACAATATGGCCTTTGTGATGGCGCTGTGCACCATGATTACGGTGCTGAACTTCGGCCAGGTGATTACTACCGGACGGCCGGAAGAAATACGCTCCCACCGGGAAGTCATCGAAGCCTATCTGGGCCGGGAGAAGAGTCATGCTTGAAGTGGACGGCCTGACCGTTTGCTATGGTCCCATCGAGGCCCTGCGGGAGATCTCCTTTGGCGTCACCCAAGGCACGGTGGTTTCGCTGGTGGGGCCCAACGGCGCTGGCAAGACCACGGCGCTCAATGCCATCAGCGGCTTGTTGCCAGCGACTCAAGGCCGCATTATCTTTCAAGGTCGGGACATCACCCGCATGAGCTCGCACCAGCGGGTGGCCGCGGGCATCGTGCAGGTTCCGGAAGGACGCCTGGTGCTGGCCGGCATGAGCGTGCATGAAAACCTGGAACTGGGAGGCTATTGCCGGCCGCGCAAAGAAATCGCCACCGGCATTGCGCAAATGGAAAGTCGCTTTCCCATCCTGGCCGAACGCCGCCATATGCTCGCCGGGACTCTTTCCGGAGGCGAGCAGCAGATGTTGGCCATCGCCCGGGGGCTGATGGCCAGACCCAAATTACTGCTGCTGGATGAACCTTCCCTGGGCCTGGCGCCTTTGATGGTCCAATTGATTTTTGAGATCATCAGCGAGCTGCAAAGCGGCGGCCAGACCATTTTGCTGGTGGAGCAAAACGCCCGCCAGGCCATGGCGGTCTCGTCCCATGCCTATGTGATGGAAAGCGGCCGAATCGTGTTGCACGGCGAGGCGCGTCAATTGATGGCCGATCCGGTTTTGATCGACTCCTACTTGGGCGGGCCGTCGGAGCGGAGCAAGGACAAACAATAATTTTGAGGCCGATGCATAGTTGCTTTGAACCACAACATGTTTCCAATCGTGCAATCCGTGCAATTAGTGTAATCCGTGGTAAAATATGTTCCTCTCTAACAATTTCAGCGGTTGCAATGTTTGACCACGGATTACACGAATTACACGGATAAAATAAATCAGTGGTTTAGGGAGAGAAAAAATGAAGAGATGTCAGCTTGTATTTTTTTCCGCCATTTTGGTAGCTATTGCGGCCGACGTCAACGCCTCTGATGGGCGTCATCAGCCGCTAATCATTGCTTTGACGGATGCGGATAATGGCCGCTCCATTGAAATGAATCTGGCGGACCTGATCCAGATCACTTTGCCATCCAATATCACTACGGGTTACCGATGGGAAAATCTTCCGATCGATGGGAGTATATTTGTTCAACAGGGCGAAGCGGTCTATGCCGAGGACCCATCCTGTGCGGGGCGCGCCGGTTGCGGCGGCACCCAAAGCTTTTGCTTCAAGGTCGATAAAAGAGGCACGGGCAAAATCAAGCTGATCTACCGCCGGTCTTGGGAGAAGGGCCAAGGGGCTAAACAATTTGAGATATCCGTCACGGTACGGTAGTAATATCTTTCAACGCCCATCAAACGATTTCCCCCATCCGTGTTATCCGTGTCATCCGTGGTAAAACTTTGACCACGGATGACACGGATAACACGGATAAGTATTCAGCCTTCCCCACCGTCATCAACAATCTCTCCCCCCAACGTGCTCGACTCCCGATACAACCGCGCATAGAGGCTCTCTCCGGCCTGTAGTAAATCCCCATGGATGCCCTCCTGGACAATGCGGCCGTGATCCATGACCACGATCTTGTCGGCGCGGATGATGGTGGAGATGCGGTGGGCGATGATAATGGTGGTGCGCTGCTGCATCAGGCGTTCCAAGGCTTCGTACACTTGCTGCTCGGACAGGGCGTCCAGGTTGGAAGTCGATTCGTCCAATACCAGAATGGGAGCATCCTTGAGAAAAGCGCGGGCAATGGCGATTCTTTGCTTCTGACCGCCGGACAAGCGCACACCCCGTTCCCCCACCAATGTCTGCATGCCTTCGGGCAGTTCGCGGATAAAGGGCATGGCATTGGCCAGCTCGGCGGCCTGCACTATTTCAGCCTGTGTGGCCGTGGCCCGCCCCACGCGGATATTGTCTTCCACGGTGCCGCTGAACAGCATCAGATCCTGCTGCACCAGGGCGATTTGCGAACGCAGGGAGTGCAGATCGACCTGCCGCAGGTCCTGATCATCAATGGCGATGCGCCCCTGCCGGGGATCGTGAAAGCGGATCAGCAGTTTGATCAGACTCGATTTGCCGGCCCCGCTGGGCCCCACCAGGGCAGTGCGGCTGCCGGCCGGGATGGTCAGGCTCAGGTCATCGATGGTCGGCTTCTCCGACCGATAGCTGAAGTACACCTTGTCAAAGCGAATTTCTCCTTTGTCCACCCGCAGGGCCGTGGAGCTTCCGTCGGCATCCTCGGGGGTCAGGTCGAAGAATTCGAAGAGACGATCAATGGCCGCGCGGGCATCCGCCAACTGGATGTTGAGCTCGCTTAATCGATTGAGGGGGTGGTAGATCATCTCCAGATAAGCGAAGAAAGCCATCAACTGTCCGATGCTCAGGTCGCCGTCCAGCACCAGGTGACCGCCCACCCACAGCACGATCACCGGCGGGATGCGGGTCAGCAGGGCGGTCAGCCCCAGGGAAGACGCGTGGGTGCGGATATTGGCGTGCACGGCTTCCAGGTACAGCCGGCAGCGATCCAGAAAGCGCTCTTCTTCTTCACCTTCGATGGTAAAACTTTTGACTTCCGAAATGCCGGAGACCGTTTCATGCAGTGTACCTTCGATGCTGTCCATGCGCTGGCGCGCCTGGCGGGCGTTGCTTTTCATGCGCGCGCCCAACTGTTTGTTGATCAGGACATACAGGGGCAGGGTGCACAGCGCGATCAAGGCCAGCTTCCAGTTCATCACCAGGATCACCACCGAAATGGAGAGCAGGGTGGTCATGTCCATGAAGACATTGGTGCCCATCAGGCCGATGAAGCGCTGGGCCATGTTGACATCGGTGATCAGGCGCCCGGAAATTACTCCGGTCTGATAGCGCTGGAAGAAATCGATGGGCAGGCGCTGCAGGTGTTTGAAGAGTTCCTGACGCACATCGAAGATAATATCCTGGGCCAGATGATCGGCGATAAACGTGCGCAGATGGCAGGTGAGGGCGTAGATCAAAAAAAGCGCCAGGGCGCCGCCCATGAGGGCATCCAGGCTCAAGCCGGTGCGGCCCGATTTGCCGGAAAGGGCGCCATCCACCACCTCCTTGAGAATCCACGGGAAAACCACCGGCAGGTTATATTTGATGACGCCGATGACCGTGGACAACACCAGGCGCCCCCGGTAGGGACGGGCGTACGCCAGAAAGCGTCGGAGGGTGCTGGGATGGGGCTGCATGAGAGATCCTCTTTGAGATATCTTGAAGTCAACCCGAAAAGGATCATTGGCTCAAAATCCTTTTTGGAGTGGACTTATGGTTTCCCTTTGATTTAAACCGAGAGTCTTATTTCTGGCAAGGAGAGAAGCCCTGTTGATTGAATAACGGCGCTTGTGGCAGGGCAGAGGTTGCGGAACGGGCAATTTGTGTTACTTTTGAGATCACAAGACGGCGAACCCTTATGGATGAACAGCAAATTATAGACGGCCTCAAACCCATCTGCCAATGCCAGGGCATAAAGAAAAGGCGTTTTCTGGAGCACATCGCCGCCGGGATCACTTCGGTCGCGGCCCTCAAAGCCGCCACCGGCGCGGGCCAGGGCGCCTGCCAGGGTAAACGCTGTACGCCGCGCATTACCGAGCTGCTCAGCGCCTTGGATTCACATCCAGCTTCTATATCTCAATAAGATTCGAGATATGGGCTCTGGTTTTTTCGCATTCACCCACCCAACGGACCCACACGTACTCAGGGTTGCATTGATCTAATTCTTCTACAAGTCCACAGCCGCAAGCCAAGAATCGCGCGACATCCTTGTAGATGACCATCTGGTCCTTTTCCATAGCCGTCCCTCCCGGCGGTAGGATTAGCCATCTATTCGTTTGCGCCTATCAATTTGTAAGTATCCCTATCACGATACTATATATTGTGGCAACCTTAAATTTTTCTTCTAAATGTGGTGGGTGTTTTTCCTCGGGGGCGTGAACCGGCCCATTTGAGATGGCGTGTAGCCAATTCGAGAAAGGAATTCGGTTATCTTGATATTTCGTTGACCTAAAAATGACAAAGTGTGAGCCCTGAATCAACGAATCAACGAATCAACCAATCAACCAATCAACCAATCAACAAGCCGGCGATTCACGCAGAAGCAAAACGACTTACTGGGCCACCAGCTCCACCCGGCGGTTCTTGGCGCGCCCTTCGTCACTAGTATTGGCGGCCGCGGGGGAGGTGGGGCCGGCGCCGAAGGGGGTCAGGCGGGCGGCGGCAATGCCGTGCTGCTTGACCAGGGCGTTGACCACGGCCGCGGCCCGGGCCTGGGAGAGTTTGATGTTGGCGTCGAAGGCGCCCACATTGTCGGTGTGGCCGACCACGTAGAGTTTGAGCTTGGCGTCATTCTTGAGCAGCTTGGCGATCTCGCCGAGGGCGGGTTCTGACGTCGGTTTGATTTCGGATTTGCCTGTATCAAAATAAATGCCGTAGACGGCCGCCTTGCCGGTGCTGGTAATACTGCTGGCCAGGCTGTCGGCATTGGCCGTCACGTCCTGATTCATGGTTTGCTTTTCAACCACATGAATTTTGTAAATCCCATTACCGGCCGCTTCGATGGCGGCCCAGGCCTCGGCATTGTCTTTGATTACTTTTAGGGTGAGATACTGGGAGCCGCCATCCTCGTATTCGTATATAGCTTCTCCACCAATAGCTTTGGCGGCATTCACGTAGTTGCGGGTGATTTGGATGGCGCTGGGAACTTTGATGCTGTCATTGGCGTAATAGTCCACATAGACGTGACGCCCTTCCACGGCCTGGGTCTTGTTCGGACCCACTGAAAATTCATAGCGATCAAAATCCCAGACCTGATAATTGCTGATATAAAAACCCTTCATGCGCGTGAAAAGGGCCGGATCGCTGCTGCCTTGCATGTCGTTGGGGTCGCCAGCGGCGAAAAGGGTGCTCGTTACGAAAACAAGAAAAATGCCTGTGCCGAGGATGGCCAATTTCTTCATTGCAGGACCTCCGCTTAATTGCCGGTCGCTTTTCCGGGTTGGGGGTAAACGGTTTTTATTGAACTGTTTTAAACCATTAACACCCCATCCACTGACCGTCAATCTTGGAGGGATGGCCACCGCAATTCATCTTCTTTGACTCGTTCAGGTCCTGCGCCATTGCAGTTTGAACCCTTTGCCGGTAACGATTTCAGGCGCCGTGACAGGCACCCGGCCATTCTCCGGCAGCACCACCTTCATGGGGCAGGTCTCCAAAATATCTTTTTGGACATCGATGCCGGGCATCACTTCGATGAGCATCATGCCTTGGGGCGTGAGCTGGAAGACCCCGACGTTGGTCACATATAGAACTGTCTTATGCTTGGCCAGGGCTTGTTGGCCGCTCATGGTGATCTCGCTGACCTTGTCCATGAATTTGTGCTGCCCCTGGCGGGCAATGACCAGTCGGCCGTCGACAATCTCCAGGCGGCCGTGGGCCATCCAACTGCCCACGAAGATGATCGTGTCAGCGGCCGCGCAGAAATCAGGGAAGCCGCCGGGCCCAACATAATTCAAGGGCCCCTCGCCGCGCCGCGAGACATTGAGGTTGCCCTGGCTGTCGGCCTCCAGAATGCCGAGCAGAGCGGCGTCCAGGTGCTCGTAGCACAGATGAAACACCTGGGCCGAAGAGATGATCTCCTTGGGATTGACGGCCGCTCCGAAGAATACTCCGGGCGCCGGCAGACCGCCCACCACGCCGGTTTCGGACATGAAGGTCACATCCTTGAACAGGCCGCCTTCATAGATCAGGCGGGCCACTTCTTCGGGCAGACCGACCCCCACGATGATATTGGCGCATTTACGGACATAACGGGTGAAGACATCGGCCCCCAGGCGCGCCAGGGCATCATCCACCGGGCCGCGCTTGGGCGTGATCCCCAACACGCGGTTGATGAAGCGCAGCTTGGCCATGGAGTGGTCCAGATCTTCCTGGGCGCCTTCGGTGAACATCGTCCAGTATTTCTTCTGGGGTACGGAGTTGGTCTGTTCGTTGAACGGATGCACGACCACTGAATCCACTTTGTCGGCCGGTAGAAAAATCTCCTCGGGTTGCTTTTCAATTACTTCCGCCACGCTCACCAGCACCTTGCCGCCATTGCGTTTGACGGCCAGGGCCGCTTCATGGCTCTCGGTGTAAAGAGCGCAATTGCGGATATAGATATTGCCTTCCGCGTCGGCTGCCGGCGCGATAAAAAAGGCTACCTCCAGCTTAGGCAGATGGTAGCGCAACCGGTCGCCGGCCGCTTCCACCAGGCTTTGGCCTCTGCCGGGCACCACCACGGAACCGTGGCCCACGCGGGGATCGAGAAATGTGCCCAAACCGGTGTCGCTTTCCAGGTAGTAGATCCCTTTGCCCTGGGCCTCGATGAGCAATGCCTCGATGCCCTGGGGCAGGGTGTGCAGCTCGACCTGGCCCTGTTCGGCCAGGTGCAGCATGGATTTGACGGTTTCATGGTGGCCGGCGATAAACCGCACCACGCAACCGTCACGGCCCAGTTCTTCCACCGTGCCCGGCACTCTGCCCCGGCCGCCTTGCGCGCCGACAATGACATGGGTCAGCCCGCGCGGGCGCCCGGTTTGCTCAAAGGATTGGGCGATGGCCCAGAACCACACCTTGGGCGGCGCGTTGGCCGCCATACCGCAGGAGAAGGTAGTGGCGCCATCCGGAATCAACCGGACCGCTTCCCTGGCGCTCATGAACTTGGGATTGTTAATGCCACTGGGTTTGTAGTCGAGATCCTTGCGTGTCCAGGTCAGGCGCCACTTGGCGATTTGCCACAGAACGCTGAGCTTATCCAAACTGTCCATGCCGTCACCTCTTCGCTAATCCAATTCAAAGTCCATTCATCGTTCGTTCACGTATTTAGCAACCGGTGTACCAACGCGGCCGGCGTTCCATGGAGGCTCTATGAATCTGTTTCTAAAAGAGATCCTTCTGGACTGGCCGGGTGGCGGCGCGCCGCTGGCCGTTCAAGATGCTGTCAGCATTTATGCCAGAGTGTTAAAAGGATTTGCCCCGAAAGCGCGCATTAGGGAGACAAGCAAGAATTAAAAACCATCTCATGAAGACGATTTCGGGCCAAAAGAGGTTATGGGGATCGCTTGAAGTGAGGTTCGATCTATCGCTTTCGCATTTTAATACTTATAGTTTTGCTGCCGTTTATTGGCGGCGCGTCCTATAAGAGAGGACGGTCGACATCGAAGTCAATGGACAAACCAAGCCAAAGCAAACGAAATGGAGGGCCTGAATATGAAAGCAACCATTTTTCGCGCGCCAGGGGATGTTCGGGTTGAAAATGTTCCCGACCCGTCGCTCAGGGAGCCCACCGATGCCATTGTACGTGTGACGCATGCCTGCATCTGTGGCTCGGACCTGTGGTTTTACCGGGGGCAGACACCATTTGAGCCCGGCTGGCGCACGGGCCACGAGTGGATGGGCATTGTCGAAGCGGTCGGCGCCGCGGTCCGCACCATCAAAAAGGGCGATCGCGTGATTGCGCCCTTTGCTTTTTCCGATGGCGAGTGTGAATTTTGCCGCAAAGGCTTGCAGACCTCGTGTCTTCATGGCGGTTTTTGGGGGACGACCAACGACGGCGGGCAGGGGGAGATGGTTCGCGCCCCCTATGCCGACGCCAATCTGGTGGTTCTGCCCCCGAGCCTTGAAAATGACGCCGTGCTGCTGAAATCCACGCTGCCCCTCACCGATGTCATGGGTACCGGGCATCACGCGGCGGTCTGCGCCGGGGTGCGTAAAGGCGCAACCGCGGCCGTGGTGGGTGATGGCGCGGTGGGATTATGCGGCGTGCTTGCGGCCCGCCGGCTCGGCGCCGAGCGCATCATTGTCCTGGGACACCAGCCCGGGCGCATGAAATTGGCCCAAAAATTCGGCGCCACCGACCTTGTCATGAGCAGCGGCCAGGAAGCCATCGGTCAAGTGTTGGAAATGACCAAGGGCGGAGCCCAGGCCGTGCTCGAATGCGTGGGCACGAGCGATGCCCTGAACAGCGCCATTGGCGTCTGCCGCCCCGGCGGCCGGGTGGGCTTCGTCGGCGTGCCCCACCACAGCACGGAGATGGATTTCCGGAGAATGTTCTACCACAACATTGCCTTGCAGGGCGGCGTGGCGCCGGTGCGCGCCTATATTCCTGATCTGCTGGCCGATGTGCTGGCCGGCCGGCTCGATCCTTCGCCGGTCCTGGACATGACCGTCGATTTGGCCGGCGTGCCCCAGGGGTATAAGGCCATGGATTCACGCCAGGCGATCAAGGTGATGGTCACGGTGTGACCGCGAGATTCAGCGCACAGTTGCTCACCAGACGCAGCCCACGGAATATTCGGCGTGCCAGCCCGGAAGCAATCAACTCAACAAGGAGGATATTCAATGGAGATCAAGCGAAGCGGCGCACAGCCCACAGGCAAAGGACCAGCCGAGTACTTCACCGGCACGGTACATTACGCTCCTCTGTTTCAGGGAAAGAATCCGGCGCGGACCCTCGGGGCCAGCGTCACCTTTGAGCCGGGCGCACGCACGGCATGGCACTCCCATCCCCTGGGGCAGACCCTGATCGTAACGGCCGGCCATGGTCTCGTGCAGAGATGGGACGGCCCGGTGGAAGAAATTCGACCAGGAGATGTAGTCTGGATCGCTGCGGGTGAAAAGCATTGGCATGGCGCTACGGCGACTTTGGCCATGACCCACATCGCCATCCAGGATCAGCTCGACGGCAAGCTCGTCGACTGGATGGAGAAGGTAAGCGACGAGCAGTACCAATCCGGATCCAACAGATAAAAAGAAGTAAACCTTTTTTAGGATGGCGTGGAGTACAGGCCGTCGCAATAAAGCTTTTGTTTCTACAAGCTCTCTTTGAATTGATCATCACGCGAGAATCGGTGGAAAAAGAGCAATAGCGGCGTAAATCCTTGTGGAATAGGATGCAACGGTATTTCGCGCTGGTATTCCACTGGTATTTTTTTGGTATTAACATTCTGATTTTTTTTCCTTAAGCTGCACCACAAGAGTGGCAACAGGGGGTGCCATTGGCCAACCGAGTAATTTATGGGCGGCACTCCTCACTTAAGGAGTAGGGTGGATCGAAAATTAAGGAATCAAATCGAGCCGGGCCTGTGCCATGATCAATTATACTGGGGGCAAGAGGTTATTCTCAAGCTGCTGCCGCTTATTTTGAAATGCGGCGCGTGGGGCCTTAAATCCACCCAATGATTCATGACGAAGATCTTTTTAAGCTTGGATTCAGTTTCCGGTACTGAGGCGGCGGGAAAGAGCAGGGGGGAGGGCTTGTGACCATCGCAAGGAGGCAGGACCGGATACTTTTAGTGGACGATGAGCCTGATGTTGCGATGATCATGTCGATGTTTCTCAAGAAATCCGGATACCGGGTTGTCTCAACCACCAGCAGTGCCACCGCCTTGCAGATGTTCCTTGAGAATTCGGATCAATTCGCCCTGTTGATTACGGATCTAACCATGCCCCATCTCAGCGGGATCGATCTGGCTCGTAACGTCCGGGGCGTGCGGCCCGATATCCCGGTGATTCTGTGCACGGGTTATGGTGAAGAAATCGGTTGGGAGCTTGCCAGCAGGTTGAAGTTATCGGCTTGCCTAGGAAAACCCGTGGACAGGGAGAGATTCATAATGACGGTTCGAGGCGCCTTGTCGCAGACAGGAGAAAACAGACAATCGACTTGAATACCGGCATAAACCCCGGTAAGGTAGAAATCGATTTTATTTACAAGCCATCACGAAAAAGTATTTTGATTCAAAATCTCTTTTTTAGATAGCTTGTAGTTTCATCACTTTTGAGCTTGGCTACAACGGTACGTCGACTTAGTCTCTAACTGGATCCGGTGAATTATGGTAACAAAAAGTGATGCCACCAGCGATTTACAGAAGAGAACAGACGGATCAATCGATATTCAGGCCCGTCAGTCCAAGTTAAATAAGGAATGCCAAGGCATCCAACCGTTTTTTGAATTCATCCGGCACCACGTGCCGTCTACCAACGAACCCGACCTGTTTACCATCCTTTTTTATCTGAATCCGCACTGGACGGTTCTGTCGACTGTCGAAGACGGAGTCATCGTGGCGGCCAATGACGCCTTCTATGAGATTACCGGGTATAGTGAGGCGGAGGTGATCGGGCGGCCCTCCTCAAGTCTAGGCCTCCTGCCGCAGTCAGAAATGCGCAACAGTCTAGTACTCCTGTTGTCCGAGAAACAGAAGTTGACTTCACTGCCGATAACCGTCCAGCATAAGAATGGAGGGATTTTGCATTTGGTCGGGGCGGTCCAGCTCTTGAAATACAACAACGAGCGATATCTTCTCAGCGTTATGACTGAAAAAATAAAAGAAGAGGGGCTTGAGAAAGCGTTAAAGACTCAAGAGATCCAGGTAGCGGAACTTTCGGCCCGGCTCAAGGAAATGACGACGGCTTTGCGGGTCTTCGGGGATGCATGGGGCCAGGAGAAGGCCGCTATTCAGTGGCGCATCAAATATCACATCAATGTCAATGTGTTGCCATATGTCGAAAAGATCAGATCAACCCGCAACCGCGGTGAGCTGATGAATATTATCCGGATTATCGAAGAAAACCTGCAGGATTTGAACCCGGTCTTTACCAACGACGGCGGAATTGCCAGCGATGATTTTACTCCGTCCGAGAACCAGATCATCCAATTGGTGAAACATGGCAAGAGCAGTAAAGAAATAGCGGAACTGCTGAATCTCTCGACCAAAGCAATTTCGTTTCACCGCAGCAATATCCGCAAAAAGATGAAACTGGTTAATAAGAAAGTCAGCCTGGCGAACATTCTTCGAAACTTGGATGTCGTTTCCTGACAATGAGATGATCCCCGCTCGACCTCCGCAATGCGCGCAAGCCGCCGCCTTGCTGATACCACCGAGAAGATTAATTTTTCTGTGATGCCTTTTTCTCCTCTGTTACCCCCGAGAACCTGGAGCAAATGACGGGTCTTCCATTGCCCGCCCGATCACACCTGATTTCAAGCCACGCCTTTGGCGCGCAAAAAGGGTGCGTATTTTTTATCCGTTACCTTGATGTGGTTAGTGATCCAGTCTCTGAGAAAATTTAACACGTCGACCGAAAACATGTTGGAGCCTTTTTGCAATTCATTCTGGTATCCCGCCACTTTTTCGATGAAGGCATCATGCTGGTGCTTGTGACCAGTCGCTTCGCTGTATTTGTGTTTGATAAATAGTTGCTCTTCGGTAGTAAAGTGCTTGCGGGTATAGTCCGCCAATTGGTCCACAATGGTCTTAAGCACGTCCTTGCCTTTGCGTTGCATCATATGGTCATGCAACGTGTTGATGATGGAAATCAGTTGTTGGTGTTGGCTATCGATTTGCTTTATTCCGACGTTTAGCTCTTCGCTCCACTTAATGATGGCCATGCTATCTCTCCTTTCAATGCGGTGACGGGCTGAACCCGTCCCAACGGGCTTAACTCAGAAGATGGCGATGCATGTTGTTGGCCCATATGATCGACCTCAGCGAAGCAGCGGCGACCTCTTTCTCCGCCAGATGGAGTTCTTTGCAGTAAAAAGAAATATCGTCGGGCAGGGATTGTTCGATCGCCACCAGCAAGCGCAAATACTTATGATAGGTTGATTTCTCATTGACATACCCGGCCTTGATATTCTCCGCAATCGGCAGCTGACTCAGCAGATCGGCCATGGGCGTATCCAGCATCGCATCCATGAGCGACAACAACCCGAATAGAAACAGGGTCTCCGGGTTTTCATTACGAATCTGATTTTCATTGGCCAGTTCTTCCAAAAGCTTGCCGCGATTGAGGGACATGATGTAGAGCTCCGGGCTTTTCTTGCCCAGCAGGTCAGACAAGATCACCATGCGCAGCCAGCTTCTCAACCGTTTCATACCCAGCAAGGTGATGGCATATCGGATGGAAGTGACTCGCGCGGAAAAACCAAAGGCCGCGCTGTTGAGAAATCGCAGCAGGCGGTAGGTGATGCTGGGATCGGCGGCGATCACTTTCTCAACTTTTTCCGGACCGGCGGAAGTGTCTTCAACCACCTGTAGCACACGCAATTTCGACAACTCGGTGGAGCCGATTTTACGCCCGCGCAGCATCTCCGGTTTGGCGAAATAGTAGCCCTGGTAAAGGGTGAAGCCCATGCTTTTCAAATCCGGCAGAATCGCGCGATCTTCTACTTTTTCGGCAATGCGGATGGCTCTGCTATCCTGGAATACCCCGCAGATCGCTTCAATATCCGCAACGGATTTATTCAACACATCGACTTTAATAATATCTGCCACATCCAAGAGGGGGCCGATATCTTTTCGACCCTCAAAATCGTCAATGGCCACCAGATAGCCCTGCTGTTTGTAGTGCACCAGCAATTCGATGAGAGGAGCGGAGGGCAGCACATTTTCAAGGACCTCGATAACCGTCACCGAGGGCGGCAACCCTTCGGGCGCTCCCTGCATCAAGAGCTTTTCCGTAAAATTGATACTGATCTTTTTGGTCTGATCCAAGTCCTCCTGGGAGCGGATGAAGCCGCTGGTCGCCACTGAAAAGGTGGCCAGGTCTTCATCCTTGACCGCCGCCAAATTGGATTCGGGACCAGAGCGGAACAGCAATTCATAGCCCCAGATCTGACCATGATCATAAAAGATCGGCTGGCGCGCGACAAAGAAATGGTCATAAATCTCGTTGGCAGGGCCGGGTTTCATTGAGCGCACCTCATCATCTTGACCATAACTATATGAAATTCGGTCGCTAAAAGATGGTGGGCGGCTAAAGCACCCCAGGATCAATCCCATCGTTGGGTATATCGGTCATAACCGGGATATCTTAACAGGTTTGCGGCATTTTATTGGGCGGGTGGCCAAAAGATAATTTGAGATCGCTTATAGTGGGGTGACCTGTTTAAATCCACCTACAGGTTATTGCTAAAGATTTCAGACCTTCAGGGCGATCTATTCATATCGGCTATTTGGGCCGGCAGTGGAGGTTCGCCCAGTGGAGTACGTTCGATCTGAAAATAATATTTCTGAATCGGTCTCTTACCGGCGCAATTTGGAATCGGGCTATCAAAAATGGCTCAATGTGTTATTCGTCGCCATTTCTTTGCCGGCCTACCTCTTTTTCGCTCATTTTTTCTATTTTTCGCGCAGCAATCCCTTTCAAGCCCGCATCTTTTTGTTTTTGTCCATCGTGTCACTGGTTACCCTGTTTCTGGTGCTTTGGCTGAAAGAGCAAAAGCATCTGGCCCTGCTAAAATGGATCGGGTCGACGACTATCTTCGCCTTCCTGGGCGCCAGCCTCATCTCCGGCTTATGCGGTGATGACATCTACATTTTTCTACCATGGATTTGCAGCTATCCGATCTCCCTCATGTTCATTTTCGGCAAGCGGGTCGGTCCGATCTGTTCATTGGTTTTCTACGCGGCGGCGGCCTGGATTATCCTTGGTCGTGACTTACCCCCCTGGACCGAAGCGACCATTACACTGTTCAAGTATAATTTTTTGGCGGCTCTGTTCTTCATCCTGATTACCGCTTTCATCTCCGAGCTTATCCGGTTGTGGATGCGCAACAAGCTGCTCAACGCTCGCAACAAGTACAAGATCGCCGAGCAGGTCCAGCGCGAAACCAACACCGAGCTACAGAGGGAAATCGCTCTGCGAATTCAATCTGAAAATGCCCTCGCCGAGAGTGAAACCCGCTACCGCACCCTGTTTCAGGAATCCTCCGTATCTCTGTGGGAAGAGGACTTCTCGGGCCTCAAGGCCTGCATCGATCAATTGGCGCTCGACCCAACCGAGGATCTCGAAAATTATTTCAAGAACCATCCGGGCGATTTAGAAACCTGCATCAAGGCCGTTCGGGTGGTCGCCGTCAATCAAGCCACGCTCAATCTTTATGAAGCGGATTCCACCGAGGACCTGCTGAATAAAATCCGCCGGATTCTGCCTTCCAATGTACCGGATTTCATCGAAAAACGGTTAACCGCGCTTTATCGAACCGGTCACTATGACGCCAAGGTCACGGCCCAGACGATTAATGGGCGGGTGCTTCATTTGTTGGTCAATAGTAAAATCCAGGCGGGCTATGAGAAATCATGGAAGAAGGTTTATACTTCCGTTTATGACAACACCAGACAAGTCCAAATGGAAGAAGAGAAGAAGCGGATCGACGAACAACTTCAGCGCTCCCGTCGGATTCAAGCCCTTGCTTCCCTGGCCGGCGGCATCGCCCATCAGTTTAACAACGGCCTGGCGATCATCCATGGAAGTCTGGATTTATTGGAACTGGATCTCCAGCCGGATTCAAAACATTTCCGGTTCATCGACACCATGCGCAATTCCGCCACCAAGCTGAACCTGCTGACGGAACAACTGTTGTCTTATGCCCGAGGCGGCAAATACCAACCCAAGAGTTTTTCGGTCAATCTGTTGATAGAAGAACAAATTGCTACCAACAAATGCATGCGCAACAAATCCGTAAAGATCACCACGAAGTTCGATCCGGAAATTTGTCTGTGCAATGGAGATATTACCCAAATCAACATTGTGCTGGGGGCCGTGCTGACCAACGCGGTGGAAGCCCTCAAGGAGACCGGAGAGGTCATGATCGCCACCCGGAGGCTTCGAATCGCAAATGGCGCTTCATCTAAACTGAATTTGGCGCCCGGCGTCTATGCGGAGATCATGGTCGAAGACAATGGCATCGGCATGGATGAACCGACCCTGCAACAGGTGTTTGACCCCTTTTTCACCACCAAATTTGTGGGGCGCGGTTTAGGCATGGCCGCGGCCTATGGCATCGTGAAAAACCACGACGGCCGGATCACGGTGGATTCTGTTCTCCACCAAGGCACCCGGGTGTCCATCTATTTGCCGGCCGTGAACGACTCGAACGCAGTTTCATAATGAATTTATAAACCAGATAGCTTAAGGGGCGGGAAGTTCTCGTTTATTGGCGCATCATTCCCGTCCCGCATAAATTTGGCCTAAACTGGGGCTAAAATATGCGATCGCCCTGCAAGTTTGCACCCTTGCCATTGACCATAAGATAAAGTTCTTCTAAACTCGCCTGAAAATATTTTTTCCAAATAAGCTTAAAACCCCAAGAATGGAAACGGTGAAAATCGAATGAAGCAAACGACTTTACTGGCGCAAGGGCTTGGTTTTCCCGAAGGACCGCGCTGGCACGCCGGCCAATTGTGGTTTTCCGATTTTCGTACCCGAAAAATATCAACCATAGACCTCCATGGCACGCTGCGGACCATCATTGAAGTGCCCGGCACGCCCTCCGGCCTGGGGTGGCTGCCGGACAACACCTTGCTGGTGGTCTCCATGACCGATCGCCGGCTTTTGAAACTCAAAGAAGAACAGCTGACAGTGTTCGCGGACTTGAGCCAATTGGCATCATACCATTGTAACGATATGGTGGTGGATTCCAAAGGAAACGCCTATATCGGGAATTTCGGCGCACCCATCGGAACGCCGACCGCCAAACTGGCGCAAATCATTCTGGTCAAGCCCAACGGCGAAAAACGCGTGGTGGCCGAAGAGATGGCCTTTCCCAATGGCTGCGTTATCACGCCGGATGAAAAGACCTTTATTGTCGGCGAAACCTATGCGGCCCGCCTGACCGCTTTCGATATCGAAGCCGATGGCTCCCTCTCCAATCGCCGTATCTGGGCCGTCTTCGACGACCTGGGCATTGTCACGGATCGAAGCAAACTGGTGCATCGCATACTGCCAGACGGCATCTGCCTGGATGCCGAAGGCGCCATCTGGGTAGCCTCACCCGGCCGCAGCGCCGAAGTACTTCGTGTCTTCGAAGGCGGCAGGATCGCAGACCGCATCAAAGTCGAAACCTTTCCCTATGCCTGCATGCTGGGCGGTCCGGACGGCAAGACCCTCTTCATTCTCACCTCCGATCTGGCCCGCGACGGCCTGGTGGGCAGAATTGAAACCATCCGGGTTGAAGCGCCCAGGGCCGGCTTTCCCTAAGGTCAGCTTAGCCGTGGTTGGAACCACGATTCAAATTACACCCAAATATGACAATGTTATGCGAACTAAGTACACACGGTAGTAATTACGATGGCGTATTGTTTCACCACCGGTCCAAGGCACAAAGGGACTAAGGGGCAGAGGGACAAAGGGACTGAGGCATAAAGCTGCAAAGGGTCAGAGTTGCGAAGACGCGAAGGCACAGAAGCGCACCGGCAATGTTATTTACTCTTTTTAGTCCACTGGCGGCTGAGGTTCTATCTTCGATGATTTTTCCAATTGCCACATGCCATAAAAAACCGCTTCTATTTTGTCCCTTAGCCACCTAGTCCCTTTGCGCCTTTGCGCCTTTGCACCTTTGAACCTTACGATTACGAATAGACTGACCAGCAATATGTCACCGAATTTGTGCAGTAGAGCACTAAGCCGCACGGATCGGAACACCATCGGGGCGGTTGACGCCAATCACAGGGGTCTTACTATTAGGCCGCGGCTCCTGAAATCGCTTGCGTAGCCTCATCGACCATCATTGACCTCAACCCCATGAAACTCAGCCAACAGGTTTCCCTTCAATTCCTTCTCTTTTGATGCCGCGGTTGGAGCCCAATCCGACCATTAACTTTTCAAAGGAGAGAACCCATGAAATACAATCAATTCGGCAATACCGGCATTTACGTCTCCCAGCTTTGCCTGGGCGCCATGACCTTCGGCGGCAGGGGTTTCTGGGAAGTAATCGGCCGCCAGGGAGCGGCTGAGGCCGCCCGCCTGGTGGATCGCTGCCTGGATGCGGGCGTCAACTTTTTCGATACCGCCAATGTTTATTCCTTCGGCGAATCGGAGGAAATGCTCGGCACGGCTCTCAAGGACAAGCGGCAACAAGTGGTCCTGGCCACCAAGGTCAGAGGCCGCATGGGCGACCAGCCCAATGACGTCGGTCTTTCGCGCAAGCATATCTTCGACCAGGTGCACGGCAGCTTGCAACGCCTTCAAACCGACTACATCGACCTGTACCAGATCCATGGCTGGGACGCGGTCACGCCTCTGGAAGAGACCCTGCGCGCCCTGGACGACCTGGTCCGCCAGGGCAAGGTCCGCTATGTCGGCGCCAGCAACCTGGCAGCCTGGCAATTGATGAAAGCCCTGGGACTTTCCGACCGTCTGGGCCTGGCGCGTTTCGTGTCGCTGCAGGCCTACTACACCGTTGCCGGGCGTGACCTGGAACGCGAGCTGGTGCCGCTGCTCGAAGATCAGCGCCTGGGCCTGATGGTGTGGAGTCCCTTGGCCGGCGGGCTGTTGAGCGGCAAGTTCCAGCGGGAAGGCAAAGGCCCCCAGGGCAGCCGGCGCGCCGCCTTCGATTTTCCGCCGGTGGATAAGGCGCGGGCCTTTGAGATCATCGATGCCATGCGGCCCATGGCCAAGGAGCGCAACGTGTCGGTGGCCAATATCGCCATAGCCTGGCTGCTCCATCAAAGGGTGGTCTCCAGCGTGATCATCGGCGCTAAAACCCTGGAGCAGCTTGAAGACAATCTTAGGTCCGTGGATGTCGAGTTGAGCGCCACGGAGCTGCGGCGCCTCGACGAGCTCAGCGCCCTGACGCCGGAGTACCCCCAATGGATGGTCGCGCGCCAGAACGAGGGGCGCAAACCCGGCGAACCCTCCGGTTTCGGCAAAGAGAAATAATCACACGCCATCTCAAAAAAGACTTTTGGCCAAAGAACTTTTTTAAGATGGCGTGCCAGCAAGGAGGCCCGACATGTCTTATCAAACAGCTAATGAACGCCCTGTGATTCCCATCGATGGCAGTAATGTCATGGGCGCCTGTTTGTCGCGCCCGCGGTCGCCCGGATCATTTCCGGCCGTGATTGTCGGCATGGAACTCTTCGGGGTGACACCGTATATCCGCCAGGTGACTGATCTTCTCCGATCTTAAAGCAGAGTTGCGCCAACAGCCGCTCCGGGCCGCGCGATCTCGTTGATCCGTCAGGTTTACCGGAAATGCTTGAACCTCTGAGCGTGTAATAGAAAATTTCAAGAAATCTTAAGGAGGTTATAGCAATGACAACGCCCGCCACTGCCCAGGAAATACTTTCTCTTTCGCGCAATTTCATGGAATGCCGGGTGCTGCTGACCGGCGCTGAACTGGATCTCTTCACCCACCTGGCTGAACCGGCCACGAGCCGGGATCTGGCGGATAAGCAGGGCTGGCATGAACGCCCCCTGACAGCGGTCCTGGATGCACTGGCCGCCATGGGCCTGCTGATCAAAAAGGACGGGCATTACCAGACCGATCCCGCCCGGCCTGCTGCCCATGCTCAAGCACTCGGCCATCATCTGGATCAACTGGACGAACTTGACCCGCATCGTGGCCGAAACCGGTGGTGCCCAAAAGACCCCGGGCCGGTTTGAAAACCGTGAAGATATTTCCACCGCATATTCAGTCGCCTTTTCGTTCTGCTTCGCGCCTCAGTGGGGAAGAATTACAAGCTATCTCATGTTGATCTTCCGGGCCAAAATCATTTTTTTGAGATGGCTTGTACCAGGACTCGATAATACCGGGAATTGTTTTTCAAGATAACAGAAATGAAATGGTCTACCCGCCATAAAAGACAACCCCTCACCCTTTAGGAAAGGAGCCTCAATGCAAGAAGACCCAAAGGAAAAAAACCATCAACCACCGAGCGTCAAAGCCCTCTATACGGCACAGGCCGTGGCCACGGGCGGCCGAAACGGCCATACCCAATCGGATGACGGCCTCATCAGCGTGGATCTGTCCGTTCCCAAGGCCATGGGCGGCCCTGGTAAGCAAGGAACGACTACGCCGGAGCATCTGTTTGCGGCCGGCTACGCCGCCTGTTTCGGCAGCGCCTGTGAATTCATGTCGCGCCAACTCAAACTGAGACCGAAATCCATCGAAGTCAAAGCGGCGGTGGGCATCGGCCCCGATGATGCCGGTGGCTTTGGCCTGGTGGTGGATCTGCGGGCGAATGTCGCTGGTCTTTCCCAGGCCGACGCCGAGAAGGTGGTTGCAGCCGGTCACCAGGCTTGCCCCTATTCCAACGCCATTAAAGGCAACGTGGTGGTGACGATCACGGTCGTTGCCTCCTGATTCGAGGCCCGCGGCACCAATACCCGCGGTAATTAGCAGGCGGTTGAAATACTTCGCCTTGATGTTGAGTCAATATCTTTTTCGAGATAGCTTGCAGTCTCGATTCCGGTCGGAATTGAAGGGCGTCGAGGTGTAATTGGATCGCAATGCAGATAAAAAGGCGGCCGCCGATACTTTTGATCCCTTTGCGGACCGGCGCAAGGGATCTATTTGTGAGCAGCATAGAGATGATGGGTCCATCGGCTTTTGAGTCCGCGTGTTGACAAGCATGGGGCGGACGCCCATCTTTAGAGCGATTCTTGATCGGCACCACTTCAAGATCACAAATTTCAACCATTGATACTCTGGCAGCTGCCGGTCCTAACGCCTTCAAACCACGGCTTTTATCCTCTCCCCGGCCTCAACGTTTCCCGTTGACCGACAGCGCAGCATTCCGAAGATAAGGAGGACCGAGTCATGTTTATCCCATCCGTTGAAAGAGAGGAATCATCCTCTGTCGCTGCCCTTCCCGTCCGGGAGACAATCGATCGCGCCATCGCCCGGTTAAACGAAAACAAACAAACATGGGCGACCCTGCCCATCCCCAAAAAGATTTCCTACCTCAGACAAATGCAAACCGACACGAGCCGGGTGGCCGGGCGCTGGGCCGCCGCCGCGGTTCAGGCCAAATCCATACCGGCCGGTTCACCTCTGGAGGGCGAAGAGTGGACTTCCGGTCCATGGGCGGTGCTTTTCGCCCTTGACCGTTACATCGCCACCCTGGATTCCATTGAAAAGACAGGCTATCCCCGTCTGGGCGCCAGGCAGGTGCGCACCCGTCCCGACGGCCAGGTGATCGTCGATGTTTTTCCTCAATCGATGTACGACCGGCTGCTGTTCAGTGGTGTCACGGGAGAGGTCTGGATGCAGCCGGATATCGACATCGGGGACCTGCGCGACACCATGGCCACCTGGTACCGGACACCCGCACCCGAAGGCAAAACGACTCTGGTGCTGGGAGCGGGCAATATTGCCAGCATCCCACCGCTGGACGTGCTCTATAAACTGTTGGCCGAAGGAACGGTGTGCCTGCTCAAGATGAATCCGGTCAATGACTACCTCGGGCCTTTTATGGAAGAAATATTCAGCGGGCTGATCAGGGACGGGTTCGTCCAGGTGGTGTCCGGCGGTGCCGAAATCGGCAGCTATCTGTGCAACCACCCTGGGATCGACGCCATCCACATCACGGGCAGCGCCGCCACCCACGATGCCATCGTCTTCGGCCCGGGAGGAGAGGGCGCGGCGCGCAAGCGGGCCAACCAGCCGCTCAACCCACGGCCCATCAGCAGCGAATTGGGCAATGTCAGCCCCACCATTGTGGTGCCCGGCCCCTGGACCAAAGCCGATCTGCGTTTCCAGGCCGAGCACATCCTGACCCAGAAGATGCACAACGGCGGGTTTAACTGCATTGCCGCCCAGGTGCTGGTGTTGCCCGACCAATGGCATTTGACCGACGAACTGCTGGAGGCCATGCGCGCGGTTGCCGCCAAAACCCTGCCGCGCAAAGCCTATTATCCGGGCGCCGGGCAGCGGCAGGCAGCGGCCCTGGCCGCCCATCCCGATGCCGAGCGCCTGGACCCCGATTCAAGTGATGGATCTACGCGGCTTTTCATCCACAAGGTTCCCTTCGATCGAGTGAACGACATGTGCTTCAAAGAGGAGGCCTTCGGCAGCGTGCTGAGTGAAACACGGCTGCCTGGCGACGATGCAGCCGTCTTTTTGCGCAATGCGGTGAATTTCTGCAATGACACCCTGTTGGGCACGCTGGGGGCCAACATCCTCATCCATCCCCGGACCATGCGGCAGCTCGGCCCGCAATTCGATCAGGCCGTGGCCGACTTGCGCTACGGCTGCATTGCCGTCAACGCCTGGACGGGCGTGGGTTTTCTATTGACCCCACTGACCTGGGGGGCATTCCCCGGCCACCGCCTGAACGATATCCAGAGCGGCACCGGCGTCGTGCACAACAGCTACATGTTTTCCCGCGCCCAGAAAAGCGTGGTCCGCGCGCCGTTCTACCCTTTCCCGCGCAGCTACCTGCACGGCATGGGAACGACGCTGCCCCGGCCGCCGTGGTTTATTACCTCCAGGACTGCCGGCAGTCTGGCCCGCCGACTGGTTGAATTCCAGGCAAAGCCGGGCATCGGCCGCCTGCCGGGTATTTTCTACGACGCGCTGCGGGGATGAATTGTCAATGTAAGTAAAAGAAGTAGACATACCATTACTTTTAACCGACACCGGTTCCTGTTTTTCTTCTCTTTGCAATTATGAGGAGGCGATAGCCAAAATCATTCAAGACAAATCAAATAGACAGGTAGTGCTTGTCGTGGGGGCCTCTTCGGGCATTGGACGCGCCGCGGCGGAAGAGCTTGCCCGACGCGGCCATCGTGTCTTCGGCACCAGCCGGAAGGCGGATGGCGTCAAAATCCCCGGCGTTGCTTCCTTGCCCCTGGAAGTGCAAGACGAGGCCTCGATCCAGGCGGCCGTGGCAGCGGTGAAGGCCGCCGCCCAGCGGATCGATGCCGTGATCTACATCGAATCGGACGCACAGACTTGGGTTCTTGATTCGCGCGAATTGCTGCCAGGATTTGAGGGCTCCACTTTTGCCCGCCTTGACTTCGACAGGCACCACCCAGTTGCCGCTGGACGTGACAAAATCAGCTTCCGCATTGACGGACTTTACTTCCCGCAGCCAGTGGGTCAGGCTTGGCGATTCGAGCGGAGTCATTAAATGCTGACCCACGAACTGCTCCGCGAGCTTGCCTTCATTCATCAATGCTTGCCCGTCCAAGGCCTGAAGCGCAATCCAGTCCATGCCGGCGAGATAGGCGGCAATGCCCACATCCATAAAAAGCAATTTGTAGACATCCTCGTCAATATCCGCCATGAGTGGCACCCCTGAACAATGGCCGTGAAACACGGGGTGGCGGACCCGCGCCTTGACTATAAGGTCGATATCGCTTTGACTTCCCCGGCTTTGTTTTCCCTGGAAATGTTGCTGTATTTGACCTTCTGGCCGATGATCCTGGGGACCTGACGGAAGATCTTCCGCATCAAAGCCAGATCTTTTTGCCTGGCGTATTTGGAAAAATCGTCCTGATACGTCTCGGCAATGGAACGATGCACCGCAATGACTTCGGGCAAAGCCGCGCCGATGTGACCCAAGATCCCCAGGTCAATGCCCGTGAGATGTTGGTGGAGGTGGATCATCCCAAGGCCGGGCCGCACAAGATCGTGAGCACGCCGGCGAAGTTTTCGCGAACCCCCTGCCGCGGCGACAAAGCGGCGTCGGAGTTGGGCGCTAACACAGAAGAAATTCTCCCCAATCGTGTGGGGCTGGATCAGGAGGAGATCAACCGGTTAAAAGAAGCAAAAATTATTTGATGCAGGATTGGGAAGCAATCGGGCTCAAGATGAATCAACTGGTAGCGACCAGCTAAAGCAATGGGTGCACATTACAAGGGGCAGGCTAAAGATTTTGGCCTTATTTTTGGCTTATAGGCGCGATTTGGACTATTCTGAGAGAACCCCGTCGGGATTTGCAGCTCCGCCGATCTCGGCGGGATAGGATTTTTGAGTAGACGAAAAAGGCGACTTATTACTGAGGAATCACCTGGTCAAGAATGTCCCGCTATTCTCCCCGCTTTCCCATGCAGTGTCGAGCTATATTTTTTTTCGATTCTTTTCCCTCACAGAATCAGGCGTCCACCAGCCGTTTTCAATCCTTCTTTTCAAATCGTCTTTTGTGAACAGACAGTTGATATCTTTTCTGATCTTAGCGATATAGTCAGCATCTTCGTGAATATGTTCAAAACGTACGAGAATATCTTCCACCGGACCGATTTCAATGCCGAGCCATTTCCGCCTTTTGATTTCAGCCACCGCGTAAGTGGTTCCGGAACCGCCGAAGGGGTCAAACACCAGATCCCCTTCATCGGACGCCATTTCAATAATCCGATCCAGGAGCTTTACAGAAAGCTCATTGGACCCGTTGCGTTTTTTATATTTTCGATGGCGCACTGGCGGGATGTCCAGCCAGACATCGGTTAAATTGACTCCGTCCGGGTTCATTTTATCTTTATAGCCACCATAGTCCTTGAGATCTCCCATGCAATGGGGACAGATGTCCATGGGAAGCCTGTCTGGGTGAAATGCAGCCGGTTTTTCGCCTTTACAGTAATATAATAGCGCGTAGTGCGATGGATAGAGTCGTCCTTTAATCGGCAATGTGTACTTGATATCCACCGAAATCCAGTGGCGGAATGTCAGCCGTTGATTTAGATAGCTGGATAGATAGGTATTCCATTTCGGTAGATTCCAAATAAAAAAACTGCCGCCCGGCTTTAGAAGCCGGATGCATTCATCCAACCAGTCTTTACACCATCCAAGATATTGCTCGGTTCTCAAATTATCGTCGATATTTGAAGGATAGAGCTTGTTCAAATTAAACGGTGGGTCTGCGAATATCAAATCGACGCTGTCGCTATCCTGATGTTGCATCAAGGAAAAGCAATCGCCCTGATAGAGCTTGCCCAACTTTGTTTTCAAAACCAAGGGCGGCATCGGAAGCTTCGAAGTGCCCTCATCTTGAGGTTGTTCAAGGGACTGATAAATACTGTCGGCATTTTTTTGAAGCAGCGTGCGAAGCCTGTCATCGAATATCCCAATGGCCAGCATAAGCTGGGTTTGTGAGATACCGGCTGTGCCACAAATCTTCTGAAGATCTTTTCCGGCGGGAAGAATATTGTGACGGTCATAGTAAATGAGACGGTCCGCCGGAACAGATGACTTCCGAGAAAAGCGGAGGAGTTCCCCCCTGTCGGTCGCCTTGAGATGCAATGCCTTGAAAAACTGATTTTTCATTTTTTTCGAGATAGATTGGTTTTCATTGCAATTAAATGTCACTGCTTCTGTTTTTTCTTTTTGATAACACACCCCCCTGGTTCAATCAATTATATTTTTGCGGACTATAGTCCGTGGTTCGCGAAAGGCTTTTTGGATATAGATACCCAAATTCAGAGGAGATTTCATTGAAACCTGCAAACGCTTTCGGTCAAGCCCTGAAACATTTTCGGGCGCGCCAAAATTTTTCCCAAGAACGCCTCTCCCAAGAAAGCAGTCTGGATAGAAGCTATATTTCACTTCTTGAAAGAGGACTGAGGCAACCCTCCCTCACCACGTTGCTGCAACTTGCGGAAGCTCTCAAGATTCCCGCCAGTGACCTAATCCTGAAAGTTGAGGAACTGCTCAATGAAAATCATAAAGGTTGAATTCCTGATCAAAAAAGGACCATTCGCAACATCTTCAACGTTTAAAAATATCCTCGATGAAATTACCAAAGCCATTTCCACCGTCACCCATCCAGAAGGCAGTGGACAGTTTATTCTCAATCCAACAAGACAGGCAAACGGGGTCGTGCCCATTAAAAAGAATTTCATGCAGAGCCTTGTGGGCAATGACTGGCGGCTTGAGCACCGAATGTCCATTGCCTCCCGGTTGAAGCCCGGCCCCATCGATGCGGTTAAAAAACTTTCGGATGGACGTTACTTTTCCGTCGAATGGGAAACCGGGAATATCTCATCAAGCCACCGGGCGCTGAATAAAATTGCAATCGGACTTTTGGATGGCGTGTTGGCCGGTGGCATTTTGGTGCTTCCGTCCAGAACCATGTATCAATATCTTACGGACCGAATTGGTAATTACGCGGAAATCGAACCTTACTTTCCCGTCTGGAAAAATCTTCAGATAAAAGAAGGCGTGCTAGCGGTTATTGAAATTGAACACGACTCCCTGTCAACCGCTGTCCCAACCATTCGAAAAGGCACTGACGGAAGGGTGCTTCGATAAAGCCAGCCCGCCTTTTTCCCGGACGACTTATGAAGTCGAATACAACCTGTAAAAAAAGCAAAAACCCCATCGATGTACTAATGGAGGGGATGTATCCCCGCCTCTTTCCGGAAAACTTGATCCTTTCTCCTCATCTGAATGAAGTGTATGAGCTTGCACTCGCATACTACGAAAGCAATATCCTTAGCGAGGATGAGCTGGTAGAAAATGGTGCCTATTTTGTCCGCGTCGGGGACCGGATGACTCGTCATTTTCAGATGTGTACCGGTGAACCCCTGCGCCTGCCGATGCACTCTTCATCCCGGCTCAGATCCTTTTTTGAAAAAAATCAATTCAGAACCGGATACGCCACCCATGGACTATTTCCCTACCGGGGAAAATTCCATCCCCAGATGATCAAGGCCCTGATCAATATCATGGGGCTTAAACCCGGCGACACCATCCTCGATCCCATGATGGGGTCCGGAACAGTTCCGATTGAAGCAAGTCTCATGGGCGTGAATTCCATCGGCATCGATGCCAGCCCCTTTTGCCGGTTTCTGACCCAAACAAAGTACAACGCCCTGGCGATTTCTCAAAAGCCGTTGGATGAAGCATTAAAAAATGCAGAAGATCTGTTTAAGCTATTTTCCGAAGCAGTGGGCGTGCCGGTTTCCGGCAGCAAAATCCGAAACCATTCAAGGAAAACCGAATTTTCCGAGGTCAATGAATCGAATGCCACTTTCAAACCCGATATCGTGCTGCGGCTTTCGGACCGCATTGGAGATGTGAACAGGCATGTCCTTGATTTCCTGCTCCTGGCCTATCTGGATAGCGCCGGCTATTCGGAAAGGAGCAAGCGGAAACCGCCGATGGAACAATTCAAGGCCATTCTTGAACGCTATGTATTCGTTGTGAAAAAGATCCAATATATTTTGGATGGCTCGGAATCGCTTCTTGCCGCAGCAGATATCCAACAGGGCGATGCGAGAAGCATGAACATAGAGGATGTCTGTGTCGATGGGATTCTATTTTCCCCGCCTTATAGCTTTGCCATCGATTACTTGGCAAACGATTCGTTTCATCTAAAAATCATGGGGGAAAATATCGAGCGTCTAAAGGCAAACATGGTGGGATTGCGTGGGAAAACCCTTAAGGAAAAATATCTATTTTACATCGAGGACATGAGCAAGATCCTTGCTGAATGCGCCAGGGTTCTCAAGCCGGAACGGTTTTGCACCATTATCATCGGAACCAATGACAGCCAATTGAGCAACGCTTTGGATGTCCCGGAAGAGAAAGTCAAAGGTCTTCATAAAATCATCATCGACCTTGCCCAACCCTTTGGTCTTTCCCATGTCCGGACCCTGGAAAGGCAAATATTGGGCATGGCTAACACCATGCGGCATGAATATATCGTGACTCTTTTAAAAACCTGTTCTTGATTCATATTAAACCCGGGGCTTACCCTCTGGAGATATCAGAGATTGACAGGTCATTCAGTCCCAAAAGTCAACTACGTCACCTATATTTCTTTTAACCGCTTTCTTGGCTGTAGTGGCCGAACCCCTGGGCAACCAGCTGACAAAATTTCATGTATTTACTTCTGTCCGGTACATGCATTGGACTGGCCCCATCTATTTTAATTTGATTCGTCCATTTCATCTTCTAGTGGTTTTGAGCATGATGCGAAATGGCGTTAAGCATAAGAAGCAATCGCAATGAGAATCTTTGTCGCGGGCGGCACCGGCGCGATTGGCAAGTTCCTCGGGGATTTTTTGGGGGCGTTGTTGGCTATTGGGACTTTTAAAGCCAAGGATTGCTGCTACATGATAACAAAAATCAAATGGTCTAACCGTCCTCAAACTCAACCACCTCATCTATATACCCTTTGAGTCAACCTCAGTCCTGAAAAGCCCAAATTGGTCAGATTTGTCAAATGTGCCCCTTAAATCCCTTAATTCCAGCACCCTTTTTAGATATCCCTGCTTGTGGCGATAACATAGCCAGTGTCCGTCTTTGGATGAACACCACAAGCCATCTCAAAATATTGATTTAGGACAAGGATATAAATAATCGTGGACGAAGCCCTCACACCAAGTCCGAAATACAAAGAGGCCGAAGAAGCTCACCTTGACCGCATGCTGGACCGGATTCGCCACAGCCATGAATTTCCGGGCGTCTCAAAGTATATTGCGGCCATAAATCAAAAATTGTCGGCTGATCCGGAGAGTTTCCATGCATCGGAACTGGCCGACATGATTTTGAAGGACTACGGTCTGTCCAGTAAACTGCTGAGGCTGGCCAATTCGGTCGCTTATGGGTTCACCACCGGCAAAGTGACCACCATCAGCCGCGCCGTAGTCATACTGGGTTATGTGTACGTGCGCCTGATTGCCATCAGTCTGATCCTTTTCGAGCATTTCAAAAGCAAGAATCAAATGGCCGATCTGAAGGAAGAGATGATCCGATCCTTGTGGTCCGGCATGCTGGCCAGAGATATCGCGATCAAGGAGCGGGATATCGATTCGGAGGAAGCCTTTGTGTGCGCCATGCTGATCCGCTTGGGCAAGCTGATGACGATTCGATATTTCCCGGATGAATACCAAAAAATCCTGAGGAAGATGCGCGATGGCGGGAACAGCGAAGCAAAGGCGGTTAAAGCGGTCTACGGGACATCCTATGAAGCCCTGGGCCAGGCGGTGGCCCGGCAATGGAATTTTCCGGCTCGCATCTGTGAGGTTTTGCAGCCGCCGAGCGATGCCGATCTGGGTTACAAGGATGCCACGATCTTAAAGCTGAGGGCGATCACGAGCTTCATCAATGAATTGGCTGCAGAGATCGCAGACCATGACCCAAGTGGCGGGGAACCACCGTTCCAGGCTTTGCTCAACCGCCACCGGTCAACCATCCATCTCACGAAACGGCAGCTGCAGGCGTTGATCAAGTCGTCCGTGACCATTTTGGACCAGCATGCCCATGCCATGGATTTCGACACCACCCGCAGCCCCTTTTTCAGGAATCTGCGGTCGATCTTCCAGCCGGACCTGCCGCTCCGGAAGCCCGGCGACGCGAAACTGCCGGAGGATGCGTCATTGCGGAGCTACCAGCTTGGCAACGAGACGGCCTTGCAGAGCGGCCTGGCCGAACAGCCCATTTTGCGGTCGCTCGATATGCTGATGGATGGCATCCAGGAAATTTCCCGGGCCATGCTCGCGGAACAGAACCTGGACCAGATCGCGGCCATGAGCGTGGAGATCCTTTATCGATCGCTTGGGTTTCAGCGGGCCCTGATGTTTATGTGCGACGACGCCTGCCGGACCATGAACGCGGAGGTCGGTTTCGGTAAACAGAGCCGTGCGCTTCTGCGCAAATTAGCATTTAAAATCGCAACTGCCGGAGATCTTTTCACCCAGGCCATCCAATCCGGCAAGGATCTCATCGTGAGTGATGCCCACGCCCAAGAAATGAACCATCTGATACCCAAATGGTATCGCGACCGCATCGACGCACCGGCCTTTATCTTTCTTCCGGTAATGGCAAAAACCAAGATCGTCGGCGCTCTGTATGCAGACCGCGACACAAAAGGACAGCCCATTTCCAAGGTCGAACATCGCCATCTGGACATGTTGCGCAACCAGCTGGCGCTGGCCCTGCGCTATAGTTAGTGCCTGACCGAAAACCCCCTATTTTCCCAATTTCGGCGTTGGGGCAAAATTTTAATCCTCGAAATACTATGTGTATGTCTGCGGTTAAAATTTTGCCTCCGCCTTGAACTTGGAAAAATATGGGATTTTCGGTCAGGCACTAGTTAGTGTCCATCCGGAAATGGCCAATTTGCCGATATTCTTGTTGCCAAGAAGCGGTCCCTCACATTTTTACATTTAAAGCAAATTCATGCCCGGCGGCGGTTTACAAAGATTGGAAGACGCCTCCCCAGTGCGCATTGCTGACGACGTGGTGCTCCTGTTCCTTACGATTTCCGCTTGAGGAACGTTCCCTCCCGCAGCTCCTGGAACGCTTGCTGCAATTCTTCTTGGGTATTCATCACGATGGGGCCGTACCAGGCCACCGGTTCCCTGATCGGCTGGCCCGATACCAGCAGAAAGCGAATGCCGTAGTCACCGGCTTGGACGGTGACCTCGTCGCCGGCATCAAAAAGAACCAGGGTATGATTTTCCGCTTTTTGGGGAGGTGCCGTGTCCCACCAGCCGACCGGTTCCGTGGGAACCTCCAGAGGACCCGAAGCATTGCAGAATTTGCCAGACCCGGCGAAGACATACGCGAACGCATGGCGCCTGGTTTCAACGGGAATAGACCTGCGCGTGTTGGGCGGCACTGACACGTCCAGGTAAATGGGATCGACGGCGATACCCTCCACCGGACCGGTCTGCCCCCAAAGGCTCCCACACACAATGCGGGCGCGGGTGCCGTCATCTTCGATTACTTCCGGGATATCGCCGGCCTTTACTTCCTGGTAGCGCGGTTCGGTCATCTTCAGGCTGGCCGGCAGATTGGCCCATAGCTGAAATCCATGCATGCGGCCGGCGGAGTCGCCCTTGGGCATCTCCTGGTGGAGAATTCCGCGACCAGCCGTCATCCACTGGACATCGCCGGGGCCGATGGTGCCGCTATTCCCCATGCTGTCGCCATGTTCTACCGTGCCGGCCAGTACATAGGTAATGGTCTCGATCCCGCGGTGCGGGTGCCAGGGAAAGCCGGCCAGGTAGTTCTCCGGGATATCGTTGCGGAAATCGTCGAGGAGCAGAAAAGGATCGTAATCAGTGGTGCTGCCAAAGCCAAAGGCGCGCTTCAAATGCACGCCGGCCCCTTCAATGGTCGGCTTGGACTTTGTGAGCCTTTTAATTGGTCTGATGGTCATGGCGGCCTCCTTTGGGATTATACTTCCCGAAATGTTTTGTTGCGCATGATTCGATCATTCTTGCCGTTCCCTTAATTCTCGCACAAAGGCACAGGGGGCAAAGGCACAAAGGCGCAAAGATTTTTCTCCTCGTTCCCACGCTCTACGTGGGAATGTAATAGCGACGATGCGTTCCCACGCAGAGCGTGGGAACGAGCGGTAATCTTATTCCCTTTTTCCCTTTGCACCCTGGTCCCTCCCTCAGTCCCTTAGTCCCTTAGTCCCTCAGTCCCTATGTGCCTTTGCGCCTTGTTCCAATCCATATCCGCAAATATCCCCGTCGCTCTGTATAGAGTATGACCTATCTCCAACCGCTAAACAAATCGCTTTCTTTTTCACCAGTGCGCGGCGCGCACCCCTGGGCGCAAACAAAGTACTCGGCGCCGAATATCGCAATGCGCTGCTCGGGGGTCAAGCGGCGAAACCAATGGTCGGCCGCGAATTGACTGCGGTGGGCGAAAATAGCGTCGAACTTGCGGTCGAGGACGCCGGTGACATCGATCCGGGTGGTGATCTGATCTTCCGGTGTGGCCACAATGGAGCTGGGCGCATTGTCTTCGGGGTTTTTCTCCTGGCGTTCTTCCCTGATCTTCTTCATCCGTGGCCCCGGTATGGCGATGTAGTAAAGTTTGGCCGCCTGCCAGGGGGCCAGGCCGGAGGCCGGCTCATACGCCGCATCGCCGGCCGCCAAAAAAGCCGCTGAACATATTTGATGGGCCTTGATATGGTCGGGATGGCCGTAGATACCGTTTTCGTCATAGGTGACGATGACCTGTGGCCGTTCCCGGCGGATCAGCTGCACCAGTTTGCCAACCGCTTGCGCATGGTCGGCCCGGCAAAAGGCCAGGGGATCCTCATTGCCCTGAGTGCCCGCCATGCCCGAATCTTTGTAACCCAGGTTGTGATAGGTGCCGATCTTCAGGATATCCACGGCGCGGGCCAACTCCCGTTCCCGAATCTGGGTAATGGACAGGCCCGGCTCGGGCGGCACATAGGTCGGGTCCTGGATTTCGCCCAATTCTCCCCTGGTGCAGGTCACCAATATGGTTCGTACTCCTTCGGCCGCATATTTGACCAGAATGCCGCCCGTGCCGATGGCTTCATCATCCGGATGGGCATGCACGGCCATGAGGGTCAGATTTTCTTTTACTGCCATTGGATCAAGTCTCCGTGCGGTATACTTAGGGAGTCGGAATTTGCCAGTATACCGTTAAAAAAGAATATCGAATATCGAACAAGAAATATCGAATTACAAAGTTTCCCTTTTGATTTTGCTGTTCCTTGTTCGATATTCGATATTCATTTAGGTTTGCACTTATGGGGTGAGGGGGAGCCGCCCATTTTTTTTAAACGGCATATTCGATTTTTCGCCATCCCTTACCCCCTCACCCCGACCCTCTCTCCCGCTAAAGAGCGCGGGGGAGAGGGAGTTAAGCGTCAAGTCTATTTCGAGAAGATCAATAACTGCTCGAATCTTCCCACGAATCAACCAATCAACGCATCAACCAATCAACTTTTCTCAACAGGCATCGATATCGTCAAGTCCTACGGGCAACCCAAGTTAAGTAGATCACCACGTTTATCATTGCCTTTGCTCTTCAAAAATCACCTGGTTTGCTTCCAGCAAAGCCCCATCCATCAAATCCCCCATGGCCTGGAGGAAATGCTTCGGGCTCAACTGGGAAATCAGGCCCTGCCTGGCGATTTGGGCCAGCATCACCATATTCTGCATGCGCACGTCGGTCATGTCGGAACTCTCCACCTGGATGAGACGGGCCTGGCGCGCCTGGCAAATCCGCTGAATATCCGCGGCTGTTACTTCCGCTTCTTCTCCCAGCCGTACCGGCAACGGTTGCCACACCGTGTCGTAGTAAATCAGGACGCCGCCCTGCTTAAGCGCGGTCCGGGCCCCGCGCAACGCTTCGTGCCGTTCCAAGGCCACCACCAGGTCCGCGCTCTGGGCGCTGATCAGCGGTGTGCGGGCGTCTTCTCCGATGCGCAGCTGGGAGATCACAATGCCACCGCGCTGGGCCAGTCCGTGGGTATCCACCGACTTGACCGTTAAACCGGCATGGTCAGCGGCGCGCAGGAGTATTTCGCTCAGCATGCCGATGCCCTGGCCCCCCACGCCGGTCATGTAGACATTAAAAGTGCTCATGGCATCAGACTCCTGTCTTAAACGGCGGCTGGATCGCGCCAGCCGGGCAGACTTGCACGCATGAACCATCGCCAATGCATAGTTCCGGGTTGATATCGATCTGCCCATCTTCTCCGCGCACAAACGAGGGGCAGCCGAACTGGGCCACGCAGGTATGAATCCGCTCGCAAACTTCCTGGTCGATGGCCACCCGGTGCGGCTCGAAGCCGGGCTTGCGGCGCTGCTCCCGGCCGAATTTGAGCATGCAGGGATGGCGCGCAATCACCACGCTGAAGCCCTCCACGGCCACGGCCTGTTGCACCAGGGCAGTGAGTTGTTTTTGCTGGTAGGTATCGATTTCAAAAATGGCGCTCACCCCCAACCCTTCCAATACTTTGCGGATCGGGATTTTGTCGGTCTCCTGGTTGAAGTTGCGGCCCGTGCCGGCATGGTTCTGGTGGCCGGTCATGGCCGTGGTGCCGTTTTCCATGACGATCATGGTGATATTGTGGCGGTTGTGAAGCGCATTGATGATGCCCGGCAAGCCGGCGTGAAAAAAGGTGGAATCGCCCATGAACACCACCACCTTGCGCGTCTCGTTGAACAGCGCCAGGCCCGACCCCATACCCGTGGAGGCCCCCATGCACATCAGCAGTTGGCCCATTTCATAGGGCGGCAGATATCCCAGGGTGTGGCAGCCGATGTCCGCCACCGTGATATCGCTCTTTGCCAGGGCCTGTTTAATGGCGTGAAAGGCGCTGCGATGGCCGCATCCCGGACACATCTGGGGCGGCCGGTCCGGCACCTGCATCTCTTCCACAGTTTCCGGCAGGGCGGGGATCAGGTCCGGCCACACCTTGTGCACAATGGCCCGGACTTTATCCGGCGTGTATTCGCCGATCCAATCAGATGCATCGCGCTTGCCGATAATTTTCGTGGTCAAACCCGCATCAAAGGCCAGGGCCTTGATCTCATTTTCCATGAGATCGTCCAACTCTTCCAGAATCAGGACCTCCTGGTGGCCCTTTAAAAATTCAATGATCCGCTTGGACGCCAGGGGATAGGTGATGCCGAGCTTGAGGATGTCCGGTCGGGGATCGACACCGGCCAGCACATCCAACAGCGACAAGGCGGGCAAGCCCCAGGTGATCACCCCGCGCGCTTTATCAGGCGCGCCCATGCGCTCGATGAGATCGGAGCTTTCGGCAAACTCCCGCACCCGCGCCAGTTTGGCCAACGTCTTTTGCTTGTGCTCGCCCACATAGGCCGGCAGCGGAATATACGGCCCATTGGCCACGTCGAACCGGGGTGCTTTTTCGAAGGGAGCCGGCTGCCAGGCTGAAAACGCCACCTTTTGCTTGGCATGGCACACATGGGTCGTGAGCCGCACAATCACCGGCATCTGCTCGCGCCGGCTCAACCGGGCCGCTTCCTTGTAGTAGAGATAGACCTCCGTCGGATCGGCCGGCTCCAGAACCGGCGTATAGGCCAGCCGGGCATAATGGCGGTTGTCTTGTTCGTTTTGAGAAGAGTTGGCCCCCGGATCGTCACCCAGCACCACCACCAGCCCGCCGATGAGATTCATCAAACTCAGCTGCACAAAGATGTCGGCCGCCACATTGAGGCCCACGCTTTTGAAAAATACGGTCGACAAATGGCCGTTCACCGATGCCCCGTAAGCCACCTCGGTGGCCACCTTCTCATTGGTGGAAAACTCGAAGTAAAAAGGACGCCGCGCAGCCGGAATGCTCTGGATCGCCGCCGCGATTTCAGGGGTAGGGGAGCCGGGATACGATGTGATCACACGCGTGCCGGCTTCCACCATGGCGCGCACCAGGGCCGTGTTAGCCATGACGATTTCATGGAACGCGTCCGGCCGTAGCAGCATTTCTCCCATGTGTTTCATGCAGGATCTCCCGTTATGGTTCCTAAGGGATTTTAATCAGAAGCCGTTTCAAAACATTCAATCGGGCACAAAGTCAAAGCAGGGCGAGGTGGCCAGCCGCAGGAATACATTTAGCATTTTGAGGATTGGACGCCTCCCCCCAACGCCGGATTTGAAAGGCACGTCGAAGATCCCGAGCCCCTCATCGGGGAGGGGAGATTTTAAAACGGCTTCTACGCACGGGCCAATATAGTGCGTCGATGGTATTCCGGCAAGCCGCATCCGGCTCGGAGGGTGTGAGTCGCGACCGTTGCTTGCACCACGGAAACGAGGCCGACATTTTTGCACCCGTACTGAGCGAAGCGGTACTCGTACGCATGCTCGAAGCTCTTTGGTCAGCCATTTCGAATACGCGTATGAGTACGATTTGGAAAAACATCAATGCGCGACAGCCGCAGCTTACACTCGCAACTGTAAACCAGCTTTACAAACTCCATAGATGTATGGTACCCACTTATCCGTAATTGAACGGCTCAATCCAAAAAGTTTTATGCGCACTCCCGCTCTGTTAGAATCCTCCACCGAGGATTCGCGCATCTGTTTGCTTCTGAGCCTTCCATGCCATTTTCTTTGGTGGGACTGCGGATAAATAGCCCCATGAGCAAGAGCGGGTTGAAATAAGCAAGGATCTCTTCACATGCGCGCTTCTTATCCAACGAAAATTCTGTTGGCATATGGAAGCGGCGATCAATGCGTGCTTTCAGATTGTGGTCGGGAATTATATTGTTACAGGCTATTTGCTTGGGCTGAAAAACAACGAAAACGAAAGGAGAAGAACGCATGAATGAAAAAGGCAAGGCTTTCTTACTTATCTTGTTGGCTTTAACGGTAATCTCATTTTTTCTCATTTCCTGCGATGGCGGCGGATGTGGTGTGGAGAGGCAGCTCAATGTCCAGGACCCGGATGTTGAAATCATAACATCCGTTACAACCAGCAGTATCCCTCCACCCCCATATATGGACACCAGACAGTTTATAATTTTTGCCAAAGAAAAAGTTGTGCTCTCCATCTATTTTGACAACACGGTTCATCCCTTTCCCATTGACGCACGGTTCCATGTGTTTGATCAAAACGAAGCCTTGGACCTCATCGAACATTGGGTGAGTAATCAGCACTCCCAAAACGTCTATGACGATGCAGCTAAGCCGGTTCGTGAAGAACCGCTTCCCGCGAATAAAATCACCATCACCTCCGAAACCATTACAGGGCACACTACGGCTCCCCTTGGCTCCGGATGGGACCACTATCGTGTTGTGTATTCAGTTAAGTCGTATACTATTCGCGGACTTTTATCTTTATCGGCTTTTAATAACGAGGCAATGGTTTATCTCTATTTCCCGATAGTGCCTCCGCCATTAACACCATAATAAACGGCCGTGGGTCTTCCCTTTTTTGTGGGGGAAATGGGTATCAAACCTTGAAGCAAACATTCTGACCCTGATCCGCGGTTCTGGAAGAGAAAATCTCTCCAGCATCTCGCTGAACTTCGCCCAGTTGAGACCGCGCCTTTTACCCCTACGATTGAGCCATTTGAATAGCAGCTTCGTCACCTGCGCACCGAACCGTTTTATCCCGGCCAGATTGTCGGTGACTCCGTAGTAATTGTAGTGGCCCCTCAACTTGGCCTTCACGGTTGCCCATAGCTCTTTGATCTCCATATTCTTGACACTCTTTAGCCATTGCTTGAAGATCTTAAGCTTGGCCCTGAACTTCTTGCGCGATGTCACCCGCTTCATCCGAAACCCTTTGCCGTCTTTGCGCGTACCGCAGTAGTGCGTCAGATCCAAAAAATCAAAGGTCTCAGCACGTCTGTCTTTCTTTCTGGCATGCTCAACGGCAAATCTTCCAAACTCCAGCACCTTGGTCTTGGTCGGCTCCACCTCAAGGCCAAACTTGCCCAACCGGTTTACGAGTTCTTCGCGGAACCGTTGCGCATCCGGCTTGTATTGAAAGCAGACGACAAAGTCGTCGGCGTACCGGATGAGCCGGGCATATGCCGTGCAGCTCTTGCGGTAAACCTTCTCGAACCATAGATCAAGGGCATAGTGCAGATAGATGTTGGCCAGCAGTGGTGAGATGACTCCGCCTTGGGGGATAGGGGAATTGGGGTCAAACCTTGAATTGTGAATTCAGTTTGTCGAATCTGCTCTTCAAAACCTTTTCCGCTTGAAGCCTATCATTAAAGTTGCTTATAATCTTGCTGATCGAGGAATATGTTAGCCCAAAGTAAG
>JAKALP010000007.1 GCA_021824175.1 Deltaproteobacteria bacterium
TCTTCATCAACGGCCGGCCCGCGGCCGTGGTCGGCACCATCACCCAGCACTGCGGCGGACGAGGCTTGATCATCGAAGGCAGCTCCACCGTGATCATCGGCGAGCAAACCCCCATCCTGGAACCGGTGGTGCTTACCCAGGCCGCCCCAGCGCAAAGCCCAGCGTCTGTTGTAACCAGCAAAGCGCGCACCCCCGCCGTGCCCACGCCCCCAACACCGCCTGCGCCCGCGCCGGCAGCCACAACCTCGGCTGGTCAAACCAGCCAAGGATCAACCACTCCCAGATCAACCCCCACCCCCAAACCCGAACTGGTCCTGGGCCTCTTCTTCGACGGCACCGACAACAACATGCTGGCCGATCCGCCGGAGAAGCATACCAATGTGGCGAAACTTTGGGGGCTTTATAACAGCGAAACAACCAACAGCTTTGTCAGAATTCCAATTTATATCCAAGGCGTTGGTACAAAGGCGGTGTATGTTGCTGGGGGAGGGGTTGAGAAAAATACCTCTGTGTTAGGCTTGGCCATGGGCTTGGGGCCCTATGGCGCAGACGGCCGGCTCAAAGAGGCGCGGCAAAAGCTTATTAAGCATCTTAAAGACTTTATTAGCGCATATGGTGGGCCACCTGAAACAGTAATCTTTGATGTCTTCGGCTTCAGCCGCGGCGCCATGCTGGCGCGCCACTTTGTCAATATGGTTTCCGATGGCCTGCCTGATTTGAAGTGTGACCCCAAGGAGGTACGCCCAGTCATCCAACCCTGCTTGCGCCAAACCATCAAGCGTATCCCCCAGGATCCGAGCGATCCTACCGCGCCAGCGGAGGTGCCCGCCCTTTTTCCGCGCTTGAATGCCAAGGTACGGGTAAGATTTTTAGGCATTTTTGATTCCGTGGGATCTTTCTATATGGCGGGCAATGCAGATGAGGGTTTTGTCAACCCGCACTTGGCGGCCGATTCGGCCGAACTTATCTACCACCCCGTGGCCCGCAACGAGATCCGCCACTATTTCCCCCTGACAAGCATTTGCCCCTCTATCCAATCGCCGCCGGCCAATTTTGTGGAAGAGATGTTTTATGGTGCTCATTCCGATGTCGGCGGCGGCTATGACAGCCAACCGGAGCGGGTATTGGTGCTGGACGAAGTTGAGCCGCCGGCCATAAGCCGCGAGTACTCTTCTTGGAATGACCGCATGCGGGCCAAAGCCCGCGCCAATGGATGGACTTTGGAGTTGAGGAACGGACATGCATACTTTTTCGAACTCCGCCACACTCGGCCAGAGCTTTCCCGAGTAGCCCTGCGCGCCATGCATGCCAAGGCCGCTGCCCAAGGGGTGCCATTAAGAAAAATTGATAGCAAAGATTTTGTACCCGCCGATCTGGAGAGCCTGGTAGCCAGGGCCTCTGGCGGAGATGCCATAGCCGAGCAGCAGATGGCCGGCCAATTCATCCACACATCCCACAACCCATTTGAACCATCCAATGTGCCCGAAGAGAACGGCAAACGCCGGATATTTCCAAATCAACCGGCAAAGGCCATCCGCGTGGTATCGGTTCAAGCAGCGAGGAAGCATCCATGAGAAGAGGTTTGTTTCCTATACTGATGATGTTGTTGCTATCGGGCAGCAGCTTGACCCTGACCGGATGCCCACTATTTTCGAAACCAATAAGATTTGATGTGGCCTGGGCCACCCCCCAGGGTGAACCTGTGTATATTGAGGATTCTGTTTATGATGATTCATGGCGTTTTTCTTCCGGAATACTTTCATGTTGTTGGAAAAAAGCTAGTAAGATTGCTGTATTAGCCCCACCCTTTCCACCAGTGCCGCATAAGGTACGCATCCGCTGGTTTAACTACAAGCAGCAGAAGTATTATGAAGCCACGGTCCCTCTGCCCCAAGACAGTAAGAAGATCATGCTTTCCCTGCCAAATCCAGATAAGGATAATCTAATTATCACAACTGGCGTGCAGCCCGATGGCCAAGCGGTGGTGTGGTTTTCCGATGGCTTGTCCGAACATTCAGGTACCTGGATCGAAGTGGGCCGCGCCCAGGCCAAAGAGGTGCCGGGCGATCCCAACGACCATAAAGCCCAGACCGAAGAGATGCGGGAGCTTGGAGAAATTCCGTGAAGAACGCAGCAATTCTGCGTGAAACGACCCAGCGCGACGAATTTGGGATTGCAGCAGTGGAATAGTCCAAATCCACGGACATTCAGCATGCAGGGAAGATGTGTATTTGCCCTGACCTGTAAATTGAAGGCTGAAGGTTCGTATGGCGGACCGCCGCCAGGCGGCCCCTTCAACCTTCAGTCTTCAGCCTTGATCTATTGCCCTTGCAATTGAGCTTTGAAGTGCTCCATCAGGTGGCTGGCGATGCGCATGTGCAGCTCATTGACCGTAGCATCTTCCAAAGTGGTTTCGGCTGAACGGTAAACCATGCGCAACGACACGCTCTTGCGGCCGGTGGCTATGGGCTGGCCTGAAAAGACGGCCACCAGCCGTACTTCTTCCATCAGGGGCTCATCCATCCGGCGCACATGGGCCAGCAGTGCATCGGCTTCCAGGTCCTGATTCACGATGAGAGAGAGATCCCGTGTGGTGGAGGGATATTTGGGCAAGGGCTGGGATTGGGTTGCCTCGGGGATATGGGCTCCCAGGCGCAACATTTCCAATTCGAAGATAAATACTTCCTGGCGCAAATCGTAGGCTGCGAGCACCTGGGGATGCACCTGGCCGATGAGTCCGATCTGATCTTCTCCACAAAGAATTTGGGCGCTGGCGCCGGGTTGGGTGTAGAAGCATTGTGCTTTGTCGAGACGGGTGAACCGCACCGCGCCCAGGCGCAGCCCATCGAGCAACCCTTCCACGGCCCCCTTGAGATCATAGAAGTCACAGGGTTCGGATTTGGCATCCCAATGCAGCTCCGCGCGGTCGCCGGTCCACAGGCCGGCCAACATTTCAATTTCATCGGGCTGGGCATTGCTGCCGTTGCTGATGAAGATTTTGCCGGTTTCAAACAGCTTCAGGTTGCGGTTTTGGCGCGCCATGTTGCGCTTCATGGTTTCAAGCAGACCGGGCACCAGGCTGGTGCGCATCACGGCCTGATCTTCGCTCAAGGGGTTGAGCACCGCCAGCTGGCGGCAGCGGGCATCGCTTTCCGGCAAGCGCAGCCGCCGGCAGGAATCGGGGTGGATGAAGCTGTAATTGATGGCTTCGGTGAAGCCCATGCCGGTCAGTAAATCACGAATACGCCGGCGCTGACTCAATAATTTGGGTTCCGCCTGCCCCTCGGCCGACATGGCCGGGAAGGTGACCGGAATCTGATCGTAACCGGCTCGCCGCGCCACCTCTTCCATGAGATCCTCGGGGCGGCTGACATCCACCCGGAAGCTGGGCACCTCAACGAGCAGGGTGTTGTCTTTGCCGGCCTTGGCCTTGAATTCGATGGCATTGAGCAGCCGGGCCATTTCGGCGCGCGGCATGCCGGTGCCCAGCAACCGGTTGGCGGCGGCCACGCTCAGGGTGATGGCGGGCGCTTGGGGCAGATCGTATTTGACATCGATGCAGCCCTCCACCAATCGCCCCCTTGCTAGTTGGGTGATCAGTTGGGCGCAGCGATCCAACGCGTAGAGTGTGCCCTGGGGGTCCACGCCGCGCTCGAAACGGTGGGAGGCGTCCGTCTTAAGCCCCAGGACCTTGGCGGTTTTGCGGATGCTGATGGGATTGAAATAGGCGCTCTCGATCAAAACGCGGCTGGTGCCGGTTTCGATCTCGGAATTCAAGCCGCCCATGACCCCGCCCACGGCCACTGGCCGTTGGCCGTCGCAGATCATCAGCATATGGGAATTGAGCCGGCGTTCCTTGCCGTCTAAAGTAGTAAAAAACTCGCCTTCGGCGGCGGTGCGCACCACGATGCGGTTTTCCGCCAGATGGTCAAAATCAAAGGCGTGCAGGGGCTGGCCGGTTTCCATCATGATGTAATTGGTGACATCCACGATATTATTGATGGGGCGCAATCCCACGGAGTTCAAGCGATCCTGCAACCAGAAGGGCGACGGACCGACCTTGACGTTTTCCACCAGCCGCGCCGCATACCGCGGGCAGTGTTCCGGGGATTGGATGGTCACCGAGGTCAGATCTTCGATGCGGCCTCTGGCTTTGGGCAGGCGCGCCTTGGGACGCTTCACCCGCACGCCCTGAAATCCGGCGATCTCCCGGGCAATGCCGATCAGGCTCAGACAATCGGCGCGGTTGGGTGTCAGGCTGACCTCCAGAACCATATCGGAAAGTCCCAATGCCCGGTTCAACGCTTGGCCGTCCGTCAGATTCGGGTCCAGGGCCATCAACCCGGCCCGATCCGGCCCCAGGCCCAGTTCGGCTTGGCTGCACAACATGCCTTGGGAGCGCTGGCCGCGGATCTCGCCCTCTTTAACCGTCATTCCGCCGAGAAGCTCGCAACCCGGCAAGGCCAAAGGCGCCAGCATCCCCTGGGCCGCGTTGGGCGCGCCGCAAACGACCTGAAAGCTCGTGCCGCCGGCTTGAACCGTGCACAGTTTCAGTTTGTCGGCATTGGGATGGGGCGCAACGGCCGCGATGCGCGCTACCACGACCTTGGCCAGGTAGGCATAGCGATCCTCTACCCCTTCCACTTCCAGACCGGTCATGGTCAACATGTGGGCCAGTTGGTCCACCGGCATCTGGACAGGCACATACTCGCTGAGCCAGCTTAAGCTTACCTTCATAATCAAAATTGCCTTAAGAACCGCAGATCATTCTCAAAATATTTGCGGATATCGTCTACGCCGAACTTGAGCATGGTGATGCGCTCCACCCCCATGCCAAAAGCAAAGCCCGTGTAGCGCGTGGTGTCGTATCCCACATTTTCCAACACGGCCGGGTGCACCATGCCCGATCCCAGGATTTCCAGCCAGCCGGTCTGTTTGCACACCCGGCACCCTTTGCCGCGACAGATTACGCACTGGATGTCCACTTCGGCGCTGGGTTCGGTAAAGGGGAAAAAGCTGGGCCGGAATCGTAACCGGGTTTGGGGATCAAACATCTGGTGCACGAATTCGGTCAGGGTGCCTTTAAGGTCGCCGAAGGAGACCTTCTCATCCACCAACAACCCCTCTACCTGGTGAAACATGGGGGTGTGGGTGATATCCGAGTCGCAACGGTACACCTTGCCCGGCGCAATGATGCGCACCGGCGGCCGGCGTTTTTCCATGACTCGTGGCTGAGTAGGTGAAGTATGGGTGCGCAGGACGATATCCTCGGAGACATAGAAGGTATCCTGCATATCCCTGGCCGGATGATTTTTGGGTATGTTGAGGGCTTCGAAGTTGTAGTAATCGCTCTCGACTTCCGGCCCCTCCACGACTTCAAACCCCATACGGGTGAAGATGTCGCAAATGCGGTAGGCGATCTGGGTCAAGGGGTGCAAGGCGCCGGGCGCGGTTTTGCGACCCGGTAAAGACACATCGATGGCGTCCTTGCGCTCGGCGGCGGCCGATTCGATCCGTGCCATGGCCGCTTGGCAGGCCGCTTCGATCTGCTGCTTGACCTGGTTGGCGCGCCGGCCGGCAGCTGGGCGCTCTTCCGGGGGCAGCAGGGCCACGGACCGCAGGAATTGGGTGATCACTCCCTTGCGACCGAGGTATTTGGTGTTGAGTTCCTGGACCGCATCGCTGGTCGTGGCGGCCTCCACCTCTTTAAGTGCGGCCACGCAAATTTGATCGATGGTTGGCTCCACTGGTGATTGCTCCACTGGCGATATCCCGGATGGTCATTGGGTTCGGCTCTTGATCGCCGGCTCTTTGATCTTGGCCCCTTGCGCGGCCTGCATCCTGGCAGGGACACACGAAGCAGAAGAGACCAAAAACAGAGCCTAAGGCTTTTTTGCCGAGCGGGGTTTCCTTAAGCGTTTGATTGACTCGGAGGAGCTGTCAAACGCCAGCGGCATAGTCGGCGGCCTTAGGCTTCGTTTTGCGCCCGGCGGCTATTGTTGCGCGGCCAGGGCGGCGACCTTGGTAAAACCGGTGGGGTCGGATACGGCAAGCTCAGCCAGAACCTTACGGTCCAGAGTCACATTGGCTTTCTTCAATCCGCTGATCAGCTTGCTGTAAGACATATCGTTCATATGGGCCGCGGCGTTGATGCGCACAATCCAGAGCCGTCTGAAATCCCGCTTGCGGTTGCGGCGGTCACGATAGGAATACCTCAGCGCTCTGTCCAGGGTGTTGGCCGCCATGCGATAGAGCTTGCTGCGGGCCCCCCGGAAACCTTTGGCCAGCTTAAGCACTTTGGCGCGCCGGTGCCGGGCCTTAAATCCTCTTTTGATCCGCATTTTCTTTCTCCTTATCCGTTGGGCAGCAGGCGACGCAGCTCTTTCATATCGCTGGTTTTGATGGTCTGCTCCATCCGCAGCCGACGTTTGCGTTTCGGGCTTTTGCTCGTCAGAATGTGGCTGGCATGCGATTTGGAAAAGACATATTTGCCTGTTCCGGTCTTGCGGAACCGCTTGGCAGCCGATCGGTTGGTTTTGATTTTGGGCATGGTCCTTTTCTCCTCATTCAATGTCTTTATCGAATGTCTCGTTCGATAACCGTTCTTCGTGGCCCCTTGACTGTCTGCGCTCCAAAAAACGAAGGCGCGAGCACCGGGAACAGACTCCGGCCCACACCAAAAGGGGCTTTACAGTCTCTCCGTACATTTCAACGGCGCTCGAACGAGCCATTGCCTCGCCTCATCCAGTGGGCGAGATCAATCGTGCTTAAGTTAAGTACTTACTACTTTGGCGCCAATATCATCATCATGGTGCGCCCTTCGAATTTGGGCAACTGCTCCACGATGGCAAACTCAGTGACTTGGGTTGCGATCTGATCGAGCAGTTCTTTGCCCTTGTCTGATAGGGCAATCTCCCTGCCCCTGAACATGACCGTTACCTTCACCTTGTCCTTGCGCTCCAGAAACTTTTTGATGTGGCCCAACTTGGTCTGCAAATCGTGCTCGCCGGTCTTGGGGCGCACCTTGATCTCCTTGAGCTGAAAGGTGGCTTGTTTCTTTTTGGCCTCATGCTGCTTCTTGGTCTGCTCGTACTTGTAACGGCCGTAATCCATGATCTTGCACACCGGCGGTTTGGCGGTGGGCGAAACCTCGACGAGATCCAGTCCGAATTCAGCCGCAGCGGTCAGCGCCTGTTGAATGGTCAAAATGCCGAGTTGCTGACCGTCTGGATCGATGACGCGAACCTCCCTGGCTCGAATGCCTTGGTTCAACCGTGTGCGTTGGGTCTGGTCTTCCTTTACCTGAGCTATGCCAACACCTCCTCGAAAGCGGGTTAACGCTTTGTGGTCCTATGGCTGAATCGCAGTGTAGCTCTTTGAAATCAGCCGTGATTTACCGCGGACCGTACTTTTTGAAGTCCCATCTCCTTATATAAACGCCCATGGTTTTGCAAGCGAAAACTGCTTTACCCACACCTATTATGATTGGGTCAGGGTATATTGTGCCAGTAGACTACCCCGCCAATAGTCGAGGTGGGCGCGCCCAAAAAATTCTTTGAACAGGATTAGGCTCTCACGACGGCAGATTCCCGGGATGATACCGATGCGATTATCCCGATAAAGCGCCGGCCACCCCGACCGATCGCAATGGGCCGCTCCGCCCATGGCATCTTCATAGGCATAGACCAGGGTACCGAGGCGGCTGAGCAAAATAGCGCTGAAGCACATCAGGCACGGCTCCAGGGTGGCGTAAAGGGTCATCCGGGTCCGATCCCCGAAGTCGACTTTCTTTTCCAGTTCACGTAACACAATCATCTCGGCATGATCAATTTCACTGGCCATGGGCTGGGCGGAATTGATGCGCCGGCCCTGGGCGATCACCTGACCGTCATAGACCACGATACAACCCACGGGGAATTCATCGGCATCCAAGGCTTGCTGAGCCAGATCCAAGGCTTGGCGCATATATATTTGGTGATTCATTGGGTACGATCACTCCTGCTGACTTTGGCCTCAATGTCGCCCTTGTCAGCGTTTTACTTCCTGCTTTGCTCCCAACGGCAGACAGTACTGTCGCATGGGCAACGGTCATCGACCTCAAAGGCCATCACGATCCGGGCCTCTTTTTGCCCCCGCTCCGGCGCAATCGTTTCCCATACCCAATCCTCCAATATCTGGCTGAGCTCATCATGTGAGGGGATCTGTTCAAGTCCCGACGCGACCACTTTGCCGGTTCGGCCGTCGAGAATATCGGCCGTTTCCCCATTGGTAACCACTACTACCGGGATCTGATATGGTGCCGCCAAGCGCGCCAGAGCCAACGCCGGCCGGTGGCGGGTCACCAGGGAGCCGGGGCCATAATGGATCAAGATTGCGGCCCGGCCGTCGATATTACAAATAAAGGTCACCGGCACCCGGGCGCATTTATGATCTGCCTGGACCGTCACCGAATGGGCCGCCAGGATATCCGTCTGGGGATACCCCTTGGTCAGCACCAGCAGCCGGGCGATTTTCTGGCGGTAGCGCTCATCATGCGTATCATCGATCATCCGGCCACTGAGAAAATCGGTTAACTGGCCCAAAATGAGATGGTGATCGTTCATGCCTGGTGTGCCTTTCCATGATGGTCGCGGACTTGCGGGCCCTGAAAATCCGGTTGCCTGCCCAGCCGGAATAAGATACCGTGACGCGACCTTTGGATGAATATACCACAAGGCACTGCGGGTGTAATCACCAGGTCCAATTTGGAGGGATTTGGTTTTAGCTATGACCCTGCGCCAGGAGTTCGAAAAAAGAGAAGCCAACTTCATGTCGCCCTTTGGATGTTTGAGCGCCAACTCCCAGGGGCGGGTCCATCCTGAGCCCTCCTGCCCGATCCGCACGGTGTTCCAGGTGGATAAAGACCGGATTCTTTACAGCAATGCCTTCCGGCGGCTCAAGCATAAGACCCAGGTATTTCTCAACCCCATGGGCGACGAATACCGCACCCGCCTGACCCATACTCTGGAAGTGGCCCAAATCGCCCGCACCATTGCCAGGGCCATGTTTCTCAACGAAGATTTGGCCGAAGCCATTGCCTTGGGCCATGACCTGGGTCATACCCCCTTTGGCCATGGCGGCGAAACGGTGCTCAAGGAGATCTTTTCACCGGCGTTTTCCCACCAGGCCCAAGGCCTGCGGGTAGTGCATATGCTGGAAAATTTCGGCCAAGGACTGAATCTGACCTACGAAGTGCGCGATGGCATCGTGAAACACTCCAAGGGCTATGGCAAGATCATGCCGGATGATCCCGAGGAGTTGCCGGCCACCATGGAGGGCCGGGTGGTGCGCGTGGCCGACATCATGGCCTATCTGAATCACGACCTGGATGATGCCATCCGCAGCGGTGTCATACAGGAAATGGACATCCCCTCGCGATGCATCGAAATTCTGGGCGCCACCCACGATGAACGCATCACCACCATGATGACGGACCTGATCGCTCGGACAAAACCCCAAAACGGCCAACTGGTTCTCCAAATGAGTGACCCGGTATACGATGCCATGACCGAATTGCGTCAATTTCTCTACGACCGGGTCTATCGCAGCGCTACCGTACACAACGAGTTCATCAAGGCCAAGAAGATCATCTCCGAACTCTTTACCTATTTTTTGGCGGATGAACTCATGTTGTCCGAAGAACTGAAAAAAATGCGCCTGCCGGCCCTGAACAGCAACGGTTCCTCGCGGGAACGGCTGGTGTGCGACCTGCTGGCCTGCATGACCGACCGTTACGCCTTATCGCTGTACGCCCGGATCTTCTTCCCGGCCCAAATGAGTTAAATGACCATCACCTAACCATGAACCAAAACACCTCCCCGATGACCACCGTGGCCGAGCTCTTCCAGCGCATGGAGAATGCTTACCATCAGACTGCCCAGGCCAATGGGTTTCAATGCAGGGGATGCGCGGACAATTGCTGCCTCACACGATTTTACCACCACACCTTGACCGAATATCTATATCTACGGCAGGGGTTAAGCGATCTGCCGGAATCGGATCAAAAAAGAGTAGTAAAAAGAGCGGAAGAAACCGCTGCAATGATGCGCAAGCTGGAAAGTGCCGGGCAGCCGGTCAGGGTCATGTGTCCGCTCAATGAAGAGGAGCGCTGCATTCTCTATACCCATCGCCCCATGATCTGCCGCCTGCACGGCATTCCCCATCAACTGCGCCGACCCGACGGCCAGCGTCAAGTGGGGCCGGGTTGCGCCGACTTTGACCGCCAATGCCGCATCGACCCCCCGCGACTCTTGGACCGCACCCCGCTCTACATGGATCTGGCGGCCTTGGAAAAGGAGATTCGGCGCCAAAATAACTTTGAAGGCCGGATCAAAATGACCATCGCCCAAATGTTGATTGAAGAATTATGAAGTACTTCGACGCCTCCGATGAAAAGAAGATCCCCGGCCGTTCGATCGGACCTGGGGAACGTTTCAACTTTCACTGCCATGCGGGATTGGCCTGTTTCAACCAGTGCTGCCGAAATCTCAATCTGCTGCTCTACCCGTATGATGTGCTGCGGCTGCGACGCCATTTGAAAATTACTTCCGATAAATTTATTGACCATTATGTGGATATTGTGCTGCGTCCAGGCCACCATTTCCCGGAAGTACTGCTGCGCATGTCGGACCAGCCCGGCCAGCCCTGTTGCTTTTCCACGGCTCAAGGCTGCCGTGTCTATGAAGATCGCCCTCACACCTGCCGCCTCTTCCCCGTGGAACAAGGCGCTCGGATGGAGGCAGTCGAAGGGTACGCGACACCAGTATACTTCTTCCGGCCGCCCGAATTTTGCCAAGGGTCGAGCGAAGATTTTGCCCAAACCATAGACGAGTATTTGAAAGATCAAGAGGCTGAGGAGTATTACCCCCTGACCCTGGCCTGGGCTCAGTTACGGCGTCTCTTTGCCACCGACCCCTGGGGCTTGGAAGGCCCCCAAGGCGCCAAAGCAAAAATGGCCTTCATGGCCGCTTACAATATCGACCGTTTCCGCGAGTTCGTATTTCAAAGCAGCTTTTTGAAACGCTACCATGTCGCGCCCGCAACAGTAAAAAAGGTCAAACGCTCGGACGAGGCGCTGCTGAAATTTGGATTCGAATGGATCAGGGTATTTGTATGGGGACAATCTTCCAAAGAGATTCGTGTCAGACGATAGCATCCTCCCGCTTGACAACTCTTTTTTGGGTCATATATATCTACGCCATAACATAATTCATGTTGAGAGGCGCGAAGGAACTGGCCTGACGACCGCCCGGCAACCTACCCAATAAGGTGCCAAATCCAGCCCGCAAGGGAAACATGAGGTCAGCGGAGACAACATGGGTAATTGACCTCTCTATTTTGAGAGGTTTTTTTGTCTCCGCAAAGCGTCCGCGCATAAAACGTATTGATACGAGCAATTAGAAGGAGGAACCCCTTATGACCGATACATTTAAAGGCTTCAGCACCCAGGCGATTCATGGCGGCCACGCACCGGATAGCACCACCCATTCCAGAGCCGTCCCCCTTTACCAAACCACCTCATATACTTTTGACGATACGGCCCACGCCGCCGACCTGTTCGGCTTGCGTAAGTTCGGCAATATCTATACCCGCATCATGAATCCCACGACTGATGTGCTCGAGCAACGCATCGCGGCCTTGGAAGGTGGGGTTGGGGCTCTGGCCGTGGCCTCGGGCCAGGCGGCCGAAACCCTGACCATTCTCACCTTGGCCCAGGCCGGCGACGAAATTGTGGCCTCCACCGACCTATACGGCGGTACGGTCAGCCTCTTTACTTATACGCTGCCAAAATTGGGGATTACCGTGCGGTATGTCCAGCCCGATGATTTCAACGGCTGGGAGCAGGCCATCACCCCCAAAACCAAAGCGCTCTATGTGGAAAGCATTGGCAACCCCAAGCTCGATATCGTTCACATTGAAAAGATTGCCGCCATCGGCAAAGCCCAAGGCGTTCCCCTGGTGGTGGACAACACGGTCACAACCCCCTATTTGCTGCGACCCTTTGACCACGGAGCGGCCATTGTGGTCCATTCGGCCACTAAATTCATCGGCGGTCACGGCACTTCCATCGGCGGCTTGATCGTGGATTCAGGCAAGTTTGACTGGGCTGCTTCCGGGCGTTTTGCCTCTTTTCTGGAGCCGGAGCCGGCCTACCATGGTCTGAAGTTTCACGAAACCTTCGGCAACCTCACCTTTATTTTGCGGGCACGGGTTTTGGGCCTGCGGGATATGGGCGCCGCCGTCAGCCCCTTCAACGCCTGGCTGTTCCTGCAAGGTTTGGAAACCCTCTCCCTGCGAATGGCCCGCCACAGCGAGAATGCCCTGGCCGTGGCCCAGTGGCTGGAAAAGCATCCCTGCGTGGCCTGGGTACGGTACCCAGGACTGAAATCTTCTCCTACCTACGATTTGAAACAGAAGTACTTGCCCAAAGGCCAAGGAGCCTTGGTGGGTTTCGGCATCAAGGGCGGAAAAGCCGCGGCAATCAAATTTATTGAAAGCTGCAAACTGTTCAGTCACCTGGCCAATATCGGCGATGCCAAGAGCCTGGTGATCCACCCGGCCACCACCACCCACGAACAGTTGAGCGAGGAAGAACAACGGGCCGCGGGCGTGACCCCGGATTTCGTCCGACTCAGCGTGGGCATCGAAGATATCGAAGACATTATCGCGGATCTGGACCAGGCATTGAACAAGGGCGTGGCGTGCAAGTTGTAATTGAACAGAAGAAAATGATGCCCCCTCACCCAACCCTCTCCCAATGGGAGAGGGTGAAGGTGCGCAGCTTGATTAGGGGAGAAGAGTTGAAGTACCAAAATCACGAGAAGGTGGGCTAACGGGCAACCCCGCCAGAGAACGGCGGGATCAAACATCTGATTGAACAAATTAAGGTGTTTGACGGGCAAACGGGCAACGGGCAAACGCAACCATGGATCGCAATTCAGTCGGCATAGTGACCCCCAATAAATTTACTTTCGGCAGCGTGGAAGAACCCATGGTGCTGGAATCGGGTCGTACGTTGGGGCCGGTGGATATCATGTATGAAACCTATGGCGAACCCAACGCGGACCGCTCCAACGCCATCTTGATCTGCCATGCCCTGTCCGGCGATCACCATGCGGCCGGCTATCATAGTCCCCATGATCCCAATACCGGCTGGTGGGACAGCATGATCGGTCCGGGCAAAGGTTTTGACACCCGCAAATACTGGGTAATCTGCTCCAACATCATCGCCGGTTGCAAGGGCTCCACCGGGCCACTGAGCATCAATCCGCAAACCGGCCAACCTTATGGTCTCGATTTTCCTGTGGTCACCATCGGCGATATGGTTGAAGCACAGAAACGACTGCTGGATCACTTGCAGATCAAACGTTTATACAGCATTGCCGGCGGTTCCATGGGCGGCTTCCAGGTGCTGGAGTGGGCCCTGCGTTATCCCGACATGGTGCGCTCAGCCATCTGTATTGCCTCGGCCGCGCGTCTTTCCGCCCAGGCCATTGCCTTTAACACCATCGGCCGCAACGCCATCACCCGCGATCCGGAGTGGAGAGAAGGCAAATACAGCGACAAAGGGCCGGAGAAGGGCTTGGCCACGGCCCGCATGGTGGGCCACATTACTTATCTTTCAGAAATGCTGCTGGATGCCAAATTTGGCCGCCGGCTGCAATCCGCCAGCCGGCTGAGCTACAACTTTACTACCGAATTCGCCATCGAAAGCTATCTCAACCACAAAGGCAGCGCCTTTACCCAGCGTTTTGACGCCAACAGCTATCTTTACATCACCAAGGCCATGGATTACTTCGATATCAGCCGCTCCCACGGTCCGCTCAAAGCAGCCTTTGCCAATGTCACGGCCCGCTGCCTGTTTGTCTCCTACAGCAGCGATTGGCTCTTCCCCACCAGCCAAACCAAAGAGATGGTGCGCGCTTTGCTCAGCAACGGCAAGCCAGTGTCGTTCATCGAGATCAATTCTCCGTACGGACACGATGCGTTCCTGATAGAAGAAGAGAAGTTGACCCACATTTTGACCGGATTTCTCACCGGCGTGGCCAAGGAGGTGGCGGCATGAATGCGCACTACGTGGACCGCCTCAGCCGCACGGATCGGGATGTCATTCTTACCCTGGTGCCCCAGGGCGTAAAAGTATTGGATTTGGGCTGCGGCGATTGCAGCCTGCTCAGTGAGCTGGCGGCCAAACGCAATGTCCGGGGCACGGGCGTGGATATCAGCGGCGACCTGCTGATCAATGGCCTTTCCCATGGATTTAATGTCTACCAGGGCGACCTGGATGAAGGCCTGGCCGATTTTCCGGACCACTCCTATGACTACGTCATCCTAAACCAAACTCTACAGGTGGTGAAAAATCCCCTGTTGGTCTTCAACGAAATGCTGCGCATCGGCCGCTACGGCATCGTGGGATTTCCCAATTTCGCCCAGTGGCAGTTGCGCAAGGGACTTTTCTTCGGCGGCCGCGCCCCCAAATCACCGGCCCTGCCCTTCGAATGGTACGACACCCCCAACATCCGCGTGCTGGCCATGCGTGATTTCTTCGACTACTGCCAGGTCCAAAACATCGAAGTGGTCCAGGAGCGCTACCTGGTGGCAGGCAAGTGGTGGAAGCATTTACCTATCGCGGTGACGAATCTGTTAGCCCATATCGGGCTGTTTGTTATTACCCGCAAATCGAAATAGAGAAAAAAGCATATCTACTCTTCACCGAATTGAAACATGATAGACAGCAACCGCCGGGTGCGGAGGTTGACATTCAGGAGCGCCGTCTCTTCAGCCGCCACCCAGCGAGCATCGGCGGCGTCATCGCCGGGACGCGGGTCGCCGCTGACATAGTCGGCGATTAAATCCACTACGATGTAGTGAAAGCGCACCTTCCCCTGTTCATCGCGCTCCACTACATCGAAAGTAAAAATCGGCTCGCGGGCAGTAATGACAACGCCGGTCTCCTCCATGATCTCCCGTTCTGCGGCCTGTTGCAGGGTTTCTCCCAGGGCGATGCGGCCGCCGGGAATAGCCCATTGGCCCTGGGCCGGTGGCCGGCCGCGCTGTACCAGCAGCACGCGGTTTTCCTTGAACACTACCGCGCCCACCGAAGCCAGGGGCTGATCTGGATAGACGGATTTGGAAAGTGTCGGCTCGGGCATCGCTTCTTATCTTAACTAAATATTCAGGCGTAAAGACTGAAAAATTCGAAGAGCTAACCCCCTATACCCCAGGCCTCTCTCCATGGGGAGAAAGAGTAGTGCTGTATGCCTGATGCATTCAAATTATTACATTAGTTTTGACGGAATCCGGTTCCGTTGGATTCCATCAAAACTACATCGGCCAAAAATGGTTGTCTTCCCAGATGGAGGCTTTGATTTCACGGTCCAGTTTGGCCAGGAAGGTCAGGTGGCTGTACTCCCAGTCGGCCAGCCAGCGAAACAGGGCTTTTTCTTTGGGGTCTTGGGCCGCCACGGCCCGGTGGGCATAAAGGGAGATGGTCTCTTCTTCCATGTGCATGGCCGCTGATATGGCAGCCGCTTCAAAGCCGGCGGCGGCGATTTTGGCTTTTAAGGTATCGGTCAAAACCAGATCGGATAGGGCCGGGTCGGCGCCGGCCGTGAGCTCCACCTCCGTGAAGCGCGCCTTTTCTTTATAAGATTTGAATTGCGCTTCCATCACCTTCTGGTGTCGCAGCTCTTCGTTAGCCATGACCTGGAAGAACTCCCGGGTGGCATTATTGCGGGCATGATCCGCCATTTTCTGGTAAAAGGCATGCCCGCGACGTTCGAGCAAGATCGCCTCTTTCAAAATCTCTAATGTTTTATCGTTGGCCATGGTTCTCTCTCCATCCCATTGGCGGACCTTTAAAAAACAGAATCCGGAGTGGCGTTCTGCCCCTTGTAAAAACTCTCGGTCGTGCGCACGGCCGCTATAAAGCGCCGCACCTTGTCGATATCTTTGTGCCCCGGTGCCGATTCCAATCCCGAACTGGCATCCACGGCGGCTGGCAGCGTAGCCTGGATGGCCTGGGCCACATTAACCGGAGATAGACCGCCGGCAAGCACCATGGGATAACGCCGGGCAAAATCGGCAGCCGCGCCCCAATCCCATGTTTCGGCATTGCCACCCGGCAAAGGGCCTTTACCGCACTCCACCAGAAAGCCTCCCACTTGATATTTTCCGGCCGCGGTCAGATCAGGCGCCTTGGCAGTAAAAAGCGCCTTGATCACCTTGAGGCTGAATTCGGTCTGAATTCGTTGAGCCAACTCCGGTGGTTCACTGCCATGCAGTTGTACAACCGCCAGCCCACAGCGGTCAATAGCGGCGGCGAGCAGGCGCCATTCGGGGTTGACAAAGACCCCCACCCGGCGGACGCGGTCAGGCAGGGCCGCGGCGATTTCCGCGGCCAGCTCCAATTCGAGGTTGCGGGGGCTGGGCGGATAGAATACCAGCCCGATGGCATCGGCTCCCAGCCGGGCACAGTCAGCGGCTTGTTCGGGGATGGTCAGACCGCAAATTTTGATTTGGGGATGCATGTTTCGTTATTCGTTATGCGTTATTCGTTATACGTTATTCGTTGAGTCGTTAGGTCATTCGTTGATAGTTTGAAATTGATCATTGAATAAACGAATCAACGAATCGATCATTCAACGAATCAACGATTTCAAAAACTCGGTGCGATCCGCGGCCCGCACCAGGCTCTCGCCGATGAGAAAATTAAAAATTCCGCTGCGCAGATTGTGCTGGACATCCTCCCGGCTGCTGATACCGCTGGCCGCCACCGGTACTTCGCCTGGCCCCAGCATGGCGGACAGGCCCACAGCCGTGCCCAGGTCCGTGTCAAAAGTAGCCAGATTGCGGTTGTTGATGCCGATCAGCCGGGCACCGGCCGCGTGGGCCGAGGCATAATCCTCGGCATTGTGGATCTCCACCAGGGCATCCATGCCCAAGGAATGCGTCAAATCCAGCAACTCCTTGAGCTGATCGGGCGACAAGATTCGAGCGATCAGCAGGATCGCATCCGCACCGGCCACCCGAGACTCATAAAGTTGATAGGTCGATATGATGAACTCCTTACGCAGAATAGGCAGGGCTACGGCCGCCCGCGCCCGGCGCAGATCTTCCAGCGTGCCTTTGAAGTAAGGGGTGTCGGTCAGCACCGAAATAGCCGCCGCGCCGCCCGCCTCATACTGCCGGGCACATTGGACCGCATCCAGGTCAATACAGATGTCGCCCTTGGAGGGCGACGCCCGTTTGACCTCGGCAATGACATTGACCCCGCCGGGACCGGGAGTAACCAAACGGCGCTCAAAGCCCCTGGCCCCCCAATCCATGCCGGTAATGCGCGCGCGCAACTCGGCTTCGGGCACGGCCCGAGCGGCCTGGGCGACTTCTTCCTTTTTATCCGATACGATCCTGTCGAGGATGGCCATTTCTACTCCAACCTTAAACTTGAAGTACTTCCCTTAATAGTCGAATCGTCCATTCGTTCTGTAATCATCGAAATTGACAACGAATCAACCAATAAACGTATCAACGAATCAACGCAAAGGTTCTATCCATTCTCCTGAGTATACGCCGCCAACCTCTCCAACTTCTCCCTAGCCTTACCGCTGTCAATGGCACCAGCTGCCATGGCGATACCGGCTTTTAAATCAGCGGCCTTGCCGGCCGCCACCAGGGCCGCGCCGCTGTTGATCAGCACCACATCGCGCTTGGCCCCTTTTTCTCCGGAAAGAACTGCCTGGGTAATTGCGGCATTGGCCTTGGGATCACCGCCGGTCATCTCCTTGGGTTCGGCCAACCGGCCAAAGAACTGCTCGGGGTTGATATCGTAAGTGCGGATGGCACCCTCTCTAAGTTCACTGACTCGTGTAGGCGCGCAGACGCTGATTTCGTCCAGGCCGTCGTGGCCGTGTACTACCATGGCTGATTTGGCACCCAGCAGCTTCAGCGCCTGGGCGAACATTTCGGTGAGCTGGGGCGCGAAAACCCCCAAGAGCTGGCAGTTGGCCGAGGCCGGGTTGGTCAACGGCCCTAGCATGTTAAATATAGAACGCACTCCTAGCTCCTGGCGCGGCTTGGCGGCATATTTCATGGCGCTGTGAAATAGTGGAGCAAAGAGAAACCCGATGCCCACGGCCGCCACCGCCTCCTCCACAATTTCGGGCGGGGTGGTGAGTTTGACGCCCAATGCTTCCAGTACATCGGCGCTGCCGCACTTGCTGGAGACTGAGCGGTTGCCGTGTTTGGCCACGGTGACGCCGCAGCCGGCCACCACAAAGGCTGTAGTAGTAGAAATATTAAAAGTTTGGGCGCCGTCGCCGCCCGTGCCGCAAGTATCCACCACGGGCGAACCGGCCGCCTGGATGCGGCGGGCATTGCGGCGCATGGCCTGGGCCGCGCCGGCGAGCTCTTCGAAGGTTTCACCCTTAGTGGCCAGGGCCGCCATCATGGCGCCGATCTGGGCATCGGTGGCCTGGCCGGTGAGCACCGTGTTCATCATGTCGGTCATCTGTTCGGCGCTCAGATTCTTGCGTTGAATGATTTGCTTCAGGTAGTCTTTGAACATGGTAAGTCCTTTCGAAGTAAAGAAAGCAAAGATAGTTTAAAGTGTTAAGTGTAAAGTTTTAAGTTAAGGTATCCTGCCTTTTTTGAAAAAAGGGCCTCAGCATCACTCAATAAAATCGACCCGATCCTTAACTTTAAACTTTCTACTTTAAACTTAAAACTGATTCCATAATAGCAGGATCACTCTTGCCCGATCATTTTTACAAAATTCCGCAGCAATCTCTTCCCAATCGTCGTCATGATCGACTCCGGGTGGAACTGAATTCCCTCGGTGGGATGGCTGGTGTGGCGGATGCCCATGATTTCTTTATCTTCGGCTTCGGCGGTGATCTTCAGGCAAGCCGGGATACTGTCTCGTTCCACTGCCAGGGAGTGATAACGCATGGCCTGAAACGGCTTAGTCACTCCGGCAAACACCCCTTCTCCGTCGCAGGTGACGGTGGAAACTTTGCCGTGCATCAAACGCTGGGCACCGATGATCTTGCCGCCAAACGCTTCGGCAATGGATTGGTGTCCCAGGCAGACCCCCAGCACCGGGATGCGGCCTGAAAAGTATTGGATGGCCTCCAGGGAGACACCGGCATCCTTGGGACCGCCCGGTCCGGGCGAGATCACCAGGGCGGTCGGCCCCAGGGCCTCAAGTTGGGCCACATTCATTACATCGTTGCGCACCACCTTGACCGGCGTGCCGATTTCTTCCAAATATTGAACCAAGTTATACGTAAACGAATCGTAATTGTCGATCATCAGGATCATTGTCGGCTCTCCTTGTCAAGGCTGATTTGGGTCAGGGCCAGGGCCTTTTGCACGGACATGGCTTTGTTGACCGTCTCCTGGCGCTCGCGCTCTGGATCAGAATCGGCCACGATGCCGGCGCCGGCGCGCACGGTCATCTGCCCGTTCTGCACGCAGGCCGTGCGAATGGTGATGGCCATGTCCATGTTGCCGGAAAAGGAAATGTAGCCCACGGCGCCACCATAGGTGCCCCGCGGCCCCTTTTCCATTTCGGCGATGATCTCCATAGCGCGCACCTTGGGCGCACCGCTCAATGTGCCGGCTGGAAACGAGGCTCGCAGCAGATCCCACACATCGCACTCCGGCTTCATCTCGCTGATGATGTTGGAGACCAGGTGCATCACATGGGAGTAACGCTCCACCACCATCAGGTCCGTGACCTGCACTGTTCCGGTGCGCGCCACGCGGCCCAGGTCGTTGCGGCCCAGATCCACCAGCATCAGGTGCTCGGCGCGCTCCTTTTCATCCTGCAGCAATTCATCGGCCAGGGCCCGGTCCTCCTGCTCGGTTTTACCGCGCGGCCGGGTTCCGGCAATGGGCCGCAAGGTGGCCACGCGGTTTTCCAGGCGTACCATGGTTTCGGGCGACGAGCCGGCCAGGGCCATCTCCCCCAGATGCATGAAGAACAGATAAGGTGAAGGATTGATGTAGCGCTGGGCCCGGTAGAGCGCCAGCACATCATAGGGTGCCGGGCAGACAAACGGCTGGGAGATGACCGACTGGATGATGTCGCCCTTGCGGATATACTCTTTGACGATTTTCACCTGACCGCGAAAATCGTCCTCGGCCAGTACGGGCTGCAAGGCGAGCTGGAAAGCGGACATGCCCAAAGGTTCGATGGTCAGAGGCGCGCTGATGGTCCGCAGCAACTGATTGAGCCGGTTGGCGGCGGCGGCATAAACATGCCCGGCAGCCTCGGGTTTATCCACAAACCCCACGGCCAGGCACACCAGGGTGTTGCGGATGTTGTCGAAGATCAACAGCTCCTCGGGCACCATGAAGTGGGCCATGGGCTGGTCGGGCGGCAGCATGTTGGGAATTCGGCTTTCAAAAAAGGAGACCATCTCATAGGTCAGGTAACCCACCAAACCGCCCCAGAAGCGCGGTAACTCAGGCAGGTTGGCGGCCGTATAGCGGGCCATGATGGCCTTGAGCACGCTCAAGGGATCGTTGTTGTGTTCGATGCTTTCATTGCCATTGCGGGTGCGGATCTGCACTGTATCGCGAAATACCAACACCTCAGCGTGGGCCGAGGTGCCGATGAAGCTGTAGCGGCCCCATTTTTCGCCACCCTCCACGCTTTCAAATAAAAAGATGGCGCCTCTCTTGCGGTAAAGCTTGGCCAGCAGCGATACCGGCGTCTCCATGTCGGCCAGGATCTCCACCGCCACTGGGATCACGTTGTGAGTGCGCGCCAGCTCCTGGAATTGGGACTGACTGGGGAATTTGCGCAACAGCATAGTAACTCCTTTCTTTTACCGGAGCGGCAATGGCTCACTCCGAAAGTCAAAGGGCCGCGATGCCCTGTTACGGCTCACGGCCCTCTGAACAAAAAAAGGACCGTGAGCTCTGCGGCCCACGGTCCTGAAATTGCCATTTATTCGATCAGCCGGTTGGCAAGGCCCCGTGAGCACACACACGCCACAGCCACCACCACCAACCCTTGATTGTTTCCATAATGTGCTTCACGGAGGTCATCCTGTTTATGTATTCTCTTCGGCTTTCATAGAAAAGCGGCTGACCGGTGTCAAGCGTTTTTTATTGACTTTCAACGGCCAAAACATAAAGTAACCCCAGTATTTAACGGGAGATTCACTCCGCGGAGCGATCCAAAAAATGAGGAGAGACCAGTATGCTCCAGAATAAAACCATTGGCTTCATTGGCGCGGGCAACATGGCCGAAGCACTGTTGGGCGGCCTTTTAAATACAGGAGTATCGGACCCGGCCCATGTGATTTGCTCGGATGTCCGGGAAGAACGACGCCAGGAATTAGCCCAACGCTATAAAGTCCAAACCACGGGCGATAATCTGGAGGTGGTGCGGAAAGCCGATATCGTGATCCTGGCCGTCAAGCCCCAAAACATGGAGACCGTCCTCCAGGAGACGGCCGGTTTGCTGGACCCGAGCAAGCTGGTAATTTCCATTGCCGCCGGTGTACCCCTGGCTTCCATTGCGGCTTTCTCTAAAAAACCCCTGCGCCTGGTGCGGGCCATGCCCAATGTGTGCGCCATGGTCAAATCCGCGGCTACGGCCGTGGCTGCCGGTCCCCATGCCCGAACTGAAGATCTCCAAATCGCGGAAGCCATCTTCAATGCCGTGGGGCGCTGTATCGCGGTGCCGGCCGAACATCTGCTGGATGCGGTCACTGGCCTGAGCGGCAGCGGACCGGCCTATGTGTTTGTGATGCTCGAAGCCTTGGCTGACGGAGGCGTTAAAATGGGCTTGGGACGCAAAGAGGCCCAACTGCTGGCGGCCCAGACCTTGCTGGGAGCAGCCCAGATGCAATTGGAGACCGGCACTTCGCCCGGCCAGCTCAAAGAGATGGTGACATCACCGGGTGGTACGACCATTGCCGGTCTACACGTGATGGAAGAAGCGGGCCTGCGCGGTACGCTGATCAGCACCGTGCAAGCAGCCACCCAACGGGCCAAAGAGCTGGGCGCGGCCGTAAAAAAATAGGAAACAAAAATAGGAAACAATGATCGTGTGGAGAATGAAATTCTTTGACCTTAAAATCCTCACAATCTGGCTGGAACGTACCGCCCGCGTAATCCTGGGAGCGGTTTTTATTTATGCCAGTTGGAGCAAAATCCTCCATCCGGCGGGATTTGCCGAGAGCATCGCCAATTATCAGATTCTTCCTCCCATGTGGGTCAACCCCACGGCCTTGCTGTTGCCATGGCTTGAACTGATGTGCGGTGTGGGGGTGCTCAGCGGAGTCTTAACCCGCGGGAGTGCCTTGATCGCCGCTATTTTGCTGCTCGTTTTTGGCGCGGTTTTGGGCTACAGCGCTTACCGCGGCCTGGATATCCATTGCGGCTGTTTCTCCGTAGGTGGTGAAGCAGCATCCAATTTGTATCTGGATCTGTTGCGGGATATAGTACTTCTGATCACAGCGATTTTGATTATGATTTTTTATGGCCGTCCGCGGAGAAGTAAAGCTGAAAGCACCTAAAACCAGAGCAAGCCGGCAGTCCGTTACGCCACTTTGTTAACTTCCAATTAACCCACAAGAGTCTACCCTATGTTTGAACCAGTAGAAATCACCGCGGCCTTCGTTGCTGGACTGCTTTCCTTTTTTTCACCCTGCATTCTACCGCTGGTGCCATCTTATTTCTCCTTTATCGCCGGGGTCTCCATGGATGAACTGAGCCAAACCGCTACGGGAGCCATCCGCCGCAAAATCATCCTCAGCACTTTGGCCTTTGTCCTTGGGTTTTCATTGATCTTCATCCTCTTGGGAGCCACGGCCGCTATCTTTTCCGGTTTCTTTATGGGCGCCAAGAGCTATATCCGCATTATCGGCGGGGCGCTGGTGCTGATTCTGGGGCTGCACCTGCTGGGGGTGTTCCGGATCCAGGCACTGGATGTGGAAAAACGGATCCATCTGAATCACAAGCCAGTCCACTTTTTGGGGGCCTTCGTCATTGGCATGGCCTTTGGCGCTGGCTGGAGCCCCTGCATTGGCCCACTGCTGGGGTCCATCTTGATTTTGGCCGGCAATCAAGATACGGTCGGCCAAGGGATTGGGTTGTTGGCCGTGTATTCCGCCGGCGTAGCGTTGCCATTTATGGTTTTATCCATGACCGTTCACCTTTTGTTTGGATTTGTGCGCCGGGCCAACAAAATGCTGCGTTTTATCAACATCGGTGCCGGTCTTCTATTGATAGCCACAGGTCTGTTGCTCATTACCGATAAGTTCAAAATGATCGCCGGTATTGCCTTCTAAAGGACGACCCATGAAAAAACTGATATTCTTCATTATCTTTACCTCTCTAATGCTCAATTTCTTCCCGATAAACGCCATATTCGCCGACTCCAGCAAGGGAAGTGTGAACTGGCTGACCTTTGACGAGGCCCAAAAAAAGGGTCAGGGTCAATCCCAAAAATTTTTGCTTTACTTCTACACCGATTGGTGTGGGTACTGCCGTAAGCTGGACCATGAAACATTTACCGATAAAACCGTGGCCGACTACATCAATTCCAATTTTATCCCGGTGCGCATCAATTCCGAAAAGATGCCCCAGGTCGCCGGCCGCTATGGCGTGGGAGGGGTGCCCGACCTGCGCTTTCTGACTGCCAAAGGTGAAGATATTGCCCGCTGGCCGGGCTACATCGAGCCCGACCGCTTTCTACCCTTGCTTAAATATATTCAAAGCGACAGCTATCAGAAGATGAGCTACGGGGAGTTTTTAAAGAAACAACCATGATGTGTTCAGCAACCCCTTGATGCTCAATCTTCGTTTTACCGTAACTTTTCTATCATAGAACACCGTTCCCCAAAGGTAACTGCTTAAAATTGTAAAAAATATGATCAGCCCGAATTTTATCTGGGCCTACAAAATACCCTTGACACAGGATGGGTGAATTGCTAATTACAGCGTTCTGTTTGGGCTTTGGCCCTCTGTTGGTATTTGATGTTTCGGGGGCGGGTAGCTCAGTTGGGAGAGCATCGGCCTTACAAGCCGAGGGTCACAGGTTCAAGCCCTGTTCCGCCTACCACTTTTTGGTAAGCTCTTTATACAGGTTTTCGGGGGTGTAGTTCAGTTCGGTTAGAACGTCCCGCATGACATGCGGGAAGGTCGCGAGTTGAACCTCCCTTTTAGCTCTAAGGCTCTTTTAACAGTTTTCGGGGGTGTAGTTCAGTTCGGTTAGAACGCCGGCCTGTCACGCCGGAGGTCGCGAGTTCGAGTCTCGTCGCTCCCGCCATAATATACTAAGCCCGCCTGACCAGGCGGGCTTTTTTTATCCCACCTTGGCCATCTGGGAATCAAAATGCAGCCAGTTGATTGCGCCTTTTTTGGCTTCGTACATGGCCAAGTCCGCGTTCTTCATCAGGGCGGCGGTCGTAGTCCCATCCTTGGGGAAAGTGGCGATGCCGATGCTGACCCCCACAAAGCCAATGCTGACCTCGCCAAAGTGGAAGGGTTTGGCGAAGCTTTCCACAATTCGCTTAGCCACCAGATCAGGGAATATCTCCTCGGGATTCCGCAAAATAATGGTGAATTCATCGCCACCGAACCGGGCGATCAGATCGGTTTCGCGCACCCCCACCTTAAGCCTCTCCGCCACCGCTTTCAAAAGTCTATCCCCGACTTCATGGCCATAAGTGTCGTTGGCCTGCTTGAATTTGTTCAGGTCAAAGAAGAGAACGGCCAGTCCTGATTGGTATCGCAGCGCATATTTGATTTCATTGTCCAGCAATTCAATGAAGGCTTTGCGGTTGTAAAGTCCGGTCAGCGCATCATGGTAAGCCATGTAGTGCAACTCCTGCTCTGATTGGCGCCGTCGGGTGATGTCGCGAGTCATGCCCACGATACCGATGATGGTGCCGGCTGCATCTTTGACAAATCGGGTGTTGACTTCGGTCCAGACCGTGGTGCCATCTTTTCGCACCTGTTCCAACTCAAGCGAGCGGTCTTTGTTCCTTCCACTGGCTTTGGTCACCGCTTTGAATTCCTCGGCAATGGTATTGATAGCCAGTTGATAGGACTGAATGGTTAGCACATGCGAGGTCTTCATTTGGAGCATCTCTTCGGGTGTGTATTGCAACAGATGATAGACCGAGGGGCTCATGTAGGTGAAATTATCCTCCAGATCGATGGTCCAGATCACATCCGCGGAGTTATCGGCCAACAATCGGTACATCTTTTCGCTTTGGCGCAATGCTTCTTCGACGCGCCGGCGGTCTTCCATTTCCTTGCGCAGCACATAATTAGTGATCTCCACCTTGGCCCGCATTTCATTAGCCTGCAAAATGGAGGTTTCCAGCTCGATATTGGCTTGTCGCAAATCTCCCTGGGCGATTTGAAGGTCGGCTTCTACACGCTTGCGTTCAACAATTTCCTCGCTCAACGCATCGGTGCGAACCTGCAAGTGATCTTTGAGTGTAGTAATTCTTTGATACATGACGGCATTGGACAATGCTACGGCCAACGTCGTTGCCACACCACGGATAAATGCTGCTTCATCAGGCATGATTGGTTTTCGATTATGTTTGGCGGGCAGGGTGAGCAGTCCGACAAATGCTTCTTTATGAATCAATGCGATGGCGTACGCCGCGTTCAATTGAGACAGGACCCGTTGCACCTGAGTCTGGACACCTGCCAGGGCGGACAGGTGATCTAATGCCGATATCTCCAAAATACTTCTGAAATTGCCCAATCTATTAACCACGTCGTCAGCTATCTCGAACATAGTGCCATCGACGCTGATCATCGCCTTGCGGGCATCGTCATACACATACACCCTTGCCCAGCCAATGGGCAGGCAGGACTGCATGGCCCGATTGACATGGGCCGACAGATCATTGGCGTCGCGCAATTCGAGCAGTTCCCGGATTAATTTGCCCTCGGCCAATTTGAGCCCGTAGCGCGCCTTGTATACCCAACGCTGGAAAATCTTCCGCACCCAAAGGATGTAGAGATGGTTAGCCAGAAACCAAAGTGTCAGAAGGACAAACAGTTGGTTGTACGCAAGGCCCCCTAAGCGTCCGAGTCCCCAGCCAAACAGCAAATAGTTGGGTACGATGATCAATAGCAGCATTAAAAATCGAGCCAATGAGAGAAGCAACAGACTGCCGAAGTCTAGTAAACGGTACTTGAGCATGCCGTAGGCCAGAATCAAAAGAGGAATAAAACTGAAATTTCCCGGTGGGTAGAGATCAATACCGTTCATGGCCGGGATGTTCAGGAAGGTCAGGGTGCCTGTCATGCCAAATGAGAAGAGGATATATTTGAATTTCAACTTCAAACGCGGGTTGGTTTCAACCCTGAGGCGTTTTATGAAGAGATAGAGACAGTAGAAGTATACCATGCCGCAATAGAGCCCGAATATATGGAAGCTGATACCCCCTTTGGCGATGTAGCCCCATTGAAAATGGTTGAGCCCTTGGATGTAGAGATTGCTTTGGGTGGTTATGCTGATCAGGAAACTCAAGGCAATCGAGGCCAGAAGAATTTTGTTACGACGGACATCAAGCAACTGATGATGGAAAGCGATCACCACCGCCGGCAAAAAAACATAAATGAAGTGGACGCGCCGTTCGATGGTCAATATGAGATCCGCATTCTTGACCAGGTGGTGGCAAATGAAGTTGGGAGCCAGCAGGGAATACCAGATGCACACCAGCACAAAGAGCATCTTTTCCCGGTTGATTTGCCCTTTGGCCAGAGCCAATACCACCAGAATAATTCCACTGACCAGCGATAGGATCGGTAGCAGCAGGTAAATGGAAAGTGGCTCGATCATAGATTTTTATCTTCGCCTTTGGCCCATCTTAAAAATTCCAATTTGATTCCAAGTGGTTCCTCACCAAATGGACGCCATTTGGCACACGCTGGCAACCCCCTCTTGCGCCATGGCATGGGTTATATTAGATCAACCCTATAAGGTATCGGCTTTTTTGTGGAATAGATTACAGGACATCTCAAAAAAGCCTTTTGACCCAAGCTCTTGGTGGAAGCAAAATTTAAATCATCGAAATACTTAATTATACCTATGACTTAAATTTTACCTCGGCCGCGATCTTGGCTTAAAATCCATTTTTAGAGATGGCTTGTAACGGAATCCCCTACCGTGGGAATAGTTTCTTTCAGACAAGTATCATAGACACTGGGCCGGAGATGATGCCATGGAAAAGTTCCCCCCCCGCGACACCGAAGAATCCCGACGGTCTTTACTTGAACAGCAGACCGCGGAGTTGGCCCAACTCAAGGACGCCCTGCGCCAGGCCGAAGACAAGTACCGCGTGCTGGTGGAAAACGCCAACGACGCTATTTTTGTTTTGCAGGATGGAAAAATCAAATTTGCCAATCCCAAAGCCCTGGCAATGGGCGGAGTGCTGGCCAAAGATCTGGAAAAGGTCCCATTCAGCGAATACCTGCACCCCGAAGAGCGCGACATGGTACTTCAGCGCTATGAAAAGCGCCTCAAGGGTGAAAAAATATTGAATATGTATCCGCTGCGGATCGTGACCCGTAGCGGGGATCTGTTTTGGGCCGAGGTCAATGCCGTACGAATCGAATGGGAAGGCCGGCCCGCCACTTTGAACATTATCCGGGACATCACCTCCCAGAAACTCATTGAACAGCACTACTTCCAGAACGAAAACCTTGCCACCCTGCGCACCCTGGCCGGCGGCACGGCTCACTCCTTCAACAATCTCTTGATGGGCATTCAAGGGCGGGTGTCGATTTTAAGCCGCAATTTGGCCGCCGATGATCCCCGCCGGGAACACCTGCGAGGTATCGAGCAGTGCGTGGCCGACGCCGCCAAGTTGACCCAGCAAATGCTGGGATTTGCCCAATCTGGCAAATACAGCGTCGTGCGGGTCAACCTGAACCTGTTGATCGAACAGATTCTCGAATCCATGCTCCACAAAGAAAAGCATATTTCCATCCGACGGGATCTGCAGCTTGGCTTGTGGCCTGTGGAGGTGGATCGCCACCAGCTGGAAGAAGCGATTATGAATATTTTGGTCAATGCCTGGCAAGCCATTGCTGATTCTGGTGAAATCATTATCAAAACCGAAAATTTTGAAATGACGGAGGGGCGTGAGCGCTTTCAGGATATGCGCACCGGAAAGTATGTCCGGTTAGCGGTGCGCGATACCGGCGTGGGCATGGAGGATACCGTGCGCAAGCGCGTCTTCGAGCCTTTCTTTACCACCAAGGGCCTGGGCAAACATCGCGGTTTAGGCTTATCCAGCGCCTATGGCATCGTGGCCAACCATGCCGGCCTCATCGATGTCGAAAGCACACCCGGTGCCGGCACCACGGTTTCAGTCTATCTTCCCTCGGTCTGAAAATTCGGGAATACGAGGCGTCCTACAAAGACTTTGGCCTAAACCGCTATTGGAATGGCTGGGCGATCTTCTCCTACCCAATATTGTGAAAGGGGTTGATGTGATCGTGACTTTCTTTTTGGACGCCCATATTGATGATCACTTCAGCCACGCCTTCCATCTGGGAAGCGGCGGTCTTCAATTGCTCCAGCTCATCCGTCTGTAAGGACCTTTCAAGGGGGTGGATGTGCACCTTGCCACCTTCGGCTTCAACCTGAATTTTGGGCGTGATGTCAATCAGGCTCGCTTTGACCCTGGCCGCCAGAGCCAGATTTTCAATAACCTGGCGGGAGTCCGCCGTGGTCTGGAAAGCCGGTTTGCGGGCACTTGTCGCGATGATATCCACCGCGTCGTCCACTGATAGCTTGTGAATGTGCACCACCAGATCGTAGAGCCGGCTATCCCAAGTATCCATGCCATAAAGAAACATACTCCACTTGCGCCGCTCCTCATCATCCTTTTGAAGGGTATACAATGCTTTCTCAGCGGAAATATCATGGCGCCGCATCTCTTCATTTACCCGGTCCTGCATGTCGGCGAGAATCCGGACCTTGAATACATGGGGAATGCCCTGCAGCAAAAACTGCCCGGCCAAACCGTGATACACGATATTGTCCTTACGCACGTGCTGAAGCAGCGCGGACTGGATATAACTGACGTAGCGCTCTTTGCCGAAGCTGAAACGGTCCAGCACCGAGGGGGCATCGTGTAATGCCCGCACCAATTTCATTTCCGGGATGTTGAACTCTTCGGATGCTTCCAGCAGAATATCGCGCGAAATACATTCATAACCCAATCGCTGAGCCAATTTTTCAGCCACGGCCTTGCCCCGGCTGTATGATCCGCGATTAATGGTAATAATGGACATAGGCTGCCTTCTTTCTAATCATCAAGGGGTTAATATTGAAAAGAGATCATCTTGCTTCAGAATTGAGCGTAAGAAACGATCTACCGCCACCATACCACAAAACCGGACTGACTGTAGGGTTAATTTCCGACACCGCTCAACGGTGCCCCTGATTTTGCGACGAAGACAAAGTCCGCGGTGATATAACCGTTAATGAGCAAATAGAACTTCCAAACACTTATTCCTGCGCATTCCCCCGCCTGGAATTGTAGATTAGTCCGCCGTGGCTTAAATAATACAGAAGCACACCACGCGCGGCATCCCTTTCGATGCCGGATAGGACATCAATGCCACGGCTTTGCAAGGTCTCCACCCAGTCCGCCGGCTTGGGCCCCTCATCAAAACCAATGTCGCGCGCATCCTGATCGCACGCCGCTGTTACCACGCGCCGCACGCCGGACCACACAATAGCTCCCAGGCACATGGTACAAGGCTCAGTGCTGGCCAGGAGCTCGTAAGCCGCCAAGCCGGGGCCGCCAAGATCATAGACCCCCAGCTTTCTTTGAGCCACCGCGATAGCCACCATCTCGGCATGCAAAAAAGATAACCCCTGGGCCAGCACCAAATTCACCCCCAAAGATACCAATGCGCCCGTGCCAGCCTCAAAAATCGCGGCCGCGAAGGGGCCGCCGGTCTGTTCTTCGACATTCTTCCTGGCCGCGGCAATAACAAAACCCATCCGTCGACGGATATCGCCCGTAGCTGTGTATTTGCGGGCAAACGCCCCAATCCAGGACGGCAACTCAAAAGCCACTTTGCGGGGTTGTGAGAACATCCGGGCCCACCCTTCATTGACATTTGGACAAATCTGATAAAAATTCCAGATGCATTATACATGGATCGATTTGAGTTTGCCTATGACATTGTTTCATAAAATGCAGGAGTTGCCATGACACCCCAGACCGCCGAGCGCTACCATTTTGAAACCGGCATCTACCGCCCACCCAGCGAAGGTGGTTCTTATTCACTGCTGGTGCGCTTTACGCGCAACTGCCCATGGAATCGATGCGAGTTCTGCGCCATGTACAAAACTGAAAAATTCCAATTGCGCCCCGTGGAAGAAATCAAACGCGATATCGACGCCATTGCCGCCCTCTGCAATGACTTGCGGGAGTTGTCCCGGCAAGGCGGCCAAGCAGGTGCCATCACCAGAGAAGCCGTCATCACGCTGATCGACCGCTATCCGGATCTTAACTACCATCAAGGGTTTGCCATGGTGTTTCACTGGCTGATCTCGGGCGGCAAAACCGCTTTTATCCAGGATGCCAACAGCCTGATCATGCCCACCGACCACCTGGTGGAAGTACTACGTCATCTGCGCAAAACATTTCCCTCTCTCGTACGGGTCACCAGCTATGCCCGCTCCAAAACCATCGCCCAAAAAAAAGAAGAAGAACTATTGGCCATCCGCAAAGCCGGCCTGGACCGGCTGCACGTGGGCCTGGAAACCGGCGACGATGAACTGCTCAAACGCGTCAAAAAAGGGGTCACCGCCGAGCAGCATATTCAAGCCGGCCAAAAGGCCATGGCCGCGGGTTTCCAACTATCCGAATACTGGATGCCCGGCCTGGGCGGCAAAGAGCTGTGGGAAAACCACGCCGTCAATACAGCAAAAGTACTCAACCAGATCAACCCCCATTACATTCGCTCGCGGCCCTTTTACACCATCCCCGGCACCCCCATGCAGGAAGCCGAAGCAAATGGCCGGCTCCAGATACTCGACGCCCACGGGCAGTTGACCGAGCTCAAACGCATGATGGAAGAACTGACCGTCACCTCAAGGGTATGCTTCGACCACGCCGGCAACTACTGGACTGATCGAAGGGGCAATCTTCTCTTCACCCACAGCTACGAAGGCTACAAATTCCCCGAAGAGAAGCAAAAAGTACTCGACCGCATCCAGGAAGGATTGCTGGCTGACAACCGCCGGCCGAATCTTCTGAATTTGTGAGCAGTGCTCTATGAATTTAAAGGTGTGGGGCATTTTCATCAGAGAGGCCCAGTTACGCATAGTCGATCATCGCGGAATTAAAACCGGCTACCCGGACTCCCACTACCAAAATACAGTCCCGGACCGCCGCCAGATATAGCAAAGTCCTACTTTCCCAAGCCACAGCTGTGTATTTTATTAAGGGCATGGATCCGTGCCCGTTGCCGGAGTCCGGAATTCGAGGTCTGAAGAAGATGAAAATGCACAAATGGATGTTGCTTGGGGCGGTTGTGATAGCGGGTGCGGTTTTTCTGGGCTGGCGGCTGACGCGGCCGCAGCCGCCGCGCTTCATTACGGAAACTGTGAACAAGGGTGATGTCAGCCACTTCATCATCACCACCGGAACCGTCAATCCAGTAGTGACCGTGCAGGTCGGCTCATATGTGTCCGGTCCGATTCAGCAGCTGTACTGCGATTACAATACGAAGGTGAAGGCCGGCCAGCTTTGCGCCAAGATCGATCCCAAGCCCTTTCAGGTGACCCTGGACCAGGCCCAGGCCAACCTCGCCATTGCCCAGGCCCAGCTTGTCAAGGACAAGGCCGCCCTGGCCTACGCCCAGAGCAACTACTCGCGGGACAAAGGACTGATCAGCAAGGGGATCGTTTCCCAGGACAATGCCGAAAGCGACCAGAGCGCTTATCAGCAGGCCGCGGCCCAGATCAAGCTGGACCAGGCCACCATTGTCCAGCGCCGGGCCGCATTGGAAGCGGCCCAGGTCAATCTCGACTACACCAACATCATCTCGCCGGTGGACGGCATCGTGGTTTCCCGCAACGTCAACGTGGGCCAGACCGTGGCCGCCAGCTTTCAAACCCCTACGCTGTTTCTGATCGCCCAGGATCTGACCAAGATGCAGGTCGATACCAATGTCAGCGAATCGGATATCGGCAATGTGCAGGTCGGCCAGCCGGCCACCTTCACGGTGGAGGCCTATGCCCAGGAGACCTTTCGGGGGGTGGTTTCCGAGGTCCGCAAGGCGCCCATCACGGTTCAGAACGTGGTCACCTATGACGCGGTCATCAGCGTGAACAACCCGAAATTGCAGCTGCTGCCCGGCATGACGGCCAATGCGCACATCATCACCGAGCAGCGCACAGATGTCCTCCGCGTCCCCCTGGCGGCGCTGCAGTTCAGCCCGTTTTCCTCCCAGACCGCGTTTTTGCCCCAGGGCGCGACCGGCAGCGTCGGCCGCTATGTCTACCGGCTAAAAGCCGGCAAGCCCGTGCCGGTTCCGGTCAAGGTCGGCATCGAAGACAGCGCTTTCGCGCAGATCACGGGCGGTGCGCTCCAAGCCGGCGAACCGGTGATCGTCAGCGAAGCCACGGGCAGCGAAAAAAGCGGCAAGACCGGTGGCGGGCAGCGTCCCCACTTTCCCATGCACTTTTAAGCCTGAAAGGGGGAACGCCATGGCGAATTCAGATCCGGTCATCCAAGTGCGCGATCTTACCAAGACCTATCGCATCGGCGAGATCGAGGTGCGGGCCCTGCGCGGGGTCAGCCTGGAAGTGCGTCGCGGCGAGTTCGTGGCCATCATGGGTGCCTCCGGCTCGGGCAAATCGACCCTGATGAACATCCTCGGCTGCCTGGACCAGCCCTCCACCGGCATCTATCTGCTGGAGGGCAGCGATATCACGCGCCAGAGCGAAACCGCCCTGGCAACGATCCGCAGCCGGCGCATCGGGTTTGTCTTCCAGAGTTTCAACCTGCTGACCCGCACCAGCGCCCGTGAAAACGTGGCCCTGCCCCTTTTTTACGCCGGCCGGCAGGCCGAAAGCCTGCCCCGGGCCACGGAGCTGTTGCATTCCATGGGCCTCCAAGGCCACGAACACAACCACCCCAGCCAGCTCTCCGGCGGCCAGCAGCAGCGCGTGGCCATCGCGCGCGCCCTGATCAACGACCCGGCGATCCTGTTGGCCGACGAGCCCACCGGCAATCTGGATTCTCAGACCGCCACGGATATCATGACCACCATTCAAACCCTCAACCGCGAAAAGGGGGTCACGGTGGTGCTGGTGACCCATGAGCCGGACATGGCCGCCTATGCCGACCGGGTCATCAGCATGAAAGACGGCCTGATCGTGTCCGACACGCGCAACACGCCCCTGTCCCCGGCAGCCGTGCCGGCGCCGGTTGCCGCCCGGCCCGCGCCGGCGCCCGCCGCGACGCCGGCCGAGACCGGCCAGATGATCTCTTTCGCGGCCATGTCCCTGCGGGTGGCGCTGCGGGCCATCTCCCGCAATAAAATGCGCTCCACCCTGACCATGCTGGGCATTTTCATCGGCGTGGCGGCCCTGATCACCATGGTGGCCTTTGGTCAGGGCGCCAATGCCGCCGTGACCCAGCGCATCGAAAGCCTGGGCACCAACCTGCTGATCGTTGTGCCCGGCGCCGCCACCGTGGGCGGGGTGCGGGGGGGCTTCGGCAGCGCCTCGACCCTGACCGTGGCCGATGCGGACGCCATCCAAAAAAAGGCCCCGGCCGTGGTCAATGTCAGCTACCTGATCCGCCAGCAAGGCATGGTTCAATACGGCGACAAGAACTGGACCACCGGCATCCAAGGGGTCAGCCCCAGCTATTTCGCCATCCGCAACTGGCCGGTGGTGGCCGGGCGGCCCCTTGACCCGGCCGATGAACGTGACGCCAGCCGCATCTGCCTCATCGGCAACACCGTGTACCGCAACCTGTTCGGCGCCCATGAAAACCCGGTGGGCGCCACCATTCTGATCAAGGATGTTCCCATGGAAGTGGCCGGCCTGCTTCAGTCGCGCGGCCAGACCGGCTTCGGCCAGGATCAGGACGACGTGGTCTTCATCCCCTTCACCACTGCGGAAAACAAGGTCCTGGGCGCGGCCGTGCCCTCGGCCGTGCAATCCAGTCAGACCGATATCTATGCCTCGGCCCCTAATCCCTTTGGCATCCAGCCCAAGCTGACCGGCTACGTCAACATCATCTTCGTGCAGGCCCGCAGCACGGCGCTGGTCCCCAAGGCCCTGGACCAGATCACCAAGATCCTCGACGCGCGGCACCACATCGAAGCCGGCCAGCCCGAAGACTTCAATGTGCACAACATCAGCGACATCACCCAGGCCGTGGAAGGCAGCAGCCGCACCCTGGCCATCCTGCTGGCGGCCGTGGCTTCGATCTCGCTCATCGTGGGCGGCATCGGCATCATGAACATCCTGCTGGTCTCGGTCACCGAGCGCACGCGCGAGATCGGCATCCGCATGGCCATCGGGGCCCGCCGCAGCCATGTGCTGCTGCAGTTTCTGGTGGAATCCGTGCTGTTGAGCGCCATGGGCGGGGTGGCCGGCATCGTGTTCGGCGTGGCGGTCTCCAAAATCGTATCGATGGCCGCGGACTGGCCTACGCTCATTTCCGTGACGGCCATCGTGGGCGGCTTTTTGTTTTCGGCCTTTGTGGGCGTGTTCTTCGGCTTTTACCCGGCCCGGCGCGCCTCTTTGCTCAATCCCATCGACGCGTTGCGCTATGAGTAGACAAACGACATGGAGCATTCAAAAAGAAGTATAAGCAAAAGAATCCTTAGCCTGGGCCTGGCCCTGGGCATTGCCGGCGCGGCTGCCGCCCTCGACGGCTGCGCCGTGGGGCCGGATTTCGTGCGTCCGGCGCCGCCAAAAGAAGATCGTTACACGGCGGGCCCAACCCCCGTCCAGATCGCGCCGGCCGGGGGTGCCGCCGGTCAGGAGATCCATCTGGGTCAAGAGATCGCCGCCCAATGGTGGACCCTCTTCAATGTGCCGGCGCTTGACGGCGTGCTCAAGGAAGCCCTTGAAAAAAGCCCGACCCTCGCGGCCGCGCGGGCCACCCTGGCCGCCAATCTCGAAGCCGTGACCGCGGCCAGGGGCGGATTCTTCCCCCAGCTGGACGCCTCGGCCGGCTTCACCCGCCAGAAGCCGTCGGCCTTCTCGCAGCAGAATAGTTTTCCCGGTGCCAACACCCAGTCCACGGATCTCTACTCCCTGGGCGCCACGGTCAGTTACGCGCCGGATGTCTTCGGCGGCCTGCGGCGCAAAGTAGAGCAGCAGCAGAGCCTGGCCGAATATCAGCGCGACGAGCTGGCCGCCGCCTACCTGAGCCTCACCGGCAACAGCGTCACCCAGGCCGTCACCATTGCTTCCCTGCGCGCCCAGATCCAGGCCACCGAAGATGTCATCGCCGACGACGAGCAGAATCTCGCCCTGGTCCGCCTGAAGTATGAAGCCGGTAAAGCGGCCCGCACCGATGTGCTGACCGCCGAAACCCAGCTGGCCAGCGATCGCACCGGCCTGCCGCCGCTGCGCCAGCAGCTCAGCGCGGCGCGCCACGCCCTGTCGATCCTCAGCGGCCGTGGGCCGGGCGAATGGTCCCCGCCGGACTTCGACCTCAACGCCTTCAGACTGCCCCATGACCTGCCCCTGACCCTGCCCGCGGAACTCGTCCGCCGGCGGCCGGACATCCTGGCCGCTGAAGCCCAGCTGCACGCCAGCAGCGCGGCCATCGGCGTGGCCGCGGCCCAGCTCTACCCGGCCCTGACCTTGTCCGGCTCCCTGGGCCAAGAAGCGCCGGGCATCGACACCCTGTTCAAGGAGATCAACCAATTCTGGAGCCTGGCCGCCAACCTCAGCGGCCCCCTCTTCCACGGCGGCAGCCTCAGGGCCCAGAAGCGCGCGGCCGTGGACACGTATCACGCGACTTTGGCCACCTACGAACAAACCGTGCTCCAGGGCCTGCAGCAGGTGGCCGACACTCTCCAGGCTTTGCAGCACGACGCGCAGCTCATGGCCGCCGCCGCCCAGCTGCTCCAGACCGCGAACGACTCCCTGGCCCTGCAGCGGCTCAGCTACCAAAGCGGGAAATCCGATATTCTCCAACTGATCATCGCCGAGCGCGCCTACCAGGAAGCGCGCCTGACCTATGCCCGGGCCGGCGCCCAACAACTGCTCGATACCACCCAGCTCTTCGTGGCCCTGGGCGGCGGCTGGTGGCAGACCGAAATCGCCCATGCTTCCGGGTAGCGGCCCAATTTGACTTTTGCTTGGGGAGACGCTTCCGGCCCCGTTTCTGCGCCATGGACTCCTTTACGAGCCAGGCACCGGTTTTGCAGAAAACGGGAATGATTGCTGATCGGGTCCGCAGACGCCGTCTGCCCATCGTCGGTGACGGTGCCGGCATCTGGTCGTTCATTCATATAAGTAATGAGGCTCCAGCAACGGCGGCTGCGATTGCCCATGGCGAACCCGGTATATACAAAGTCGTGGACGACGAACCGGCGCCGGTCTCCATATGGCTGAAGGTGAAACGCGAACTCAAAGGGCCGATCTATCCTATCTGGCGGCATGGTTTTGTGGAAGGGCTTGGCGACCAGTAGGGTCTGGCCAAACCTACCAAATGCATGCTTGCCATTGGCCGGATTGCGGATCAAAAGGCGCGCAGAGGCACCAGCGGCGGTCCTGGGCGAACTCCCTGGAACACCAGGTGCGTTCCTCGTTGACGCGGGCTTGATGCTCGGCCTGGAGTTTCTGCTGGGCCTCGGCGAGGCGGTAGAGTCTGGCGGCTTGCTGGTTTTCCAAAAATGTCTGATAGGCGGCTTGATAGATCGCCATGAAAGCCTCATCGGCCCCAAGGGTCATCGAATAGGGACAATAGCTGAAAAACTGCTCGATTTCGTGGCGCTCCTCAATGGCCACCTCGATTTTAGCCAGCGATTCAAAGGAAGGGGTGACATCCAGGCCATTTTCGAAAGTGCAATACTCTGGCCCCCACTCGCCGCTGCGCAGGCCGGTGCCCTGGGGTTTTTCACCTGAAAAGGCGCCCGTGAAGAGAATGCGCCCGTCAAGGGTCATCCACACGCCTGAGCCCAAGGGTCTTCCCTTGGCGAGCCGTCCCATGTAAATGCTTCCATCAGGGAAGAAAAACCGTCCTTTTTCGGTCAAGTGGCCATGGTTGAAGACTCCTTCGTAACGGCTGCCGTCGGGCCAGATGAGCATCCCTTTGCCGTGGGGCAGACCATCCATCTCCGGGCCTTCATAGGCGGTGTCGAAGTACTCCTTGACGTGGGCGCTCGCTTCGGCCATCAGCTCTTGGGTCAGGACGCGTTTGGCAGTGAACCCCGCCAAAAGTTGCGTGGTTGCATCTTGACGCCGGATGCCCGCGCCATCTTCGTAAATATAAATGTAGCTCCGGCCGGTATCCTGATGGGAGAAATTCAAGGGTTGCCCTACGCTCATGGGGGCGCTGGTTTCGCCAAACAACGTCTCCTCGGGCCGCAAGAAATTGAGGTAGTAATCTCCGGGCCACAACTCGATGCGGAAGTAATTCTCCTGGGTCAAGCGGCCCAGGGTGCGGCCGTCCAGTTGCAGCAGATGGGTGCTGCCGCCGCCCTGGTAATTGACTTCGCGGTAAATGTATATCAACACTTTGTCGGCCGCGGGCCTTCTTATGGGCGCCGTCAGGCGTGCTTCTTGCGTTTGCGGCGCCTTGGACACATGGACACAGGCCACCAACACTACGGCGCCAAACAGAAAACCGAAGCAAAACCATCGGCCGGTCATGGTGCATCCCCTCGTTAAAAATGGAAGTTTAAACCTCTACATTTCATATAGAATGCAGGTTGCGGGCCAATGGTACTGAATTGCTCAAAAAAGGGGAAATGCTTCACCGCGACATTGTGGGACGACTTAGCAGCAATCGATCAAAGGATGCCCCTTCACCTTGATTTTCGGGCGCTTGGACCGTCATATTGGAACGGGGTGATGACCAGAATTAATGAAGTTGCGGCGCGGACCGTGGAATGGGTGAGGCACTATCTAAGCAATTCGAAGTACCGCCCCAAAGCTGCAAAAAACGATACAGGTGAAACAATTGTGAACACCAACCGTCGCTACAATTCGGCGACAGCCGCCTGCCTAAATCTTGATGGCCAGAATATCAGCAAATGCATCCAGAGCGGTCTCAATGGGAATGGCGAACCCAATGCCTTCGGCCTCGGCATGCCGCGCCGTATTGATGCCGATCACGGAGCCGGCCTCATTGATCAGCGGGCCGCCACTGTTGCCGGGATTGATGGGCGCATCGGTCTGAATGAACTTCTCCTCACCAAAAGTACGGCGGCCGGAAAGCACGCCGGCCGTGACACTATGCCGAAGGCCTTCGGGATTGCCGATGGTGAAGAGCTTTTGCCCGAATTGCAGCTTCTGGGCCGAATCGGCCTGGATGGCCGGGCACTCTTTATCCACGATCTGAAGCAGCGCCAGATCATGATTTTCGCTGATCTGCTGGGCAGCATCTTCTTCGCCCAGGGCTTCGTGGGTGCGCGCCAGCAGCAGGCGGAACTGGTCGGCCTTGAAATCGTTGTTGCCTTCCAGCAGCCGGTTCAAATGCTTCTTGGCAATGGCATAGTCGCCTTTGAAGAAACAGGCGCAGCTCAACCCTTCCAGTTAATGGGGATCATCCGCGTAGAGGCCGTCCAGAGATTGATGGTACAGCGCGATGGCGGCATCGAACATGCCACTGTTGACATAGGCGTCGGCCAAGGCCTTTTTGTTCTTCAGACTGGGGGTGCGTTCCACTTCGGCTTGCAGCAAACGCACCTGTTTGCCGGGATTGAGGACCTGGCTGACGTTGTTCGTGAACTTTTGCATGCGGTAGTCGCGCTGCAGCGAAGGCAGGTATTCGGCGAAGAAATAGACCAAACTGCCGATCACTGGAAAAAAGAGGATAATGTAAATCCAGTAGCGGTCGCTGCCCAAACGGATGGCGTGAATGATGAAGAAGGCTTGAAAGCACATTTCGAGCACAGCTAATACTGGCATGGCTTATCCTTTTAACAAAAGACGGCAAAATGCCGAAAAGTGTTTGCGCCAAGATTTTATAAAAAGTCACCACAGTGGCCACAGAGATCGCAGAGGAGAGAAATAATTATCTCTCCTCTGTGATCTCCGCGTTCTCTGTGGTGTGAATATAAAGAAATGAATAAAGATCTAATCAGAAGTAAAAATTGCGGGTAAACACTTATTTGATTTTGGTCAGAGCCGTGCGCATCAGCTTCTCGCAAGCGGTCTGTTGGGCCGCCTCGGTGGCGCCCATGACCAGCGTGGTGATGATCAAATAGTGGCTTCCCTTGAAGGTATTGAGCTGGACCATGCCATAGCCGGGGCTGGAAAAAAATGATCTGTCGCCAATGTCGGCGGCCTTGGAAACGGGAATCTTGCGTTTTTGCAGCTCCGCTTTGACATTATCGGCAGTTTCGCCCGGAGCTGCTGGTTTGATCAGGATGCTGAAAGAACCGTAAGAGCCGATCTTATACTGGCAAGGCGCGCCCACCATTGGGTTGGCGGCGGTATTGGCCTTGCCGTCGGTGACTTCCTGACCAAAGGCCGCTTTAATTTCATCCTTGGTCAACAAAGAACAGCTATCAATCTGCTGGGCTTCCCCGGCGACGGCCAGGTTCGACAAGCCGAATAAGATAATTACTGCGATCAACATGACTTCCTTCAAACAAATACTTCTGCTCATTGGCGATCTCCTGTTTGTGTGTGTGGCTCTTCGGGCAATTGATCAATTGCTATCTCAAAATAATCTTTTGGCCCAAACTCTTCATTTTGGGATAGTTTGGTCTCAATTTCACTCCACTCTTTTTCAGAAATTTTCTCCATCATAAATAGACTCGCCCGCATGCATAACTGTGAATCTACCAATTCATTGTCCCTCTTTGCTCCGCCCCCGCATCTTGGCCACATCCGCCCGGTGTTGGGTCACCTGTTCGTTAACTCCGGGGAAGCGGTTGAGATCGGTATGGGGTAGAAACAGGGCCGCGATGTAATTATCCATGTAGGAGTGGGTTTCCGACAGCTCGAAGTTGGTCATCATGTTGGTGACGCCCACCACTTCCTGGCGGATGCTGTTGGTCAGGGCGCTCATGCGGGCACCCAGCAGGGAGCTGTTGCCCACATAGATCACTTTCTCCGGTGCCACTTCGGGCAGCAGCCCGATGGTCATGGCGCGCTCTAAGTCCACATAGCTGCCAAAGCCGCCGGCCAGGATGATCTGCTCGATGTTGTCCGGCTGCATCCCCACTTCGGCCAGCAAGGTCATGCAGCCGGCATAGATGGCGCCCTTGGCCCGGATCAGGTTTTCGATGTCGATCTCGTTGATGACAATATCGCGGTCGATCTGGGTCTGCTCTTTGTAAGCCAGCACATACTCCCAGACATTGCTATTTTCGCGGATGCGCGGGGTCTTCAGGCTGCGGTCGAATTTGCCCTGATTGTCGATCACGCCCGTTTCAAACAAGGTGGCCACGATGATGATCAGTCCCGAGCCGCAGATGCCCTTGGGCCGCACATTGCCGATGGTCATGAGCATGGGTTCCAGGGTGATGGGATCAATGGAGAAATCCTCGATGGCGCCCTTGGCCGCCCGCATGCCGAAAGTGATGCCGCCGCCTTCAAAGGCCGGGCCGGCGCTGCAGGCCGCGCAAGCCATCCAATCCTTGTTGCCCACCACCACTTCGGCGTTGGTGCCGATGTCCAGGAAGAGCGTCAACTTTTCCGTGCGGTACATGCCGCTGCCCATGACGCCGGCCACGATATCGCCGCCCACATAACTGGACACCTGGGGATAGACCAGGGCCGTGACATGGCGCTCGAAGTTCAATCCCAGGTCAGCGGCCCGGATAGGCGGATAGATGGTGGCCGTGGGCACATAGGGCGAGCGCCGGATGTAGCGCGGGTCCACGGAGACCAGCAACTGGGTCATGGTGGTGTTGCCCGCCAGGGTGATCAGGGAGATGTCTTCGCGGGCCACTTTGGATTCTTTCACGATCTGGTCGATGACCTTGTTGGCCGTGGCGATCACGGCCCGGTTGAGGGTCTCCAACCCCTGGGGCTTTTCGGCAAACATGATGCGCGTGATCACATCTTCGCCGTAGCTGATCTGGCCATTAAACTCGCCGTGCTCGGCCAGCGCTTTGCCTGACACCAGATCCACCATCTGACCCCATACGGTGGTAGTGCCGATATCCATGGCCACGGCATAGTTCTGGGCCGTGGTGTCGCCAGCCTGCACATTCATGATGAGGGTCTTGCCCGAGGAACGCACGGGTCGCGCAAGCGTGACCGTCACCTTGAAATTCTGTTCCCTGAAGACTGTGGGGATTTTGCGGATCACGTCCAGCAGCACCTGCAGGCCATGCTCGTTATGGTGCATGCGCAGATGGTTGACCAGACGGGTCACGTCCGGCAGATGGTCCTGAGCATCGGGAGGAGTGAGTTCCAGGTAGAGTTTTTCCACGGCCGGCAGGAACAAGCCCTGCTCCTTGATCTCCTCAAATCCGATCTGCTGAACCGTGGCCGTGCGCCGGGGGGCCTTGCGCCGCAGGGCCGAAGCATCCACCACCGATTCCACCGGAATGCGCACCTGCACATCGCTGAACACTTGAGTTTTGCAGGCCAGGCGATAGCCCCTGGCCCAATCCTCCTTGCTGATGCGCTCGGAGGGTTCGCTTTCGACCGTGCCAGCTTCAACGATCACGCGGCACTTGCCGCACACCCCGTCCCCGCCGCACGAGGCGTTGATATGCACACCCGCGGCCATAGCGGCCCGCAGCAGGGTCTCGCCCTGGGGCACGCGAATGGGGACATTGCTGGGTAGGAAGGTGACTTGAATCTCACTCATGGGAGCTCCTTGATGGGTTCATTCAAAATTGAATCTTTATGCATTTTAGGCCCAAGGGTTGTCAAATGCTATTGGGAACATAAGGGCAGACATCTGTATTTCCGTGTGACGCCGCCCGCCAATCATTTGATATGTCGCGCTGCCGCGCCGTTGCGTCAAAATCATAAAATGGTTATTGTCCCACCCAACGGGCGGCCCGAGCGATCCAAATGAGCGCGCCCCATATCATAAATCAAAGGAATGAGTTGTCGATGCAGTGGACTGTCGAGGCCGAAGCAGCCATTAAAAAAGTGCCATTTTTTGTGCGCAAACGGGTGCGGGCGCGGGTGGAAAACGAAACCCGCCAGGAAGGCAAAGATACGGTCACGCTGGCCGAAGTCACCGCCACCCAGCAGCGCTACCTCACCGGCATGGCCGCCGAGGTCAAAGGGTATCAATTGGATGCCTGCTTTGGCCCGGCCGGCTGCCCCAATCAGATTCAGCCCAGCACGGGCTTGCCGGAAAAGATTGAAAATCTCCTGCGCGCGGCCGACTTGGTCGGCTTTTTGAAATCCAAGGGCATCCAGGATCTCAAATTCCATCACGAATTCCGCGTCACCCTGGCCGACTGCCCCAATGCCTGCTCCCAGCCCCAGATCAAGGATATTGGCATCATCGGCGCGGCCCGGCCCCAGGTGGGAGAAGAAGCATGCAGCGGCTGCAACACCTGCGTGGAGACCTGCCGGGAAGGGGCCATCAGCCTCGATGACCAACCCCGGCCGCGGATTGAACAAGAGCGGTGTGTGGCGTGCGGCCAATGTATCCCGGTTTGCCCCACGGGGACCATCGTGGCCGGCCCTAAAGGCTACCGGGTGCAACTGGGCGGCAAGCTGGGCCGCCATCCCCAGCTGGCCAGGGAACTGCCCGGCATTTACACCGAAGAAGTTGTAGTAGAGATCGTCGCGGCCTGCATCGAACTCTACAAGCAGAAAAGCCGGCGAGGCGAACGCTTCGGCGAACTGCTGCAAGCGGAGGATTTTGAACGGCTGGCACGGCAATTTGCTTCCCGGCGGCTATAAAATTGCATCTGGGCTTCTACACAATTCTTTCATATTGGACACAATGTATTATCGATCTTTCGCTGATGGTACAATTCAGCGCAAGGCGGTAGAGATCGCCGAGGAGCGCAGAGGTTTCGTGAGATCCAATCATTGGGCCGACGATTTACCGGCATGCAGTTCAGGCAGGAAAGTATTGTATGAAGGACATCTGTTCTTTTTACACTGACTCCGCGCTTCTTTGCGGTCTCTGCGCCTGCGTTGAAATAGTTACCACCAATTATTCGACCTTAGCAATTTTTGAAAGAAGGATCATGACCCCAGCAACCGCTAAAGAAGTAAACGCCTTCCAACGCTTCTTCAGCCATGAAGTTCTCGGCACCCTGCCGCTTTTCGTAGCCACGGCCGCGGCCCTGCTCTGGGCCAATCTGCACTTTTCTTCCTATCAGCATTTCTGGCATGCAGAGTTGGGCATCTACATCGGCCCTTATGGCGTCACCAAATCCCTGGCCCACTGGATCGACGAAGCCTTGATGGCCATCTTCTTCTTCACCGTGGGGTTGGAGATCAAATACGAAGTATTGGTGGGAGAGCTGGCCTCCTTTCGCAAATCCTTGCTGCCCATTGTGGGCGCCGTGGGCGGCATGCTGGTGCCGGCCTTGGTGTACGTGGCTTTTAACCGCGGCCAAGCCACTCTGCATGGTTGGGGCATTCCCATGGCCACGGACATCGCCTTTGCCCTGGCTGTGCTGGCCACCCTGGGAACACGCGTGCCGCTGGGGCTTAGAGTATTTTTATCAGCCCTGGCCATTGCCGATGATTTGGGCGCGGTCATGGTGATCGCTCTTTTCTATTCTCAGAAGATCGCCACAGGTTACCTACTGATGGCTGTGGGCTTCATCCTGCTGCTGATCATTGCCAACCGCTACTGGGTCCAACACGCTCTGGTGTATGCTCTGTTGGGCATCGGCGTGTGGGCCGCCTTTTTAGGGGCCGGCATCCACGCCACGGTGGCCGGCGTGCTGGTGGCGGCCTTTGTGCCGGCCCGGGGGGAATATGCGACCGATGCCTTCCTCCAGCGCGTCAACCACCACCTGAAGCAGTTTCAGTGTGCGATAGACGATTGTGGCTTTTCGCTGTTGACCAATAGCCGCCAGTTGGATGCGGTGCGCGCCATCGAAGAGAACTGCTTTGAGGTGGAGCCACCGCTGCAACGGCTGGAATTTGCCCTGCACCCGTGGGTGACCTATCTGATCATCCCCCTCTTTGCTCTGGCCCATGCAGGTCTGTACTTGGGCGACCTCAATGTATCCCAGGCCATAGCGCACCCCTTAACCTTGGGGATATTACTAGGCCTTCTGGCCGGCAAACCGGCTGGCATCGCGCTGTTTACCCTGGCAGTGTCCAAGGTCTTCAGAATCGAACTGCCCCAAGGGGTTACGGCCCACCATATCATGGGCGCCGGCTGCCTGGGGGGTATCGGCTTTACCATGTCGCTATTTATCAGCAATCTCTCCTTTACCGATCCACAAATGATTGATTTTGCCAAACTGGGCATTTTGCTGGCTTCGCTGCTGTCGGCCGTGATTGGCGCTGTAATTCTATTCAAAGGCCGGCCCGTGACTGAAATGCCCGCTGAGAAGAGATGAATAATTCCGTCATCCGTGCCATCCGTATAATCCGTGGTAAAAATATAGACCACGGATTACACGGATGGCACGGATGAGAAAAAAGCCTTGAAGAAAGATTTACTACCAAATGGTTCAACAAAAAAAGATTCCCACCATCGCCTATTTCATCAGCTATCACGGTTTTGGCCACGCCACGCGCGCGGCGGCGGTCATGGCGGCTTTCAAACGCCTCCTGCCCCAAGTGCGCTTCGAACTTTTCACCAATTGCCCCCGGCCCCTTTTTGAAAGCGCCATCGGCGATGATTTCGGCTACTTCGATCTCCAGGCCGATGTGGGCGTCGTCCAGCGCTCGCCCCTGGAAGAAGACTTCGAGGCCACCGGCCGGAAGCTATCTGCCTGGATCCCCTTTGATCCCCGTCTTATTGAGCGAGCGGCCCAACATCTTCAGCGCCAGGGCTGCCAACTGGTCATTTGCGAAATTTCGCCCCTGGGGATAGCCGCGGCCAGGGGTGCGGGAGTGCCCAGCGTGCTCATCGAGAATTTCACCTGGGATTTCATTTACGAGCCCTACCTGGAGCAAGTACCGGGTTTGGAGATGTACTCCTACTACCTGAAGAATATCTTTTCCCAAGCGGATCTGCATATTCAAACCGAACCGGTGTGCCGGCCGGCGGAGAGCGCCATCCAGGTGGCTCCCATCAGCCGCATGCCCCGAACCGCGCCGGAAGAGACCCGCACCAGGCTCAAGGTGCCTTTGGATGCCAAAATGGTGGTGGTCTCCATGGGCGGCGTGCCGGATCAATTTCGTTTCCTGGGCCGTCTGCCGGCCGCCATTGAGCCGTATATCGTGATCCCCAGCGCGGACCATCTCTACTGCGGTCATGAAAGGATCATTTTACTGCCCACCCATTCGGAATTCTTCCACCCCGATCTGCTGCTGGCCGCGGATTTGTTGATCGGCAAAGCCGGTTACAGCACTATCGCGGAGGTGTATCACACCGGCGTGCCGTTCGGCTATGTGCCGCGACCCCAGTCGCCGGAGACCCCGGCCCTGGAACGCTTCATCAAAGACCATTTATCGGCCCAAGCCATTTCCGCCCAGGAGTACACCGAAGGCCGCTGGTTTGCCATGCTGCCCGATCTGCTGAAAATGCCCCGCGGCCGCCCAACCCAGAAGAACGGCGCCGATGCCGTGGCCCGGCTGCTGGGCGAGCGGTTTTTCAGCCTCCCGACTTTATAGCGATCCGCCTTTTAGCGTCTGCCTGCCTGGAGAAGATGACCTATGCTCGGGTATCAGGGGCGCTGTCAGTGGAGTTACCTACCAAGACCACAATTGTTGAGGTGAAGGTCGTACTCGTGCTCGAAATGTGTGAAAAGGCCCTGCGAGTACGCGTACGAGTACGAGTACGAAAACATCAGGCTTGTTTTCCATGCTGCAAGCAACGCCTGTACCTCGCACCCCCTACTTGTAGGTTGCGCACCTGCTTAAATCCAGTTAAAATGCCTTTTACATTCGCTTTCGTTGCCTGCGCCAGCGCTGATTGGACCCTGCTGATTCCCTCTCTGATCTGAATTCGGCTTGAACTGACCCTTTAACCAATGCCGGTGTTGAATCCATGATGCGCGAAAAAGACAAATTCGAATACTCCTTCAAGATCTTCTACGAACTCATGGCCCGGCGGGTTCAGGAGATCCTGCTCATCTCCAGCCCCTATGACGCCTATATTATGGAGGAAGATGGCCGCCTGGCCGGCCGCATCATCCATGAATACCGCGGTTTGAACCTGACGCGGCCGCCGCGCATCACCTGGGCCTCTTCCGGCCGCGAGGCCCTGGCCCTGCTGGCCCAACGGCCCTTTGACCTGATCATCACCATGACCCGCCTGGATGACGTAGAACCCATGCTGCTGTGCGGTGAGATCAAGGGCCGCCATCCCCAAATGCCCATTTACTACCTTTCTCACGAAGCTATTTCCCAAGCCGAGTCTCAGGATATGAGCTGCCGCTGGATCGACCGCCAGTTTGTATGGCTGGGCAATACCGATCTGCTGCTGGCCCTGATCAAAAATACCGAAGACCGCATGAATGTGGATTTCGACACCCAGGCGGCCGGCGTGCGGGTCATTTTGATCGTGGAGGACTCACCGCTGTATCTCTCCTCTGTGCTGCCCTTTATCTACAAGGAGATTGTGCGCCAGACCCAATCCGCCATGGATGAATCGCTCAATGAAGAGCACCGCATCCTGCGCATGCGCGCCCGGCCCAAGATCCTGACGGCCGAAACCTTCGAAGAGGCCCAGGCCCTTTACGAATGCTACGCGCCTTTCATGCTCACGGCATTGTGCGACGCCCGCTTCCCGCGCCACGGCCGGTTGGCTGAGGACGCCGGCCTGGCCTTGCTGACCCATATTCAACAACTCAATCCCGAATTGCCGCTGATGCTGCTGAGCTCGGAGCCGGCCAACCACGCCAAGGCCGATCGCTTAGGCGCCCACTTCATCGACAAAAACTCCTCTTCCCTGCACGATGACATCCGCGCTTTTTTTGTGCGCAACCTCGGCTTCGAAGAGTTTGTCTTCCGCTTGCCCGACGGCCGGGCGGTGGGCCGGGCCGCGGATTTGCGAGCCATGACCGAAGTGTTGAATACGATCCCCGATGCTTCCATTGAGTATCACGCCCGGAGGGAGGATTTCTCCACTTGGATGATGGCCCGCATGGAGATCGAGCTGGCTCAGACCCTGCGCGCGGCCAAAGTGGCCGATTTCACCGGTATCCCCCAGGTGCGCGATTACATCCTGCAAGAGATTGTCACCCAACGCAAAGAGCGGCAACGAGGCATCGTGGTGGAGTTCTCCCATGAGCGCTATGACCCCGCGGCAGAATTCGCCAAGATCGGCAGTGGTTCATTAGGTGGGAAAGCCAGGGGGTTGGCTTTTTTCTCCTCATTGCTGAAAAACAGCCCCGAACTGCTGAGCAAATATCCCCAGGTGGAGATCGGCATCCCCCGCACGCTCGTCATCAGCACCGATGGCTTTGAACAGTTCTTAAGTAAGAACCGATTGCGCCTTGATGCCGTCGAAGCTATGAGCGATGGGGAGATCGAAGCTCTTTTCGCCCAGGCCCGATTTCCCGAAACCATGAAGAATAAGCTGGCCTCTTTTCTTCAGGCCATTCAAAAGCCTCTGGCCGTGCGATCTTCCGGGCTGCTGGAAGATGCCCAGGCCCAACCCAGCGCCGGTATGTATAAGACCGTGATGATCCCCAACCAGCACCCCAACCCGGAGATCCGATTGGCGCAACTGCTGCGGGCCGTTCAGCGGGTGTATGCTTCGACCTATTTCGCGGCCCCCCGGGCCTTTGCCCGCCGCTCGCCCTATCGTACCGAAGAGGACCGCATGGCGGTGATCATCCAGCCCATCGTCGGAACACTTACTGATGGCTATTACTACCCGGCCATCTCAGGAGTGGCCCAATCCTTCAATTTCTATCCGGTCTCCTACATGAAGGCCGAAGAGGGGATCGTGCATGCGGCCATGGGACTGGGGCGCACGGTGGTGGAAGGCGGCGTCGCCCTGCACTTCTCGCCCCGCTATCCCCAACTGCTGCCCCAGATCGACAGCGTGCCCAAGGCCCTGAAAAATGCCCAGCGCTTCTTCTACGCCCTTAACATGAACAAGGCCGCCGACGCCGCCATGGATCCGGATTCGCTGATCGAATCGCTATGCGTGGATACCGTGACATCCCATCCGGCGGTTCAGGCCCTGGCCAGCACCTACGATCCAGCCGATCAACGCATCCGGGATTCAGCCTCGCCAGAAGGACAAAAGCTGATCACCTTTGCCGGGGTATTGAAATACCATCTCTTCCCCCTGGGCGCCATTGTCGAGGATCTTCTGGAAATAGGACGGCGCGGCATGGGCTGTCCGGTGGAAATCGAATTCGCGGTGCGCTGGCCCCAGTCGCCCCAAGAAAAGTACTTTTTTGCTTTACTGCAAATCCGGCCCATGGCCAAACGGGAGCAAAGCATGCCCATCGCCATCGCCGCCGAAGAGGAACAGCGCGCCGTTTGCCTGTCCCGGCGCGCCCTGGGAAACGGCCTGTTCCAGGAGGTACGCGATATTGTCTTCGTCAAGCCGGAAACTTTTGACCCAGCCCTTACCGTGGCCATCAGCGCTGAAATCGCCTCCTTAAACCAACGGCTGGAGCAACAAGGACGGCGCTATGTGCTGATCGGCCCCGGCCGCTGGGGCTCGGCGGACCGCTGGCTGGGCATTCCCGTGGGGTGGAAGGATATCTCCGCCGTGGCAGCCATTGTGGAGACCTCGGCGGCCAATCTCAATGCCGATCCCTCCCAGGGGAGCCATTTCTTTCATAATATTACTGCTCTGGGAATCGGTTATTTCACCATTACTTCACCTGAGAACGGGCACCTGGACTTGGCCTGGCTGCAGGGATTAACGTCAGCCGGTGAAACCACCCACGTTCGTCATGTGACCCTTGAACAGCCATTGACCATCAAAATCGACGGCAAATCGTCGGTGGGCGTGATCATGGCGGAAGAACAATGAGAGGCGTATGGGAGTGGTTGCGTTTTTCGTACGCGTACGAGTACGAGTACGAAAACAAGAGTGAGAAGAATCTGGGGAAACGCTGTACGCTAACATGGAGGAGAATATTACGATGCAAGAGATCATGGAGAAGATCAAAGCTAAAGATCCTGGAGAAAAAGAGTTTCACCAGGCCGTGGGCGAAGTGGTGACCACGGTCAAACCCGTGCTCGACGCCCACCCCGAATATCGCTTCCAAAAAGTGCTGGAACGTCTAGTGGAGCCCGAACGGGTCATCATCTTCCGCGTGCCCTGGATGGATGACCGCGGCGAACCCCAGGTAAACCGCGGTTTCCGCATCGAGATGAACAGCGCCATTGGCCCATACAAAGGCGGGCTGCGCTTCCATCCTTCGGTCAATCTCTCCATCCTCAAATTCCTGGCTTTTGAACAAGTGTTCAAGAACGCCTTGACTTCCCTGCCCCTGGGCGGCGGCAAAGGCGGCTCGGACTTTGATCCCAAGGGTAAATCGGACAACGAAGTGATGCGCTTCTGCCAGAGCTTCATGGCCGAACTCTTCCGCCACATCGGCGCTGACACCGATGTGCCGGCCGGCGACATTGGCGTGGGCGCGCGGGAGATCGGCTTTCTCTTCGGCATGTATAAAAAGCTGCGCAACGAGTTCACCGGCGTGCTCACCGGCAAGAGCCTCAACTGGGGCGGCAGCCTGATTCGCCCCGAAGCCACGGGTTACGGTTGCGTTTACTTTGCCGCGGAAATGCTCGCCACGCGCAATCAATCCCTGACCGGAAAGACCTGCCTGGTCTCGGGCTCGGGCAATGTGGCCCAGTTCACCGTGGAGAAGATCATCGCCCTGGGCGGCAAGGCTGTCACACTCTCCGACTCTTCGGGCCATATCTTCGACGAAGCGGGCATCGATTCCGAAAAGCTGGCCTTTGTCAAAGCCTTGAAGAATGTGCGGCGCGGTCGCATCAAGGAGTACGCCGACGCTTTTCCCAAGGCCGTCTTTACTCCCGCGACCTCCCCCGGCAGTGCCAATCCCTTGTGGCAACACACGGCCGATTGCGCCTTCCCCTGCGCCACCGAAAATGAAATCAATGGCCAGGATGCCAAAAACCTCATTGCCGGCGGCATCAAGCTGGTGGCCGAAGGCGCCAACATGCCCACCACGCCCGAAGGCATCGACCTCTTCCTGGAGGCCGGCATGCAATACGCCCCCGGCAAAGCCTCCAATGCCGGCGGCGTGGCCGTTTCCGGCCTGGAGATGTCCCAGAACAGCATGCGCCTGCACTGGCCCCGGGAAGAAGTGGACAGCCGCCTGCAAATGATCATGAAAAGCATCCACAAAAATTGTCTGAACGCAGCCGAACAGTACGGCACACCGGGCAACTATCTGGTGGGCGCCAACATCGCCGGTTTCATCAAAGTGGTGAATGCCATGCTGGATCAGGGGTTGGTATAGGTTGCCGCTTGAAAAGGAGGAGGATGCCATGGCGGTCTACAAAGACAAGCAGGAGCTTCAGGCGATTTTGTCCCGGTTGTGGGAGCGGATCTTTAATACGGCTTCCATCGTGGAGAAGCTGGCCGATCTCTCTATGGTGGTGGAGTTCCGTTTCACCGATATCCAGACGCGCATGTTCATCGTGGCCGGTAGTGGTCGCCGGGAGGTGCTCTGGGACCCAGCGACGCAGCCCAAGGCTGATGTGGAGATGATTCTGGCCACCGATACCGGTCATGCGTTCTGGATGGAAGAATTGAACGTGCCCCTGGCCCTGGCCAGTCGCAAGATTGTGGCCAAGGGTTCGGTACAAAAAGCGCTCAAACTGCTGCCGGCGCTCAAGCCGGCCTTTGCCATCTATCCCCAGGTGCTGGCCGAGATGGGGCGCAACGATCTGCTGCTGCGGAAGAAATCGGCCGGCCGGAAGAAAAAGTGGTTGACACTGCCGGGATTTTCCGCGCCCAAGAAGATTGCGAGGGAAACTCTTCCGGTCTTCCCCATGAATTTTGCCGAGGCGCGGCGGTCCGTGACCCTGAGTAAAGAAACGGACAAGAGCGCCACGCCGCTGGATCTTTACCGCACCATGGTCACCATCCGGGCCTTTGAACAGCACTTGTCGGACGGGTTCCGCAATGGTGAGATCCCCTCCGAGGCCATTCATCTCTCCATCGGCCAGGAGGCTGTGGCGGCCGGCGTTTGCCTGAAACTGCGAAACAGCGACTACATCAATACGACCCACCGGGGTCACGGTCATATCATCGCCAAGGGCACGGACCTGAAGAAGATGATGGCCGAACTCTACGGCAAAGCCGATGGGCTGTGCGAAGGCAAGGGCGGCTCCATGCATGTGACGGATGGATCGCTGGGCATTCTGGGGGCCAACGGCATCGTGGGCGCGGGTTTTTTGCTGGCTCTGGGCGCGGCACAGACCATTCGGTACTTGGGCCGGGACGACATCTCGGTAGTATTTGCCGGGGACGGCGCCGTAAACCAGGGCATGTTCCATGAGGCGCTGAACATGGCCGCCGTTTTCAGGCTGCCCCTGCTGGTGATCATCGAGAACAATCTCTACGGCGAATTTACTTCCATCGAGCGCCATTCGGCCGAGACCGATATCCGCAAGCGCATGGCGGCCTATAACATCGAAACCGAGCAACTCGACGGCAATGATGTCACTACAGTATTCAAGCGCGTGGGGGAGATCCTCCAGGCCATGCGCGGCGACGGCAAACCCAGGGGCATTGAGCTTAAAACTTACCGCTGGCACGGCCACATGGAAGGAGAGCCGGAACTCTACCGCTCCGAAGAAGAAAAACAGGTGTACAGACTGAAGGACCCCATTGTGCGGTTGGAAAAGGAACTGGTGGAGAAGGGGCTTTGCAATAAGGAGAAATTGGCGGCCATCCGAAGTGAAGTCAATCAACAGATCCAGGAGGCGGCCGAATTCGCCAAGAAAGCTGCTGAACCTGAAAAGATGGCGTTGACCAGTCGCATCTACAGCCCAGACCCCGCTATCCTGTTCCACGGAGAGATTGGCCCGACACCACCGGGACCGGTCATGTCTTATTCTCAAGCCATCAACAAGGGGTTGGAAGAAGAAATGAACCGCGACGAGCGCATATTTCTATGGGGTGAAGATGTGCGCCTGGGCGGCTATTTCAGCGTCACCGAAGGCTTGGTGGAAAAAATGGGGGAGAAAAGAATCATCGACACGCCCATCAGCGAATACGCCATCGTGGGCGGGGCCGTGGGCGCGGCCATGACCGGCTTGCGGCCGGTGTGCGAAATTCTTTTCGGCGATTTTCTCACCTGCTGCATGGACCCCATCCTCAACCAGGCAGCCAAGCTGCGCTACATGACCGGCGGCCAGGTGAGCATCCCCTTGACCATCCGCACGCCGGTGGGCAGCGGCATCGGCATGGCGGCCCAGCACTCCCAGAGCATGGAGCGCTTTTTCTTCGGCATTCCGGGGTTGATCGTTGTGGCCCCTTCCGACCCGTATACTGCCAAAGGGCTGCTCAAAACAGCCATCCGCTCCGACAACCCGGTGCTCTTCTTCGAACACAAGCTGCTCTATGCCAGCACTGGGCCGGTGCCCGCAGAAGAGTACATCCTGCCCCTGGGCAAGGCCCGGGTGGTGCGCAAAGGGCGCGATCTGACCCTGGTCACCCACCTGATCGGCGTATCGGCGGCCCTGGAGGCAGCGCAAATTCTTATGAGCCAGGGGATCGAGATGGAAGTAATTGATCTGGTTACTCTGTACCCCATGGATCACGAAACTCTTCTTGAGTCGATCTCGCGCACCCGCGGCCTTGTCACCCTCGAAGAAGGCACGGCCACGGGCGGTATCGGCGCCGAAGTCATCAGCCGTGTTTGTCTGGGCGGCTTTGCCCTGCTCAAGCGCCCACCCCTGCGGCTGGCCGCGCCCGAGTGCCCGATTCCGTATGCCAAAACGCTCGAAAACGCCATGATGCCCAATCCGCAAACGATTGCGGCAGCCGTTTCCCAATGGCTGGGAAAGTGACCCGATGAATGCAAACAAAGCCTCTTCGAAGCTTAGGCTCAGACCTCATCACATTTTATGCCTTCAATTCCTCAACATCGAGCCACCAGGGCGAGGCGCCGCATATGAGCGCGCCAGCCGGGAAATCATCGAAATACTGCGCTGGCATGAAGACGATGAGATTGAAGTGACCTGCGGCGTGGATGATCTGTGCCGCCACTGCCCGAACCTTGTAGAAAACAAATGCATCAGTCCTTTGGGGGATGAAGAGAAGGTCCGGCGCTGGGATGCGAAGGTCATGGAAGGTCTGAAGCTGAATTGCGGCGACCAAAAATCGGTTAGAGACCTGCGGCGGCTTTTCCAGCAGTGTCTGCCGCTGCCATTTTGTAAAGAGTGCTGCCCCTGGAGAACGATATGCGCGGCGCCGTCCTTTGGGGTTTGAGTTCAGCCCTATTTACTCCAACGGCCCCATTCGATGCACATCGTAAAGCCCCATGAACACTTCATCGAAGTAATCGGGAAGATAACGGTCCCACAACCGCATGGGCAGCTCATTGAGCTCGGTATGCGACGAGGAAGCAAAGGCAAAAAGGTAGGCGATCAAAAACTCGATGTTGCGGGCCAGTTGCCCGGTATACTGCTGATTCGTGCGTTGTTGCTGGATCCGGTCTTCGTGCATGCAGCGCCCGATTTCACTCTCCATCATCTCCTGATAGTTGCACACAATTACCTCGATGTGGACGGCAGCTTCGGCTTCAAGCACAAATCGCTGGAAGTCGGCATGGATCTCTTCCGGCCGCAGGCCCCGGGCCTGCATCACATGGAACAGTCTGGCCCCCGGCGGTTTGGCCACCAGGGCCTCCCGATCGGGTCGATAGCGCACGATGAGATTGACGGCATTGTAATTGCCGCGGTGTTCTTCTACTTCTACCAATTCGCAGTGTTCCATGTGCTCGATCTTAGCCAATAGCGCGGCCCGCTGCTCGTCGGGCACGATCACCTTGGCGCCGGCCACATCCTGGATCACCAGCTTTTCGTTGGTCAGAATCGGCCGCCCCATCTTCAAATCGTCCAACAATCGGCTTTCAGCCTTCTGAAACTCCGCCACCATCTGGTCCTGGGGCGTGATCAGGGCGCCGCGCGGCACGCCAATGCGGTCGGCGCGGTCCTGGGCCAGGAGATCGGCCCGGGATTTGATGCTGGCAAAGACAGCGTCGATAATCCGCCGGGCGGTTTTTTCGGCCAGGCGCCGAACCCGCTTGATCCGGCTGGAGCCCACGACCATGGCGTCATCAGCGGCGCCCAGCAGATAGAGCGTGCCGTTAAACGGGGTTTCGCGATAAAACCGGCCGGGCTCATAACGGTATTGGCTGATCATTTGCTCCAGGCGCTGATTCCAGTATGGACAGTGGGAGACCAGCACATCTTTAAGATCAGCCTTGCGCCTGGAGGGTCGGGCGTATACCGGCGTTTCGTGCAACAACGCAAAAAGCCGCGAACAGAAATCCGGCAGGCAACGGGCGAGGAACACCGTGTTGTAATTGATGATCCGGCCGATGGCGGCGGCATCCGACGGCCACACCTGGCCATACATCCATCGGCGGATGATGTCTTTGAGGGTGTCGTGGTACAAGTAGCTGGTTATGCTGATCATGTCGCCCGGCGAATCCTTAAAGAGCTTAATTTCTTCTTCCAATCAACCCCTGTTGCCTCAAGGATAGTCCATCATAACAGCAAGACGATCGAGCCGTCCATGAAAAGCGGGGCCAGAACGCCCCCCTGCCTGACCTATCTATCCTGTGTTCCCCTGCCGAGCCAAAACGCATACGATATTTCAATTTTGTAAAAATAGATAAATTATATGACAAATTTGTATCTAAATATTTAATTTTATAAATTTTGCTAATCATGAATTAAATTTAAATACAGTTCGTTATATGCCAAATGAACTTCTGGCATCGCCCTTGCTCAATAGAAAATCAAAGTTGTTTTTGGAACGTACCCATACATCATCAGGAGCGGGACATGAAAAAAATTGAAGCCATCATCAAACCCTTCCGCCTCGACGAGGTGAAGGAGGCCTTAAACAAAATCGGCGTTTCAGGCATGACCATTACGGAAGTCAAAGGTTTTGGCCGCCAGCGCGGCCACAAAGAGGTCTATCGCGGCACCGAGTACCAAATCGAATTTGTGCCCAAGATTAAAATCGATCTGGCGATACCAGCGGAAATGGTGTCCAAAGTTGTGGCCACCATTGCCGAGAAGGCCAACACCGGCAAAGTGGGTGACGGAAAAATTTTCGTGACGCCTTTAGAACAGGTGATGCGCATCCGCACCGGCGAGACCGGCAAGGACGCGATTTGATACTCAATTTTACAAAACAATAACATGCGCGCTATGGGAGAATTCAAATCATGAAAAAGACAAAAATCATATTGATGGGTTTGTTACTGCTATTTTGCACAGTCATTGCGGCCTGGGCGGAGGATTCAACGGCGGCAGCGGCAGCGCCGACCATTCAGGATCTGGCTCAAAAGCTTACCGATACCCAGACCGCGCTCAATATCGTTTGGACCATGGTCGCCGGCTTTCTGGTGATGTTCATGCAAGCCGGTTTCGCCCTGGTGGAAACTGGCCTGACGCGCGCGAAAAACGTGGCGCACACCATGGGCATGAATTTTCTGGTTTACGCCATCGGCATTCTCGGTTTCTGGACCTTGGGCTTTGCCCTTCAAATGGGTGGCGTCGGCCCCATGGCCACCTTCGGCGGCGATCCGAGCCTCAACCATGAGTTCGCCATCACCATCGGCGGCAAGACTTTTGGCTTGTTCGGCTTGAAAGGGTTTTTCTTACAAGGGATCACATTTTACACGCCGGCTGTGGCGACCATGTTTCTCTTCCAGATGTGCTTCATGGACACCACTTGCACCATTCCCACCGGCGCATTGGCCGAGCGCTGGAAGTTCACCTCCTTTGTGATTTTCAGCTTTGTCATTTCCACCATCATCTACCCGGTGTATGCCAACTGGGTTTGGGGCGGCGGCTGGCTGGCCGCTCTGGGAAGTAATTTCGGATTGGGCCATGGACATGTGGATTTCGCCGGCAGCTCGGTGGTGCATATGACCGGCGGCGTGCTGGCCATTACGTTGTCCAAGCTGCTGGGACCACGTTTGGGCAAATACAGCGCTGATGGCCGTGTGAACCCGATCCCCGGCCATAACATCGCCTATGTTATGACCGGCACCTTTATACTAGCTTTCGGCTGGTTTGGTTTCAATGCCGGGTCAACCCTGGCGGGCACGGATATGCGCCTGGCGGTAGTGGCGACGAATACCATGCTGGCCTCGGCCTCCGGCGCCTTCTTTGCCTACCTCTATGTCACCCTACGTTTTGGCAAGCCGGATACCACTTGGTTGGCCAACGGCATGCTGGCGGGCCTGGTGGCGATTACCGCGCCGTGTGCCTTTGTCTCGGCCTGGGCCGCCGTCCTCATCGGCGCCGTAGCCGGTGTTCTGGTAGTCGTGGCGGCACTCTTTATCGAACAGAAGCTCAAAATCGACGACCCGGTCGGCGCCACGGCGGTGCATGGTGTTAACGGCGCTTGGGGTGTGTTGTCGCTGGGATTATTCGCCAATGGCGCCTATGGTGACGGATTCAACGGTGTGGCCGGCACGGTGCGTGGGCTCTTCTACGGTGATCCGGGCCAATTCGTGGCCGAGGCCATCGGTGTGCTGGCCAATATCGGCTATGTGGCGACGGTGGGTGCCGTGGCCTTTGTGCTCATCGGCAAACTGGTGGGCAATCGGGTCACGGCCGAAGATGAAATCGCCGGCCTGGATCTGCCCGAGATGGGCGTGCTGGGATATGCTTCCGAGAGCGGCCCTCAACCCAAGGGCATGGAGCTTGCCGCCATGACGACATCCAGCAAGCCTATCGTAGCGCTCTCATCTTCTTTGGCCACTAGGGCTGCTGAGTAAAGTCCAATCCGGCACCTGCGAAATAAGACGAACGGAAACAAATGAAGTAATCGGGTCAAGATCGTTCTTGGCCCGATTGCTTTTCAATTTTCAGATATTCGAGGAATCGGAACGTTTCTCCCATAAAATTGGAGCGGCCTGGAGCGCTGATACTGAAGTATTTCGCGGATTTAAATTTTTCCGCCAATCCCGCCTCAGATCGGCGGGAGACCCAAATACTTTTTTGAGATGGCTTGTCAAAGTAATTCAAGGGGCATTGAGGTGATGTCACCTTATTTCTTCAACTCCACATCCTTCTGGGCCTGCTTGCAACGGGCGCTGACCTTGGCATCGTTTTTCTCCAGACACTGCGCGAGGCGCCCCTCGCCCGCGGCCACTGAGCCGCACAGTTTTTCCAGATCCTCCCGGCATTCATGGACCAGGTAGCTGAGCGCCGCGGCAGCGCGTTCCAACCGGGCGGCGGAATCATACAGGGCATACTCGCATTGGGCGGAAAGCTTGTCGCTGCGGGAATACAGGCAGGCCAAGATACGCCCCTCGCCCGGCGTGATATCCTTGCAATAGGTATCTAGTTCTTTTTTGCAGCCGTCGGCAACCTTTTGCAGCAGCCCGTCACCGGCCTGGGCGGGGATGGATACCAACATCAGCAAGCATACGAGCGCGATGGCGACGATCAAACTTCTTTGCTTCATCTTTTTTCTCCTCTGTCTCTGGTGTTGAGATTACCGCAAGCGGCGACCATCGCCACTCTATTTAATCCAATATGTTATTTCAACCTGAATGAGGTCATTTCCCTTTTGGGGACATCATCGTCATGCATCCACCCTTTGAGGGGCGTCGAGGCCTTCTCTTGATTTGAAAAACAAGGCAAGCACCCTGCCCTCTCCACCCAGCATGCGCGCCACCTCTCGCAAGGCAAAGAAGGGAATGAAGGCCGTGAAAATCACCAGCACGCCGGCGAGCAGTTCGTAGGGTTGGGCCAGGAAGAAATCCTTTGTGCTTTCAATGATCCCAAGGCCCTTGAACATGGCCTTGATTGTGTGTTCGATCAGGTCAAAAAGAGCGAAAAAGAGCGTGAATACCACGGCCTTTAATAACGTCGGGAATATCAACGGCTTGTTTTCCAAACCGCGACCGAGATGGAGGGCATCGCCGATCATCAGGACTTTGCCGAAAATCAGCGCTTCAATCAGCGCCACGCCGTAATCGGTATAGACGATGCCCACATGGGCCAGGATGAGCCGGCGGTACCAAGTAAACGACCCGAAGACCATGGTCAGATAAGCGGCATAGGCCCAAAATACCTTCACTTCGTGAAGTACTTTTTTCTTAAGGCTGACCTTGCCTTGCGCGGTATTACTCATCTTCTTCTCCTTTCACGGCTATTAACGGATCACCTCCGCCGGGGCCGGTGATAGGAATCAGCAGGACCCAGAGCGCCGCAAACATTTTCCACATCCGATGCTTGCGGGCCGATGCGGGCTTGGATGCGCGACCGCCCAAGCGCAAATACCTTTTCATTATTCTTCCTTCTCTTGGCAAATTCGGTCAATTCTACCCTTCCCCAATCCAGTGCACCATCAGGTTGTAACCTACTGAAAGAACAATGGCCCCGGTGAACAGCCCAATCAAGCCGGAGAAGATGAATCCACCGATGGCGCCGAGGAAGATGACCAACATGGGCACGCTGGAGCCTTTTCCCATGAGCAGTGGTTTGAGTACATTATCGGAGAGGCCTATGATCAGCAGGGGCACCGTCCAAAGGATAGCCGTCACCAGTGCTTTTTTTGAAAAAAGGTAAATGATGATGGGCAAGATGACAAGGAAGGAAGGCAACTGGAGAATGGCCAACACCAGCACGGCAAAGGCCCAAAGTCCCGCCAGGGGCACCCCCGCCAAAATCAGCACCGTACCGGAAGTAACAAATTGAAAAAATGCGACCCCAAGAATACCCTTGGCGACATTCTTGATAGTTGCCCCCGTGACATGGATCAGCTCATCGCCGCGTTCTCCAGCCAGGCGCTGGGTGAGTTTTCGCGCAAAAGCAGCCGAAGCATCGGCTTTGACCAGGAATGCGCCGGCGATGATCACCGAGACGAAAAACAGGACGAGGCCTCTGCTGAAGCCGCCGAGGGGCCCGATGATGGTCATGCCCAGTTTCGACAGGGGTTCCCTGTAGGCCGTGATAGCCGATTCGATGCTTTTGGAGGCCAGCGACCATACTTCCGAAATGGGTTTTCCGATCAAGGGCCATCCCGCCACGGACGGGTCGGGGGGCGGAATCACCAGGGTCTGGTCCCTGAACTGGGCGACCAGGCTATGGATCCCTTCAATGAGCAACTTGACGAGCAAGCCTGTCGGCGCCAGGAGAATGACAACGATCAGCAGGGTCAGCAGCACCCCTGCCAGCATATCCCTGTTCCCCAACCACCGTTTTACCCTCCCAAAGAAGGGGTGCAGGGCCACGGCAATGATGGCACCCCAGATCACGGTCTCGAGAAAGGGCAGGATGATCCCGATGCACCAGGCGATGAGCAGAAAAAGCACGACGATCCTGAGGATGGTGTCGATTAAAGGAGATTTATCGGTTTGGTTCATGCCCTTGCCTCCAATAGTCTTGAGCTTATGGTTTCGGAAGTGATCAAGGAACAGCCATGGCCGTTCTGTTTTTTCATTTTTTCATGATCGGTCGCCCGTCGCGGCCTGCTGCGCCTGGTAGCGTTCGATCGCCGCACGCGCGTTAAACAGCAAGCGCTCGCGGCCGAGTCTTTTGTCCAGCCCGGCATGCCGTACGATCTCGAGAACACCCGGGTTGAGCGCCACCAGCCATCTTTCGGCGCCGCGTTCGATTGCCCGCTTCTCACCCGCCATGAGCATTTGAAGCGCCGAGTATTCGATGTCGGGCACCCGGCTCATGTCCAAGGCCATCACGCGTGGCTTGTACTGCAAGACCAGTGCGTCGATCTGATCGGCCACATACTGCACGTTGACGAAGTAAAGGCGCCCCTCCGGCCGCACGATCAGCAGGCCATCCAAGGTCTCGTCGTCCGGATGGTCGGCAGACAACGGTCGCAGCACGTCGGATCCGCGTTTGCGGCCGATGACGGACACGCGTGGGCGCGCGGTCTGGCCGGCTAGGCCGATCATCGACACGATGATTGCCACCACGATGCCCTTGAGCGTGCCGAACACCAGCACACCGGCACAGGCGATCAGCGCCCAATAAAATTCCATCGCGCGCACCTTGCGGATCGCGTTGAACTCCACAGGCTGGATCAGTCCGACGGAGTAGACGATGACGATTGCCGCAAGTGTGGCGTAGGGCAGCAGGCCCAGCACGGGCGCGAGCAGAAGCATGATTGCCGCCGCGACACCGGCGGTAACGAGCGACGCCTTCTGGGACCGACCGCCGGTGGCCCTCACCACCGCGGTCTGCGATGTGCCTCCGCCCGCCGGCATCGCTCCGAACAGCGAGCCCGCAAGATTGGCCGCCCCGATGGCGATCAGCTCACGGTTGGCATTGATCGGAGGATCATCGGGGCGAACAAAAGCGCGACCCGCCGCAATCGTTTCGGTGAAGCTCATCAGCGCGATCCCGAGCGCACCCGGCAACAACTTTTCGATCAGCGGGAGGGCCGGAAACGTGAGCGACGGGAATCCTTGCGGAATCAGGCCGACCAAAGAGACGCCCTTAACCTGCAGGCCGAACAACCACGACGCGGCAATGGCGCCCGCCACCGCAACCAGCGGGGCTGGAGAATGCGGCCATAGGCGATCCATGCCGATCAGCACGACCAGTGTGGCCGCGGCCACCGCGAGCGTCATCAGCGAGGTTCCGGGGAGGTGGTGCGCAATGCTGAAAATGTCGAGGAAGAATCCCGCCTTGGTGATGTGGATTCCCAGGAGTTTCGGCACCTGGTCCAGCACGATCACGAGACCGATCCCGGCTTTGAAGCCAGTCAGCACCGGCGCTGAAATGAAGTTGGCGACGAATCCCAGACGCATCAGTCTCGCCAATAACAGCATCGCGCCGACCATCGCGGTCAGCGTGGCCGTCGCCGTGACGAGCTTTGCCGGATCGCCGTCCGGCACGACCAGGCCAAGCTGCGTGCCGGCCAGGATCGCCAGCGTCGTGGTGCTGCTGACGCTCAGCACCCGCGACGAGCCCAGCAGGGCGTACACGATCATCGGGACGAAGGCCGTATAGAGCCCCACCGCAACGGGCAAGCCGGCAACCGTCGCGTAGGCCATGGCCTTCGGAAGAACAACCGCCGCCGCCGTCAGACCGGCGACCACGTCGAAGCGTAGCGCCGGGGTGTTTGACGCGCTTGTTCTCGTTGCCTGCTGAGGTTGATTCATGCGATTTGCTCCCTTGATAAGAACCCGTATTTTAGGCAAATAACACGATTATAAGTTTGTATTTTCCACTTGACCCAGTTTGATTTTACATAAAAATGGCACCGGTATCAGTATCACAAGCATAAGTATAACCACCGTTGCGATCATCAACATTACATTTGGCAGATCACGAAACGCATCATTTGCATCATCTACCCCCCGAGGAGTGCCGGCCGAACGCCTCGTCGATGATGGCCTGCAGGCGGCTCATCGTTTCCGGCGGCGGGGGATTGAAATCCTGCATTTCGTAGATCTTGCCCAGAAAGCCGTATTTGCTTTCGCCAAAGCGCATATAGGGCAGCAGTTCGTAATCCACCACGTTCTTGTAGGGCTTGATGAAGGCCAAGGTCGCTCGGATGTGTTCTTCGTCGTCATTGACGCCTGGGATAAGCGGGGTCCGGGCGATGAACTTTGCTTCGGGGAATGTCTCGTAGGCCTTTTGGAGGTTGGCGCGGATGCGGCTGTTGTCCACGCCGGTCCACTTTTTGTGGAGTTGCGGATCGGTCAACTTGATGTCGTGGAGCACGGTGTCCACATGCGGTAGTACTTTGGCCATGAACTCCCAGGGCACATTGCTGGCCGTCTCGATGGTGGTGTTGATGCCGCGCGCATGCGCCCCTGCCAGCAGGGCCGCGGCAAAGTCCGCCTGAAGCTGGCACTCGCCGCCGCTGAGCGTGATGCCGCCGCCGGATTCGCGGTAGAAACTGGCGTCCTGCTCCACTTCGTCAAGCACCTGGTCCACCGTCAGCGCCTGTCCAAACAGGTAAAGGGCATTGCTGGGGCACACGGGAATGCACTGGCCGCAGTTGGTGCAAAGATCCCAGTTGATGCGCACCTTATCGTCAGGCCGGTCTCCTGCGCCAACGACATGGATGGCCGACTCCGGGCAGACACCCTTGAGGCAGAAACCGCACTGCTTTTCACCAATGCACTTGCCAGGGTTGTACCCAAGTTCCGGCTTGGCATTGATACTCTCGGGATTGGAGCACCATTTGCAGCGCAGGGAGCAGCCCTTGAGGAAGACATTGGTCCGGATGCCGGGTCCATCGTGGGTGCAGAAGTGCTGGATATTCAGGACCACTCCTGTCAGTGCTTTTGTATTTCCTTGCAAATGCGTCATGGCTTATTTTCCTTAGTCTCCCAGCGCGATGCCCAATGCGCGGGCAACCTCAACGAATCCGTTGTCGGCGGAAATGATCCGAACATTGTTGATGACCTCGGCCAAAGGCACGAAGTCCAGGTCCGGCGGCTGGAAGACCACCATGACGCCGCTCTGACCGCCCTGTATGGCGCGCACCGCGCCGGCGCCATAGACCAGCCCCAGTTGGCGATCCACGACCGTGGGCGTGCCCCCTTTGGCCAACTGGCCCAGGACCAGGGGGTAGGTCTCCTGGCCGGTCAGGCGCTGGATCCCAAGGGCGACTTGCGTGGCCACCCGGCCGGCGCGTTCGATGATATTGACCCCTTCGTTGCCCGTGGCGCCGGGGGAAAGCGCGGCTTTCATGGCGGCATCCGACGGCTTGGGCGGCGCATTCAAGTCAATGGCCGGTTTCGCGCCCTCGGCCACCACCACCAGCCCGAAGGTTTGGCCGGCCTGGGTCTTTTCCAGCAACCGGGCCGCCACTTTGGGTAGATCATAGGCAATCTCCGGGATAAGCACGGCATCGGCGCAAACCGCTATGCCCGCTTGCAGCGCCAGCCAGCCCGCGTTCTCGCCCAGGACTTCGACCACACCGATGCGCCGGGCCGACTGAGCCGCCTGGCGGGCCCGTTCGAGCATCTCGGCCGTGAAGCTCAGGGTGCTGTTGAATCCGAAGGAGAGCATCGTGGCGGCCATGTCGTTTTCCACCGACTTGGGCACGCACACTGTCTTGAGCCCTTTGCGGCTGAGCTTCCAGAGAATGGCGAGCGCTCGTGGGCCCACCACCGAGATGACTGCTTCGATCTTCTCTTCGCGGATCTTTGCGAGCAGCGCATCGGAGCGGTCCAGTTCCTCGACACAATTTTCGGCATTGACGGTGCGCACATGAAACGGATCGCTGCGGCCCGCCGTGCCCAGGATGCAACCGCCGGCCCCGGCCAGGTTATTGGCCATGCTGGGGACAAGCTTCAATAACCCGCCCTCGGGGTAGCGCTCGGGAAACAGCAGCCCGTCAAAGCCGTCGCGGATGCCCACCACTTCCCATCCCAGTTCATCGGCCGCCCGGAGCGCGCCCGCGATGACGGCGTTGAGCCCCGGAGCATAGCCCCCGCCAAAATTGACGGCAATACGTTTTTTTTGATTGGTCATACGCTTACGTTTTACTCCTCTCCAGGGTTACGCTTTAAGCTGGCGCTGCTTTGATAGAGATCAGAAATTCGCCGTTTTCTTTTTCTTCTACCAAAAACGCTTTTAAGTGACGGCTCCCATCGATCCTAAGCCGACGCCGGACCCGGTTTGATTTTGAAGAAAGATGATGCCGGTATCAGTATCCCCAGCATAAGTATAACCATCGTTGCGATCATCAACATGACATCCGGCAGATCACGAAATATACTATTTGCAACCATTACCGCAACGCTGGCATTGCGCGCGCCATGCATGAACCCCATGGCAACCATTGTGCCGCGTTGCGGCCATCCAAGCAGGTAACCGATCCCAAAGCCGGCAATAACGTAGATCACGCCCGCAAGTATTGCGTATGTGCCAAACAAAGCAATGATGTACTTATAATAAAGCCCGATGAGGGTGAATAGCAGTAAAACTACGAAAAGGCGTGAAATCATGTGCAAGTACTTTTCAGCAGTATGGGCTATCTTCTCGAAGCGTGATCTGACAAAGAGACCGATAAGCAACGGCGCCACTATGGTAAGTATTAGCTTCAATAGCAGATGTTTAACGTCGAAATGAACCTCAGGCAGAAGCACTCCCAGCATGAAAGGGATGTAGATGATCGTGATGCCAATCGACATGGCAAGAATGCCTCCGGAAAGTGAGACATTGGCATTGGATTTGGCTGTAAATATCGGGCCTACCTCCGCTCCTGCCGCCATGGCCAACAACACCAGACCGTATCTCAATGACGGGTCAAGACCAAAGAGCCTCGCAATTGAGGTAGCAAGAAGAGGAAGGATGATGTAGCTCGCAACAATCGCTGAGATCGTTATACGTCCATTCTTAAGAGGCTCGATAATTTGTTTGACCGTCTGGCTTAATCCCAATGCCAGCATTCCGCTGATCACATAAATCAGTATCACCGGAGTTAAGGCATGCGACAAAAATTCATTCATTCTTTAATTCCCTTCTGGGGCCGGCCGGCCAAAGGCCTCGTCGATGATGGCCTGCAGGCGGCTCATCGTTTCTGAGGTTGGTGGATTGAAATCCCGCATTTCGTAGATCCGGCCCAGAAACCCGTATTTGCCCTGGGATGGCAATCGCCACAAGGCCTCCCGGACAGCGATACGAAGAATCGCTTCAACAGGCAAGGCTCTGAAATAGGTTGCAAAAACATGACTGATGTATTGATGGGCAAGGACCCAATAATCCTTTTGATGCCCCTCTGGAAAGCTCACCTTCCTCACGAGACATTCAACAAGACGGCTGACCATCCGTTCCACTTCCGGCTTCATGCGAATCGGCCGCCACGATCCCGGGCCGCGGACCGGCATCTGGACTTCAAGCGTCTTCGTATTGATCCACCTCACGCGCGCTCGCGTTTTCCGGCTTCCCTGCTTTTTGACATGAAGGACTTCGATAAAAGCCGTTTCCACCTCGTCCACCTGGACAATAACGATATCCCCCTCCTGCATATTCGCCGCAATCCTGTCGAGTTCGCGGGCCTGCTCATCTTGCGGATATTGATTCAGGACATTTCCCAAGAACAGGACGTTCTGCCTGTTCTTAATCCTTTGAGGAACACCTGTCTTCTGCAAGGTGATTCCGAATTCCGCGAGACCTGCCTCCAGAGGATTTTTTTCCATCCCGTACCCGTCCCAGGAAGGTCCAGGCCGGCTCGGGTCGCTGTCCCGCTTCCTTTCCAGATCAATCATTGCCTCGATCTTCACCACAGTGGGTGCCAGCATCTCGTCCAGTTCCGGGTCGGAGAACGCGACCCGCTCACCTGCGTACAGGAACCGCCGGCCCATGAAATACGCCTCCCACACCTCATTCCCATAATGATTGTATGAATAGGCCACTGAGGCTACCTTGCCCGTGCGATCAACCACATAATGCCAGTCCGTGACCGCGTACGTGGTCTTCTTGGATGGGCTCATCCTGGATAAATGCCCACGGATCTTCTCCGCCCCAACGCCCAAGAGAGTGACGTTCGCGTAAGGCACCGCATCGGGGAGTTCCGTGGCCACATAATCCACGTCTATTTTGAGATCCCTTGCCAAAAGCGTTTTTAGGGCGATCGCTGCCTTGGCACGGGATACACCGACATCGATGAACGCAAACGCTGAGTCCAACAGTGGCGGTTCGTCCCGGTCAGGATCTTGAGGATTCTGGAGATCCCACAGAAGGCTCCCAAGCCCTGCATTCCTGTCAGGGATGATGTTGGTGTCGACAAGTGGAATTGTCGTTTGAGCTTCCATGGTTGGATCATCCTTGGATACTTTAGACTGCTCATACAATGCTGGCCCGGCTTCGCAGTGTGGTGACGATTTCCCAGTCACTGGGCGGTCCGTGACATACTGCGGTCAGGCCGGAACGTCCGATGGACAAATTGCCATCCCGCCTGGGTCTTGCGCCACTGGTCGTCGTACACCCCGGTGTGCGACAGCCATGGAACAGCATCGCTGGCCCCTTGGCGTGTGACGAGCACCATCGTGCGGGTACGTGCGGAATCCACACCCAGGGAGTCAAACACAATCCCCGTTTGATGGTGCCGAGTAGTAACGCCCGCGAGACGTCCCTGAAAGTCCTGCAATGCCATGGTCCGAATGGCGGCGCGTGATTCCATGCGGATCTGCGGCTGGGTTTCTCCGGCAGCAACGAGTTCCCAAACCCCATCCTCCGTAAAGAGCAGAGCAAATCCATCAGGGTCCTTCGCATCCCATGTGTATGAGTAGCGAGCGATGACCTCGTGGATGGCGAGCTTATCTTCAAGACTCATATTTTCCCCCCCATTGTTTTTCGGGCATCTCCTCGCTCGGATTACGTCTCAACGACTAACTTGATTTCCCCCGGACGCCAGGTCCGCGCGACGACTCGGACCGGAGCGCCCCCGGCGAACCGGGGGCGCTCGGCGCTTCTTCAGATAGCAGCTATCTGTTAGTCGACCATCGGTTTCTCCCCTTGATACAACGGGCGTTCCTTTTCGCTGGCCAGACACTTCTCCCGCGGTTTGCTCCAGTAATCCCAGCGCGCAGTCGGCGTGAACACACCGGTGATCGCCGCATTGACGAGGGCTTCCGGGTTGCCATAGATCCACTTCGGTCCGAAGCCGCCTCCCAGCTTCACGTACTTGAAGCTGTCCGTGGCGATGACTGTGCCCTTTGGGTAGTGTCGGATCGGAGACATGGCGATGCAGGTCTGGTGGAAGATGTGGCCGCCGGCATCCTCGATTGTCTTGGTATCGCCGTAGTGCTGAGCCATGAAGTAGGTTGGCGTGTCGGTCTGCACCCACAGATGTACGCCCTTCTTCACCTTCTTGCCTTTCACCAGGCGCGCAACCTCGCGGACCTCATCCCAGGTCGCGTGCGGACAACCGAAAAAGACGATGTCCACCGGCTTCGCTTTTTCCGGGCCGGGCGCCGGCTCGATGGCGTTGAGGTGGTGATACATCTCGACGACGTCGTCCATGGTAACTGTATAGCGTTCAGGATTCTTGGGCATCTTGCCCTTGAAGGCGGCCTCCAGGGTCGGGGATTCCGGCGTGTAGCCCATCAGGTGCAGCATCGGGTCATTCATGCCCGGTGAGGCGCAGGAGATCAGGTTCTTGGTCGCGCCCGGGCCCATCTTCTTGGGCAGGTTGAGCACGGCCATGATCCGGTTGCCGGCCTTCTCGGCGATGGCGGCACCCAGGGCGCCCCAATCCGCCATCCCCTTGATGTTGTCGCGAACCTCATCGGTCAGTTCGATGATGACCTTGGCAGCGCGATACTCATCAAGGTGCGTGCCATACTTGGGCAGGCAGCCGGTGTAGGCGCAGTAGACCGTATTGATTGCTGCTTCCCGGTTGGTCCGGGCACCCAGGATGGTGTTGATGTAGCACGCGGCGCTGGATTCGGAGCTGGCGGCATACTCTCCCATCTTGGGGATGCGGGTGTTAAAGTAGGGGTTGCACGACAGCCAGGGAAGCCAGCCATGCTCCATCAGCTTGTCGTAACCCGCCTTGAAGCCCGCGACCATTTCCTCGTCCAACCTAAAGCTGCCTTTGCCCGGAAGTTCGAAGTTCCAGGGTTTTCCATTCGGCTGCCCCTTGATCTCGCCGGCCTTGTCCAACTGGCACATATACGGATCGTTTCCGCACTCGGTGCCGGATTCGTCGTGGACATGCGCGTCTTTCATCGCGAAGATCGGATCGTAGAGCGGGCTGTGTCCCAGGTCGTATTCATTGAGCTTCGCCAGTCTCTTCGGCTCCAGACGATCCTTCACATAGATGGGACAACAGTTGAGGGTGAGGACAAGGTCCACCATTTCCGTGGCCTCGACCGCCTTGCCGAAATCCAATAGCTTGTCCATGCAAAACTGCTTGGCTTCACCATGCTTACCATCCAGCATTTCTTGCTGGTAGGTTGTAAGTTTCATTTTTGCTTTCATATTTATCTCCCTTAAATTTTTATCTTTTAATTCGTTGGAAAAAATTACCCCTTGCGGGTAATGGTTACAGTCGCCTTCTCACCGACCTCTGGCGCGTCGATTTCCACCCAATCGCCCGTCTTGATCGTCGTGATCGGGTCCTGGTCCAATTTATCCACGGCGGGAATTTCACCGGCAATGGCGCCGTTGATATCAATAAAGTGGACCTCCTGGCAGATGAGGCCCGCGGGTCCGTGGTGGGACACCTTGCACTTGTAGTACAGGCTGAAGGCGCCGCTGGTGGAGCCGGCCGTTGTGGGATAGACGAAGATCTTGCCGGTCACGATTTTACCTTTCATATCGGCGCCCGGCGCCATCACCATGCCGTCCTCGTTGCCGACGTGGTTGAACGCCCATCCAATCCGCTGGCGATTCACCATCGCTTCGCCGGCCGCCTTGCCTTTCGAGCGGGCAATACCAGTTAATACGATTTTCTTTTCCATGGTTACTTTCTCCTTTGATGTTTAGCGCTGATGTTTAGCGCCGCTTCCTGGCCAAAAAAGCGGCGCGGGTTTTGTTTTCCGGCGACCCATTTGGCGCCGGATGCCCTTCATCCGATCAATCGCTTCGTCTTGTTAAGTCTTCTCAAGACTCAGCTCATTGCTCTTCCGTCCGCGCGATGATCTCCGCCTGCTGCGAGGGCGAAAGGTCGGTAAAGTACGCGCAGTAGCCGGCAACCCGCACGACGAGATCCCGGTACTTCTCGGGGTTCTTCTGCGCCTCCAGCATGGTTTGTCTATTAAGGATATTGAACTGAATGTGCGCATGCTTCTGGCTGCTCCAGGCGCGGATCAGCTGCATGAGCCGCCGCGTTCCTTCCTCTCCGGCAACGTTGGCGGGCGACATCTTCATGTTGAGCAGGTCTTCGCGGTGTTCTTTGTAGATCTGGCAGGTCGCCCGGGCGATGGACTGCAGGGTCACCGTGGGCCCCTTGGTGTCGCAGCCGTGCGAGGGAACGATGCCGTCAGAAAGATACTCCCCGGCCTTCCGGCCGTTCGGCGTGGCCATGGTCACCTTACCGGAGGGGTTGTGGAAGGTGATCGGAATGATGCGCATGTTGGCGCTCTGGCCATGCGGCCTGGGATGCTTGTGCGCATACTCCATAACGGTGCGCTGGATGTGGTAACCGATGGTGTCCACCCACTCGATGCCGTTGCCGTACTTGGGGGCATTAAGGCACATCTGGCGGACGGCTTCCTTGCCTTCCCAGTTGCACTCCAGGGCATCGAGGAGTTGGTCCCAGGTCAGTTTCTTCGTGTCGTAAATGAGATGTTTGATGGCAGCCAGGGAATCGATGCAGGTCGCGAACCCTCCGAGCCCATCAATACAGGAGGCATCCAGCGCCCCCGGTATGTAATCTGCGTGGGTGTGGAGGTCCCTACCGTGCTCCATGCACAGGTCATGCAGCGTGGAGGCCAGCGGAGCCGCGATATACTTGGACTTCATCCCGGCCGCGATGTAGTTCTGGATCATGATGTGCTTGACGACGTTCTCGAGCTGCATCCTGTAGGCATTCCACACGTCGTTATATGTCTTGAAGTTCCTCGGGTCACCCGTCTTCAGGCCGAACTGTTCTTCGCCGTATATCTTCATTTTGCCGTCCCGGAGAGCCATCTCCATGACCGCGCCATAATTGATGCCGCCGTTGCCGGTCTTGTGGGTCTCGCGGTTGGGCAGGCGCGATTCCGAGCACCCCGACATGGCATAATCCAGCGCTTCCTTCTTCACGATCCCGTTGCTCATGAACCACGGCACCTCGAACTCGTCGTTGATCAGTTTGGGCGAGCCCTTGCCGTCCTTGATGGTCTCGGCCACGGCATGCAGGAACCGGTCGGGAGTATTGGCGTGGATTCGGACCCCCAGCTCCGGGTAGCTGCTCCGAAGAGGCCGAGTTGATTCCAGGAGCACGTAAGAAAGCTCGTTCGTGGCGTCGAAACCGTCGGGGGTCTGGCCGCCGATGGTTACGGTTTCGTGGTGGGAGAATCCCTCGCGGCCCTTGGCCGCGGATGGTGACATCTGGGACTCAATGCTCTGCATGATGTTTAGCCAGAGGCACTGGAACAGCTCCTGCGCCCCTTCCGGCGTGAGCCGCCCTTCTTCGATGTCCTTCTTGTAGGTGGGATAGAGATACTGGTCCATCCGGCCCTGATTGACTTGCCCTCCCACCATCTCCTCCAAACGCGAAAAGAGCTGGGTGAACCACTGCGCCTGGAGGGCTTCCCGGAAGGTGCGTGCCGGATTCTCAGGCACCCATGCGCAGATGGCCGCGATCTCCTCCAGTTCCTTCTTGCGCCGGGCGTCCTTCGTCTTGGTTGCCATCTCGGTGGCCAGTTGCGAGTAGCGCTTCGCCAAGAGGCTCAGTGCGTCGCAGGTGATGATGGCTGCTTCATAGAAGGGCTTCCTGAAGGCCAGGTCGCGCGGGTCTTCCAGCGCGGCTAACTTTGCCTGGGCTTCCTCGCGCAGACCCTTACAGCCCCGCGTCAGCATCTTTTCAAAGTCGGGAACCCAGTTCTGGGAATGGCGCATGGTTGAAGTAGAAATGATCACGAACGAAAACTTGGTCCCGACATTCTCGGGGTCAGAACCCCAAAAGGCGTGTCGGGTTTCAGGAGGCAGGGCCTTGATGAAGTTAGGGGTAAAGTCTTTGCCCTTCCAATAAGGAAAAAGGACCTCATCAATGATCTTCTTGTCTTCGTCGGTCACGGTAACGGCATCCGGGGCTCCGGCCTCTTTGGCCTCAATGAAAGCCTTTGCGCCCTCTTGGATGATCGTGCCGTCAAGCTCCGGGTACACCAGCGAGTACCGTCCGAACCAGGTGCAGGGCCGGCCCACGATGAGTTCATCGTCGAAGATGGCGACGGATATGTTTTCAGCTATGTGTCGCAGGGCTTTGGCCCAGCGCCAGACCAGCGGCTGGCCCTCGGTGCCCTTGAACGACTCCGTGAAATAGACCGCCCGTTCCAGGGCCACGCGCGGCGGGCCAGAGGTACGGATTCCGTCGAACATCCTGAGAACCCGGTCGGTCGCGGTTCCATGCAATATTTTTTTGCCATCGGCGATGGCCTGTTCTTGTGCGGAAAGGGCCTGCGCGGTTTTACTCCCCATAGTACTACCTCCCTTCTTTATTTCGAGGTAATTTCAAAACGTCCCCTCCCCGCTAAAGATCAACGGGATCTGCGACGGGCTTTCCAATATCGGCGTTGGGGCGAGGTGGCCAATCCTCGAAATACTACATGTATGTCTGCGGTTGGCCGCCTCACCCCGCCTTGATCTTGAACCCGATTGACGAAGATCCCGAGCTCCTTATCGGGGAACATTTTGAAATCACCTCTATCGTAAAATTGTTCCAAATCAGATGTCCGCTCCCGGCACCCCGCTCATATCCGGAGAAATGTATTTGCGGCCCTGGAGTACTTCGCGCAAGGCCGGAATCAAATCGATCACTGTTCTGCGCTTCAACACGAAGCCTTCGACGCCTGCCGCCATCGTATCGTCGATGACGGATGGTTCATCATGGAGGCTCAGGATAATGATTTTCATTTCAGGAAAATCTCTCTTCAGCGCCCATGCGATGTTTGTTTCTCCCGCGCTTGGAAGCGCCAGATCAACCACCACCACATCGGGATTGAAGTTCTGGAGGGCATCGTAGAGCGAGCCCTCATCGGCCACCATCAAAACCGTGTTGACCTCATTTTCAAGCAGACGGCATATCCCCCCCAGCAGGGTTGAATGTTTATCGGCGAGAAGGACACGGCCTTGTTGCATCATCATTTTTCACTTTTTTTGGATGCTTTTTCGCAAAGTGCGTCTAAAAGCGCTTCGGGAAATGTTTCAGGGGAGATAATCAACTTTGCCCTGGAGGATCATGGCCGCCAAGGTCATTGAGAGCTCAACATCGGTGCAAGCCGCGCCAATCGAACTCTCGTGCTTTATAGATCAGGCTATAGAAGGAGGGACCATAATACAACTAGGAGAATTACTGGTTAGGGTGAGAAAATTTACTGGTCTTGGAGGCAATCTGGAGCATTACACGGAGATAATGCCGTGTTTGATGGCATACTGGATCAATGCGATACTGGTTTTAATATTGAGTTGCTCCATCATCTTGTATTTGTGAAATTCAACGGTCTTTGTTGAAATATCCAAAACGGACGCGATTTGCTTGGCGGACTTGCCTTCGGCCATGAGCTGTAAAACCTCCCGCTGTCGCGGGCTTATCTTTTTCAAAAGCATCTTTTCCGGTGAATCCCCTTGCTGATAGGCGTGGATGAGGTCTCCGGCAATTAGGGGTGTCACATACGTTTTTCCTTTTACTGCTTCATGGATCGCCGTAACCAGCTCGGATGGGGCCGAGTGTTTCAAGACAAAGCCTGATGCGCCCGCCTCAAAGGCGCTCGCCGCATAGGTTGCGTCCGGGTGCATGGTCAGGAACACGATCTTGATGTTTGGGTCGACTGTTTTGATCCGCCGGGCAGCTTCAATACCGCTGAGCTGTGGCATCGAGATATCCGCCACGATTACATCCGGATGCAGTGCAACCGCCTGATTCACGAGCTCCTGTCCATCCTGCGCACTGCCGACAATATCAAACTCGTCCTTGAGCAGGCTTTTCAACCCCTCGAGCACGACTTGATGGTCATCCGCCAATAGAACTCGTGTTCTTTTCATTCCCCCTCCCGCGTAAAAGGCACCCTGAGAGTGATCACTGTTCCTTTATCCGGCTGGGACGCAATGGAAAGATCCCCAGCGATCATTCTTGCTCGTTCGCGCATGCTCGATAGTCCCAGACCTGGTTTTTTCCTTACTTGCGCCGGCTCGAACCCAATGCCATCGTCCTCAACCGTCAACAAGAGGTCATGATCGACGCCCTTTATGCCAACAGTAATGTGCTCCGCGCAGGCATGTTTGGAAATGTTGCTGAGTCCCTCCTGGACGATTCGGTAAACCGCCAGCGAAATATCCTTAGGTATAGCCGCCGGGATGTTTTCATGGCTAAAGACGATTTCAATCCCTTCCCGCCTCGAAACGTTCATGCACTCCGCTTCGACCGCCTTGTTCAACCCCAGATCGTCCAGGATGGAGGGGTGCAACTGGCGTGAGAGGCGATGGATGTCTTGGGAGATTTTAATGATATTGGTTTTCATCTCACGCAACTGCGCCTGAACAGGGGCCGGCCGGTCCATCAATTGCTTCTCGAGTTCTCCCACATCAATGGCAAAAACCGCCAAGCGTTGCACCAAATCATCATGAAGCTCGCGGGCCAAGCGCCGCCGTTCTTCTTCCTGATTATGAATCAATCGCCCGGTGAGCGTCCTGAGATCATTTTCATTCTGACGCAGAATCCTCTCATTTTCGCGGGTGGCCTGCTCCCACCGCTTGCGTTCGGTGATCTCTTCCACGAATCCCGAATAACGCGGCGTTTTCCCATCCGGGCCGCACACCCTGCGGGCGCTGATCGATGCCCAAATTTTTGCTCCATCCCGCCGCAACAATTCGCACTCGAAATCAAACACAACATCCTGCTTTTCAATCAAACTCACAAATTCTTCACGATTATCCTGGCCCGCGGGCAACAGGCTCCACCAGTCTCTGATATTTGAGATAAACTCGGCGGGCGAAGCATATCCCAAGATCTTCGTCAGAGCGGGGTTAATCGTCAGGGGTTGCCCCAGCGGCGAGATTTCAAAGATACCCTCTATGGCACCTTCGAAAATGTTTCGGTACTTTTCTTCCGTTTTCCTGAGTGACACCTCAGCCGACTTCTTCCGGCGTCTCTGGACGAGAAGAAAAATAATCAGAGCGCTTTCCACCAGGCAGAAGGCCATTATCCCGATGATGTGATACTTGAAGTCCCAAAGCGTGAACTCCTTATTTTGGATGATGCTCCCCTGGGGCAAAGCGCTTTGGCTCAGGTTCCAACGCTTGAGCTGCCGCCAGTCGAACATCGGCACGGGCGATATCTTCAGGATTTTGGAGGCATCCCCCGGCGGCTGATTGCCTTTGAGGAAATCCAGGGCGAGTTCCCCCGCCTTTGCGCCGACATGCTCGGGATCGAGGAGCGTGCCTCCCACAATCCCGTATCCCATACCGGTGTCGACAATCCCAAAGATTGGCGCCGCGCAGACTTGGCTCAACCTTTGGGCCACGATCGGGATTCTGAAATTTTCCCCGTTAACATCCCGAACAAGGACCAGGAGAAGAAGAATAGAGTCGGGTGGCACGCTGGAGGCAGTAGCCAATATATCTTCGAAGGGCAAGTTGCTCAGGTAGTGAAATTCAAGCCGGGTCTCCCATTTTTTTAAATCGCGACGGGCCTGCGCTTCGATCCGTTGGTCAATTTCGTGGACGCCGCTCACGACATAGACGCGTTTTGCGCCGGGAACCAAGCCCAGCGCAATCTCAAGGGTTCCCGTGATATCGAGGGTGGCGGTATGCTGGACGATGGTGCGGTCCGCATTCGGCAACTCTAGGCTTTTTTGCAGGTACAGGGCGATGATGGGAACATGGGGAAAGATATCCGCGCAATCTGCCAACACGAACGCCAAGGCTTCCGGGTACATGGTGATGATCACATCGACCTTTCGATGGCCGTACTGCAAGCGCAATTTTTCGACCAGCGCTTGCCTGTACTCGATACCAGGGTTCAAGATGATGTTAAGGGATTCGAAAAACTGGTTGAGCTCGGATATCCCGCCGGACTCCAGCGTCGTTGCGAGTCCTTTGTCGGTTTTTAGGAAAAGAGGCGCATTGGCTTCGCCGGAGTGCATCACCAGGACATTCTTCCCGGTCAGATCAACCTGAGCCTGGGCCTGGGCAAAGGCCGGGCCGGCACCAGGCCCGAAGGCGAGCAGGAGGAAAAAGCATAACGCATAATATACCGTGATCCATCCGATTCGGCGGGGTAATGGCACTTCTAATTTCGGCACACGGCTCAAATTATAATCCTCATAGAAATCAGAACCTGAAAACAATTCCGGAGCGCTCCTCGTATATACCCTATAACCTGCGCCACAGAGTTCTTAGGCGGTACGATTCGAGAATGTGCACCTTTACTCCCGTAAATGTCAAACTCTTGTGACCCCCCGGCAAAACTGGGGGGTTTGCCCGATTGCGATCAAAAGCGCTGGCGCCACGCTGGATGTCCCTCCGGCGGCCTGCGCGGTTGCTCAATTCGATCTCTCCAGGACAGGCCCCGGCATGGCGATTTCGATTCAGATTCTTCCGGCATACTTCTAAAAACGATGGCCCCGGCGGACCATGATATTGGTATGGACACGCCCCCCCAGGTGTGATTAAAAGATGGCTCGGTTGGCGGCCGGTTATTGAATGCTTGGGGCGCGGGGAAGCGCGCCGTTGAGCCAATTCATATCTTCAATATATTCAATTCGATAAGAGGAGGAGAAGGATGACAGCAATCACTGAAGCCGTATCGTTGGAAAAAGAGGGCGAGATCGGGATGTTGTGGATCGACAACCCGCCGGTCAATGCCCTTGGCTACCCGGTGCGCAAAGGCATGCAGGACGGCATTACCATGGCCATGAAGGATAACGGCATCAAGGCCGTCGTGGTGATCTGCAAGGGACGCACCTTTTGCGCGGGGGCGGATATCCGCGAATTCGGCAAACCGCCCAAGGAACCCCATCTGCCCGACGTGCTCACCACCTTTGACCAATGCACCAAGCCCATCATCGCGGCCGTACATGGCACGGCCTTTGGCGGCGGCCTGGAAACAGCTCTGAGCTCGCACTTCCGCGTGGCCGTGGCCTCGGCCCAATTCGGCCTGCCCGAAGTCAAACTGGGCCTGCTGCCGGGCGCGGGCGGCACCCAGCGCCTGCCACGCCTCATCGGCCCGGAAAAAGCCCTGCCCATGATCGCCACCGGCAATCCCATCGGTGCGGCCCAGGCCCTGAAGGAAGGGGTCATTGACGAGATCATTGACGGCGATCTGGCCAAAGGCGCCGTGGCTTTTGCCAAAAAAGTGCTGGCCGAGAAGCGCCCCATGCGCAAGGTCAGCGCCCTGACCGACAAGATCAGCGGCGTCAAGCCCGAGATCTTCGCCAATTACCGCAAAGAACTGAACAAGAGCGCCCGGGGCTTTGAAGCGCCCGAAGCGTGTGTCAAAGCCGTGGAAGCGGCCGTCGGCAAACCCTTTGCCGAAGGGCTCAAATACGAGCGCGAGCTGTTCACCCAGTTGATGATGGGCTCCCAATCCGCGGCCCAGCGCTATTACTTCTTTGCCGAGCGCGAAGTGGCCAAGATTCCCGATATCCCGGCCGATGCGCCGCTCATCGACATCAAGAAGGTGGGCATCATCGGCGCCGGCACTATGGGCGGCGGCATCACCATGAACTTTGTCAATGCCGGCATCCCGGTTACCCTGGTGGAAGTAAAGCAGGAGTTCCTGGATCGCGGCCTGGGCGTGATCAAGAAGAATTACGACATCACGGCCTCCAAGGGCAAAATGACGGCCGACGATGTGACCAAGCGCATGGGCCTGATCAAAGGCACCACCCAGATGGAAGATTTGAAGGATGTGGATCTGGTGATCGAAGCAGTCTTCGAAAACATGGATCTGAAAAAAGAGATCTTCCGCAAGCTCGATGCCATCTGCAAACCGGGCGCCATTCTGGCCACCAATACTTCTTATCTCAACGTGGATGAAATCGCGGCCCAGACCAAGCGCCCCGAGTATGTGGTGGGCCTGCACTTCTTCAGCCCGGCCAACGTGATGCGCCTGCTGGAAGTGGTGCGCGGCGCCAAGACCGCCATTCCGGTGCTGGCCACCGCCATGGCCGTTGCCAAGAAGATCAAGAAGATCGCCGTTATGGTGGGCGTGTGCTTCGGCTTTGCCGGCAACCGCATGTTCGCCCAGCGCAAGCGCGAGGTGGACAAGCTGATTCTGGAAGGTGCCTCGCCGGCCCAGGTGGACAAAGTGATCTACGACTTCGGCTTCCCCATGGGCCCGGTGGCATTGCTGGATTTGATCGGCATTGACCTGGGCTGGAGCAAAGATAACTCCAAGGGCCGCACCATGCAGGAAGTGCTGTGCGAAGCCGGCCGCTTCGGCATCAAGAACGGCAAGGGCTACTACAACTACGCCGAAGGCAGCCGCGCGCCCAAGCCCGCGCCCGAGGTGGACGCCATGATCAAGGAGTTTGCCGCCAAGAAAGGCTTCAAGCCCCGGGCGATCTCCGACGAAGAGATCATCCAGCGCTGCATCTACCCCATTATCAATGAAGGCGCCAAAATTCTGGAAGAGAAGATCGCGGTGCGGCCCAGCGATCTGGATGTGATCTGGGTCAACGGCTACGGCTGGCCGGTCTACCGCGGCGGCCCCATGTTTTACGCCGACCTGGTGGGTCTGGACAAGATCCTGGCCGTGATGAAGAAGTTCCAGGCCGACCTGGGCGATGACTTCAAACCAGCGCCGTTGCTGGAAAAGCTGGTCAAGGAAGGCAAGAAGTTTGCTTCGTTGAATTAGGTCGCTAGGCTGAAGACCGATGGCTGAAGGCCCAATGGTGCGCAGAGCGCACCCTACCGAAGGCTGCGGCAAACTGGCCTTCTGAGGGTAGGGTGCAGTTCATGCACCGAATGATACGCGAAGCGCATCCTACTGATAGTTAAGAGTTATTCGCCCATCCGTGCCATCCGTGTAATCCGTGGTAAAAATTGACCACGGATTACACGGATGGCACGGATGGGTTCACCTCGTTCCCTCGCTCTGCGTGAGAACGAGGTGAAAAATATCTCGCACAAAGAAAAAGCAATTAATCCATCTTCGTGGCTTTGTGCGAGAAATGAGCTCGATTTCTACTCATAACCCCAACCCCTAACCCGCCCCCCCATGACGGAAACCGATGAAAGCAAAAGCCGCCGCCGCCCGTGCCGTTGCAACTTCTTCTGATCCACATCTGGCCCCCATTGTTCTAATCTGCTTTTTTCTATCGGGCATGACCGCCCTGGTCTATGAGATAATCTGGATGCGCATGATCGAGCGTGTCATCGGCGGCGCGCCCTTTGCCGTCAGCATCATTCTGGTGGTGTTCATGGGCGGCATGGGCCTGGGCAGCCATCTGGCCGGCAAACGCGCCGATCAGATCCCGGCCGCGCGCCTGATCCGGGCCTATGGGATGCTGGAGCTCTTCATCGGAGCCTATGCCCTGGCCATCCCCATTCTGCTGATGATTCTCAAAATGCTTTATGGGGTGCTCTACAATGCGCTCTTTGCCCATCCCGTGTTCTACCATCTCTCTATTTTTATCGGCGCGCTGATTTTGCTGGCGCCGCCAGCGGTCTGCATGGGCGCCACCCTGCCCATCTTATGCCGCTTTTACATCAGCCGGCTCAACCATGTGGGCTCCCACGCCGGATTGCTCTACGGATTGAATACTGTCGGCGCGGCCTTGGGTTCTCTGATTTGCGGTTTTTGGCTGATCGATGCCCTGGGGGTCTGGGGTACCATGCTGCTGGCCGTGATGTTTAACGGCACCATCGGCATGATCTGTCTGCGCCTGGGAAGCACAGCGGAAGGCTCTTCGCCAAAAGTCCAGTCCAAGGAGAAGAAAAAGCCGATCGCTCCGTCGATTGCGGTTGATACGCCAAGCTCGCTCCCTGACCATGCCCACATCATCGCCGGCGCCCTGGTGATCTTCTTTACTTCCGGCTTTTGCGCCATGGCCTATGAAGTGATCTGGACCAAGCTGCTGGGCCTGCTCGTAGGCCCCACCACCTACTCTTTCACCATCGTGCTGGTGACGTTCATCGCCGGACTGGCCCTGGGCAACCTGGCCTTTGGCCGCCTGGCCGACCGCAGCGCCAATGCCGCCGTGCTGCTGGTGGCCAGCCAGATCGCCGCTGCCCTGCTGGCCCTGGCCATCAGCCAGATCCTGGGCAACAGCCAGCTCTTCTTCGCGAAATTGATTTACTCCTTCAAGGAGCACTTCGCCTTCCTCTCCCTGGCCAAGGCGTTGACCCTTTTCGGCTTCATGATTTTTCCCACGTTCTTCCTGGGGGCCACCTTCCCGCTGGTCGTCAAAATCTATACCCGCTCGGTGGCGGACGTGGGGCGAGCCATTGGCCGGGCCTATGCCGTCAACACCGTGGGCGCGGTCTTGGGCTCCTTTTGCGCGGGCTTTGCGCTGATTCCGCTCCTCGGCAAGGAAAACGGCTTGAAGCTGGTGATCGCCCTGCAACTGGCCGCCGCGGTAATCGTGGGCGCGGTGGTGCTGGCCCGCCAACGCGCCAAAGTCTCGTACTGGCTCGCTTTGGCCGCGGCCCTGGCGGCTGGGATCATCTTCTGTGTGGCTTATCCTTCCTGGGATCGCAAATTGCTGGCCACCGGCAAATACCATCGATTCGAGGCGAATACCGAAGTCGATGAAATGATTCTCAGCACCGGCTGGATGGAGGCCTTGTTCAACGGGCCGCGGATTCTCAACAGCGTGGATCGGGGCAAACTGCTTTACTACGGCGACGGCATCGGTGGTTTTACTACGGTTTTGAAATATCCCGGTCCCTTTGGGGTGGATGAAATCTCCATGGCCAACAGCGGCAAAATGGATGCTTCCTCCGTGGCCGACATGAAGACCCAGACCCTGCTGGCCCACTTCCCCATGCTCTTTGCCAAGAGCCATCAAAAGGTGATGGTCCTGGGACTGGCCAGCGGTATCACGGCCGGTGAAACCCTGCATTATCCGGTGGGGCGACTCGATGTGGTGGATATCAATGACCAGGTGTTTACGGCCGCCAAATACTTCGAGCCCTGGAACAACCACGTGTTGACCAACCCCAAGACCCGCCTCATTCTGCAAGACGGCATGGCCCATCTGGGGTTGACCCGCGAAAACTATGACGTGATCATCTCCGAGCCCTCCAATCCCTGGATGGCGGGCATGGCCAGCCTCTTCACCCGCGACTTCTTCGATTCGGCCGCCCAACGGCTGACCGCCGACGGAATTTATGTGCAGTGGTTTCACTGCTATCAGATGGATTGGTCTTCCTTTGCCCTCATCGGCCGCACCTTTGCGGAAGTATTCCCCGCCAGCCTGCTGGTCTCTTGCGAGCCCGGCGGACTTTCCCAGGACTTTCTCTTTGTCGGGTTTAAAAACGAAAAAGGATTAAACTGGGACAACGCCCGCAAGAACATCGAATATACGCGCCGCTCCAGCAACATCCATCTGGCCTATCCCGAACTCTTCCGGCGTTTGATTGTCTGCGAAGATCTCAAGGCCCTGTTCGGCGCCGGGCCGGTCAATACCTTTAACCGGCCGCTGCTGGAATACGCGGCTCCCAAACTGATGTACCAGGGTGAAGCCATTCATCAAGATTTGCTGCAAAAGGTGGCGCAACAGGCCTGGCTGAGCCCGGAGAGCAAATCGGCGGTCGAAAAAATCCGCGCCTCGGTGCCGGAGCAAATCGATTTCACGCGCTACGCCCTGTCGGTTTATGCGCCTTTCCCGAACATGGTGGATCTTGCCAGCGCCAGTTCCAATCAGAAAGCCGCCTACATCGATCTGCTCAAAACCTATTGCAGTCAACATCCATTGGAATTCAGCTTTATTCAAGATGAAGAAATCGTGAAGCAGTTGCGCGCGGCGCAAATTGTCGCCCTGGAGAAGAAATTGCCGGACATTGCGACCAAGGCCCCGGCCTACTTCTTCCTGGCGCGCCTTTACTCCGATCAGGGCCTGGACGATGAGGCCATCGCCAGTTATAAAAACGCGGTGCGCGAAGATCCGGACGATGCCGGCAGCCAGAATGATCTGGGGTATATGTTGTCTGAAAAAGGCCAAACCGACGAAGCCATTGGGCATTTCAAGGAGGCCCTGCGCGTGCGGCCCAATTTTCTACTGGCCCTGGGCAACATCGCCTACGCCTATCTGCAGCAAAACCGCCTGGATGACGCCCTGCACTATTTCAAGGAGACCTTGCGGGTGCATCCCGGCGTGACGGAATCCCTGATGCAAATCGGTGAAATCCAATACAGGCGCGGCCAGTTCCGTGAAGCCCTGGACTATCTGGATGCGGCCCTGAGCCAAAATCCGGATTTGACTCAAGCCCTGAATTTGATGGCCGTGATTCAGGCCACGGCGCCCGATGCATCGGCGCGCAATCCCAAAAACGCCGTCATTTACGCCCAGAAAGCGTGCGCCTTGACCGAAGAAAAGGATCCGCTGCTGCTGGCCACTCTGGCCGTGGCCTATGCCGCCGACGGCCGCGTTGACACGGCCCGGCAAACCGCTGGCAAGGCCAAAGCCCTGGCCCAGGCCATGGGCCGCCCGGAGATCGAACGGCAGGTGGATCAGCAGTTGAATTCGTTGTTAAAGCCCAATAGTGACACAGCAAAACCATAGGGTGGTGTGATCACCATCAATCCTGCCTTTCGGCCATCGGTGCTATCTGTGTAAACCGTGGTCAATTTTTCTACCACGGATTACACTGATCACACGGATGATGCTGAATTATGCCCAATTAAATATGGATTCGACTTTAACAGATTCAATCGACTATCCCGCCCGGCCATCGTCGCACGGCTCGCCCATGTCATCTTCAAAACGCGAATGTTCGGCCGTGCCTGAAAGGGTGCACTGCTTCAAGGGTTCCGGGGCCTCAACCATGGGCTGCCCGCAGCATTGAGGCGCGGCGGCTTTGGCGCTCACTTCTGTTTGGCCCTTGCAGTGGGCGCATGTGTAAGTTCTCTTCCTATCCATTTTTTGCCTCCGATCTAGACTTTGGGCTGCTATGTGAGGTGATTTCAAAATGTTCCATCGGGCTCAAGATCAAGGCGGGGTGAGGTGGCCAACCGCAGACATACACGAAGTATTTCGAGGATTGGCCACCTCGCCCCAACGCCGATATTGAGCCCGAGGGGACGTTTTGGAAACACCTCACTTGTGCCCCTCTTTGGGCACGATACAGATAAACCGAAACAGACCCGAGCCGGTATTTTTGAATTGATGATGGCTGCCGGCCGGCACATAGGCATACCCTCCAGCCTTGACCATGTGGATTTTCCCCTCGATCATCAAGGTGCCTTGCCCTTCGATCATGTAATTGATGTGAGGCCAGGGATGGGCGTGGGCCGGCGAGTACCCGTCCGGACCAAGTTCGATGATCCGCATCACATAGTCGCTCCAGCCTTGCTGGGGGCCGACCAGCACTTTGATGGCGGCGGCTTTGACTTCCGGGCTGTTCATCACAATGGGGGGCACATTTTGTTCCTGATCGACAATCATGGCGTTTCCTCGCTGTTGGATTGATGGATGGTCAGGACTATAAGCCCTGGTGGGGGTTGAATCAAGGTTGAAGGTAGGAGGTATCAGGTATAAGGTGAAAACCATTGCACAGGTGGTTTTGGACTCCAGCAGTTCCGTGAAAGGGTAGCCTCATGCCATTCAGCTTCACCATGGCCTATGGCGGCGGACAGTTGTCTTTTGCTTCGGCCGTGAAACCAATGATGTTGGAGGCGCGCGAACCAATATCTCACATCGATCCGCCGCAATTCAGGCAGCGTTTGGATCAGTTTCTGACTCAAACCCGGCTCGATTTAAAACGCCCAGCCCTTGTGGTGGCGGACAAGACCCGGTTGTGCGGCTATCCCCAATATCTGCCGGTGCTGATCGAGGCCCTGGCCGCCAGGGGCGCCGACCTGGCTCGATTAAAGATCTTCATTGCCTATGGCACCCACGCCCGCCAGAGCGAGGCGGAATCGCTTGCCGCGTACGGACCCGTTTACAATCAATTTCAGTGGATTCACCACCAGTGCGGCGACGATGCTGCTTTTGAGACCCTGGGCCGCACCCGGCGCGGCACACCGGTACGGTTGCGCAAGGATCTCCTGGCGGCCAGTGACCTGATCACCTTCGGCGCCATCTCCCATCACTACTTTGCCGGGTATGGCGGCGGCCGCAAACTGATCTTTCCGGGGCTGGGGGACAAGGCGGCGATCTACGCCAACCACGGATTATTTCTCGACCGGGCCGGGCGCAGGCTGGCAGCGGGTTGCCAACCCGGCGTCATCGAGGGCAATCCCCTGGCCGAGGATCTGGTCGAAATCGAAGCCTTTCGGCCCGCGGACCTTGCCATCCATGGACTTCTCGACAGCCACGGTCAGGTGCGTGATTTTCTAGTGGGCCAGGGCGCGGCCCATTTTCAAGCGGCCTGCGCCCGACATGGGGCCTGCTGTGAGGTGCCTTGTGCGCCCCATGATCTGGTCATGGCCTCCTGCGGAGGTTTTCCCAAGGATATCAACTTTATCCAAAGCCACAAAGCGGTTCACCATGCCGCGGCCTTTGTGCGCGACGGCGGGCAATTGATCGTGCTGGCCCAGTGTCCGGACGGCATCGGCTCCCAAACCTTTTTACCCTGGTTTGAAATGGGGGACTGGAACGCGGCCTTTGACCGCCTGGCCGCGAATTACGAGGGCAACGGCGGCACGGCCCTGGCCATGATGGCCAAGACCCGGCGCATCCGCATCAGTCTGGTGACCGATCTGACTGCTGGCGTTGCCAATACCATCGGCGTTGAGCGGCTCTCTCCGGATCAAGCCCGCGAACGGGTGGCTGGGCATCGGGGAACTTTGGCGGTGATTCCTAATGCCAGCTTGGTGGTGCCAAAAGTAGGGAGAAAGTAAAAGGCTAAAAGGAAGTACACTGGATTAATCCAGAAGAAGAGACTATTGAAGTAAATATGTTCCGATTCCACAACAAGACCATCGCCGAACCTTTTGATGTGCTGGCCGACCTCCTCCAGGGCGAAGTGCACACCGATATCCTGCGCCGTTACCAGCTCTCCACCGACGCCAGCATTTTTCAAAAGATGCCAGCGGCCGTCATCTACCCCGCCACCCTGGAAGATGTTCAGGAAACGGTACGCTTTGCCGTCCGCTACGGGCTCTATCTGCATCCCAGAGGGGCGGGCAGCGGCCTGTGCGGCTCGGCCCTGGGTGACGGCATGGTGTTGGATTTCTCCAAGTTCATGAACCGCCTGCTTCATCTGGATACTTCCCAGGGCTGGTTTGAGTGCCAGCCCGGCTATCGCTTCGGCGAACTGGAGGCGGCGCTCAAAGGCACGGGCTGGTTCTTCCCGCCCGATCCCTCCAGCGGCGAGTATGCCACCTTTGGCGGCATGTGCGCCACCAATGCCAGCGGCGCCCATTCGGTCAAATATGGCAATGTGGCCGACTATCTGCTCGATGCCCAGGTGGTGCTGGCCGATGGCTCGGCGCGGACCCTTTCCGAGACCGCGGCCACCTCCCTGGATCAACTGCCGGCCCATTTGCGCCAGCTGGCGCGGCTTTATCAACAACACGCCGCGACCATCGAAGGGGCTTACCCGGCCATTGCCTGCAACGTGGCCGGGTATAATTTGCGCGGGCTGCTGAAGGAAGAACATTTGCGGCTGCACCGCCTGCTCTGCGGCGCCGAGGGCACGCTGGGCATTTCTACCCGCCTGCGCTTCCGGCTCCGGCCCCGGCCAGCCGCCGACACCCTGGTGGTGGCCTATTTCGACGACATGCTGCAGGCGGCCCGGGCCGTGCAGTATGCCATGACCTTGTCGCCCTCGGGCATCGAAGTAATGGACAAATCCTTGCTGCGCGTGGCCTGCGACTCAGATCCATCCCTGCGCCGAAGTATTCCCGAGGGCATTGACAATGTACTGCTCATGGAGTTTGACGGCCCCAGCGAAAGGGAGTGCGCCCGGCAGGCGGAGACGCTGCAAGCCTATCTGGCCCAAAACGCCCTGACCCGGCAGGCCTATGTGGCGGTATCAACGGAAGAAAAGGAGAAATTCTGGGCCGTGCGCAAGGCGGCTGTTCCCACGCTTTACAAACTCAAGGGCCGCCGCAAGATATTGGCCCTGGTGGAAGACGCGGCCGTGCCCGTGGACCGGCTGGTGCCCTATTTTGAAGGTATCTATGCGATCTTCAACCGCTTGAAAGTAGAATTTGTGCTGTACGGCCACATCGCCAAAGGATTGATGCACACCCGGCCTTTGCTGGATTTGAAAGACCCCAAAGATGTGGATCTGCTGCGTCCCATTGCGGATGCGGTCTACGAATTGGTGGACGGCCTGGGAGGCACGGTGTCGGGCGAACATGGCGATGGCCGCCTGCGCAGCGCCTATGTGCGCCGCAAATACCCCACCCTCTTCGATCTCTTTGTACGTACCAAACAGTTGTTCGACCCCCAGGGGCTGCTTAATCCGGAAATCAAACTCCTCGATGACCCGCAGCAAATGGCCCGCCATCTGCGCTACGGCCGCCATTATCACAGCGCGCCGGTCAAAGGCCTGCGCCTGAAGTGGTGCGATGCCTTCGTGGAAGAAGTAGAAAAGTGCCACGGCTGCTCCAAATGTACTACCGTGACCAGCGCCACGCGCATGTGCCCGATCTACAAATTCACCCGGGACGAAAACGCATCGCCCAAAGCCAAGGCCAATGTGTTGCGGGCCCTGATCAGCGGCGCGGTGGCCGATGGGACCCTCTATCAGCGCGCCTTGCAGCAGGTGATGGATCGTTGCGTCAACTGCGGCAGTTGCTCGCTGGAGTGCCCGTCCAACGTCAACATCCCTAAAATGGCCATGGAGGCCAAGTCCCAGTATGTACGGCGCTTTGGCCTGGGGCTGCCAGACCGTCTGGTCTCCCAGGTGGAAACCGCGGCCCGGCTGACCCACAAACTGATGCCGGTGATTGCGCCCCTGACCCGTCCCAAACCCGCGCGTTTGCTGGTATCCTGGCTGACCGGGTTGGCGCCCCAGCGCGGCATCGTGCTTTTCGACCGCCGCCCGCTTTATGAGCGCCTGCCGCGCCTGACGACTGGCGATGGGCCCCAAGTACTCTTTTTTGCCGGCTGCTATGCGGCCTACATCCGGCCTGAATTGGGTCAAATCGCCGTTCAGGTGCTTCAACGCCTGGGGCTCGGCGTCCATCTGCCGCCGCAGTATTGTTGCGGTCTGCCCCAGCTTTCCAAGGGCTTGACCGCTGACGCCCGGCGGGCCGTCCAGCGCAACCTGGCCAGCTGGCGGGCCCTGCTGTCTCAGGTGGATCACGTCGTCGTGACCTGTTCTTCCTGCGGTTATGCCCTGATGCAGGATTGGGCTTATCTGCTGCCGCAAGAGTCCGTGGCCGCCGTGCGTGCCAAAACCATCCACATCAGCGACCTGGTTCTGCGCCATCTGAATGGGACCCGGTTGGCGGTCGCGCCAATGCGCCTGGCCTACCATCAGCCCTGCCATCTGCGGTTGCAAGCCAATGCCGGCAGCTCCATGACATTGCTCAGCGCTCTGCCGGGAGTCAAAATAGAAGATTTGAAAAGCCACTGCTGCGGCATGGCCGGCAGTTGGGGGCTGCTGCGAAGAAATTATGATTTGAGTAAAACCATCGCCACGCCCATGATCCAGCGGCTGCAAACCTCGGGCGCTGATTGGGGTGTTACCGATTGCCCCACCTGCCAAATGCAGATGGAACACCTGAGCGCCAAACCCATTCGCCATCCGGTGGAGGTGCTTTGGGAAGCGCTGCGGGGGGAAGCCGCAACAAAGGAATAATTCTCGCACAAGTTTAATCCCCGATTTTGCCCGGACGGATGAAAGAGATTTTATGACGGGCTCTAAGACCCACGACACGATCCTCTCAACCCCCAAGCCTATGATAAGCGTTGCCGAATAAGGAAAAGAGTATTTCTCAGCCCCTCAGTCCCTCAGTCCCTTTGTCCCTTTGTCCCTTTCCAGGCCTAATGTTTTCCCGCCATCGGCCGATAATCTAAATATGGTTCGTTAAATCAACTCGTTGCGGAGGGAGCAGGCCATGCGCCAAAGGGAGAGACGTTTGTTTGCACGCAAGGATTGCTGTATGCCGGTGGACTTCGATGATTATCACCACGCTTATGCCGGTCAGATCCGTAATCTGGGCAAGGGCGGCGCTTTTGTGGAAACGGAGTTGGAGGAGCTACCGGAGATCGGCCAGGAGGTTTTTTTGACAATCCCATACCAGGAGGGAACCAACTTTCTGATTATCAAAGGCCGGGTGGCGTGGATTCATGAAAAGGGTGTGGGGGTTTGCTTTTCAGAGGCTTAAGGCTGGTTTGAGCTGCTATTCTGCCTTATACTTTCCAAAATATTCAAAATTCAGCAGCCAGGAGTCAGAAGCAAAACGGTAAAAAGCCATTCTGAATTCTGATTCCTGAATACTTCACCCACCTTACACCTCCAAATACTTCTTCCGCGTTTCGGCATCCGCCTCCAGTTCCGCGGCCGTGCCGCTGTAACCGATGTGGGCCTTGCCCATGAGATAGACGCGGTGAGCGATTGAGATGGCCATTTTGTAGTTGTGCTCCACCAGCAAAATGGCAATGCCGGCTTTGCTGATCTGCTCAAGCACGTTGCGCACCTCCTTGACCATGATGGGTGACAATCCTTCGGTGGGCTCATCCACCATGAGCAGCCTGGGGTTGCCCATGAGGGTGCGGCCGATGGTGAGCATCTGCTGCTCGCCGCCGGAGAGATGGCCGCCTTTTTGATGGGTGCGCTCTTTCATGAAGGGGAAGTGTTCGAATATTCTTTCAATGGTCCAGGCATTGGGATTGGATTTATCGATCTTGCCGCCTTTAATGCCCATCTTCAAGTTATCCAGAACCGTGAGATTGGGGAAGATGCGGCGCTCTTCGGGCACGTAGCCGATGCCGGCGCGGGCCACCTTGTATGGATTGAGTCCCATGATATCGCGGCCGTTAAAGCGGATTTGGCCGGAATGGGGTTTGAGCAACCCCATGATGCTTTTCAAGGTAGTACTTTTGCCCATGCCGTTGCGGCCCAGCAGAGCCACCACTTCTCCTTCGTCCACGTGAAAGTTGATGTTCTGCAACGCGCGACTCTGCCCATAGTAGGTGTTCAGTTCCGATACTTCCAACAACATATTACTCCTCCAATCGGCCGAGATACGCCGCCTGAACCTGTTCGTTGGCTTTGATCTCCTCGGGAGTGCCAGTGGCCAGGATGGTGCCGTGGTGCAGCACGGTGATGCGGTCGGCCAGCTTGAAGACCACGTCCATGTCATGCTCGATGATCACCATGGTTTTGCCTTCGGTCAGCCGCTGAATTAATTCCACGGCGGTATGGGTCTCTTCGGCCGACATGCCGGCGGCGGGCTCGTCCAGCATCACCAGGTCGGGATTGGTGGCCAGGGCCATGCCGATTTCAAGGCAGCGGTGTTTGCCGTAGGAGAGCACGCCCGCCGGAAAATGGCGGTCGTCAAAGAGATTGAGGCGCTTGAGGATATCAATGGTCTCTAAGGAAACATCGGTCATCTTGTCTACAAAGCGCAGGAAGTTGAAGCGGATTTTTCTATTGGATAATACTGCCAGGCGAATATTTTGAAATGCATTCAGGCGGTCGAAGGTCGAAGTGATCTGAAACGACCGGCCCATGCCCCGGCGCTGGATGTTGCAGGGCCCCAGGCCGGTGATGTCTTTGTCTTTGAAGAAGATCTTGCCCTGGCTGGGCGTGTAAGTGCCGGTGATGATGTTGAACAGCGTGGTTTTGCCCGCGCCGTTGGGCCCAATGATGGCGTGCTTTTCTCCCTGGAGCACATTGAGGTTGACGTCGGTCAGCACGCGCAGGCCGTCGAAATTGTGAGATAGACTTCGGGTCTCGAGGATGTTCACGTTGCGCTCCTTTGCGGCCCGCCGGAAACCCGGCGCATCTGCCAGCGCATGCGCTGGAGGGCGATGAATCCGGCCAGGCCCAGTGGCCAATACAGAGTCACCAGGACCAGAATCAACCCCAGGATCATCTCAAACTGGAAAAAATCCGATACTCGCTGGGCCAGGCTGCTCGGCAGTAAAAGTGACAGCAACTTGAGCAGCAGTTGTTGAAATTGTCCACTGCCGATCCATTCATCGATCAGGGCGAAAAAAGCCGCCCCGACTATCGGGCCGAAGTAACTGAGCACACCGCCCAACATCACCATCATAATGGGATAGACCGAAACCACCATGCTGTAGGCATCGTTGGTGGAGATCAGGCTCTGCAGCAATGCATAGATGGCGCCGGCCAGGCCCGCGAACCCGCCGGAAACCGCGTAAACCACGGCCTTGGTATAGGTCACCTTGAAGCCGAGGTAGCCGATGCGTTTGCTGTTATCGCGCATGCCCACCATGATCTGACCAAAGGGCGTTTTAGTGAAAAACCATAAGAAGCTCAGCGCGGCCGCAATCACGATCACGGCGAAGTAAAAGAAGTTCTGATCATTCATCTCGATGCGCAAGAGCCCAAAAATATTAAGATCCGGCCGGGGATAGATGCTGATGCCATCTTCGCCGCCGGTAATGCTTCTCAATTTCAAGGCCAGCACATAGAGCAGCTGGGCAAAGGCCAGGTGCAGCATGGCAAAGGCCGTGCCGCTGACCCGCACCACCAGCGGCGCAATGAGCAAGGCCAGGATCACGGCGGCGATCATACCGATGATGACGGCCGGCACGATGGAGAGGCCTTTGATGTGATTCAACGCCAGAGCCGCGCCGTAAGCGCCGGTGCCGAAGTACATGGCATGGCCGAAGCTCAGCAGCCCGGTGAAGCCCAGCAGTAAATTAAGGCTGACGGCGAATAGAGCCCAGACGGCAAAAAGGATTAGGGCGTTGGCGTAGTAAACGCCGAACAGATGGGGGAAGAGCGCCACGGCCGCGACGCCCGCGGCCCACAAGGTCCAGATCAGATTCCGCTTCATGATTCTTTTTCTCCGAAGAGCCCTTCGGGTTTAATGGCCAGAACCACGGCCATGAAGACAAACAACAGCACCGAGGCATACTGGGGCAGGAACTGCACGCCAAAGGCGCTGAGCAGACCGCACAGGATGGCGACCAGAAACGCGCCGCCCAGACTGCCGAAGCCGCCCACGATAATTACGATAAATGCGTCCATGCCCATCTGGGCGGCCAGGCCGGGCGAGACAGTCAGAATGGGCGCGATGGCCACGCCCGCCACCCCGGCCATCCAGGTGCCGGCGCCAAAGACCGTCATGAAGACCAGCGGCACGTTGATGCCCAGGGCATCCACCATACCGGCATCGGCCACGGCCGCGCGCACAATCATGCCCAGGCGCGTTTTGTAAAGCACCAGGGCCATGAGCAGCAAAATGGCCACAGCCAAGCCAATGAGAAACAATCGATAGGCCGGATATTGTACTCCGGCGATATTAACGAGTACCGAAAGACTCCCAGGAGGAGATAAGGGTAGATTTTGGGTGCCCCAGACCGCCTTGACGCCGTCGGAGATGATGAACGCCACCCCCATGGTGAGGATCAGCTCGGCCATGGGGCCAAAGGCGTGGACTTTTTTGAGCAGAAAGCGCTCCATCAGAATGCCCGCGCCCGCGGTGAGCAGCGGCGCAATCAGCAGGGCCAGCCAAAAGCTGCCGGTCCAGGCCACCACCTGATAGCCCAAATAAGCCGACAACATGAAGAAATTGACATGGGCCATGTTCAACACGCCCATCATGCCCAACACCAGGGTGAGCCCGGACGCCACCAGAAATAACACCATACCGTAGGCCAGTCCGTGCATACCTTGGGCGATATATGCCTCCATCGCCTCGCTGCTCCTATTATCGAAGTCAATTGCAGGTTGCTTGCATACATATGGCCCGCCGTAAAATGTACGCGGGCGGGCCATATGCGGTACTCATCCTAAAGTAAACGAACCATCTGATCTAACGCGCATCAATTTCAGCGCTAATAAAATTAGGTGCGCATTAGTTCTTTTTACACAGCTCCGGATCGGCCTTGGGAATCGCTTTGTCAGACGGGATTTCATATACCGGGCCGGCGCCGGCGCACTTTTCAAACCAGTAGTACGGTTCGATGTTGAAGCATTGCTTCTGTTGGGCCGGGGGTACGAACTCATAAATATGCAGATCGGTGACCATCTTGTGGTCGCAGGCGCGCATGGTCATCACTTTGCCGCCGAGCGTCTGATAGGAATCGCCTTCCCATACCTTGATTACTTTTTCAGGATCGGTGCTGCCGGCGCGTTCCAAGACGCTGGCCAGCCAATAGACCGACGTCATGTAGGTGCCCAACGCGCCCATGGGGTACTTGTACGAAAGCGAGTTATACGGTTTGGCCCATTTGTTTTTCCATAAGTTGTCCCAGACTTTAAAATATTTAATGATGCCCTCATTCTTGAACACCGGGTTGCCCGTTCCGGACTGGCTGATGGCCATCAACCCGGTTGTGCCCTCGATGCCCACCTCGGTCAGGGTGGTGGGATCGCTGAGAAAAATGTTGGCAAACGGCAGCATGACGCCCATCTGACGGCTTTGCTTGAGCAAGTTGGCGGCGTCGGGAATCCAATCACCGGTGAAAATGACTTCGGCTCCCGAGGTTTTAATTTTGGTCAGATAGGGCGCAAAATCGGTGAGAAAAAGTTTGTGATAATCTTCACCCACGATCTGGGCCGTGGGGAAGTACTCCTTGAGCCCCACCTTGAATCCTTCGGCCAGCGAGTGGCCGAAGAGATAATCCTGGTTGAGGATGTAGAACTTGGTCTCCTTCTTGCGTATCTGGCCATAAAAATAGGCAAAGGCCCGACCGATCTGCTCCGTGGAAAAACAGGTCATGAAGGCGTATTTGGTGAAGTTATCCTTGTCCATGAGCTCGTCGGACAGGGAGATGGCGTTGACTGATATCTTTTTATGTTTGTCGGCCAGTTGATTGATCACCTTTTGCAGATGGCTGCCACTGGTGCCCCACAGGATATCGACCTTTTCCTGCAGGATCATGCGCTCGGTCACCTTCAGGGTTACGTCGGGTTTGTTTTGATTGTCGGCGATGATGATTTCAATTTTTTTCTTCTTGCCATCCACCATGATCCCGCCGCGTTTATTGATGTCGTGGGCGACCCATCCCACGGGCAGCAGATAACTCTGGCCCACCGCGGCCGCCGGACCGGAAAAGGCCGCAATGATGGCGATTTTGATGGTGTCGCCTTCGGGCTTGACGATGTTGTTAGGGTCATAGTCCGACATATCCGGGAAATGATCAAAATCATACTTGGCGTTGACCGCCATGGCAGCCGGCAATAAAAACAAACTGACCCAGCAAAACACTGCAAAAGCCCCCATCCACCGTATTGTTCGTTTCATCCGCCCTCCTTGACTGGTCTGTTTTTATATTTTTTGCTTAGGCTCTATTATCATACCCAATCTTGTCAGCATATGGTCATTTTTTTAAAATGTCACAATTCAATCTTTTAATACAATTGTTCAAACTATTGGAATCTGCCGCCAAAGGCCGGCGCGCAATCATAGGTCCAAAGCAGCAGAAAAGATTCAACAGCAACTCTGCTTTTGTTCCAAATACAAAAATAGATTCATTATCTCAGAGATTTACTTTCAGAAAACGATCCACCCAGCCCTGATGGCCACAGCCGCTTACACGGCTTTACGAAACGGTATAGCGACTTTGGCGGATTGGTGTCAACGCAATTGGTGAATTGCATTCATTGCGGAAATATACTTTGCATTTCTTGCTAAGATGGGTTAGGGGTCGGCATTTATAAATACTACCCTGTGATTACAATATATTGGTTTCAAAGCGCGACAAATCGATCTTTAGTAACGATATCAATAGCATCGGCACTGGCGCCATAGTCGCTGATCTACAGCTCCATCTCCATTGAGACACTGTACGGAAATTGCAAGGACTTGAACAAATGGATAACAATGGAATTAAGGATGGTAACGGATCGGTAAATGGACAAAGCACCCGCCTGCCCGAACTGGTTTACCAGAAACGCCTAATTCGCAGAATCATTCTTGCCTTCGCACCAAGCACTCTTTTTTATACTGGACTTCTCTACTATCAGAAATCCTATGTCCAGGCCCTGCTGATCGGTCTGCTGTTTATCAACGAAATAGTCGGGATGGCCATCGATCCAAAGATCAAAACCCTCGGTGGCATGATTAAACTCCGACGGTACTCGACCATTGCCGGCTATATTCTTTTTGCGGCCTGTATATTGTATGGCATGCTCTTCGTCGATCTGCCCGGCAACATGGCGTGGTGTTATTTTTTCCCCATGGGGCTCGTGCTATTTCTGGGACGCCGCACCGGCTTTTACTACGCCACGGCATTTTGCATTACCTCGGCCCTGATCATTGTTTTTAGCGAACCGGCACGCCTTTTCACAGGCAGCGCCTTATTTGTAAAACTCAACTCGGTCATTGTTCTTTTCTCGCTGGTGGGTATGGCCTATATCGCTGAAAAAACACGCGTACGGGTCCAAAAAGATCTTTTTAAGGCGCGCAACAATTTTCAAATGGCCGAAGAGCGGCAGCGCGCCATCAATACCGAGTTGCAGCACGAAATCCAGCTGCGGACCCAATCGGAAAAAGCATTGAGCCAGAGCGAATCGCGTTACCGGGCGTTGTTTGAGGAGTCAGCCGTCTCCCTTTGGGAAGAAGATTGGTCCAAGGTCAAAAGCTATCTGGATGAATTGCCCCAAGAGGCCGTAGATGATCTGTTTGCATATTTAAAACAAAACCCGCAAGCCCTGGAAAATTGCATTTCCTTAATTCAGGTGACCGCCGTCAATCGCGCCACATTGAGCCTCTATGGCGCCGACAGCATCAAGACGCTGCTAAAAAATCTATCCACCATCCTGCCGCCCCAATCCGCCAGCTATATGCTGGAGCGAGTGGTCTCCTTGTATTTGAACCGGCGCTACGATGCCGAACACGGCTCTCAAACATTGGACGGCCGGCATTTGTCCCTGCTCATCAGCAGCACTGTGCCGGTGGGATATGAGGATACCTTTGAAAGGGTGTTTACTTCCATTTATGACATCACCGAGCGCGTCGCCATGGATCAGGAGAAAAAGCGGGTCGAGCAACAACTGCAGCAGGCCCGCCAAATGCAAGCCGTGGCCACACTGGCTGGCGGCATCGCCCACCAATTCAACAATGCCTTGGCCGTGATTTTCGGCGGTCTGGATCTAATTGAATCCGGCGATGTCAATGATCCAAAGAACAAATCGTTTTTCGATTCCTTGCAGTCATCGGCCACCCGCATGAGCCGGCTGACAGACCAACTGCTAGCTTATGCCCATGGTGGCAAGTACCAGCCCAAAAACTTCTCCGCTAACGACTTAATCAATGATATTCTCAAGTCAGACCGGATCAAGCCAGGGCCATCGATCCATATCCACACCGAGCTGGCCGCCGACATCCTTCCGGCTTGCGGCGATGTGACCCAAATCAAAATGGTAATGGAAGCAGTGCTGGCCAATGCTTTGGAATCCTTTAGCAATGGCGGCGAGATCACAATTTCGACCTATAATCGCTCCATCGCGGAGGATGGCGCGGATGAGGATTCCATTGATCTATCTCCCGGTCATTATGCGGTCATGAGCGTCAAGGATACTGGTGTGGGCATGGACCAGGAAACCTGCCGGCGCATCTTCGAACCTTTTTTTACAACCAAATTCTTTGGACGCGGTTTGGGCATGGCCGCGGCTTATGGCATTGTCACCAACCATGACGGTATGATCACCGTGACGTCCGAGCCCCAAAAAGGCACTTGTGTCAACATCTATCTGCCGGCCGCGGACTCTCTCCAAAACCAGCCACGCCGCCGCCTGCCATCGCACCATAAGATGGCGTCATGAAGATAGAGAGCGGTGAGGACTCGAAACCTGAAGATAACTTCCCTAAAAGATATCGCTTGCTTTTGCATTAAAGCATGCTATTGTTTGCACGTTTAGGAAGGCCCCCGCCCATGGGCGGAACGATCTTAGCGCGGGAAGCATCAACTCCTTATAAAGCATCCTCCGGCTAAGATTGTGAGATCAACTTAAAGGTACAAAGGTAGGGTGTAAGAATGGCCAACGGCACAGTAAAATGGTTTAATGACAAAAAAGGTTTTGGGTTCATTCAACAAGAAAACGGTCCTGATGTATTCGTTCACCATTCGGCAATCAATGCCAGTGGCTTCAGAAGCCTCAAGGAAGGCGACAAGGTCACATTTGATATCGAGCAGGGTAAAAAAGGCCCTGCGGCCATCAATGTCTCGGTGAAATAACTCTTCAGAATCGGGGCATCCCTCACATACCAATGGGTGCCCCCCTTCACACACCGGGTTATAAGCGGGTTACCATCGATCACCCTGCCAAGTTCGGGAGCGCCCAAGGGGTCCCAAAAATGGCGAGGTGGTGGGAGACTTTTTGTTTTTTAACCGCTGCCCGGTGCATCCCCTTAAAAACCCTCTCTTAAGCACACCCCGAAGGATAAACTGGACTTCTCACCATCGGGTGGTTATAATTTTGAAAATTTTGATTGCTTAAGTGAGGTGCCCCTGATGTGCATCCGCTGCCCTAATACTTCAATTACAAGCCATATTTGCCGAATCGGGCTGCTTTCATGCTTGATGGCCATCGCACTCGTGGCAAGTCCACTGCGCGCCGACATCTATTGTTGGAAGGATGCCGACGGTACTCCCCATTTCACCAATTATGATCCCCCGCCCCAAGCCGAGTTTTGTATGGTTGAGCATTATCCCACAGAGGAAAGGCCCTCCGAGTCTGTCGATTCCACCGATAAATCCAAACCGGACCCGTTGCGGGCACAGTTGGAGGAGGCCAATCGCCAATTGAAAAAAGCCTTGAATAAAGTGGATGATTTAACTGAAAAGGTCGAACAAACCCGCCAGGAAGCACGCAATGCCACCGAAGCCGCCCAACGGGCCGAGGCAGAAGCCAAGGCTGCTGGGGAAACCCGGTCGTCGGAAACGGTAGTATTCGGTCTGCCCTACCGTCGCCCCCATCCGCCCCACCCCGCTCCATACTATTGGCATCTCGATACCAATAAATATCCTTATTATAATGGCCCAGATAAGCCGCATCACACCAACGGCTCGGACCACCATTCACACGTATCTGTCAAAGTGCGCTCAGGCGATGGTTCAAAGAGCGGACAAATTACTACCGGCCGATAAAAATTGTCGCCAAACATGCAAGCCATTTCAATTGCAATGGAAGCGGGTGTGAAGCATTTCTATCCACCCGTTTTCCTTTGCGAGAGCATCTTCTCACTCAATGGCGCCTTGGCATGACGAACCTGCGCCCGCGGTGCAGGCATAACAGTGGTTGGCCACTACAATCTGACGAGATTTAAGCTGGTCAAATTCAAAGATGTCGATGTGGGACGGCGCGCCGTGATCCACGGGCAGCTCCAGCATCTGGTTAAAATCACAATCGTAGAGCTTGCCATCCCATCCTACCGAAAGCAGGGTCCGGCACATGACGCCCTGCACGGCGGTCCAGTTGAAGGCCGCCATCAGGGTGCTCATGTACTCCTCATAGTTCTCCGTGCGGATGAGGTACTCCAAATAGCGGCCCACCGGAAAATTGGTCAAACAGAAGAGTTGATTGAAAACTACACCATGCTCCTGGGACAGCCGCTGCTGGTACTCATGGGCCAGCGCTGCCTGCGGCCCTGGCAAATAGGCGCCCACCGGATTGAATACCAAGTGAAGTAAAAGATTACTTCCGGGTCGGCCATACCCCTTGGCGTTCAACACTCGCATCATGTCAATGACTTTTGCAAAGACACCGCTGCCACGCTGCCGATCGGTCTGCTGGGCATGATAATGGGGCAGCGAAGTAATGATTTCCACCTGATGATCGGCATAAAGATCAATAAAGTGGCGAAAGGCTTCTTCATGCAGGATGGCCAAGTTGGATCTGACCATCAGACGCCGCTTCAATTTTGCGGCCTCGGCGATAAACCATGGCAGATGGGGATTCATTTCCGGCGCGCCCCCCGTCACGTCAATGGTGCCGATAGCATGGCGTCGCAGGATCTTCAGACAAGTCACAAATACTTCACGGCCCATCTGTTCCGAGCGGCCGGGGCCGGCCGACACATGACAATGCTTGCAGGCCAGGTTGCAGGCCTTGCCCACATTGAGTTGTAGAATTTGAATGTCTTCGGCCAGAAGCGGGCGCTGCAATTTCTGCTCAAAGGATTGGCCACCGGGAATTTGGGATAGATGCCGGCGCTGTTGGGCTGCATCCATGATCTACATTTCCTTCTTTTTGATAATCTTGCGCACCTGGGTGGCATGGGCCAGCACATCACCGGCGGTCATGGCCGCGCCCACATGAACGGCCTCCATCATCTCATCGCTGGAAACGCCTAAAGAAAGACATTTGTTGGTATAGGCATCGATACAATAGGGACAGTGACGCACCGTGGCCACCGCCAGGGCGATCAGTGCCTTTTCCCTCTCCGTAAGCAGACCGGCCTGGGTGGCCTGGGCATAATACTCAAAAAATTTCTTGCCAGGTTCAGGGGCGTATTCGGTGATGTTGGGAAAATCCTGAAGATCTTTGGGTTCGTAATACTGCTGGGACATGGCGGACTTCCTTATCGCTAAATGTTATGGAATTTACTTTCCTTGAGCACACAAAAAATTTTAGATTGCCTTGCGCTCCCACCGGCCACTTTGGCCGCCGCTTTTCTCAAGCAGAAGAATATCGGAGATGATCATTTCACGGTCATGGGCCTTACACATATCATAAATGGTCAGAGCCGCCACGGCCGCCGCTGTCAATGCTTCCATCTCCACACCAGTGGGGGCGGCTATTTTTGCCAAGGCTTCGATGCGGATGGTCCGGCTGTCTTGCTCCGGGAAGAAATCGATCTGGACATGGGTCAGATTCAACGGGTGGCACATGGGAATCAACGCCGAGGTTTGCTTGGCGGCCATAATACCTGCAATACGGGCGGTTTCCAGTACATTGCCTTTGGGCAGGGCGTGCTGATGGATCTTGGAAAAAGTATCCGGCCGCATGGCAATTCTCGCTTGGGCTTTGGCCACCCGCTCGGTGGCTGGTTTGGCGGTTACATCCACCATGCGCACTCGGCCTTGATCGTCAATGTGGGTAAAGTCAACCATGGAAGCTCCTATTGATAAGCAGAGAAAATTCATCCATCGCTTACTTATCAAATCCTGGACAGCCTGTCATGAGGGCATGTTTGCGGCTGAGGGGATACTGGCGACAAATTTGAGGCTTGATATCGTGGATGGTGCAAATCTTTTTATCACTGGAGGAGCCGTTGCCCAGAAAAGGACAGGGGTGGGCGAAACGGTTGGTGCCCGGGATCACCCAGATCCTGTAAACATTTTCACCACTGGCGCCCTTTGCCGTGCCGATCCACTTTAAGACATCTTCCCGCCCCATATCCGAGATGCGTTGAACGTCTTGGGAAGTGATCTCATCATGGTAATCCAGATGGGTGCAACATCGACCGCATTGCTGGCAATGGAATCCGGTCAGATCGGTTTGAATCCATATGGCGGCCTCACCGTTTTCCGTGCAAATCTCAGCCCGGCAATGGGTTTGAAACACCAAGCGGCAAAGGGCGGCCAATTGATCCGGCTCCCATGAACGTTGGCACACGGCCGCGCACATAAATTCCACCAATTGGGGACCTTCCAGCCACCTAAGGCGGGGTTGTTGGGCATTGGAAACCCACAAGCCGTTTTGCCCCGGACCTCGCTTGTAAGTGACCATATCACCGGGCATGGTTCTAAGCACTTCACAAAAGAGCATGGGCTGGGGGTCGTAAGCCTTGAAATCCATACATATGGCTTTCATGGCCTGCGCCATGCTCAGCGACAGGCTGGCGCCAATCATTGTGCACCTCCACAAACCACTTTGAATCGTTGACTTTTTCTGAAAATATTGTGTACTATGAAGCCACTTGATCAAATTGGGTAGATCACCGTTGCTGATAGAACGGAATCAGAACAATAACCGAACAAACGTTTCAGTTGCATTAGATCTTTGGCCCATCCGCAATGCTTCAACTCCTTGCGCCAAGGGTTGGAGATGGGACCATCGAGGGCTCTTTAAGGTACACGTTGTTTCAGCCGTTATTCCAATTTGGCAGTCAAGTGCTGGCGGTGATGGCTGGGTCGGAAGTTCCTCGAAGGACAAAACCCTTGGAACCGCATCACCGCGCCGGAACACCTTGGTATCCGCTTGAAAGCAGAATGTACTGGATAGTGCTCATGCCCCTCTAACGCCCGGGAAATGTCGCTATGGGTATAAAATCACATTTCGAACCATCATTCAACGCTGTCAAAAGCGGTTGGGGCCAATTCCGAAAAACCATAGTCATTGGGCCCCAGGAAGATGAAGCCATTTTTAACGAGTTACGAAATCGGGTACTGCAAATTTTTGTGGTTTGCGCCTTATCTCTGGGGATTCTGATTCTGATCCCCACCTCCATAATCATTATTGAATCCACTCGGGCCTGGGTGGCCGCCTATTATGCGCTTATCTATTGTATATTCGCAATCTTCATGCTGACGCCCAGCATCTCCTATAAAGTCAAAGCGTATTGCATCCTGACGACGCTGCTGGCCGTGGGCATCCAAATCATGTTGACCATGGGCGTGGTCAGCAGCGGTCCGGCCTGGCTGTTTGCGTTTGCCATTATGGCCGGCACGCTCCTAGGCATAAAAGCAGCAATCATGGCCATTATTTTTAATGCGGCGGTATTGATTGCCATGGGCTGGATGCACCACGCCGGCCTGATTGCCAGTCAAGATAGCTTTATTTCCGTTGATAGGGCGGTTTTGGCGGGCGTGGGTTTTATTTTCCTCAATGCCCTTTCGGCTTTTTCCATCGCCGGCCTTCACATTGGATTTGCATCGGCCATGGCCCAAGCGCAACGCGCCCAAAAAGAGCTGTCCATTGAATCGGAGCTGCGCCAGCAGACTTCTGGGCATTTAAGAGAAAGTGAAGCCAAGTACCGGCTGCTGGCGGACAACATTTCCGATATCCTCTGGTCCCTGGATATGGATCTCAATATCACCTATGCCAACCCCGCCGCCGAAGTATTACTAGGCTGGACCACCGAGGATCTCAAACGGTTGCACTTGGAAGATTTATTAACGGCCGTCTCGCTGGAGAAGGCCTTGAAGGTCTTTGCCAATAATCTGGCCGTGCTGGAAAACATCGGCGACTTTACGCAGTCAGACACGCTGGTGCTGGACATCCGCTGCAAGGACGGCACGACGGTGTCCACCGAGGTCCGAGCGCGTTTTATCAAGGGCGAGGACGGCAAACCCATCGGCATTATGGGCGTAGCCAGGGATATCTCTGAACGGCTCAAAGCCCAGCGGGAAAAGGAGCTGCTGCAGGAAAAACTGGCCCAATCCAAGCGCATGGAAGCCCTGGGTCTGCTGGCCGGCGGGGTAGCCCACGATTTAAACAATGTATTGTCCGGCATGGTCAGCTATCCGGACCTGCTCTTGTTTGACATGCCTGAAAGCAATCCCATGCGCAAACCCCTGGAAATGATCCGGCATACGGGCAACAAGGCCGCTGCCATTGTCCAGGATCTGCTGGCCATGACCCGGCGGGGTGTACGGACCCTGGGCGCCGTCAATCTCAATGATGCGGTGGAAGAATATCTTTCTTCACCGGAGTTTTCGGAATTAAAGAAGCGTCATCCCAACGTGAAGGTCGAAACACAGCTGGCCGGCGATTTAATGACCATCAAAGGCTCATCCATGCATTTGCGCAAGACCCTGATGAACCTGGCTCTCAATGCCGCCGAAGCCCAACCCGATGGCGGTCGCATCGCCATCCGCACCCAAAATTGCCACCTGGATCAACCCTCCACAACCATTGAGCAGATGCCGCCCGGCGACTATGCGCGCCTAACGATTAGCGATCAAGGCATTGGCATTGCCCAGGAAGACCTGAAGCACATCTTTGAGCCCTTTTTTACCCGCAAAATCATGGGCCGCAGCGGAACCGGCCTGGGTATGGCCGTGGTCTGGGGAACAGTTCAGGATCATGGCGGCTTTATTTCGGTTCAAAGTCAGGAGGGGCAAGGCTCTACCTTTGACCTTTACTTCCCCATCGCCAGGGATGCGGTGCCGCCGGCCCAAGACAAGGATACGGTCGACAATCTGTTGGGAAGCTGGCAGACCATACTGGTGGTGGATGACGTGGCCGAACAGCGTGAAATTGCGGTGCAGATTCTCAAACGGCTCCGATATCGCCCCCTGACCGCCAACTCCGGCGAAGAGGCCATCCGTATATTCAGCCAGCTTAGCGGCAGTACCATAGATGCAGTGATTTTGGACATGATCATGCCCTTAGGTTTGGATGGACTGGACACTTACCGCGGCATATTGGAGATCGCGCCCAATACCAAAGCCATTATCACCAGCGGCTATTCGGAAACCGAACGGGTGCGGGAAGCATTGCATCTGGGGGCCGGCGCCTATCTGAAAAAGCCGTATATGATCCAGGAAATCGGCGTAGCCCTGAAAAAACTGCTGGTCGAACGGAACGCTAAAGTAGATAAAGTCGCCAATGGATAAGAAATAGGAGGCATCCATGATTACGGCCAAGGATATCATGACTCGCGAGGTCATCACGCTCACCCCGGAAACCGATATTGCCAAGGCCGCCAAAATACTGCTCGACAACGGCATCAATGGCGCCCCCGTCGTAGATGATACGGGTCGGGTGCTGGGCATTTTGTGTCAGAGCGATTTGGTGGTCCAACAAAAAAGAGTGCCGGTGCCCACCATTTTCACGCTGCTGGATGGCTTTGTCTCCCTCACTTCCTCCAAACAGATCGAAAAACAGGTACGAAAGATCGCCGCCCTCACCGTGGCGGAAGCCATGACCGCCGACCCCATCAGCATCGCCCCGGAAACCGAGCTTGAAACCATCGCCTCCCTGATGGTAGACAAACGCTTTCACACCCTGCCCGTGATCGACAAGGGCCGGCTGGTCGGCATTGTGGGCAAGGAAGATGTACTTCGGACCCTGCTTTATTCCCCGGCGGGACACTGATAAGATGATTAACGATTTCGCCCCGTGTCATCCGTAGTAAAAGTAGTAAAAAAGGTTGACCACGGATGGCACGGATAGCGCGGATGGGCAAAGTGATAGAGAGTGCTTGAACGAAAACTCCATATTTTTCCAAGTTCAAGGCGGAGGCAAAATTTTAACCGCAGACATACACGTAGTATTTCGAGGATTAAAATTTTGCCCCAACGCGGAAATTGGGAAAATAGGGAGTTTTCGGTCAGGCACTAAATAGATAGACATGAAAAAATATACATGCACCGAATACCGACAGGAAATGGTCCTGTTGAGCTTAAAACGCCAACTGGCGGAGCCTGGACTGGATAACGCCGAAAAGCAGCGCCTCGAGAAGCAAATCCGTCAATTGGAAAAAGAGATGGGCATGCAATAGCCCTTTGGGAGCAAATATCCATTGATCGCTTCCCCGGATACTTCCGCCGGTGGCACCCAATTTGACGTGATCATCGTGGGCGCCGGCCCGGCCGGCCTTTTCGCGGCCTACCACTTATGTGAGCATTCCGACCTCAAGGTATTGATGATCGACAAGGGCAAACCGCCCGAACGCCGCAAATGTCCCCTGGACGAAGAGGGCGGCTGCCGGCGCTGCAAACCGTGCAACATCTTGTGCGGCATTGGCGGGGCTGGACTGTTTTCCGATGGCAAACTCAACTACATCCACAAACTTGGCAAAACCGATCTGACTCAATTCATGGCACCGGCCCAAGCCCAGGCCCTGATTGATGAAACCGAGCAGATCTTCAATCGCTTCGGCATGGACGGACCGGTCTATCCCACTGATATGACGGCGGCCCAGCACATCCGTAAAACCGCCAAGCAGTACGGCATCGATCTGCTCATCATCAAACAAAAACACCTGGGCAGTGATCGCCTGCCTGGCCATATCGCCGGCATGGCCGACTATTTGCGGGCCAAAGGAGTAGTAATTCACAGCTCCGAGGATGTGCGCGAACTTTTAGTGGATCAAGGCAGGATCAATGGCGTGGTGAGCAACCGCAAAACCTACCAGGCGCCCCATGTGATCCTGGCGCCCGGCCGCGCCGGCGCCGACTGGGTGGGACGCCTGGCCGCCCAATTCGGCCTGAACGTGCGCCAGCGCGGCATTGAAGTGGGCGTGCGGGTGGAGGTGCACAATGACATCATGCAGGACCTGTGCGCCGTGATCTACGACCCCACCTTCTTCATCCAGACCGCCAAATACGATGACCAGACCCGCACCTTCTGCACCAACCAGGGCGGATTCGTGACCCTGGAGAGCTACAGCAATTTCGTCTGCGTCAACGGCCACGCCTATCACGACAAAAAATCACCCAACACCAACTTTGCTTTTTTATCTAAAGTAGTACTCACCGAACCGGTGACCGATAACCAGGCCTATGGCGAATCCATCGGCCAGCTGGCCACCCTCATCGGCGGCGGCAAGCCCATCCTGCAGCGCTTCGGTGATCTCAAGCGCGGCCGGCGCAGCACCTGGCAGCGCATCAACAAAGGCTACATCCGCCCCACCTTGACCAATGTGGTGTGCGGCGACATTGCCATGGCCCTGCCCGAGCGCATCCTGGCCAACCTCATGGAGGGCCTGGAGCAGCTCAATCGCGTAGTAGTGGGTGTCTCCAACGACGAGACTTTACTCTATGCTCCGGAAATCAAATTCTTCGCCACCCAGGTGGAAACCGATTCGCACCTGGAAACCGCCATTGGCGGGCTCTTCGTGGCCGGCGACGGCCCCGGCGTGGCCGGCAACATCGTCTCCGCCGCCGCCACGGGCTTGATTCCGGCCAAGGCGATACTCGCCCGATAGCAGCCCATCGGATTCAGCAACCGCCTAACATTCACACCTATTTTGAACGGTGATCTTTTCGTCTGGGCGTCGATGGTGATGTCTGGATAGTCGAAGGTCTAGATTTGGGTATCGCGGTCGATTACCGCGCGGCTGATGGTCTGATGGCCGTGGATGTTGGTTGCTACTCACCACTCATTAAGTAGGGTGTCCGCGGAATTGGGAATCGTAAGCTAAACGGCTGCTTGTCTTTCCGCTCCTCGTGGTGGGGGGCTATTTAAACAGAGGGTGCGGTCTTGTCATGTAGCAATTCCAGACGCTCCTGAGTTTATACTTTGCTGGACTGGACGAGCGGCCTGCCCGACGCTGGGTGCTGCCTCTATCAGAGCCCCACGCGCTTTCCTTAAATACTCATAAAGCGTCGTTTTAGATATGTCCATTACTTTGCAAATCTCTTTTATCGTAAACTGTCCACAGTCATACAGTTGCACCAAAGCTTGCACCTGATCGGGGCTCAGCTTCGGTTTACGGCCGATGTTGTTGCCCCCGACGGCAGCAAGTGCGGCTTGGTTGCGCTCGAATTCGTACAAGGCATCGTAAAATAGAAAAATCAACACAGATAAGATTGTCGTGTTAAACATTATCAGCTTCCCCGTCTTTGTTTACATCACTTTTTGGCTCTGCCCACAATGCGACGATGTTGGCCAGAGTTAATTTTCTGAAATCATATTAATTATTTGGGCCTACTGAGGATTACGTTTGTGGCACCCTTGTTGGTAGGCCCCACTTCGATGGATGAGAAGACGCCGCTGCTCAGCAGGCTTGCGGACCATCTCTCGAGATGGTCGCGGTCCATGCCCAGCTCGTAGGTACGGCTGTGACCACCAAATATTACATTCCAAATTTTTCGTTTACTGCTTTCACCTATTGTGACGGTGCAACAACCCATCCCAACAACTCGATACTTGCTATCCATCAAAGGAGGCGCTGCGCCATGTCTGTACTCAAATCCGTACAAAGCAATCATTTCTTGCAATAGAAAGGCGTGCGACTGATTTATGTCGCCCCAATAAATTTGATAAATGTCACCGGTGAGAATGATTTGAATGCATTTATATCTGCCAAGATGAAGGTTTTGAGAGCCGAGTATCATACCATTCACGGAACCAAAGCGTTTTTTCGGTTGTTTAATTGTGCGGGAGCTTTGAGTTTAGTTCCCGGCTTGATTCCCGAGGGCATCTTTTTAGGCGCGGATATGCTCGGGGTAGATAGCTCAGCGCAATCGAACTACCGGCAAATATAAACAAATTTATTTTTTAAAATAGTAAATATACATTTTATGATAGATTTTAAATACTAATTCTTTGGTGGGTAAGTCAATAATAAAATTTGTGGGGAAGCTATGAAATTATCTTTTCAATATCTTTCAGGGCGGCGCTGGTTTTGAATTGATTTGAATCGAAGTTATTCTTTATCCAATCGATTATCTTTTCGGCGTTTTCTTTATTTACCGTTAGTTCAAAAGATTTGTATAAAACGTCATTTAACATGCGCATTAACGTTAGAATCGGTAACACGGTTGCTTTTTCATTTTTGGCCTCATCTTCTTTCAGAAAGGGTACGATCATACAGAGCTGTTGCTGTTTTAATAACAGCTCAAGGTTTTTTACCTTCTCCCGCAACTCGATCAGCTCATTCTCGGCCACTTGTATCTTTAGGTGGGTATCGCGATTCCTGCTGACGGATATGTCTTGATTATCCATATCCTTAATGTATTTTGGGCCTGAATTGAAAAACAGCCAGGAAGGTGACACCCCTTTTATTTTCAAGATTTTCATAAGGGTTTCAACTCTAGGCATCTTTCCGGCGGTCCACGAGCTGCTGATAACCGCTTGCGAGACGCCCAATTTCTCCGACCACCAAGGCTGTGAGTGCTCCTTTATGAGCTCCAGAAATTTTTTCTTCACATCCTTGTCCATGGTATCTTTGCCTTTATTGTCCATTTCAACCTTCTTTAAATGACCTATTTTAATGGATTATCTCGCTCTTATTTGATAATAGTTGTCCTTTAGCTCTAAAATTTCAATATATATTTTTAAAATTATTAATATCTTGATATTTTGGGGGAATCATGCATACCGGCAAAACTATTTTAATCGCCGAAGACGAAAGACCTATCGCCGCCTTCCTGGAAAAAGCGTTGAATCGGTTGGGGTTCATCACCATTGCGGCTTACAATGGAGAGGAGGCGCTCAAAGAATCGCTTAAACATAAACCAGACGCCATAATATTAGATATTCTTATGCCAAAATTGAACGGCATCGAAGTTCTTAAAAAATTAAGAGAAGAGAATTCTGTGTGCTCCAAAACCCCCGTTATTGTATTAAGCGCTTTAGATAAGCTTTACCAGATTCGCGAGGCCATGGAGGCTGGCGCGACAAAGTATCTCACAAAGCCGATGTTTACTGAAGATATTATTAGAGAGGTTTTGGAGTGTTTGAAAACGCGGACGCTATAGGCACGGATAAGTTTTATAACAGCCGGATTCTCTCATACTACATTAAACTATTTCGGGACAAATACCCGCATGTCGATATTTCCGATCTTTTAAGCTTTGCCCAAATCGAACAAACCGCTATTGATGATCCTTTTGAATGGTTCACCCAGGAGCAGATCGATAAATTTTTCGAACGTCTTTTTAAGTATTTTGAAAACCCCTATGATATCGCTCGCGAGGCTGGCAGGTATATATATAGCGACAAGGGCTTAGGCCTTTGGAAGAAATTCACCTTGAAGCTTTTCGGTGTTGGCAATGCTTATAAAAATATTGGTTGGTATGCGCGCGCCATCACTCGATCATGTACATTTTCCTCGCGGGAATTGGCCTCAAACAAATATGAGGTCAAGGTAACATTTAAAGTTAAGGAATCGCCTCATCAGGCCTTCACAAGGTTGGGCATATTAGAGGCCGCCCCGCGTATGTATTCGGATAAAATGGCAAGGGTGGAATCAAGCACCCAAGGGGATACAACCACGTATATAATAGCTTGGGATGCGGCCAAGTCCGAACTTGTGGAGAAGTTCATGCTAAGATTTTCATTGGCGGCCCCGATTAGCATCTTGGCCATGCTATTAGCAGTTAACTCAACCGCGGCTATTTATTCTACAATCCTTTTTGTTTTCATTTTCTTGTCTTTAATGGCGATACAGCTAAAGCTTCGATGTTTGGAGCTTACCCACTTGTATGAAAATTACGAACAGAGCGCTGAAACTATTATCCAAAGCTACATCGAAGATTATGAGCAAGTAAATATTTTAAACCGCATAGGAAGAATAGTACTCCGATCCAACTCCGCGGAAAGTTTCCTACCTGCCGTCAGTGATACGCTCAGAAGTATGAACTATACTAAAGTTTCATTTTTTGTATCTGCTTATGACGACGAATGTATTGTGCAAAAATTTAATGACGGGTACACTCAGCAATTGAGTGGGTTCAGGATTACTGTTGAAGCGGTTGCAAAACTCAAACCGCTCCTTGCCCCCCCTACTGTCATCGCGGATTTTGCGGATTTAGAAAAAAATCTTCCTATTGGCTTGTCAAGTGGCTTTACAACCGCTGATTTTCCTTTAGTGTTTGTTCCGATTGTCTCCGATGCGGCTTCACTTGGTTTCTTTTTCGTAACGCCTGAAAAAAGTCTACTCCCCTTCGTTAAGAAAAAACTTGATTTTTTAGTAGGTGTTGCATCCCATATCGCCCTGGGGCTTCACAAACAGCAAGCATTCCATGATATAGCAGAAAGCGACCGCGTGAAGTCAAATTTCATTTCGACCGCTTCGCACGAACTTAAGACTCCCATCCAAGTGATGATGATGGGGCTGAGTGAGATTGAACAAGGTGGGGATATAGCGGAAAATATTCTTTCCTTGAAAGCGGTCGTGTCCAAGATGAAAGAATATGTAGATAACCTTCTCAGCCTTCAGCGTATTGAAAACAAGGCTTACAGCCTGGATTTACACCCGTTTACTCCAAATGAAGTTTTTGAAAAACTTAAAGACGAAATGCATAATACAGCCAAGGCTTTTTCCCATCAGGTTCGGTTTGTGGGATTTTCATCAAATCGTCCCACAATATTGGGGGACCTTACAAGGCTCTCTGTAGTGCTAATGAATCTTTTCGGTAATAGTTGTAAATTTACTCCAAAAGCGGGGATGATCGTAGTCGCGTACGATCACGATGCTACCGAGCACCGTATAACGGTTCTTGACAATGGCATCGGTATTTCAAAGACCGATATTGACAAAGTATTTATCAAATTTTATCAGGCAGCGGGCGCGATTGATGGTTTTAGCGGCTTTGGCCTGGGCCTGTCGATCTCGAAGGAAATTGTAGCTCTTCATAATGGTTATATATCCGTGATAAGTCCCCTATTGATCAATAAGCATGGTCTTGAACTTGACCATATCCGCATAGGGACCTCGATGACCGTTCATCTACCGCGAAAATAGGATGTTTTATGTTTAAATTGCTTTTAATTAATCCGTCTGAATCCCGTAAAAAAAAATCAGGGCTCGGGGCGTTTAAATCTTCGTCTATTGCTCCGCTGTCGCTGGCCTATGTTGCTTCGTTGACGCCTGAAACTTATTCGATACGGATCGTTGATGAAAACATAGAGATATTGGATTTCCCGGATGCCGATCTTGTAGGCATTACTTCTTTTACGCCTCAGATCAGACGGGCTTACGAAATTGCGACCCACTACCGTGAAAAAAGCACTCCTGTGGTTATGGGCGGAATTCACGTTTCCATGGTTCCCGATGAGGCCCTGAAGTATTGCGACACTATTGTGATCGGCGAAGCAGAGCCAGTCTGGAATGAGGTTTTAAGGGATTTCGAACGGGGTTCGCTTCGACGAACTTACAAAGGCGAACCGGTTAGTTTAGATCGGTTGCCGGTTCCGGACCGCTCTCTATTTAAGGGCGGATACTTGTGGGACTCCATTCTTACGTCAAAGGGCTGTCCAATGGATTGCAATTTTTGCTCGGTCACTCGTTTTAACGGCCGCAAATTCCGTCGACGCCCAACTGCTGATGTCATAAACGAATTATCTACCATTAAATCCAAATTCTGCTGGGTTTTAGATGATAACTTCCTCGGCTACGGCGATAAGGAATGGTTGACTGAATTTTTTAACAAAATTATTGAATTAAAAATCAAGAAATACTTCTTTATCCAAGCTTCCATGAAATTAGGTGAGGATAAAATATTATTGCGGTTGGCCTACCGTGCAGGTGTTCGGGTTGCACTTATAGGTATTGAGTCGACTGATAAAGAAAGTCTAAAACAGTATAATAAAAAACTGAATACTTCTTACGCTGATCAAGGTGTATATTTATCGCTGATTAGAAATATCAGGAAAGCCGGTATTGCGGTGTTAGGGTGTTTTATTTTGGGGGGCGACTCCGACAAAATAGAAAGTTTTCATCAGACGCTATCCTTCATCAACCGCGCGCATATTGATGTTTTGCAACTTTCAAAGCCAACTCCTTTGCCTGGGACGGCATTTTTTCAACAGCTTAATGACGCTTCCCGAATCATGGATACTAATTTTCCTGACGCTTGGCGGAAGTACACATTTACGCGAATTCTGTATGAACCTAAAAATCTTAAAATTGATGATGTTTATGAGGGCTTCCATTACTTAAGAAGCAATTATTACAGTACCCCGCAGAGGCTTCGTAGATTGTTATTCACCCTTATGGATACAAAAAGTCTTTCCTCTACTCTTGTGTCGATCTTGCTAGATAAAACCTATAGGAAATCTTGGAAGAATTCTGAACTTTTCAAGGACTATGGCGCTCACTATTTAAAGCACAAATTTTTTATTCCTTAGCGAATAAAGCTATGGATTGAATTGCGGAATTCCAGGGACGAATTCCGGGGTCGCGAATTCCGGGGACGGGACCGAATTCCGGGAATTCCGGGGACGCTTTACTTATCTTTTATCTTTGGTCCAGGTTTTTTAACTTGAGTTCTCGATTTAGAAGCGTCTCCAGTTTAGCAATGAATCCGTCATCTCCCATTGGTCGACCGGTTCGCTCGTGCCTTCTGAACAACTCCATTTCAGAGTCTTGGTCATCAACGGATAAAAACTTTTTCCACGGCGATTTTACCATTTCCAGCAGTGGCTTGGTTTTCAATTAGGATGTCATCTTGGCCCTTAACCTGCACTTGGGCGCTGTTCCAACGCCAGCCCCCTCGGCCTTTTTTACCAATCCTGCTCGAACTGGATTTAATTCCACATATCTCGTAATGGAAAAAACCTTCCCTGCCATAGATGACCGCGCCATCTTTCACGAAAATTAATCCGCCTTGTGTCGCGCCAGTGCGCTTCGCCAATCGAGTGAAGTTACTATCTCAAAATCCTCCATCCGTTAATCGGTATTTTACCCCTCATAACCTGGCGGAATTCTAAAACCACCCACAATCTTGGACAACCCGCGCGCAAAGTCGATGGTGGTCCGGTCTTCGTCGCGGGCGCCGATAATTTGAATGCCGATAGGCAGTCCTTGGGGGGTTAACCCAACCGGCGCAACCGTTGCCGGCAGTTCGGCCGCGACAGCGATGCAAGGCCAGGTGGCATAGTTCAGCGCTCTTTTCTCCTTGCCATTGACGGTGATGTTGCGGTGGTACATATCTCCGGTATGATCGTGGGCCAAGGCTGCCGTGGCCGTGACCGGCGCGAGCAGCACATCATACTTTTGGAAAAAGGCCGCCATCGCGGCCTTCAGCTTCTCTTGCTCTTCAACCAGTTCTTTGGGAAACACTGTTTTGCGCGCAACCAGTAAGCCGGTCATTTTATAATAAAGTCCGCCGGCGATCTTTTCGAAATTGATATCCGGCCGCGCCTCCAAATCCACAGCCAGGCCCGCGGATTTCAATTTCTGCGCGGTTTGCAAAAGAACCTCCATCATGTCCTTATCGATCTCGGCATACGAATATGGATCAGACAACCACACGGCCACCCGGTAGTCTGAAATTTTTTTGTGGCGCACCGGAAGAAGGCGATGGGATTCCTCCGGATCCACTAATACTTCAAACGCCAGTTCAAGATCCTCGGCGCTGCGCGCCATGGGACCCGCGGTCATCAAGGGAATTCTTTTCGCCATTGCGCGGGGCAGACCCGGGGGCATGGGCGGTATGTGGCCTTGCAGGGAAACAAGCCCCCAGGTAGGCTTATGGCCGAAGGTGCCGCAGAAATGAGAAGGGGTGCGGATCGACCCGCCAAGATCGCTGCCCAACTCCAGCGGCGTAAACCCGGCGGCCAAAGCCGCGGCCGAACCGCCGGAAGATCCGCCGGGGGTTCGTTTCAGATCCCAGGGATTATTGGTAGTGCCGTACACCTCGTTAAAACTCTGGAAGTCCAGCCCGTGGAAGGGCAAATTGGTTTTACCCAAAATGATCGCACCCGCATCCACCAGCCGCTGTACCGCGTCGGCGTTCTGGGGCGGCATATAATCTTTAAGCTTTGGATCTCCTGAAGTGGCCGGCATGCCGACCGCTGCAAAGATATCTTTCACCGTCATGGGCAGTCCGTGGAGCGGCCCCCAAATCTCGCCCCTGGCCAGGGCCTTATCGGCCTCCATGGCCCTGGCGCGGGCTCCTTGAATATCCATGGCCACCACTGCATTGATAGGGCCGTTATAGCGCTGGATGCGATCGATATAAATGTTCAGCAATTCCAGAGAAGTGACCTTCTTTTCCTGAATGGCCTGGGTCAATTCCACAGCCGTCTGATAGTACAGCGGTGTGGTCTCCTGGGGGGCTTTGACGGCGTCCTTACCGCAAGCGGTGAACGAACCAACCACCAGAAGCAATCCAAGAAATCCGGCTACTCTTTTCAATGAAGTCATTCTTTTCTCCCCTCCTTTGTATGCTCTTTGTGGATTATGGTGATTGCGTTTTTGGAGATGCGCACTTAATGGGTGCGGTCGAATATCTATTGTTTGGCTTACCCGGATATAATACATACCATTGCCGTGAGAAATAGATCAGCCTGGCGGATTATTGCCCCAACAATGGATAGCGCAATGAATTTCAATCTCATCATCGACGAATCTGGAAGATGATCTATTAACGTTTGAGGAGTGGAAAATGTGTAAGAGAAAGTGAATTGCTTTCATAGGATTTTTCGTGGCATTGATCCAATGTTGTACATGGCAACCTTTTCATCAGTTGTATTTTCGCTATCAATTCACTAAAATTATAATCAAACACTGTCTGATCGTCTGGAGAGTATCCCGGAGGACTTGCCCATTGGCATGGTTCGCAATTTCTTTTCGAGTCGTAATCCTGACGATGGGCCGATGCCACTTTAACCCGATTCACAAGGAGCAATCACATGAGCCAAACCAATGAATCCGCTGCCTTTATCACGTCCAAGGACACCCTGGACGGGGCCTACCCCGGATTGATCCTGGGGATCAACGCTTGCCGCCTGGGCATGAAAGCGACAGTGTTTTACACCTTCATGGGCATCAACGTCATTCGCAAGGGTTGGGTGGAAAAGGCCAAATTTCAGCCGCCGGGCTTCATGGGCGCCATTCCGGGCATGTCGGCCGTGGCCACCTGGATGATGAAGGAGAAAATGGAGAAGGCCAACATCCCCAGCCTGACCGACCTGCAGGAAATGGCGGCGCTGGAAGGAGTTCAGTTCGTTGCATGTAAAATGACGGTGGATATGATGAACTTTACCCAGAAGGATTTCATCGACGGCGTGATCATCCAGGCCGCGGAAGAATTTCTCAAGTATGCCAAGGATTGTAAGATATTACTTTATACGTAGAGGCAGAAGGTGAAAGGTAGAAGATCAAAACCACAGAGGGCCCAGAGAACGCAGAGAATTTCTCTGTGCTCTCTGTGCTCTCAGTGGTGAATATTTATAGACGGATACGCGATGATTTTCGATGTTATTTAGAATGAAAGTCGAACGCCAAATCTTTAGGAGGATGGCCGTAGTAACTGACAATAAAGTCGAATGAAAAACAAAGCCATCATATTCATCCTCGCACGCTATTCTTCCTATCAGACCGCCAGCACACCCTCGACCTTCAGCCTTCAGCCTTTTCTCCCCCCGTTCCGAAACTTCCATCCACATACTTCTCCAACGCCGCCATGATGAGACGGGTTTGAGGTCCGGGCCGGCCGTCGGCAATGACGGCATCATCGATCTGGATCACCGGCACTACCCCTTTGCTGGTGCCGGTGATGAATACTTCCTGGGCGGCGAGCAGTTCGTCGCGGGGCAGATCGCGAAGATCAATCGGAAGGATATTCTTCGAGATATCAATGACCACTTGGCGCGTGATGCCGGCGAGAATGCCGCTGCCCGGCGTCACCAGCCGGCCGTTGATCACGGCAAAAAGATTGCAGGTGGTGCCTTCCAGGGCGCGCCCTTCGCGGTCCACGTAGATTGCTTCAACCGCCCCCTGGACGTGGGCCTGGCGCAGGGCCATGGCGGCCGGAATGTAGTCAATGCTTTTGGCGCCGGGCAGACGCCGCTCCACATGGATCGTGATCACCTTGATGCCTTGGTCATACCACCATTGGGGCAATTTGGGCAGCGGCGCCACCAGCACCAGCAACCGTGGTTTGCCCTGAGGATTCATGAAGTCAGAACTGGAACCGCCCGTGACAATAATGCGGATATTGGCCTCTTCCATCTGATTATGAGCCAAGGTCTTCCGCGCCACCTGACAAATATGTTCATGGGACCAGGGTAGATCCAGATTGATTTGACGGGCCGAAGCCATCAGCCGATCCACATGCTCTTTCAAAAACAGGGGTTTGCCATGGTGCGTCCGGAGTAAATCAAATACGCCGATGCCCCGGATCACGGCCAGATCATCCACGGGGATCATGGCTTTCTCAGCCGGCACAAATTCTCCATTCACGTAGTAGATCGGCATAGCTACTCTTCTTCCCAACTGATGGCGTCTACCGGGCAGTATTTGATGGCTTCCTCCACCAGTTTTTCCGGGTAGACCTTGAGATCAGCCACGGCAATATAGCCGGCATCATTTTCACTGAATACTTCCGGGCACAACTCAATGCAGCCCATGCAAAGCGTGCAAACCGCCATATCCACCACCGGTCTTCTCATGCCGGCACCTGTTCGCGGATCAGCCGCCCGATGGCCCGGCCGAATTCATAACTCTCTTCCCGGCTTTGGGCATTGGGCACATATTGATGCCGGGTGGGCGCGATCACCTCAAAGCCCATGCCCTCCATCTCCTGGGTGATGAGCTTGGCCGCTTCGCCGCTCCAGCCGTAGGAGCCAAAGGCCGCGCCGATCTTGTTCAGAGGCTTGAGCCCCTTCATGTAGGTCAAAAAATCGCTGACCGTGGGGAAAAGGCCGTTGTTGAGCGTCGGCGAGCCGACCACCACGGCCTTGGCATCCAAGACCTCGGTCATGATGTCGCTGCGATGCCACTTGCGCAGGTACATGGGGCGCACCTTGATGCCTTCGGCGTTCAGGCCTGCGGCAATAGCATCGGCCATCTGCTCGGTGCTGTGCCACATGGTGTCATACACCAGGACCGCCTTGCGTTTGGGAGTTTGATTGCTCCACTGGGCATAGGCGTTGATGATTTTGAGCGGGTCCTGGCGCCAGATCACGCCGTGATCCGGGCAGATCATCTTGATGCCGATGCCCATCTCGGAGACTTTATTCACCAGTTTGAGGATCAGCGGCGCGTAGAGTAGCAAAATATTGGCGAAGTATTTCTTCGCGTGGGGCATGATGGTGTGCCCGACCACGTCGTCAAACTTTTCAAAGCCCGCGTAGTGCTGGCCGAAACCGTCACTGGAAAAGAGGATTTGATCTTCTTTCAGATAGGTGAACATGCTGTCGGGCCAGTGCACCATGCGGGTTTCCAAAAATGTCAAAGTATGCCGCCCCAGCGACAACTTCTCTCCTTCCTTTACGGCTTGATAATTAAGTTTGGAGGAAAAGTGCATGGGCAGGTTTTTAGCGCCCATCTTGGAGCAGTAGACAGGTTTATCTTCACCGATGCGGTGCATGACCCGGGCCAGACCGCCGGAATGATCCATCTCAGTATGGTTGCTGATGACATAATCGATTTTGCGCGGATCGATGATCTGCTCGATATTGGCCAGTAGTTGATCGGCGAACTCTTTTTTGACGGTATCAATCAGGGCTACTTTGTCATCTACAATCAGATACGCGTTGTAGCTGGTCCCCAAGGGCGTGGAGTAGCCGTGAAAATCTTCGATGTTCCAGTCGTTGACTCCCACATCGTAGATGTTTTTTGCGATTTCGATGGGTTTCATTTTTCTTCCTCACGATAAAATAAATGCAAGGTGCCCTTTGCGCACCAATCGCACTAAGGGCACCCGTTTAAAATCTTTTAGTGATCGATTACTCTTTTTCAAAGTCAGCTTTGGACGCGCCGCAGACCGGGCATTCCCAATCATCGGGCAGATCTTTGAATTTGGTGCCGGGTTTCACCCCATTGTCCGGATCGCCCTGCTCAGGATCATAGACATACCCGCAAATCGTGCACACATAACGGTCCATGGTCATTCTCCTCCTTGTTGTGGGTTTAAAAAAATCTATTTTTCGGTCGGGCATTTGGAGTGCGCCCGCGTTACTTCAATGTATCAATAAACGCGTCCACCTTGCTTTCGATCTCATCGCGCACCGCGCGCATCACTTCAATGGATTGCCCGGCCGGGTCGCTCAAATCCCAGTCCAGCCGCCGGGCGCCGGACACGTAGGGGCACTGTTCCCCACACCCCATGGTCACAATGGTCTGGGGCGGCCGGCCGGCAAGGGCCTGATCCAAGGAACGGGGGCTTAAGAACCCCATATCAATCCCCTTCTCCTGCATTACTTCCACCATCAAGGGATTGATCTGGCCTGCGGGCTGGCTGCCCGCGCTGACCACATCCAAGCGATCGCCGGATTTGATCCGGGCAAAGGCGGCCGCCATCTGGCTGCGGCAGGCGTTCTCCCGGCAGGCAAAGAGGATTTTGGGCCGCTGGGTCAGCCCCTCGGCCAGTTGGGCGGCGGCCTGAGCCACATCCGCTTGCAAGGAAGGATGGGACTTGATCTGCCCACGGCTTTCCATACGGCGATAGGTCAGACTGCCTTTGAAATCGGCGGCCACGGCATCAAAGAAGTATTTGGCGGTCAAGTTCAGTCCGTCAAAAAGCTGCTTGCCCGCAGTGGCCGCCACGGAGAGCAAGAAGCCCCGCCGTATCCGATGGCCGGGATCATTGAGCTTAAGCATGTATTTGCGCGCCCAAAGGGCCTGACAACGGTCGATCAAGGCTTTGAGCTGGGCCGTGACATTGTAGAAGAACACGGGTGAGGCCGCGATGATGAGATCCGCCTGGCGGAGCAATCCATAAATATCGCTCTCCATATCGTCGTGAATGGGGCAGATGCCTTTTTTTTCACACACGGTGAGCTCTTTGCACGGTTCGATGTTCCGGCGGCAGACCTCAACCACATGGGTGTCAAAACCCTGCCCGGCCAGCTCGCTCATGAACAGGTCGAGCAAGATCTCCGTGTTTCCTTTTTTACGCGGGCTGCCTTGGAGGCCCAGGGCTAACATCGGTGGTTTACTCCTTTTTGTGGCATTTGGCGCAGATGACGGGTCCGGCTTTTTTGCCCGCATCTCTTAGGTCTCGGTGGCATTGAATACATAAGGTATTCATCACCTGTTTTTTCTCCAGCTTGCCCTCGGCCTGGGCCTTGGCAATGCTGCCCTTGGTTTGGGGGAACAGCTTGTGGCATACCATGCAATCGCCCAAAGCATTCTGGTGGCGATAATGGGGAAAGGTGACCACGCCTTGGGTGCCTCCGGCCAGGGGTATCTGTTCGGCACCTTTATTCTTTGGAATTTCCGCGGCGAAAGCACCCACCACCAAACCTGCTAACACCCCCAATACCGCAATCCAACGAGTCATCATACCTCTCACCCAAGCCACGGAACTGTTTTTTAATATCAACTGCTTATATCATCGATTAATTTGGTGATCAACCACGCAGCCAGCTAATAAGCCTCCTCCAATGCCAGATCCTCTTCGGTGACCTTGGTGCGGAACATATGATATGCCCAAATCTGATAGGCCAGGACCACGGGGATGAAGAGCAAAACGACGATTAACATGATCTTCAAGGTCAGCGGGCTGGAAGAGGCATTGTGGGCCGTCAAGCTGTACTCGGCATTGATGTTGGAAGGCAACATATTGGGAAAGAGCCCCACAATGCCGAAAAAAGTGGCACCGACGATGGCCAGAGCCGAGGCGAACCAGGCTTTGAAGTACTGCTGCTTGACCAGGAAGTGTTTGATACCCAGCAGGCCGGCCACGGCCAGCAGGATAATCACGAACAAATAGGGATGAGCCAGGAAGTTGGCGTAAAGGTTAGTGGCCACGGCACTGTATGCCAGAAACGCCACCGCAATCAGCAGCAGCACAAACCATAGCGGTCCGGCCACTGCAACGGCCCGGTCGTGCAGTGCCCCCTGGCTGCGGATCGCCAACCAAAGGGCTCCATGTACCAGGAAGAACAACACAAAAAGAACGCCGCCCAGCAATCCGTAAGGGTTGAGCAGCGTAAATAGATTGCCCTGAAACAGATGCTCATTATTCAAAGGCAGTCCTTGGAAGATATTGGCGAATGCCACGCCGAACAGAAGGGCCGGCGCGAAACTGCCGATAAAAATGCAAGTATCCCAAAGCTTGCGCCAGGCCGGGTGATCCACTTTGCCGCGAAACTCAAAGGAGACACCGCGCAGGATCAGGGCAAAAAGGATCAGCATCAAAGCCGTATACAACGAAGAAAACATGACTGCATAGACCAGGGGGAAGGCAGCGAATGTCACGCCGCCGGCGGTGATCAGCCACACTTCATTGCCGTCCCACAACGGCCCCATGGCATGGATCATCACCCGTTTGTCGTGATCACTTTTCCCCAAAAAGGGATAAAGGGTGCCGATGCCCAGATCGAAGCCGTCGGTGATGAAGAAGATGGCCCACAGCAGGCCCCAGAGAAAAAACCAGATGGATTGCAATATCATAGTATCTCCTAGTGGTTAGGCAGAAGAGGGTCTTCAGCCTTCATATGTTATCTTCGCCGGGGCAGTGTTTCCACGACCGGTTCCGGTCCCTTGAGGGCGAATTTGGCGATCAAAAAGAAACCCATTAATCCGAGAAGGCCATACACCAAAATAAAAGCGATCAAGGTGGAAATGACCTGGCTGCCGGCCACGGGTGATGCCGCATCAGCGGTACGCATCAGACCATATACAATCCAGGGCTGGCGTCCCACTTCCGCCAGAACCCATCCGGCTTCCATGGCAATATAGGGCAAGGGGATGGCCGCCACCATGATCATCAGATACCAGCGGTTTTGCACCAATTGGTTACGCAGAAATAGGCCAATGAGGGTCAATAACGGGAATAATGTTCCCAGCGCCACCATGGTGCGGAAGGAGAGAAACGTCAGCAGCACCGGGGGGCGATCCTTGGGCGGGAAATCCTTCAGTCCTTTTACTTCAGCATTAAAGTCGTGGTAGCCCAGAAAGCTCAGCAGGCCGGGCAGTTTGCCGATTTCAATGGCATTGCGCTCATTCTTCTCATCGGGAACCGCGAAGAGGATTATCGGCGCGGCTTTGGAGGTCTCCCAGTGGGATTCCATGGCCGCCAGTTTGGCGGGTTGGACTTTGGTCACATGTACGGCATGCTGGTCACCCTCCACGGCCACCCAAATGGAAGAAACGAGGCCCAACACCAAAGCGATACGGAACGAACGAGTGAAGAACTCGACCTGCTGCTTTTTCAGCAGATGATAGGCACTGATGCCCATGACGAAGAAACTGCCAAGAATAAAAGCGGCAGGCACGGTATGGAGAAATTCAAGGATGGCGAATTGGTTAAAGACTACGGCCGCGAAATCGCCCAATTCGGCGCGACCGTTGCGCATCACATAACCGACCGGATGCTGCATCCAGCCATTGGCAATGAGAATCCACAAGGCGGAAACATTGCTGGCGCCGGCCACCAGCCACATCACGGCCGCATGGGCTTTGGCCGAAAGCTTTTTCCAGCCGAAAATCCAAACGCCGATCAGAGTGGATTCGAGGAAAAAGGCCACCGTGGCTTCCACGGCCAGCAAGGAGCCGAAGATATCACCTACAAAGGCCGAATAGCGTGACCAGTTGGTGCCGAACTGAAACTCCAGGGTGATACCGGTCACCACGCCCAGAGCGAAATTGATGAGAAACATTTTGCCCCAGAATTTGGTCATGCGCATGTAGGTTTCATCGCCGGTGCGCGCATAGCGGGTCTCCATGTAAGCCACAAGCACCGAGAGCCCAAGCGTCAGCGGCACGAAAAGAAAATGAAACATGGTGGCGGCCGCAAACTGCAAGCGGGAAAGAAAAACAGGATCCATCAGGCTCCTCCTAGTACGGTATTTGTCGATTGGTTGATACGAAAACAAGTCTCAAGGTTAGGCCGCGCAGTGTAGTCCGAACCGCTCGCCACAGGTCTCCCCTCCGACTGCTGCTGCTCGGCGCAAATAGAATTGTAGATATCCACGGTCAAGAAATATTAGACCGCGCCTTCCAGACGACATTGCTTAAAATCGATGGGCTTGCCGCATGCCGCGCATTTGTGCTGCTTTTGAAATTCGTCTGAGAAAATTTCTTTCTCGGCACCGCACTTCGGGCATTTGCAGACAAATGACTTTAAATGCCGGAAGCTTTCAAAGCCTGGACAATGTTGGGGTGTGGTCATAGCTCCCTCCATATTTTTGCTTTTAGAGGAATAGGAAAAAAAGCTTTCGCCAAATCCCGCCTCGGGGATAGAGATTTCAAGCCCTGGTTTTACTGCCCTACGATGGATTCCACTTTGACGCCCAACGAGATGCCGCGGCATAGGCATCATTTGATTCGCGGATCTTTGCCGCCCCCCTGGCAATCGGGTGTGTAGCATGTATTGTCCAAGAATTCGCACTTCTCTTTGCAGGAGGGGCAGCGCTCGGGCGGGCGCTGTGCTTCCAACTCATAGCCGCATTTACCGCATTTCCAACTGGTCATGGGGTCACCTCTTTATGCTTGAAACCGGATGTTCTTCACCGAAGAGGCGCCCGGCGCCCCTTCGGTGCCATGGGATCAAGACGGGTTGGGTTCAAGGGAATTGGAACAAGAGAATCAAAGTTATGCTTTCCAATGGCCATGTAAATTGCAAAACTCCCGGGCGGTAACGGAAGCGGCATCGATCATGAAAGTCGCTTCGGGCGCCTGGCCTGGTTTTAAAAATTGGCGATAGGAGGTACCGTCGGCCACGATTTCGATCCACTCGATGTAGTGCTTTTCTTCCATGGGATGAGCCACGCTGCCGACCTTGACTTTGAAGCCGCCCTTGATTTTTTCTACGACCGGCACATGTTTTTCCTTAGCCGCATCCACGGTGTTTTCCTTGAGGCAAACCATGGGCTGACCGCAGCAAACCAGTTCACCAGGACCGCCGTGCAGCACTTGGGTAATGTTGCCACAGAGATTGCACTTATATACTTCCATCCGCTGAGTCATCTTTACTTCCTCCTTTTAGATTTGAAATCGCAAAGTTAAATTTTGAGATCTTGGCTTACCAGTTTTCACCAAGCAGCTCGAAATGGGCCTGGGGATGGGCGCAGGCCGGGCACATCTGGGGCGCTTCCACGCCCTGGTGCAGGTAACCGCAGTTGCGGCAGCGCCAAACAACCGGCTGGGCGCGACGGAACACTCGGCCGGCCTGGATGTTGGCCGCCAGATCGCGATAGCGTTTTTCGTGCTGCTTTTCGGCCACGGAGATCGCTTCCCACACCATGGCGGGGGCGGCGAAGCCTTCCTGACGGGCGATCTTGGCAAATCCGGGGTACATTTCGGTATGCTCGTAGTGCTCGCCGGCGGCGGCGGCGTTGAGGTTTTCAAGGGTGGTGCCGATCACGCCAGCCGGAAAGGCGGCCACGATCTCAACTTCCCCGCCTTCCAGAAACTGGAAGAAGCGTTTGGCGTGTTCTTTCTCCTGATTGGCGGTCTCTTCGAAAATGTCCGCGATCTGGATCAAGCCGTCTTTGCGGGCCTGCCCGGCAAAATAGGTATAGCGGTTGCGGGCTTGGGATTCTCCTGCGAATGAAGCCAGTAAATTCTTTTCGGTTTTACTTCCTTTTAAAGATGCCACGATTATCCTCCTTTATGTTTGTTTGTGTGATAGGGAATTATTTACCGGAAGGGTCCGGCAATGAGGGATCAGGGCAGTGGTCCGGCCACCACCCTTTTTCCTGATGTCGCTGTTTTTCTTCTTCCGCCATACGCCAAAGCTTGTAGGCCGAGTCGCGCAGCATGCCGTAAAGAATGCCGCAGCCGGTGTCTTCCCGGTCGGCATCGCCTTGATCCGCCAACCGGATCATATCTTGGGTCAGTTCGATGGTACGCTGGATATTTCGATCGCAGGGTTTCACCTGACAACTCTCTCCGGGTGGATGTTGCGGCTTGCCATTGGTACGTCTTTACCTGCATTAATCAAAACCTGTGCCAAGGATCACTGCATTTCCCGGGCAGCTCACGAAGACCGCGAATTCCACGCCCATGGCGGCTTTTTCGCAAGCCGGGCTGCTGGCCGGGGCTGTTCAATTCTCGCTTCGGCGATACATCAACCTTCGCGAGCACCCTTTCTGGTTTCCCCTTGCGGAATTAAGATATCGAAATATAAACATAAAATATGTCTCGTGGATAATTCCGGCGACATGATACAGATCTGTCTCACCGCAAAGGTCGATGGTCCACTCTGTCCAGGATCGGTTCAGAACAGCATGCAAACTCAATCAAATCAAAAGAATTCTTCAGATCAAATTTTCAGGCAGGTACCAGAGCCGGCATTAGACGTAATAAAATAGGCGTACCACAATGGTTGGGGTGAAGCAAGTCAACTTGCCCTGTTTGATGGCCCATGCTAAATTCCGCGCCTTAACGCCAATGCAAACGGAAGGGAGCCGATGGTGAAACGAATTTTAATTGAAGGGATGGCGGTGTTTTTCATCGCTTTGCTTTTGGCGGCCGGCAGCTTCGCTTTGCGGCCGGCTGCACTGCCGCTGAAGTCAGTGGCTGAACAGAAGCAAGCCCCAGTAAAAGAAGAACCCTTCAAGCTGATTGCCATAGAGCAGGCCCAAGAACTGTTCGAGGAAGGTCATGCGCTTTTTGCCGATGCACGGCCCGCCATCGCCTATGAGGCCGGACACATACAAGGGGCCCTCAATTTGGAACCCGATGACTTCGAAGCGTGGGCTTCTCACCTCTTGGATAATTACCCCTTGGACAAAACCATCATCACCTATTGTGAGGGACCCCGCTGCAACTTGTCCCATGAGTTGGCCGAACGGTTGGTGTGGCTGGGATTTGAAAATGTGTACTACCTCATTGACGGCTGGGGGCAATGGAAGGCCCACGGATTGCCGGTGGAACCATTGAATCATTAATCGATTGGATAGTGCATTCGTTGGATTTAAAACAGTACCCCAAAATCCATCACGAACCAACGAATGGACCAATCAACCAATCAACGCGCCAAAGCCATGAGCCGATAGACCGGCAGACTCGCCAGCCAGGCCGCATCTTCGGGCGAAAGATACTCTCCAACGGACGCATCAAATAAAATATTGGCTTCGGGCGCGAACTCATCGTCGCCCTCCCAAAGAATGATCTGAATGGGCGCATACGGCAGGATATCCAGGCGAAAACCAGCGTTGCCCGTATCGATGGGGGCAGCGCTGAGCTTGGCGGCCGCCTGTTTCAACAGAGCCGCGTTTTTGCCAAATACCTTTTTCAAGGGGTCTATGGCCCGTTTGACAAAGGCTCCGAAGTAAAAGCCAGCCCCTGGAATCTCCCGGTAAGCCACCCAACGGCCTTTGAGCTCCGGCTGGCATTTCTGCAGGTAGTGCAGGATCAGCACCTGCTCCTGCAACGGTACTGCTGCCGTGGCATCACCGTCATCGCTAAACAAAAAGTCCGGAAAGCTGATGCGATAAATGCGTCCCAAAAAAGAAACGCGCAAGCTTTTTTCCGCCACCACCTCGAATCCGGCGCGCCGGGCAAGATCATGAATGTTTTGCGAAGCCAATTCTTGGGCGGCCAGATCACGGGCCTGTTGGAAATCATCGATGCGAGCCATGGTATCTCCTGAGCATTAATAACAGTGGGGACACCATAGCGGGTTGGGGGGTGTTTTACAATATCCCGTTGGCAAACGGGCAAACCGGCAAGGTTTACATTATCTTCCACATCCGCTAAAAGGGCTCCGAACACAACCTCAATTAGGAGCCCCCATGACCCCACCACGATCCATTGGCACCAGCACCAAGCTTTGTGCGGTGATTGGCAACCCCATAGCCCATAGTCTTTCCCCAGCCATACACAATGCGGCTTACCAGGCTCTTGGTTTGGACTTTGTCTATGTGGCGTTCCGAGTGGAAGATGTGAAGGGGGCCATCGCCGGCATGCGTGCGCTGGAAAACTTCCGCGGCCTGAGTGTCACCATTCCTCATAAAATCGAAGTCATGCGCCACGTGGATCAGATCGATGCCGTGGACCGTTCCATAGGCGCCATCAATACGGTGGTGCGCGAAGGCGACCGGCTCATTGGATTTGGAACCGATGGTCCCGGTGCCCTCAAAGCCCTGACCGATGCCGGGGTGGCCCTGGCCGGCAAACAGATCCTGATGCTGGGGGCCGGCGGCGCGGCCCGTTCCATCGCCTTTCCGCTAATCCATCACCATGCGGCCCCCGCGGCATTGACATTGCTCGATATCAATGAACCATTGCTCAATGGCCTAAGTGCGGATTTGGCCTCCGGCGGTAAAATCGCCATCCAGGCGGCCATGCTCACCGCGCCTTCCCTGGCCGCGGCCATGGAGACAGCGGATGTCATCATCCATTGTACGTCAGTAGGCATGCACCCCAGGCAGGAGGGTTCTCTGGTTCCGGCCCACCTTTTCCGCAGCGGCCAAGTGGTATTTGACATCGTTTACACCCCATTGGAAACCAGGCTGCTGGCCGATGCCCGTCACCGGGGCCTTCAAACCATTTCCGGGGCGGAGATGTTCATCAATCAGGCCGTGCTGCAATTCGAGCGGTTTACCGGAGCCCAGGCACCAGTGGAAGTCATGCGGCAAGTGGTGATGGAGAAACTAAAGAAATGAATATTGTGCTGATCGGATACCGCGGCACCGGCAAAAGCGCCGTGGGCAAAATCGTGGCCGAGCGCCTTAAAATGAAATATATCTCCATGGATGCCCGCATTGTGGAAAAGGCCGGCATGGCCATCCCCGACATTGTGACCAAGGTCGGCTGGCCGGGTTTTCGCGACCTGGAAAGCGCCGTGGCGCGGGAATTTGCGGGCCAGGACAATCTGGTCATCGATACCGGCGGCGGCGTCATTGAACGGCCGGAAAACATCCCCGCTCTTAAGCCCAACGGATTCATCATCTGGCTCAAAGCCTCGCCTGAAGTAATTGTCAGTCGCATCAAGGACGGCACTCAACGACCGGCCCTGACCCAGGGCAAAACCTTTACCGAAGAGGTTATCGAAGTTCTTTCCCAAAGGACCCCCAAGTACCAAGACGCGGCAGAATTCGAGATCGACACCGATACACTCACCCCGGAACAGGTAGCCTATGGCGTGATCGAAGCCTGCCGCCCCTAAAAAGCTTAAATTCCAATTAGCGTTTTTTGCCATTACTACCCCCGTATTTAACCCCTATTGCCTTTTGATTTGCATGCCATATAAATGAACTTTACTCGTTGAACTAAGCGGATGCTTCCTACTGCTTAACCGTTCAATTTCGTTAGGCTTCTAAAACCAACGCCATCTGTGACCAGCAGCTCGGACCCCAGCACGACACCAACGCTTCCGAAGGTGCAGGTTATTTATTCTTCTGTGTCCCGCCAAAAAGTTGATCATCAATTGTCCCGTGATGGAGCAGGCAAGCGGCGTGTTCCATAACGAGATGAGGAAAAACCATCATCTCAGTCTGATATCCGGCTCGGATATGGACGCAACAGAAAGGGGATTGCCATGCTACAACAAGCCAGCCAGCGAGCCTATCCAAGAATAATTTTCAAAGCTCCTATCCAGTGCGGGGTGGTCAATGGTGAAAGCAACTCTCAATTCCACAACGCCCGCACCCTTAATTACAGCGCCGGCGGTTTCTGCTACGAAACCGACCAACAGCTCATGCCTGAAGCCGAGGTGTGCATTGTCATGGACAACTACACTCCCGGACAAACCGGCCCAGAATGCTACCGCTCCTATTTGACCCGCGTGTGTTGGATTCAACCATTATCTTCCCGCCGCAAGGAGCGGTTCGCGGCCGGTGCGCAAATTATTGCCCGCAGCCATGAAGTTCTCGATGTGCAGTCACAAAAAGCGCGGCACAATTGCGATCTTTGCAGCGCGCTGACTTCTACCGTCTTACTTCATTCTACCGAAGCCAATGCACTGCTTTGCGAACAGTGCTTTAAGCATTTTCAATCCCTGCCCAAGGGCAAGATCAGAGAATGCCTTGAACGCTTTTTGATGGGCAATGTGGTTTAGAAAAGTGATCACAGTCTTCCTTAACCATCGCGAGGCAGAACATGCCCAACGCCGTTATCCATTCTACTGGCAGTTTTCTTCCCGATCACACCATCCACAATGAGGATCTGAACCAATATCCCGCCACATCCAAGCTACTCATAAGTCAAAAAACAGGCGTGTTTTGCCGGCATCATGCAGATCAAGACCAATGTACTTCGGACTTAGCTTTTCAAGCAGCCAAACGCTGCCTGGGCCGGGTAGAGTTTCCGGCCGAAAAACTCGACGCCATCATCTTATCCACCTCTTCGCCCGACCGCATCCAACCGGCCACTGCCACTCGTCTGCAGTATTTGTTGGGGGCGGTCAAGGCCTATGCTTTTGATATCAATTCGGTTTGCTCGGGCAGTACTTACGGCATCGCGGTAGCGCATGCCATGATCCGTTCCGGCTTGTGCGCCAACCTGCTTTTCGTAGCGGCCGAGGCCTACTCCAAGATTCTCAACCCTAATGATTTCTCCACTTTTCCCTTCTTCGGGGACGGGGCCGGCGCCATTCTCTTCACGGCCGAAGAGAATCAGGAGGGCGTGATGAATTCCGTGCTGGGAACCGATGGCGGCGGCAATGACACCATTTGCGTGCCTGGCGGCGGCACCATGTTGCCCTATGACCGCATCTCCGACGCCAAGTCGATTTACTTCCGAATGAAGGGCCGAGATGTGTTCAGCTTCGCCACGTCCAAAGGCGCGGAAGCCATTCAAAACCTGCTAACGCAAGCCGACATTACCGCTGAAAAGGTCAGGTGCTTCATCTGTCATCAAGCCAACGTCCACATCATCTTAACCATCGCTGAACTCTTAAACATCAGCGAAGAGAAATTCTACATCAATCTATTTCGTTATGGGAATACAGCCAGCGCCTCCGTGCTCATTGCCCTGGATGAAGCCCTCAACAACGGCACCATTGCCAACGGCGACCTGGTGGTCACGGCAGCCTTTGGCGGCGGGCTGTCATGGGGGGCCAATCTGATCCGCATTTGAAGAAAATCCCTCAAGAAGGAGAAATATCATGGAGATGATGACCGAAACCATCATTGAAAGCATTATTGAAGGATTGCGAGAGATTTTCCCAGATGCCGTTCAAATGGAGATTTCCGCCGATACAACGCTCGGTCAAATGCCGGAATGGGACTCCATGGCCGCGGTCAATCTGCAAACCTATCTGTTGCAACAATTTGATGTGGAGGTACCGCTGGAATTGCTTTCCGACGAGACCACGTTGATCGAAATCATAACTTTCCTTAAAAGCCCCGTCAGCAGCCAAATGGGGGCGGCCGCCCATTAGATTCTCATCAACTTTTTCGCCAGGCCGAGAAACAGAAAACGGTGGATCATTTAGCCATTAATGAAGCCTTCCGTGACTTAAATGCCGCCTGGATGCATGACCCGTCCGCATGGGCGCAATACTGCCACGCCTTCAACATAGCTATGCAAGCAACCGTCGAGGAAGTGGCCGAACGGTTGCAGCAAAAGGCCCGCCAAGCGCTGGCCGATAATAAAGGAATAGAAGACCAAAGTATTATGGTCTGGATCAACAACATAGCGTGGTCTTCCCAACATTATCACCAGGTGGCCAGTCAATGGTTGACCGATTATGTGTTGCGGGCGCCGGGCATGGAAAGCGATGCGCGCCGCCGCGCCCTCTTCTGGATGCACCAAATACTAGAAATGCTTGCGCCGGCCAACTTCTTCTGGACCAACCCTAAGGCCGTGCGTCATTTTCTCAACAGTAAGAGCAAAAGCCTGCAGCAAGGCCTTTGCCAATGGCTCAAAGACATACACCGTTCGGACCGTCTACCGCAAATGACCGATCCCACTGCGTTTAAAGTAGGCGAAAATCTGGCCATGACACCGGGTCAGGTAGTCTACCGCAACCTGCTGATGGAAGTAATTCAATATGCCCCCCAAACCCCTTCCACATGGCAGGTCCCCATGGTCCTGATCCAACCCTGGATCAACAAATACTACATTTTCGACCTGACCCCTCAAAACAGCCTGGTACGCTATCTGGTTCAGCAAGGCTTTACAGTGTTTGTCACCAGCTGGAAAAACCCCACCAAAGAAATGGCCCATTGTAGCTTTGAAGACTACATGCTGCATGGTGCCTTGCAGGCCATAGTAGTAGCGCGCCAGATATGCCAAATCCCGCGGGTGCATGCCGCTGGCTATTGCATCGGCGGCACCCTGCTGGCCTGCCTGTCAGGCTATCTGGCCCATGAGCCTGAGCGCCATCCCATCGCGGACGCAACCTTGTTTGCCACCTTGATAGATTTTACCGATTCAGGTGACCTGAAGGCGTTTGTCAATCATACCTCGCTAAAGACTGTTGAACAAATGGTGGCGGCCGAAGGGGTGCTCAAAAGTCAACACCTTTCCTTGGCATTCCGGATGCTCAATCCCGGGGATTTGATTTGGCGCCGCATGGTGACCAATTACTTCTACGGTGAATCCCCGGCGCGCTCCGACATGCTCTTCTGGAACAGCGACGGCACTAATATGGCGGGCGCCATGTGCTTGTTTTATCTGAAGTCGTTTTATCTGGAGAATCGGTTATCCCAACCGAATCAGCTGATTCTTGGCCGCCGCCCCATCGATTTGAAACAGGTGCGCCTGCCAATTTATGCGGTGGGTGCGCTTAAGGATCATATCTGCCCCTGGCCGGCCACTTTCCAGGCCTGCCGCTTAACCTCCGGACCCGTTCGCTATGCGCTGGCCAATGAAGGCCATATCACGGGCATCGTTAATCCGCCGTCACCCTGGTCAAAGAAGAAATATTGGGCCGGGGCCGCCAGCCGGCGGCGCAACCCGCAGCGCTGGTTGCAGGACCGCGCTCCAGCCGCTGGCTCCTGGTGGCCGGACTGGATCAGCTGGCTGAGCCCCCGCAGTGGCCGCAAAAGTACCCCGCCGCCCATGGGCTCTGATAAATATCCACCACTCGGACCAGCGCCGGGAATCTATGTGCATGAATGAAGGCAAGAGCAACTTGCCCCCCCCTCATTCCTTCTCTTTATCCTCCTTCTTCCGGTCGCCAAAAGAAGTAAAAAAAGATTGAAATGGATTGGTCTCGGTAAAGCTCTTCTGGGCCATCTTGGACATATTCATGCCCATTTCCAGCCACTGTTTAAACTGGCTGTCCATGGCCTGTTTATGAGAAACGAAATTTTGAAAGGTCTGGTGGAAGTACTTATCGAAAAACTCACCCAGCAGATTATCGCCGTATTGGATGATCAAATGCAGCAAAGGCACCGGCAGCAACGCATTTTTCTTCTTGGCTTGTTCCAGAACAATTTGCGTCAAAATAAAAGCCGTGACATCCTCTTTGGTATTGGCGTCTTCAATGCGGACCTGGCGCCCGCCGCGGATATAGTCGGCCACCTGGCTCAAGGTGATATAGGCGCTCTTTTCAGGGTCGTATATGCGGCGATTCGCATATTTTTTCAAAATCAAGGGATCGGCCATTTTTACTCCTCAAAGCAAATGGGTTTATGCGATGCATCAATCCACGCCATGCCCACCGATTAGTTATCATTTTATATAAAATATTGATTATACTCTATCAATAATAATTAATAAGGCCACACGCTCAACAAATTACAATATTTTTTGTGCGATGCATCATTTTTTATGTTGACAATACCGCGATATATATTATTTTAGGGCACAGACGACTTGAAAATCTATTGCTGCACCGCCAAAATAACCTATATGACAATATAATGAATGAAGGAGGGATTTACGCATGGAACCCATTCAAATGACCAAGAAGGTCATCGATTTCCAGAAAATGTCCTTTGACCACTGGTACAACGCCATGTCCATGATACAGGATCAGGCGGGATCCACCATGGACTTGGTGCTCAACCAGGCCACTTGGATTCCTGAGGATGGACGCAACACCCTTCGCAACTGGGTCAATGTCTGCCAACAAGAGCGCGGCCGCTTCAAGACCTATGTGGATAAGGGTTTTACCGCCCTCGAAAAAGCGGTTGCGGATGTAGCCAAACCAGCCGAAAAGGCTAAAAAAACCACCAGCCCCAGCCAGGGCTAACCCAAAAAGGAGGCAAAAATGGACCAAAGACAAATCGCCAAACAGATGATCGAATTTGGCCAGGCGGCATTTAACAGTGCTTTTGATGCCAATACGATGTTCCAGGACCAGATTGAGCGTGTCACCAGCACCATGTTGGATCAGTCCACCTGGCTGCCCTCGGAAAGCCGCAAAGCCATTGATAGCTGGGTGTCCACCTACCGGACCAGTCGCAGCAACTTTAAAAAATATGTCGATGATAGCTACAAACAGGCCCAGGAATTTTTCGCCGGATAGCGGAACTGGATTGACGACAGGCGAAGCGACGCGCTGAAGAGATGTCGAAGCTTTGCGCGATGGCGCTCCTCAGGCGTCGCCTATTTCGCTGAGTGCGATCCCCTTCCGGGGCCCTCTTCCACAAAAAAGGATCGACGCCAATGACCGCATTGCAGCAACCAGGGGCGTGGATAAACGCAGCCGCTGCAGTGGAGATGTTCGGAGCATTTCAGACAGCGACAGCCGCCTTGGTCCGGTATTCCAACGCGTTTACCATTCCCTTCATCATAGCGACCAATTATTTCAACCAGGTTGAAAATCAAAGGTTTTGGGCGCGCACGCCCGAAGAAAATCTCATGGCCTACCTGAAACTGGGCACCATGAATATGGAGTTGGCCAGGCGCGCGTTCAAAGGCGATTTGCAGGCCATGGATCAAATTCTATCCATGGAACTGCGAAATTTTCTTTCGGCTTTAACCGACGGCCAGTCCGGAGCATGGTCCGAATTCACGTTGCGCATGCGCCGCCTGTCCGATCTGGTAGCCTACGCCTATCCGGCCGCCATCGAGGCCATCCAGAACGACTTCGGCTTCCATTTTGAACGCCAGCCCGCATCGAGTCTGATCGATGAGACCGACCGATTTTATCTCTATCAAGTCCTGCCCTCCGAGGCCAAAATTCAGGCCCGGGACAACGGCAAGCCTATTTTGATGATCCCGCCCTTTGTTCTGGGCGCCAACATCCTGGCCTTTTTGCCCACGGAAAAACGCAGCTATGCCCATGCCTTTGCCAATCAAGGGTTCCCTACCTTCATTCGCATCGCCAAAAATATTCAGCATTCCGAGGCCGTGCAGCTCATGACACCGGAAGATGACGCGCGAGACACGCGGCGGTTCTGCGAAGTCATCAAAAAACGCCACGGCCTGCCGGTGACCCTCAACGGCTATTGCCAGGGGGGGTACACCGCCTTGTGCAATTTGCTCAGCGGCGAGCTGGATGATCTGGTGGATGCTTTTATCACCTGTGTGGCGCCCATGGACGGCTCCCGTGGTAAGGGGTTAGCCAATTTCCTGAAGCAACTGCCCGATGTCTTCAATGACCTGGCCTATGGTACCAAGACGCTGCCCAACGGCAATAAAGTGGCGGACGGCACCTTGATGGGCTGGGTCTACAAACTCAAAAGCATTGAAACTGAAACCCCTTTGCTGTCCATGTGGCGCGACATGATGCTGTTGTCCAAAACCAATGGCAGCCCCACTGACATCAACAAAACCGCCGCAGCGCTGAACTACTGGCTGATCCGCGAGCGCAACGATCTCTCCCTGAATATGACCCGCGTGAGCTTCCAGTCGTTCAATATCCCCATCCGGGATGACGGCACCCTGCCGGTCCAACTCTTTGGCAATCCCCTGAACCTCAAACGGTTGCAGGAGAAAAAGATCCCCTGGCTGATCTGCTACGGCAAACAGGACGATCTGGTCGAACCCCCTGCCGCACTGGCGCCCACGGATTTTGTACCGGCCGAAGTGACCGCATACCCCAAAGGGCATGTGGCCATCGCCACATCCTGGTCCCATCCCGAATCGGCATATGCTCTTCACATGAGGTATGCGGATGAAAACACGCGGGGGCCTGTACGTTTCCAACTCGATTTGCAGGAAGCCATCGATCAGGCCCGCAGGCCCAAAGCACCGCAGGCCGATACCCAGGCCAGCAATGAACAAGCGGCACAGCCCGTTTCGGCATCGCGCCCAGAAGAGATTGGCGAACCTAATTTAGAACCCGCCGTGCATCTGGTTAAAAAAGACAAAAAAGCGAAACCCAAAAAGACACCCAAGGCGCCCGCCCAAAATCTTCCCGAACGCTCTGGCAAGCCCAAACAGAATAACATTGTAACGCCAAAGTAATTCCGACAACCATTGCCGGCCCTCTTCAAAAAGGGCCGGATCTTTTTCATTGGAAAGAATAATTCAGCTAAGGAGAATATCATGCTTAACATCAAGGATGCGGTAGCCGTCATTACCGGCGGTGCCAGCGGCATCGGCCTGGCCCTGGCCCACTATTGGGTGGGCCAGGGTGGCAGACTGGTGCTGGGAGATATTGCCGAAGAGCCCTTGGAGTCCGCGCGCCGGCAAATTGCCGGTGAAGTGGCCACCGTGGTCTGTGACGTGACCAATGAAAACGATTGCGCGCGCCTGGCCGATACCGCCATTGAGCGTTTCGGCGGCATCCACTTAGTGGCACCCTTTGCCGGCATCATCAAAGACGGCATGATGCTCAATATCAACAGCGACCGTCAGGTGGCCGGCAAAATGGCACTCAAAGATTTTCAGAAAGTCATCGATATCAACCTGACCGGAGTATTTCTAACGGTGCGTGAATGCGCCGAGCGCATGATCCAGCACCGCTGCAGCGGGTTGATCTGCCTGATCTCTTCTACCGGCTCGATGGGCACGGCCGGTCAGATCAATTACTCTTCCACCAAAGCCGCCATGGCCGTGATGCCCAAAGTCATTACGGCCGAATTCTTCCGCCGCAACGTGGCCGATAAGATCCGCTGTCTGGCCGTGGCGCCCGGCTATGTGGGCACGCAGATGGTCAAAAACATGCCCCAGAAGGTCCTGGATAAAATTGTAGAACAGGTGCCCATCGGGCGATTGATTCAGCCCGAAGAAGTAGCGGCTTTTGTGGGCGAGCTCTATCGCAATGAAGCGCTGGCGGGAGAGGTCTACTTTATCCACGGCGGGTTGCGGCTGGGGTCGCGAGGGTAGTAAATAATGGACGTAAAATGGTTGATTCATTAATTCGTTGATTCGGAGAGCACTATGCCTGTTCCCGCACTCCGCATGGGAACGAAAAACCAATCAATTTCATAACAATGATTTGAGGTAATTTTGCAGATTGATGTGGCGGTCCTTGAGATTGAGCTTGCGCCGGAGGTTGAGGCGGTGAAAGTCGATGGTGCTGTCGGCCACCCCCAAAAGTCCGGCGATCTCCTTGGTGGTCCGACCATGACGAATCAGGCCGGCCACTTTCATTTCCACTGGGGATAACCGGCAACTTTCAAGAATAAACCTGCGACTCAGAGGCGAAGTGATATCGTCCAGTCCACGGGTAATGGCATCCAGCAATTCCCGTTGACGTTGGTTGAGTTTGCTGGCCGAAAGCTTCAGAAGATAGGGCCGGATCAATGCATTGACATTGCAAGTCACCCGCTCCTCATTGGCCAGCCGGGCCTCCTCGCGCTCGGACAATAACACTTTAATGGCCCCATTGGCTTCCACCAGTTTCGTAGAGTGCATCTCCAGTTCCTGGGATTGCTCCCTCAACGCTTTTTGGGCTATCTTGCGGGAATCCGTCTCCTTGCGCAATTCCTGTTGCAGACGTCGAAGCTCCTGCTCCTGTGCCTCCAGTGTCGTCTGGAGCAACAGCATCTTTCGCATCACCGCGTTTGTATCGTTGCTGACTGTATCAGCGCCGATCACGGAGTAGCACTTGGGCTCCACATGGGTGGAGTCATCCGCCGTGGGATCAGTGTCAGAGCCAGGTTGGTCTTTGCTCGTTTTACCATGGGCCTCATCTATCCGGGACATATTCACGCCCTCCAGAAGGATGAAACGGTTTTGGGGGAGAAATAGCGCGGAAATGGAATTCAGATAAGGAAAGGCACTGCACATCAATTTGAGGAGTGATAAATCTATCCGCTACCTCAGGCGTTCCCGTTTTTCAAGAACAATGTCATAGCCAATTGCTGCGCGAGCCATCGCAACGCGATCAGCTCGTGAGTTCGGCCAGATGCCGCGACCAATACTCCCGGATGATTTGCTTGCCCATGAACACGCCCACATGCCCTGCCGGCACGACCTCTTTTTCGACCTTCTTTGAACTCACATGTTTTTCAGCGGCAAAGAGCTGGGCCGTGGGAGTAATGTCATCTTTGAGGCCGGCGACCAGATAAAGCGGTTGGGTAATGCGTCCCAAGTCCACTTTTTGGCCAAAAATTTCAAACTGGCCTTTGATCAACTGATTTTCCTGAAAAAGGGATCTTACGATCTTCAGATACATGGTGCCCGGCACGGGCTGGGTGTAGTAGTACCATTGGGCAAATCGTTGATAACGCTCAATATAGACCTGGTCGCGGATGTTGCTGAGCAGATCGGTATTGTCCCCCACAAAACGATCGTAGGGGTTCATCATCATAAAGCCTTGCACGATAAAACATCCCGGCATGTTGCCATTGCCCAACCGGACCAACTGCTCGTAATAGGAGATCGGCAGGGAGCAGGCCCATTGGGTGATGATGGCGTCGCCGGCGTGAAAATCGATGGGCGCGGCCGCCAGTGTCAGGCTCTTCACATCCTCAGGGAACATGGCGGCAAAAATAGCGGATTGCCAGCCTCCTTGACATAACCCCACCAGATGCACCGGTTCGCCGATGGCCCTGACACAAGCCCGCAGCGACTCGATGCTGTCATCCACCGTATATGTGGTGTGCTCCGGACCAGCCGGCAACTTATCCACGGCATATACATCGCCCGCGAAATGCGCCAAGGCGCATTGCACCAGGCTTTGTTCCGGGCCGTAATCCACAATTTGCGAGTTGTGGCCGGCTTCGGGCGCCACAAAGACAATGGGGTTGCCGCGGTGCCCGCGGTTGAATTTCCTCAAGGCCACTTTAAAACCTTCAAAGACGACCTCATTGGGTGTCATCCATACCGGGTTCTCCAGGGGCTGGCCCTTTTCAACCAGGAAGCGGCCATATTTCTCCATCTCCTGGGAAACTGGAGACAGGAAAGGGTTCATTGTCATAATTTTTGAGAGGCTGATACAACTCGCCCCCGTGGCTTGCAAATAGTCTCCGTAAACCTTTGACCAATCAAACAATAGGGTATCTAAATTCACTGAAAGGCCCTCCCTGACGCGCTATCCTCAAATTCAAACTCGGCCAAATGGCCATAACTCCAGGAAGAATATCGCCCTCAGGGAGAAAAACTTTAATCGTTCCAGCGTCATATTCCCGACGCCGGCCATCCTTGGTTAGCTTTTGTACACCCTCCGTTCATTCATGGCAGAATGGGATACCCGCCTGATCTGCCGCGCCAGAGCTGGGCCGCGGGCCTCCTGCACCTTCCCAGGTGTACCTCATGCCATGGCGTTCGACGTTAAATCAGCCAAATGAATAATGGCCCCCCTTTTGCAAGAACTTGCCCCTCGGTGGGCAACCACTGTCGAATCATACAAAATTCCTTGCAATAGGAGGACCTTAGAAAATGGATCATATCCTGCAATCCTGGGAAAACAGCTTGCGCGGTGGGATGCAAATGACTGCCAGCATCTGTCGAATGTTCAGCAATACCATGAGCTTGAGCCCATTGACCAAACCCTGGGCTGAGGAACTAAAAAAGTACAGCAGTTTTTTAAAAGAAAAAAATATGCGCATTGAATCCAGCCAGTGGATGACACCCAGCCGGATCGTACACCGCGGCTTGAAGGTGGCCTTGCGCAAATTCAATGGCGATGAAAAAGGCAATCCGGTATTGCTGGTGCCGCCCGAAGCCGGCCACAACTCGCAAATCGTGGATTACGGCCCGGAACAAAGCCTGGTGCAATGCGCCCTGGACCATTTCGCGGGCGATGTCTATGTGGTGGAAAAACTGCCGGCCGAACCCAAAGACGCCAACTACTCCATAGAGGACTGCATCCGCTCCCTGGATCTGTGTATCCAGCATATCGGCAAACCCGTGCACCTCATCGGTCTGTGTCAGGGCGGGTGGCAATCGGCCATTTATACAGCGCTTTTCACCGAGCGTGTCAAAACCTTGTCATTAGCCGGCGCACCCATCGATTTTCATGCCGGCGACTCGGTCATCAGCCAGTGGGCCCAGGCCCTGCCCATGTCCTTTTTCGAAGCCATGGTCTCCATGGGCTCGGGCACCATGCCCGGCTCATTTATCGTCACCGGCTTCAAACTCATGAACGCGGCGGATCGGTATGTGGGCGACGATGTCAAACTCTTCCAAAACATCGATGACCCGGCCTTCGTGGACCGGCACCGGCGCTTCAACGGCTGGTATCAGTTCACCCAGCCCTTGGCCGGCCGCATGTACCTGGAGGTGGTCCAGCAGTTGTTCAAAGAGAATCAATTGGTCAAAGGTCAGTTCAAACTCATGGGCCGCCGCGTGGATCTTTCCCGGATCTATCACCCGCTGCATCTGATTGCGGGCTCCAAGGACGATATCACCCTTCCCGAACAGCTTTTTGCCCTGGAAAAGCATGTCTCATCCCTGATCGTCGAGAAGCACCTGGCTGAGGCCGGGCATATCGGCGTCTTCATGGGCAAGAACGTGATCAAAGATATTTGGACCGCTCTGTTCAAACGTCTGTCCTCTTATAATTTGGCCGACAGTTTTGATGTCAACATTCACTTGCCCGCCGAGACCCACAATGGGGAGACACAACCCTTGTAAAATTGGCCGGGACAATCGCAGGCTGAGTTCTTTCGCGATTGATATGGGTCCACGGCAATAGTACTCTTACTCGTGCTCGAAGGCGCCCGTAATCCACTTCGAGTACGAGTACGATTCTACCTCGCCTCGGCATACCTCATCATCTGAGAGTATAGGTCTAGAATCACCATCAGAGTATTTTTTACCGGCCATCCTCCTGGGCACTCTCCTCAGGTTTTGACATCCCGCTAAAAATCAAGATATTCTTTATTCCTCGATATCCGAATGATATCTGATCTGTTGTCAAAAAATTAAGTGCTCCTTCTTTTGCCCGTTCATAAATTAAGATCAAATCAGCACCAGCGAAGCCTTCTCTGAGGATGTCTTTTCATATCGCATCGGCAAACTGCAGACGGTCTTGCGCTCGTTCCAGTATGCCTGAAATTAGCGACCGCCGCGCAGCAACTGACTTCAAAATGTGTTATGATGCCATTGAAGTGCTGCAAAAAATGGCAGCATGCTTTGTCTAAATTTCGGACCCTGTGCCAAGGACAGAGGGTAATTATTATCTTTTTCTCTATGTTGATTTCTGTGCCCCCTGTAGTGATACTATCCATCATTGCAATTACGGCCGAGTGTACCAAGTCATTACGCCGATCGAGTTAAGGATAATTTGATAGCTTCAACGCATCAGGGATTGTTCAGGTCGCCATGAAAACCGTCATCATCACCATTGCGCTTTTTGCCATTAGCCTATCCCTGTTTATCGTGGGCCTGCGCATCCAGCGTGCGCGCTACCGCCGGGCGCAAGAGGTCTTAAGCGACAGCAAGGAACGTTATCTCCAAGCCCTTGAAAGTTCCACCGATGGCTTATGGGACTGGAACCTTCTATCGGATACGGTGGTTTACTCCCATCGTTTCCTTGAAGTATTGGGCGTGTCCCCCGCGGAGTTCCCAGGAAAGATCAGCTCCTTGCGGCAACGACTTCATCCCGATGACGCCGATGCTGCCTGGACCGCCATCGAGCACCACCTCAAGGAGAGAGCACCGTTTCAAATCGAATACCGCTTACGAACCCAGTCGGGCGCCTACCTGTGGTTTTTGGCGCGCGGCCAGGCGGTCTGGGACGCAAAAGGTCAAGCGGTCCGGATGTCCGGCTGGATTCAGGATATTACCGCGAACAAAGAGCGCGAGCTTAAGCTTAATACGGCCCTTGCCCAGATCAATGGGTTGAAAACCAAGCTGGAGGCCGAGCGGGCCTATCTTCAGGAGGAAATCAAGTTTCGTTATAATCATGAGAATATCATCGGGCACAGTGAAGGACTCACCTATGTGCTCTACAAGGTTGAGCAAATTGCCGCCACCGACACTTCTGTCCTGATTTTGGGCGAAACCGGCACCGGCAAGGAGTTGGTGGCCCGGGCCATTCACAACCTGAGCCTGCGCAAGGATAACGCTTTGTTGAAAATCAACTGTGCCGCGCTGCCTTCCAATCTAATTGAAAGCGAACTGTTCGGCCATGAGAAGGGCGCGTTTACCGGCGCCCATGCCAGGCAGTTGGGGCGCTTTGAGGCGGCCAATGGTGCCACCCTTTTTCTGGATGAGATCGGCGAACTGCCGCTGGAGCTGCAACCCAAACTGCTCAGGGTGCTCCAGGATGGCGAGTTTGAACGGCTGGGCAGTTCCCAGACCGTCAAAGTCGATGTGAGGATCATTGCGGCCACCAACCGCCATCTCGAAGAGGAGGTCCGCAAGGGGCGTTTCCGGGAAGATCTTTGGTACCGGCTCAATGTCTTTCCCATCACCGTGCCGCCGCTGCGCGAACGCAAGGAAGACATCGCCCTGCTGGTGGAATCCTTTGTTGAAAAGATTTCAAAGCGGCTGGGCAAAGTCATCATGGAGATCCCCACCAGCATGATGAACGAGTTGCAGGCGTATCACTGGCCGGGCAATATCCGCGAGCTTGAAAATGTTCTTGAACGCGCCGTGATCAACTCTTCGGGACCCAAGCTGCACCTGGTGGACGAACTCAAAAAACCGCCAAAGGAAATCGGCAAGGCCGACCGCACCCTTGAGGATGTGGAACGGGAGTATATCCTGCGGGTGCTTGAACAGACCCAGTGGAAAGTCAGCGGCAAGAACAGCGCCTCCGAGATTCTCGGCCTGGACCGCAGCACGTTGCGGGCCCGCATGCAGAAGCTTGGAATCCAGAAGTTATAATCGTCAGGCCGGATAAACCATAACAATGGCCAAATATGACCAATGATCAAATATGACCATATCCGCAAGTCTATTTACTGCATCTTCATCCTAAGGTCTTTAAAGCAATACTTCTAATAAATCAGCGCCATGCGTGAAATTATCCAACGGGTGCCGATTCCGGCACGAAGTTTGATAGGACCTTGGTATGAACCGAGGTTGAGTACTTTAGGCTGAACGAGCGCATGGATTCCTCTAATCTTGGTCCGCCCCCCTCAATCCCACAGTCTTCAGTCAGATAGCCCGATAAGACCGAATGCTTAAAAGTCCCACGTTCCACTTCCACCTCCATCTTCGCTTACCCTTAACCCATTAGGAGTCTCGCCATGAAAGAAATTATTGAAATCATAGCCCAAGCGTTAGTGGATCAACCTCATTTTGTATCTGTTCAGGAAATTGGTGGGCCGAATACTTCGATCCTGGAACTCAAAGTCGCTAAAACGGACATCGGCAAAATCATTGGCAAGCAGGGCCGCACAGCGGACGCAATGCGGACCATCTTAAGCGCTGTTTCGGCTAAAACGAAAAAACGAACGGTGCTCGAAATCATGGAACAAGAAGAAAAATAACCGGCATTTTCAAGTCAAAGGGGGCCATCATGATCGTTGTGAGAATCACCATGAATGCACTTCCTGAAAAACAACTGGAGGTCTTGCAGACGCTTCTCTCCATGATCGAACCAACTTCCAAGGAACCAGGTTGCCTGAATTTTACTGCCTTCAGCGATATCCAAGACAAGAACTGTTTCGGCCTCATACAGGAGTGGAAAACCCGTCAAGATCTGAATCACCATATCCGATCCCATCGATTTAACGTCTTGTTGGGAACAAAAACTCTTTTAAGCGAACCCCCGGATATTCAAATACACACCGTAAGCCTGTCCGAAGGAGTGGAAGCTGTTGATGCCACCCGCGGTAAAAAAAGCTGATTATTGCCATCTAATATCAATGCCGTCCGCTTAAGAGCCAAAACATTTAAAATGCATTTTCTTCAGCCAACGGATGACCACGGAAAGGATTTTTGATACATGAACATTCTGCTTATCTACCCCAAGTTTCCCGATACATTTTGGTCTTTTTCGTATGCCTTGCGTTTCATCGGCAAAAAAGCGGCCTTTCCGCCCCTGGGGCTGCTCACCGTCGCGGCCATGCTGCCGCAAGGCGTTCAAACACGCCTAGTGGATGTGAACGTGGACCGCCTGACCGACGAGGATCTCTCCTGGGCCGACATGGTCTTTATCGGGGCGATGGCCGTGCAGCGGGAATCTGCCGGCAAAATTATCGCCCGCTGCAAGCAATCCGGGTTGAAAGTCGTCGCGGGCGGACCGCTCTTTACAGCCGAGCCGGAAGCGTTTGGGCAGGTCGATCATCTGGTCCTGGATGAAGCCGAGCTCACCTTGCCGCCCTTTTTGGAAGATTTGAGCAACGGGCGGCCGCAAAGAGTCTACAGGGCGTCGGGCTTCTGCGACCTTCAACAAACGCCTGTCCCGCGGTGGGATCTGATCAATATCAAGAAATACGCCTCCCTGAATATTCAGTTTTCAAGGGGCTGCCCTTTTAACTGCGAGTTTTGCAATGTGACGGCCCTTTTCGGCCACCGGGTGCGCATGAAATCGCCCCAACAGATCATCACCGAACTGGATCTGATTTACGACGCGGGCTGGCGCGGCGGCATATTCTTCGTTGACGATAACTTCATCGGCAACAAACACTACCTGAAGACGCACCTGCTGCCGGCCCTGATCCAATGGCGCCGGGACAAAAAGGGGTGTGTATTTCTGACGGAAGCCTCGATCAATCTGGCCGATGACGCGGAGTTGATGGCGTTGATGGTCAATGCCGGGTTCGACTCCGTGTTCATCGGCATCGAGTCACCCGATGAAAACTGCCTCACGGAGTGTCGTAAGGCGCACAATAAGAATAGAGACCTGCTGCTGGATGTGAAAAAGATTCATAGGTCCGGATTACAGGTCATGGGCGGTTTCATTGTCGGCTTTGACAGCGATACCCCTTCCATCTTCCAGCGGCAGATCGATTTCATCCAGAAAAGCGGCATCGTCACCGCCATGGTCGGCATGCTCCAGGCGCCTCCAGGCACGCGGCTGTTTGATCGTCTTAAGGGCGAGAACCGGGTGAAACACTCTTTTTCCGGAGACAATGTCGCCGGCACGACCAATATCCTTCCGGCCATGGGGCTGGACCGGCTTTTGGACGGCTATCGATTAATGATGAGGCAGATCTATGCCCCCCGCAATTACTACCGCAGAATAAAAAATTCCCTGAAGGAACTCAAGCGGCCCGATGTGACGCAACCTCTGGATTTACAAAGAGTCTTGGCGTTCTTCCGCTCCTGCATCCGGCTCGGCATCTGGGGCAAGGAGCGGTTCCATTACTGGCGCCTGTTGACCTGGACCCTGTGCCACAAGCCCAGACTTTTACCGCTGGCCGTCACCCTGGCCATTTACGGTCATCACTACCGGCGGATATGTGAATTGTACATATTTTAAGCAACTGTCTTGGAAGAGGGCAAGCGCATCATGCTGCTGCCGGTGTCCGAGGGCGGGATGAACCTTAAAACGACCGACATCAACCGGCTGATCGAAACACTGGGCGTCAAAGCGCTCTCCGGTGAGCAAGGCCGCCAATAGTGCGGTGAAGAGCCGAAGCGGCAAGAAAAGGAGTCATTATGTCGACGAAGACAACATCCAAGAATATCGAACAACTCATGGCCGAGGCTGATGAACTCATTGCAAAGATCAATTCCGAGGCCCTCCAAGACTTGCAAGAAGAGCATCGCCTTGAGGTTGAAAAACACGCGCAAAACTTGAAGAGGGTTAAGTCCGAGGTTCAGCACGAAATCGCCAAGAGCGAAGCCTATAAAATAAGCCACAGCGCGGAAGGAATACACGAAGCGTTCCAAGAAATTACGAAGGCCATGGGGCAATTGAAAAGATATCTCTCCGGCGATCGGCCGGACGCTGTTAAATAGTGTATGAACGAAAAGTCCCTATTTTCCCAATTTCCGCGTTGGGGCAAAATTTTAATCCTCAAAATACTTCATGTATTCCCGCGGTTAAAATTTTGCCTCCGCCTTGAACTTGGAAAAATATGAACTTTTCGGTCGATCACTAAATAGTTGAGGATTACGATAATGGCATCCAATGCAAATCAAGATCCAATAGGCAACCTGAAGGATAAACTGCGTTCCCTACTAGGGCGGCAGGATAGCCCGAAACAGAAGGATCGCCTACCGTCCAAGGCGCACTTCAGCCTCTGGTATTTCGTGTTCATCATGCTTTTTCTGTCTTATCTGCAGCAATTCTACTTTTCCGCGAAAGTGGAGACGATTCCGTACAGCCAATTTAAGCAATACATCGCCCAAGACGCCGTGAACCAATTGACCATCGGCCCGGAAAGTATCAGTGGGACGCTGAAAGGAAAAAAGAATAGCGCGGGCAAGGCCGAGCGGTTCACCACGGTTCGCGTGAATGATCCCGACCTGGTGAAGGATCTGGATGACCACAAGATCGGCTACTCCGGGCATTATGAAAGTAAATTTCTGAGTTCTCTTCTCTCCTGGATCATCCCTCTGCTCATTTTTTTTCTGATCTGGCGGTTTGCCATGAAAAAAATGAGCACCGGGATGGGAGTCATGTCCTTCAGCAAGAGCAACGCCAAAATCTTCGCCGAGAGTGATACCAAGGTCTCCTTTGCCGATGTGGCCGGTATCGATGAGGCCAAAGAGGAACTCCAGGAAGTAGTTGAATTTCTGAGCACCCCGGAGAAGTTCCAAAAATTGGGAGGCAGAATCCCCAAAGGTGTGCTTCTGGTCGGCCCGCCGGGCACCGGTAAAACCCTCCTGGCCCGGGCGGTGGCCGGCGAAGCCAAAGTGCCTTTCTACAGCATCAGCGGGTCCGAGTTTGTGGAGATGTTCGTCGGCGTGGGCGCGGCCCGCGTTCGCGATCTTTTCTCCCAGGCCGCGGCGCAAGCGCCCTGCATCATCTTCATCGATGAACTGGATGCTTTAGGCAAAGCGCGGGGGATGAACATCATGGGGGGACATGATGAACGCGAACAGACCCTTAACCAACTCCTGGTGGAGATGGATGGGTTCGAAACCAATAAAGGCGTGATCATCATGGCCGCCACCAACCGGCCTGAGATCCTGGATCCGGCCTTGCTGCGCCCGGGGCGCCTGGACCGGCAAGTCTTGGTGGACCGCCCGGATATCAATGGGCGGGAAGCCATCCTGGAGATTCACTCCAAGAATGTTCGGTTAAGTCCCGACGTCGACCTACGCCAGATCGCCGGCCGCACCCCCGGCTTTGTGGGCGCGGATCTGGCCAATATCATCAATGAAGCCGCATTGCTGGCGGCCCGTAATAACAAAGAAATGGTCGAGCTATCGGATTTCGACGAGGCCATTGACCGGGTGGTGGCGGGTCTTCAGAAGAAAAGCCGGGTGATGAACGCCCATGAGAAGAAAATTGTCACCTTCCATGAGTCCGGCCATGCGATTGTGGCCGAGTCGGTTGAGTATGCCGATCCAGTGCATAAAATTTCCATTATTCCCCGCGGCATTGCGGCGCTGGGCTATACCCAACAGCAGCCCACCGAAGATCGCTATTTAATGACACGTTCGCAGTTGCTGGACCGCCTAGCCGTACTTTTAGGCGGCCGGGTAGCCGAGGAACTGGTTTTCGAAGAAATCTCCACCGGAGCTCAGAACGACCTGCAGCGGGCCTCGGACATTGCCCGCTCCATGGTCACGGAATATGGCATGAGCGATCGCCTGGGACTGGTAAGCTATGAGCGTCAGCGCCAGCCGATGTTTATGCCGACCGGTTTTTCTCCCGCCGCAAATTACAGTGAAGCCAAAGCGGCCCAAATCGACGAAGAGGTCGAGCGTTTTGTCGAGGAAGCACACCAGCGCGTGCGTAAAATATTAACGGAGCGGCGAAGCGTCCTCGATGATTTGGCCCATCTGCTTTCTGAAAAGGAGAGCGTGCAGGGCGAAGAGCTTAGAAAAATGTTGGCATCAGCCAAAATCGGGATGGCTAATTAAATCTTATCCGTCTCCGCCAGGGTAGGTTGACGAAATTTAATTAAAAGAAAGGATTAAAGCGATGAGCGGAAAAGAGATTAAGTATGGCGCGGAGGCAAGAGAGACGATGATGCATGGTGTAAACGCCATGGCCGACGTGGTGAAGGTGACCCTTGGTCCCAAAGGCCGCAACGTCCTCCTCAATCAATCCTGGGGTTCCCCCAAAATCACTAAAGACGGTGTCACCGTGGCCAAGGAGATCGAACTGCAAGACCGCTTTGAAAACATGGGGGCGCAGATGGTGCGCCAGGTGGCGGCCGAGACCTCCGATAAAGCCGGTGACGGCACCACCACGGCTACCGTTCTGGCCCGGGCCATCTACTGCGAAGGCGCCAAGCTCGTGGCGGCCGGCATCAACCCCATGTCCATCAAACGCGGCATCGACAAGGCAATTGCTCTGGTGGTGGAAGAACTCAAAGCAATGTCCAAACCGACCAAAAACCAAAAAGATATCGCCCAGGTCGGCACCATATCGGCCAACAACGACCCCGCCATCGGCGACATCATCGCCGAGGCCATGGCAAAAGTGGGCCAGCAGGGTGTGATTACGGTGGAGGAAGCCCAGACCGTGGAGACAACCCTGAAGGTCGTTGAGGGTCTGCAATTCGACCGCGGTTACCTGAGCCCCTACTTTGTCACCGACCCAGCGAAGATGGTCGTCCAGATGGAAGAGCCCTATATTCTCTTGCATGAAAGAAGAATCAGCAGCATGCGGGATTTGCTTCCCATCTTGGAGCAGGTGGCCAAATCCGGCAAGCCCTTGCTGATCATGGCGGAAGAAGTGGATGGCGATGCGCTGGCCACCCTGGTGGTGAATAAGCTTAGGGGCAGCTTGCATTGCGCGGCGGTGAAGAGTCCGGGCTTTGGGGATCATCGCCGGACCACGCTGGAAGATATCGCCATCCTGACAGGAGGCCGGGCGCTTACCGAGGATCTGGGCCTCGATTTGCAAACCATACTCCTGCAGGACCTGGGCACCGCCAAGCGGATTACCGTGGACAAGGACAAGACGACGATCGTCGGCGGAGGCGGCGACCGCAAGGCCCTGGAGGGGCGGATCAAACAGCTCAAAGTTCAAATCGAAGGGACCGACAGCAAATATGACAAGGAAAAGCTTCAGGAGCGACTGGCCAAATTGGTCGGGGGCGTGGCTGTTATCAGCGTGGGGGCTGCCACGGAAACCGAGATGAAGGAGAAAAAAGACCGCGTCGAGGATGCCCTCAATGCCACGCGCGCCGCCGTGGAAGAAGGCATAGTGCCCGGCGGGGGGGTGGCTTACCTGCGGGCCATGAAGGTGCTAGAAACCACCCAACTCCCCGGCGAAGAACAACTAGGAGTCAAATTGATCCAACGCGCCCTTGAAGCGCCGTTGCGGCAGATTGCCGAAAATGCCGGGTTTGAGGGCTCCGTGGTGCTGCGACACGTGATGGAAGGAATAGACGGTTTTGGATTTAATGCCGAAACCGGCAGCTATGAAGATCTGATGGAGGCCGGCATTGTAGACCCCACCAAGGTCACCCACTTTGCGCTTCAAAATGCGGCCTCCGTGGCCGGCCTTCTCATGACCACCGAGGCCATGATTGCCGACAAGCCCCGGAAGGGAAGATCTTCGGCGCCGGCTATTGAGGAAGAGGATGTGTATTGAGGCTCCCAAAAATTGCCCTTGAGCGCTTAAACACTCAGGCGGTGCATGAATACCTAAAAAGGAGGTAGTCTAATGAAAAGAGCAAATTTCGTGAGATGGGTTTTAGCGATCACGCTACTGCTGGTATTATTGGTCATACCGGGTTGCAGCAAAAAGGAAGAACCCCGGAACATGGCCCCATCCATATCCAAGGAGGATGTTAAACAGCAAGCCAAGGAAGCTTATAACACTACGAAAGCTTACACCCAGGAGCAAATGCAGGCTTTTCTGACTGAAACACAAACCAAATTCGCCCAATACGAGAAAGACATTGATCAACTGCAAGCCAAGGCGGAAAAGCTCGAAGGGCAAGCCAAGGCAAATGCTGAACAACGGCTGGCGGAACTACGACAAAAAAGAGATGCGGTGTCTGAGAAGCTTAAGGATCTGAATTCTTCAAAGGCCGGCGCATGGGAGCAGATCAAATCCGGCGTCGATGCAGCCATGGAAGATTTGGACAAAGCCTATAAGAAGGCCGTGGCCGAGTTCAATTGACCCTGAGGTTAAGCAAAGCCATGAGACCAAACTTGTTTTCAAGCCAATCCGCGCGCAACCGATGGGAAGCACAAAGGCTCATGGAGCCAGCCACCTTAGTGCCCTTGAAGGGTGCAGGCGCCGGGGTGAATTCGAGTGTAGACGGCAATCCGGGTGCGCCGGACCATGATTAAGGAGAAATCTTATGAGCAAGAAAGAAGAATACAAGAAGAAGATAGAAGCCGAGGTGGAACTGGCGCAGGCCAAATTAGCCCAATGGAAGGCCAGTATAAAGAGTTTGGCGGCCGACGCGCGGATCAAATATGCCCGGCAGGTGGATGACCTTGAAAAGAAGATGGATACCATGAAGGCGAGATTGAAGGAGCTGGGCGAGGCCGGCGAAGATGCTTGGGAGCGGCTCAAGGTCGGTGTGGAGGGCGCTTGGCAATCTTTAAGCGTGGCTATTCGAGGAATGCGTCAGCCCACCGCCGATAAAACCGAAAACGATATCCCAGGCGAATGCCCAGCGTCGCCCCATACTCTGCCACCCCTGCCCTATGCCCAAAACGCCTTGGCGCCGATCATTAGCGCCAACACCATCGGTTTTCATTTCGGAAAACACCACCAAGGCTACGTGGATAACCTGAATAGACTTGTGGCAGGCACGGAATATTGCGACCTATCACTGGAGAAGACAATCAGCGTTACCGCCGGACGAGCCGACAAAACCGCGATCTTCAACAACGCGGCCCAAATCTGGAACCACACCTTCTACTGGAAAAGCATGCGCGCCAATGGCGGCGGCGAACCGCCCGCGGCACTGAAGCAGAAAATGGAGGCCGCCTTTGGCGGCGTGGAGGAGTGCAAAAAAGAGATTGCCGGCGCGGCCGTCGCACAGTTCGGCAGTGGTTGGGCCTGGCTTGTGCTCGATGGCGATACCCTTAAGGTAGTAAAGAGCGCCAATGCCGAGCTCCCTTTTACTACCGGACTGAAACCCCTGCTGGCCATTGACGTGTGGGAGCATGCCTATTACCTGGATTATCAAAATCGGCGGGCCGACTATGTCAACGCCGTGCTCGACAAGCTGATCAACTGGGAATTCGCTCTGCAAAACGCGGGGCTATGAATGGGTTCGATTCCTCTTGCCGCATAGATATCGAGTTTTGCAAAATATAGGCTGTATACTTGCCCCCTCACCCCGACCCTCTCCCCCGCTGAAGATGCGGTGGAGAGGGGGAATAATGAAAAATAATCCAAATCGCTCAATGGAGGACTTCGCCGTGTCAATCCTTTTTTCGAAAGCCGATCTTGGCCGTATGTCTTTACAGAACCATCTGGTCATGTCGCCCATGACGCGCAACCGCGCCATTGAAAATATTCCCAACGCGCTCATGCTGGAGTACTACGCGCAACGCGCTTCGGCCGGACTCATCATTACCGAGGGCACGTCGCCCTCACCCAATGGGTTGGGTTACCCGCGCATACCGGGCATATTCTCTCCGGCCCAGGTGGCGGCGTGGAAACGCATTACCGATGCGGTGCACGCCAGAGGCGCCAAAATGTTCGTCCAGCTCATGCACTGCGGCCGCGTTGCCCATCCGCTGAACCTGCCCGCGGGCGCCCACATGCTGGCGCCTTCGGCCGTGGCGGCCGCCGGTGAGATGTACACAGATGCCGAGGGCCTGAAGCCGCATCCTGTACCGCGAGCGATGACAGACGCGGAGATCAAGACCACCATCGCGGAGTATGCCCAGGCCGCGACCAATGGTGTGAAGGCCGGATTTGACGGCATTGAACTGCATGGGGCCAACGGCTACCTGCTCGAACAGTTCATCCGCCCGAACTCGAACCAGCGCAAGGATTCCTATGGCGGTCCCATTGAGAACCGCGCGCGTTTTGTGCTGGAAACGGCTGAAGCAGTGATTAAGGCCATCGGTAAAGATCGAGTGGGCATCCGCTTATCGCCCTTTGGCGTATTCAACGATATGCCCCTGTACGACGCGATGGCGGCGGATTATGCTTACCTGGCGCAAGAACTCAACGCTCTGGGCCTAGTTTATATCCACCTGGTGGATCACTCATCCATGGGCGCGCCGCCGGTGCCCGATGCCATCAAGACCACATTCCGCAAAGTATTCAAGCGCACCTTGATTCTCTCCGGCGGTTACGATGTTGAGCGAGCCGAAAGCGATCTTTCCGCGGGCAATTGCGATCTCATCGCCGTGGGGCGGCCCTTCCTTGCCAATCCCGATCTGGTGGAGAGATGGCGAACCGGCGCGGCTTTAAACGCGCCGGATATGGCGACGTTCTACACACCGGGACCCGGGGGCTACACCGACTACCCGGTATTGAAGAAATAAAAGGAGCCTTTATGAAAAGCCATCTCTGTTTTTGGGAAAGAGTAAACGATGAAGTACTGGGATGCATTTTACTTCTGATCGGGGCTCTTTTTTGCCGACTTTACCCGGATATCGGCGAAGGAGAAATTATTCCTATGACGTGAATGGGGGGGTGAAGAAGGGAAGCGTCGGAATTGCTCCAGCCCTTTCTGCGTTGAACACCCATTCACGGTTGCGCGCTAACCCGATAGCCATCGGATAACTAAGCTCGTTTTCGGTGAAACGGGTCACATCTTTGTAGGACAACCACGGACCTCCTCTTTGATTAGGGTCCTACATGAAAATCGGCGCCGCGCTGATGGCGGGCACCCGGCGTTGCATTACATTCAAGTCAATTCGAAGGAGTCAGGAGTTTGAAGCAATTGGGCCTGGCACCACGGCCACTGGTTGCCGCCGCTGTACCCTACCGGCAGGAACACCGCTGACAATAGCCCGTTTTGGGCCGGGGCGAATAGGCACTTTCTGTCACTCGAGAGGAAAAATTATGAAAAACAATCCATTGCAACAATTGGCAACTCTGGGGCAATCAATCTGGCTGGACTATATCCGGCGCGATCTGATTACCGGCGGCGAGCTTGGGCGTCTGATCGAAGAAGATGGACTGCGAGGCATGACCTCCAACCCCGCCATCTTCGAGAAGGCGATTGCCGACAGCCACGATTACGACGCGGAGATTCGGGCCCTGGCGCTTGAGGGCCAAGACACCGCGGCCATCTATGAAGCCCTCAGCCAGAACGATGTGCGCAGCGCCGCCGACGTGTTCCGGCCGCTGCACGACCGCACGGGCGGCCAGGATGGCTATGTCAGCCTGGAGGTCAATCCCCACCTGGCGCACGACACCGCCGGAACCATCGCGGAAGCGCGCCGGTTGTGGGCCGCGCTGGACCGGCCCAATGTGTTCATCAAGGTCCCGGCCACGCTTGAAGGGCTGCCCGCCATCCAACAGTTGATCAGCGAAGGCATCAACGTCAACGTCACCCTGCTCTTTGGCTTGCCGCGCTACCAGCAGGTGGCCGAAGCTTATCTCGGCGGTCTAGAAACGCTGGCGGCCCAGGGCAAGTCCATCGCCTCGGTGGCTTCGGTGGCCAGTTTTTTTGTCAGCCGCATCGATGCCCTGGTGGATGCCTTGCTGGAAAAACGGATGGCCGATGGCGGCCGGGTCGCGGATCTGGCCAAAAAGGCGCGCGGCCAGGTGGCCATTGCCAGCGCGAAAATGGCCTATCAAATCCACAAGGAGATCTTTGCCGGCATCCGCTTCCAGAAGCTGGCGGCCCTGGGCGCCCGTGTGCAGCGATTGCTGTGGGCCAGCACGAGCACCAAAAATCCGGATTACAGCGACGTAAAATATATCGAGGCCCTCATCGGGCCGGATACGGTCAACACGGTGCCGCCCGAAACCCTGGAGGCCTACCGTGACCACGGCATGCCCAAAGTCCGCCTCGAACAAGATCTGGCTCAAGCCCGGCGGGTGATGGAACGGCTGCCGGAACTGGGTATCCGCATCGACGATGTGACCCAACAGCTCGAAGACGAAGGGGTCGCCAAATTCAACCAGCCGTTCGATAAGTTGATGGATACCTTGGCGCAACGCGCTGCGCCGCATCAAGCGCGGGGCAAAGGAAAACCGCGATTGAACGGCACAACGGTCACCCCTGGTGCGACCGTCCCTGTCTCTTCCCTACCCCTGACCCAGCGCCCGGCCTGGCAGGCACTCCAAGCCCATTATGAAAAGATCCGCCACCTGCATCTGCGCCAGCTCTTTGCCGACGATCCCGGCCGTGGCGAGCGCCTCAGCGCCGAGGCCGCCGGCCTTTACCTGGATTATTCCAAAAACCGCGTCACCGACGAAACCCTCCGACTGCTGATCGGACTGGCCGAGCAAAGCGGTCTGCGTGAGCGCATCGAGGCCATGTTCCGCGGCGATGCGATCAACGCGACCGAAAAGCGCGCCGTGCTGCACACCGCCTTGCGCGCGCCCCGGACCGAGCGGGTGGTGGTCGATGGCCGCAACGTCGTAGCCGAGGTGCACGCGGTGCTCGACCGCATGGCCGCCTTTGCAGATCGGGTCCGCAGCGGCGAGTGGCGGGGCCACACCGGCCAGCCCATCCGCAATATCATCAACATCGGCATCGGCGGCTCCGACCTGGGCCCTGTCATGGCCTACGAAGCGTTGCGCCATTACAGCCGGCGCGACCTGACCTTGCGCTTCATCTCCAACGTGGACGGCACCGATTTCGCGGAAGCCACCCACGATCTCGACCCGAAGCAGACTCTGTTCATCATCTGTTCCAAAACCTTCACGACCCTCGAGACCCTGACCAATGCTCACAGTGCGCGCGCCTGGTGCTTGCGCAAACTCGGGGACGAACGGGCCGTGGCCAGGCACTTCGTGGCCGTATCGACCAACGCCGAAGGGGTCGCCAAATTCGGCATCGATACCGCGAACATGTTCGGGTTCTGGGATTGGGTCGGCGGGCGTTACTCCATGGACTCGGCCATCGGCCTGTCCACCATGCTGGCCATCGGACCCGAAAACTTCCGGGCCCTGCTGGCCGGTTTTCACGCCATGGATCAGCACTTCCGCAACACGCCCTTTGAGCGCAACCTGCCGGTCCTTATGGGAATGCTGACCATATGGAACACCAACTTCTTCGACGCACCGACCGTCGCGGTGCTGCCTTACGAGCAGTACCTCAAGCGCTTTCCCGCGTACCTGCAACAGCTGACCATGGAGAGCAATGGCAAACACGTCACGCAGGACGGCATGCGCGTCGACTACCCAACCGCGCCCATCTACTGGGGCGAACCGGGCACCAACGGCCAGCACTCGTTCTACCAGTTGATCCATCAAGGCACCCGGCTGATCCCCTGCGACTTCATCGGCTTTTGCCAAAGCCTGAATCCCATCGCCGAGCATCACGATCTGCTCATGTCCAACCTGTTTGCCCAGACCGAGGCGCTGGCCTTCGGCAAGACGGCAGATGAAGTCATGGCCGAGGGCACACCGGAATGGCTGGCGCCCCACCGGGCCTTTGAGGGCAATCGCCCCACCAACACCCTCCTGATCGAGCGGCTGACGCCGGAGACGCTGGGACAGTTGGTCGCGCTTTACGAGCACAGTGTCTTCACCCAGGGGACCATCTGGCACATCGATTCCTTCGATCAATGGGGCGTCGAGCTGGGCAAGGTGCTGGCCCAGCGGACAATTCCCGAACTTGCCAACGCGACCGAGCCCCGGCTGGCCCATGACAGTTCCACCAATGCCCTGATCCGGCGCTACCGCCGGCTCAAGGACAAGCGGTCCTAAATCGCCATTCCAAGCGCAAAAGGTGCCACCCGCAGGCGAGCCCCAACATCACTGAAGGAGAACCCATGAGCAAACCGACCCGCGCCACTCACCCCATCCACAATCTACTGCCCATGGAAGTCGAGGGCTTCGATGCCCTGGCCGAATTGGCTCTGGATATGCACTCGTCGTGGAACCATTACGCCGACGATATATGGCGGCAGCTTGAACCCGAACTTTGGGAGAGCACGCATAACCCCTGGGTCGTATTGCAGACCGCCTCGCGCGACCGGATCGAAACCGCCATGGCCGATCCTGTTTTCCGCAAACGTGTGCAGGACCTGGTGCGCAGCCGGCGGCAAGCGGTGGTGGCACCCGCGTGGTTTCAGCGGCAATATGCCAAGGGGCCTCTGAGCTGTGTCGCCTATTTCAGCCTGGAATTCATGTTGAGCGAAGCATTGCCCATCTACTCGGGCGGGCTGGGCAATGTGGCCGGCGATCAGCTCAAGGCGGCCAGCGATCTGGGCGTGCCGGTCATCGGCGTGGGACTGCTCTACCAGCAAGGCTATTTTCGGCAAGTGATCGATAAGGACGGCGTCCAGCAGGCCCTCTTCCCGTACAATGACCCCGGCCAGCTTCCCATCACGCCGCTGCGCCAGGCCGACGGCGAGTGGTTGCGGCTGGAGGTGGCTTTGCCGGGCTACTCGGTCTGGCTGCGCGCCTGGCAGGTCCAGGTGGGCCGAACCAAGCTCTACTTGCTGGACAGCAATGACCCGGCCAATCTTCCCGTTCATCGCGGGATCACCAGCGAGCTGTACGGCGGCGCGCCCGAGCTGCGCCTCAAGCAGGAACTGCTGCTGGGCATCGGCGGGTGGCGGCTGCTGGCGGCGCTGGGTATCCAGCCGGAAGTGTGTCATCTCAATGAAGGGCACGCGGCCTTTGCCGTGCTCGAACGCGCCCGCGATTTTATGCAGGCCAGCGGCCAGCCTTTTGACGTGGCCCTGACCGTCACCCGCGCGGGCAACCTCTTCACCACCCACACGGCCGTGGCGGCCGGCTTTGACCGATTCGCGCCGGACCTCATCGGGCAATACCTTCGCGGTTACGCCGAGCAGAAACTCGGTATCACGCTCAACGATTTGCTGGCCCTGGGCCGCCGGAGCCCGGAGGACGCGTCGGAAAGCTTCAACATGGCCTATCTGGCCATCCGCGGCAGCGGGGCGGTCAACGGCGTCAGTCGTTTGCATGGCAAAGTCAGCCGGCATCTGTTTGAGCCTCTTTTCTCCCAGTGGCCGGCGGATGAGGTGCCGGTCGGGCACGTGACCAACGGCGTCCATGTACCGACCTGGGACTCGGCCCCGGCCGATGAACTCTGGACCGGCGCCTGCGGCAAAGCGCGCTGGCTGGGGCCCACCGAACCCCTGGCACAGCACATTCGCAAGGTTTCAGATGCGGATCTTTGGCAATTTCGCATTGATGCGAGCCAGTCTCTGGTTGCCTTCACGCGCGAGCGCTTGTCCCGGCAACTGGCGGCCCGCGGCGCCTCGCCCGAAGCGGTAGACAAGGCGAAGCATCTATTTGACCCCCATGCGCTCACATTGGGCTTTGCGCGCCGGTTTGCGACCTACAAGCGACCCAACCTGCTGCTGCACGACCCGCGGCGCCTGCTGCGTCTGCTCACCCAGCCCGGACGCCCGGTGCAACTGATCATCGCCGGCAAGGCCCATCCGGATGACCGGGCCGGACAGGCCCTGATTCACGAATGGATTACGTTTATCCGCCAACCGGAGGTCCGGCCCCACATCATCTTCCTGAGCGACTATGACATGCGGTTGACCGAGCACATGGTGCAGGGCGTGGATGTCTGGATCAACACCCCGCGCCGGCCATGGGAGGCGTGCGGCACCAGCGGCATGAAGGTGCTGGTCAACGGCGGCCTCAATCTGTCGGAGCTGGATGGCTGGTGGGCCGAAGCTTACGCCCCCGAGGTGGGCTGGGCCCTGGGGGACGGCCGGGAGCATGGCGATGATCCGGCCTGGGACGCGGCCGAAGCCGGGGCGCTCTATGGCCTGCTCGAGCATGAAGTGATCCCGGAATTTTATGCCCGCGACGCCCAGGGCATTCCCGCGGCCTGGGTGGCGCGCATGCGCGAAAGCATGGCGCGCCTGACGCCGCAGTTTTCCGCCAACCGCACGGTGCGCGAATACACCGAGCAGCACTACCTGCCGGCGGCGGCGACCTTTCGCGGACGCGCCGCTGAAAAAGGCGCCTTGGGCGTTCGGATGACGAAGTGGCGCCAGGCACTGGCGCAAAAATGGGCCGTGTTGCGCTTCGGTGAAGCAAAGGTCAAGACCCAGGGCCAGCAGCACCTGTTCGAAGTTCAGCTCTTTCTCGATGACCTCGACCCGCAGGCGGTGCGGGTGGAGCTTTACGCCGAGGGAATCGACGGCGGTGCGCCCGTGCGGCAGGAGATGACGCGCATGCGCCAAGCACGCGACGCCTCGGGCGGCCATGTTTATGGCGCGGCGGTCTCCGCGGACCGTCCTGCGGCGGACTACACGGCACGCGTAATACCGCATTGGGAGGGTGTTGCGATTCCTTTAGAAGACACCCGCATCCTGTGGCAGCGGTAATTGAATACGGTTTTGGAAAGGACTACGACATGACCCCACGGCAAGACAGTTTGTCCGATCGGAATCTGATTCCACCCGCCACCGCTGACAACCGAGCGGGTTTGACCTCGGCCGACGCCCGGGCGCGGCTGAAGCAATTCGGATCGAACGCGGTCGCGGAGGAGAAGGCCCATCCGCTGCGCCGGTTCCTGCGGCGGTTTTGGGCGCCCATCCCGTGGCTGCTCGAAGCCACGATCATCATCCAACTTTTTCTCGGTGAGCGCGTGGAAGCGGTCGTGATTGGCGGGCTGCTTGTGTTGAATGCGGTGTTGAGTCTGCTGCAGGAAGGCCGCGCGCAAAAGGCCCTGGCGCTTCTACGCCAGCAATTGCACGTTCAGGCGCGGGTGCGTCGCGATGGCGTCTGGGTTACGCTGCCGGCCGAGGAACTGGTGCCCGGCGACATCATCCACTTGCGCCAAGGCACCATTGTGCCGGCGGACGTGCGCACGGAAGAGGGAGCGCTGCTTGTGGACCAATCGGCGCTCACGGGCGAGTCGGCCGCCGTGTCGGTCCAGGCAGGCAAGACCGCCTACGCCGGTTCGATGGTGCGGGGGGGCGAGGCCACCGGTGAAATCACGGCCACCGGCATGCACACGTTCTTCGGCAAGACCGCCGAACTCGTGCGCACCGCCGGTTCGGCCAACCGGCAGGAACGCGAGATCGTGGGCGTCATCCGAAATCTTTTTGTGGTCAATGCGGCGATGGTGGTCATTGTAACGGGATACGCTCACTACGCGGGGATGTCGCTCGGACAGGTTGTACCCTTGCTGCTGGCCGTTCTGCTCGCCTCCATTCCTGTAGCGCTGCCCGCCACCTTCACGTTTGCCGCTGCGCTGGGTTCGCTCGAACTGTCCAAACGCGGCGTGCTGATCACGCGTCTCAGCGCCTTGCATGACCTCGCGTCCATGACGGTCCTGTGCAGCGACAAAACCGGGACCCTGACGCGCAACGAAGCGACGGTGACGGCGCTCTGGGCCGCCCCGGGCGGCTCCGAGGACGAACTGGTGCGGGCCGCCGCGCTGGCCAGCGATCCGGCCGGCCAAGACCCGGTCGACGGCGCGGTCGTCAAGGCCGCCACTGACCGCGGTTGGCGCGAGGGCGAGGGTGAGCGCCTGGACTTCAAACCGTTCGATCCGGTCAACAAGCGCGCCGAAGCGGTGTATCGCGAGGAACACGGCTCGCGGCGTTATGTGAAGGGCTCCCCCGCCGTGGTCGCGAAACTGGCCGGCGCGGCCGAATCCGTCTGGCAACCGCGGGCCGAAGGCATGGCCGCGAACGGGCAGCGGGTGCTCGCGGTGGCGGTCGGCGATGAAAAGGTATTGCGGCTCGCGGGGTTGCTAGGCCTCGCGGACGCCGTGCGGGAGGATTCGAAGGCCGTCGTGAGCGCCATTCGCGAGGCCGGCGTGCGCACCGTGATGGTTACGGGCGACAATGCACTCACGGCGCGTGCCGTGGCCGGCCAGGTGGGTATCCCGGGGAGCGTGTGCTCACCCGAAAAACTGCACGGAGACCTGCGCGGCGATGCACTCGACTGCGGCGTGTTTGCCGGGGTGTTCCCGGAAGACAAAATCAAGCTGGTGCGCGCCTTCCAGAGGAGCGGCGCGGTGGTCGGCATGAGCGGCGACGGTGTCAACGACGCGCCCGCCTTGCGCCAGGCGGAAGCGGGGGTGGCCGTGGCCAATGCCACGGACGTCGCCAAGGCCGCCGCGGCCCTGGTGCTGACCCGTCCGGGCCTGGGCGATGTAGTACCGGCGATCGAAACCAGCCGTCGCGTCTTCCAGCGCATCATCACCTACACGCTGGCCATGCTGCTGAAGAAAATGGAGATGATGGCGCTGCTGGTCATTGGTTTTTTGGTCACGCGGCAGGCGCCGCTGACGCCGCTGCTGATGGTGCTGATCCTGTTTCTGAACGATTTCCTGACGATGTCCATTTCGACCGACCGGATGGGATTCTCACCCCGGCCGAACCGCTGGAATACGCACGGCATTTTAGGGGTCGCCGTGGTGCTCGCCGCGTGCAAGCTGGTGTTCTCGCTCGGCGTCTTCCTTTTCGGGCACTACGCCCTCGGGCTCGATCCGCGCTCCCTGCAGACGCTGACATTTGCCACGCTGATCCTCAGTTCGCAAGCCGGGGTTTATTTGCTCCGCGAGCGCGGGCATTTCTGGCAGTCATGGCCGGGCCGCTACCTGGTAGGCAGTTCCGTGCTGGGCCTGGGCGTCACCGCGCTGCTTGCGCTGGGCGGTATACTCATGCCGGCGGTGAGCGCTTCGCTTTTGCTCGCCGTCGCGGGGGTCGGGTTGGTCTATTTCGCGGGCCTCGATTGGGTCAAGGTCTGGCTGTTTGCGCGGCTATCCCTGCGTTGATTCATGCAGGATGAATATCGGGCGCCATCCAGAACTCGGCGCCGTTGTGAAGTGAACCCTTAATCAGGAGAGTAAACCCATGCTGACCAAATTACCGACCGAGAAAAGCGTAAGTGAAGTAGCGGATGCCTTGCAGGCGGCTGTTCAGGCCAATCACTTTGGTGTCATGCAGGTTCACAACCTCAAAGAAAGCATGACGAAGAAAGGTGTGGCCTTCGCCCGAGAATGTCTGATCTTCGAGGTCTGTCAGCCGCAACAAGCAAAGAAGGTACTTGACGAAAACATGAGCATCTCTACCGCGCTGCCATGCCGGATCTCCGTTTACGAGGAGGGCGGTAAAACGATTCTGGCGACTTTGAAGCCAAGCGTGCTTCTGGCGATGTTCAACGTGCCGCAACTAAAAGAGGTGGCGCAGGAAGTCGAAACCACGATCCTTAAAATAATGAAGGAAGCGGCGTCCGCTTGAAGGCCACAACGGGGCCCACGGAGAACAGCACCATGAAAACCGAAGAGATGAATAAAAATAAAGATGTCGAGCCATTGCCGTCCGATCTGCTGCGCAAGATCGATGCCTACTGGCGCGCCGCCAACTACCTGTCGGTCGGTCAGATCTATCTTTACGACAATCCGCTGCTCAAACGGCCGCTGACCCTCGCGGACGTGAAGCACATGCTGCTGGGGCACTGGGGCACGACCCCCGGGCAGAACTTCATCTATGCCCATTTGAACCGGGTCATCAAGAAGTACGACCTGGACATGGTGTACGTCTCGGGCCCCGGCCACGGCGGTCCGGCCGTGGTGGCCAACACCTATCTCGAGGGCACCTACAGCGAGATCTATCCGGAGATCAGCCGGGATGAAGAGGGCTTGCGCAAGCTCTTTATCCAATTCTCCTTTCCCGGCGGCATTCCCAGCCACGCCTCGCCGGAAACACCCGGATCGCTGCACGAGGGCGGCGAGATAGGCTATTCGCTCAGCCATTCGTTCGGCGCGGTGTTCGACAATCCGGACCTTATTGTGGCCTGCGTGGTGGGCGACGGCGAGGCCGAAACCGGGCCCCTGGCCACGGCCTGGCACTCCAACAAGTTTCTCAACCCGGCCACGGACGGCGCCGTGCTGCCCATCCTGCATCTCAACGGCTACAAGATCGCCAACCCCACCGTGCTGGCCCGCATCCCCCGCGAAGAATTGGCGCAATTGCTGCGCGGCTATGGCTGGGCGCCTTACTTCGTCGAGGGCCACGAGCCCGATAAGATGCACCAGGCCATGGCCGCGACGCTCGATACGGTCATCGACCAGATTAAGAAAATTCAGCAGGACGCCCGCATGAACGGCAACCTTGCGCGCCCGCGCTGGCCCATGATCGTCCTTGATTCGCCCAAAGGCTGGACCGGGCCGAAGATCATCGACGGCGTGCAAAATGAAGGCACTTTCCACGCGCACCAGGTGCCGCTCTCCGATCCGGCCGTGCATCCCGAACACCTCACGCTGCTGGAAGCATGGCTGCGCAGCTACCACCCCGAAGAACTTTTCGATGCGCAAGGCCGCCTCAAGCCGGAACTGGCCGAACTGGCGCCCCAGGGCCAACGCCGCATGGGCGCCAACCCGCATGCCAACGGCGGCCTGCTGTTGCGCGACCTGCGCATGCCCGAGTTGAAAATCCGGGTGGTCAATGTCGTGGACCTGATGAAGCTGCAGCCCCAGAGCGAGCACCCCCACGGGCTTTCCGACACCGATTTCAATGAACTCTTTACTACTGACAAACCGGTCATCTTCGCGTTTCACGCTTACCCCTGGCTGATCCACCGGCTGACGTACCGCCGCGCCAACCACCGCAACATTCACGTGCGCGGCTACAAGGAGGAAGGCACCATCACCACCCCCTTTGACATGACGGTGCTCAACGACCTGGACCGCTTTCACCTGGCGATGGACACCATCGACCGTCTGCCCCAAACCGGCGCCAAGGGCATTTACTTGAAACAACAGCTCAAGGACAAACTGGTCGAACACCGGCAGTACATTCGCCAGCATGGCCGGGATTTGCCGGAGATTCGGGACTGGAAGTGGCCGGGTCCCAATTAGACCAGGGCCAACTTCGCGATTGGCGTAGCGCAAAAAATGGAGAAGTAAAGATGATGCATATCGGCATTGCAGCGGACCATGGCGGGTTCGAACTCAAAAGGCAATTGATCGAAGCCCTCGAGACCGCCGGTTATGAGGTGACGGACTTCGGCGCCCATGACCGGGTTGCGGGCGATGACTACCCTGATTGGGTGGTGCCCCTGGCCAGGGCCGTGGCAAGGGGCGAGATCGTGCGGGGCCTGGCCATCTGCGGCAGCGGCGTCGGGGCCTGCGTGGCCGCCAACAAGGTAGCCGGCGTGCGGGCCGCCTTGATCACTGATGGCTTTTCCGCCCACCAGGGCGTTGAAGACGACGACATGAACGTGATGTGTCTGGGCGGGCGGGTCACCGGCCAGGCCCTGGCCTGGGATTTGGTCCGGACATTTCTCAGCGCCCGGTTCAAAGGGGACGAACGGTTTCGGCGCCGGCTGGCGAAAGTGGCGGCCCTGGAAAGAGAGAAGAGGTCTGAATAGGGGCGTGATGAAAGGATTCCAGCTTCAGAACGAGGCCGGAACCACATCGCCGCGGCATCGGTCGGTTACGTTTAGCGAAGAATAACCGCCGTCATCTACCGGCAATAGAAGCATAGGAGGTAGTAAAATGAAAAGAGCAATCACAAATATGGTGCTCGCTTGTTTTTTGGTGGCAAGCATAGCCGCTGTGGCGGCCGCAAACGATCCTATTGCGCCATCGACAGAGAAGCCAAAGGCATCAAACAATGGCGTTGCCTACCAGTCCAGCGGCGTGGGCACCAACGATCGCACCCAAATGGATCTTATGGACGCAAGGTATAATTTGAAAATTATTTTCCATTACCCATCCGGCGACTACCCCTCTCCTATCAATGTCAAGATTAAGGACGAGAAGGGCAAAGTGTTGATCGATGCCGACACCAAAAGTCTCTGGTTTTTTGCCAAGCTGCCGGCGGGTCAATATCTAATAACCACCGAACTTGATAGCCAAGTGTGGAAAAGGAACATCACCATAGGCCCGCATACCCGCTCCCTCATAGAAGACTGGGACCTGAATTAACCCCTTTTGCAACATTTGGGTTAACCCTAAAAAAGAGCAGCTATGAGCCTAATCCTCTATTTCCTGCGCCATGGAGAGACTACTGCCAGCCGGACCGGCGGTTTCTGCGGCACCCTTGACCCGGAGTTAACCCCGGCAGGGTATCAAATGGCCCAGGATTTTGCAGCGGCCTATCAATCGCTTCCCTGGGCCGCGGTCTTCTGCAGTCCGCTGCGCCGCGCCGTGGCCACGGCCGAACCGCTTTGCAAGGCGGCCGGCATCGCTATGCAGCTCAGGGAAGGACTGAAAGAGATCAGCTTTGGCCAGTGGGAAGGCCAAACCCCCGAAGAAGTCAATCGGAACTTCCATGATGCCTATGTCCGTTGGTTGTCCGATCCGGGCTGGAACGCACCCACCGGCGGGGAGAGGGGCATCGATATCGCCCGGCGCAGTTCGCTGGTGATTGAAGAGATCGAACGAACTTGCCAGGCCGGCAATGTCCTCGTCGTTTCGCATAAAGCCACGATTCGGATAATGCTTTGCGCCCTGATCGGCATCGATGTGGGGCGTTTCCGCGACCGCATCGGTATGCCCGTGGCATCGGTCAGCGTTGTGGAGATGAGGGCCCGCGGTCCTTTGCTGCGCATGCATGGCGAGCGCGGCCATTTAAGGGAGCCATTGCGCGGGCGGCAGGGATCATAGCCCCCGCATTTTACACCGAGGTTGGATATCAATGTCACTTAAACAAAGGAAAACCATTATGAACAGCATAAAAAAGATCGAAAAACTAGAAGCACTGGCCAGGTTGATGCGCTACCATATCTTGACGATGACCACCCATGCCGGTTCGGGCCACCCGACCTCGTCGCTGTCCGCCACCGAGTTGATGGCCGCGCTTATGTTCGGCGGCATCTTCAGATACGACGCCGAGCAGCCGCGGCATCCCAACAATGACCGCCTGATTTTCTCCAAGGGCCATGCATCGCCGCTCTACTATGCCATGTGGGCGGCCGCCGGCCAGCTTTCCGAGGCGGATCTTTTGACCTACCGCCAATTCGGCAGCCCTCTGGAAGGTCATCCGACCCCGGCGTTGCCTTTTGTCGAGGCCGCCACCGGTTCCCTCGGTCAGGGCCTGTCCATTGGCGTGGGCCTGGCATTGAACGCCAAATACCTCGATAAGCTCGGCTACCGGACCTATGTGCTGCTGGGCGACAGTGAAATGGCCGAGGGCTCGCAATGGGAGGCCCTGCAGATCGCCGCCCATTACAAGCTGAACAACCTTATCGGCATCCTGGACGTCAACCGCCTGGGCCAGCGCGGCGAAACCATGTATGGTCACGATCTGGCCGCCTACGAAAAACGCATTGCGGCCTTTGGCTGGGAGACCCTGATCATTGACGGCCACGCCTATCCCGCGGTGCTGGAGGCATATCACCAAACGTTCGAGGCCACGGACCGGCCGGTCATGATCATTGCCAAAACCATCAAGGGCAAAGGGGTTTCGTTTGTCGAGGACCAAAACGGCTGGCACGGCGTGGCGCTGAACGAGGAAGATTATCAGCGCGCCTTGAAAGAATTGGGCCACGTGGACAAATCCGTGCGGGGGCGCATCCTGGCGCCGGAACCCGTCGCGCTGCCGCAAGTCGCCCCACGCCTGCCGGAACCCATGCACTACCCGGCCGGCCAAGCCGTTGCCACCCGGGATGCCTACGGTAATGCGCTAAAACGGCTCTATCCCCAGTTCCCGCAAATCGTGGCAGTAGACGGCGAGGTGAGCAACTCCACCCGTACGGAAATCTTCAAGGATGCATATCCGGACCGCTTTTTCGAAATGTATATCGCCGAGCAAAACCTGGCCGGAGTGGCTCTCGGTTTGCAGCGCCGGGAAAAGATTCCCTTTGCGTCCAGCTTTGCCGCTTTTCTGACGCGGGCCTTTGATCAGGTGCGCATGAGCCAGTATTCGGACGCGAACATCAAATTCGTCGGCTCGCACGCCGGGACCTCCATCGGCGAGGACGGCCCGTCGCAGATGGCCTTGGAAGATATCGCCATGTTCCGCGCCATCCACGACGGCGTGGTGCTCTATCCGTCCGATGCCGTTGCCACGGAAAAGATCGTCGAACTGGCGGCCCGGCATAAAGGCATCGTCTATATCCGCACCACGCGCATGAAGACGCCGGTGGTCTATGGCGCTGACGAAGAATTCAGCATCGGCGGAAGTAAAATCCTGAAGCAAAGCGATCGAGACGCGGCCACCGTCATCGCGGCCGGCGCCACGCTGCATGAAGCGCTCAAGGCCTATGCGGCGCTTATCAAAGAGGGGCTTGCCATTCGCGTCATCGATCTTTACAGCATCAAGCCCATCGATGTCCAAACGTTGCGGCAGGCCGCCGAGGAGACACCTTGCCTGATCACGGTGGAAGATCACTATCCCGAAGGCGGCATCGGCGAAGCGGTCAGGAGCGGGCTGGGAATGGCGCGGGTTGCGCTGGTGGCGTTGGCGGTGCGAAAGAAACCCAAAAGCGGCAAACCCCAGGAACTCCTCGATTACGAAGAGATATCGGCGGCGGCGATTATCAGGGCAGTAAAAGCGAACGTCAATAAATAGCAAGGAGAAAAAATATGGCGGGTCGTGATAAAAAGAAGCAATGCGACATCGGCTTGATCGGCCTGGGGGTCATGGGAAGTAATTTTGTCCTGAATATGGCCGATCATGGCTTTTCAGTGGCCGGCTACAACCGCAAGGAAGACAAAATCAGGCAACTGTCCGAATTGAAAAGCGCGCACCATAAGATCGAAACGACTCAGGACATTCACGCCTTCTGTCAAATGCTGCGAAAGCCCAGGGCCATTATACTGCTCGTGCCGGCCGGTCCACCGGTGGACGCGGTGATCGAAAGTCTTCTGCCCTACCTGGAGGCCGGCGACCTGATCATCGACAGCGGCAACTCCCACTTCACGGACACGGACCGCCGCGTTCAATTCCTCGAAGACAAAGGCCTGCGCTTCCTGGGCATGGGCATCTCCGGCGGCGAGAGTGGCGCGCGTCACGGCCCCAGTCTGATGCCGGGCGGTTCCGCGCAAGGCTATGAACGGGTCAAGCCCATCCTGGAGGCGGCCGCGGCCCAGGTGAGCGGGGCGCCCTGCGTGGCGTACCTGGGGCCCGGTTCGGCCGGCCACTACGTCAAAATGGTGCACAACGGCATCGAGTACGGCGTGATGCAGCTCATTTCCGAAGCCTATGACCTGATGCATCGGGGCCTGGGCATGTCACCGGCTGAATTGCATACCGTGTTTGCGCGCTGGAACCAGGCGGAATTGAACAGCTATTTAATAGAAATCACCGCCGATATTTTTCTTCAAACAGACGACCAAACCGGCAAGCCCCTCGTTGACCAGATTCTGGATGAAGCCAAACAGAAAGGCACGGGCGAGTGGACCGTCGGCGAGGCCCTGAACCTTCAGATACCTGCGTTTACGCTCGGCGCCGCGGTCATGATGCGCGATATGTCCGCCGATAAGCATCAACGGGAAAAGGCCGGCCAACTGCTCAAGGGGCCGAGCCCTCAGTTGGAAGGAAAGCGGGATGAGATCCTCCACCAGATCAAGAGCGCGCTGCATGCGGCCATGATCATCACCTATGCCCAAGGCCTGTCCCTGCTGGACAAGGCTTCCGATCGCTATCACTACCACTTGAATCCGGAGACCGTGGCGCGCATCTGGCGCGGCGGCTGCATTATCCGGGCGGCCCTGCTGGAAGAGATCCGATCCGCCTATCTCTCCAATCCCACTTTGGAAAATCTTCTGTTCGACGGGCATCTGGGCCGTGCCGTGGTGGCCCAGCAGGCGGACCTGCGCGAAGTCGTGCGCTTCGGCGCGACCCTGGGGCTGCCCATGCCGGGCCTGATGACGGCCCTGTCCTACTTGGACGCCTTGCGCAGCGGATGGCTGCCGGCCAATTTGATCATGGCCCAGCGCGATTACTTCGGCGCCCACACCTACGAACGGGTGGATAAAAAAGGCATCTTTCACACGCAATGGGCAAAGCGATAAGGAGCCTGTATGGAAAACGAAAAACACTGCGATCCGACCGTTTATATTATTTTCGGTGCTTCCGGTGATCTGACGTGGCGCAAACTGGTGCCCGCGCTCTACAATCTTTCCTTAGGCGGATGGATGCCCGAAAAATTCGAAGTCATCGGCATGAGCTTCGATGAGATGAGCGATGAAAAATTCCGCGACCATTTGCGCGAGGGCATAAACCAATTTTCCCGCCGGGGTAAAGTGAAAGAAGAAGAGTGGCCAAAATTCGCCGAATGCCTCCACTATGCCAAGGTGGACCTCAACGATGCTAAAATCTACAAGGATCTGGCCAAACGGCTCGCGGCCCTGGAAAAGAAATGGGGGGCGGAGGCCAACCGCATCTTCTACCTCGCGCTTCCACCGGGCATGGTGGCCTCCGTGGCCCGGCATCTGGGGGATGCCAAGTTGAACGAAATGCGGCAGCGGGTGCGCCTGGTGGTAGAAAAGCCGTTTGGGCACGATCTGGCCTCGGCGCGGGATTTAAACCATCTTCTGACCGAGATTTTCGAAGAGCGGCAGATCTTCCGCATCGATCACTACCTGGGCAAGGAGACGGTCCAGAATATCCTGGCCTTTCGGTTCGGCAACGCCCTTTTCGAACCTATCTGGAACCGCCAGTTTATCGATCACATCCAGATTACCGTGGCCGAAGAGGTGGGCGTGGGCCACCGCGGGGCTTACTATGAAAAAGCCGGGGCCCTGCGGGACATGATCCAGAACCACCTGCTGCAGATCCTCTGCCTGATCGCCATGGAAGCGCCGGTTTCGTTTGACGACAATGAGATACGCAACAAGAAGGTGGATGTGCTGCATGCCATCCGGCCCATCCGTCCCGATCAGGTGCAACGGTTCGCCGTGCGCGGCCAGTATGGCGCCGGCCAAATCAATGGCCACAGCGTGAAAGGGTATCATGACGAAGAAAACGTGGCCGAAGATTCCTTCACCGAAACCTTCGTGGCCGCCAAATTCTACGTGGATAACTGGCGCTGGCAGGGGGTCCCCTTTTTTCTGCGAACCGGCAAACGGCTGCCGGCCCGGATCTCAGAGATTCTCATTCAATTCAAACCCGTTCCCCACCAGACCTTTCCGGCCTCGGCGACCCTGGACCTGCGTCCCAACCGGCTGTTAATCGCCATCCAGCCCGAAGAGGGCATCCTGCTGCGCTTCCAGGTCAAAAAGCCCGGTCCCGTGATGCATCTCTCCCCGGTGATGATGCAGTTTTACTACCGGGAGGCCTTTAAGGTGGCGCCGCCCGAAGCGTATGAAACACTGCTGCTCGATATCATGAAAGGCGATGCCACCCTATTTTTGCGCAAGGATCAGACCGAAGCAGCCTGGTCGGTGATCGCGCCCATCATGCAGGTCTGGAATGAAGTGCGATCGGCCGATTTCCCCAATTACCAGGCCGGCACCTGGGGACCGGAAGCAGCCGACACCTTGATCGCCCAGGATGGCATCAGCTGGATCACGCCCACCCCCCTGCATTGCCAGGGGGACACGGCGGTGTGCGGCATCACCACGGAGTCGCGCATATGATCCGCGTGCTGCCCGATTTGGACGCGTTGGGCCGGGCCGCGGCCGAGCTGTTCGCGCGCCAGGCCCGGCTTGCCATCAGCCGGCGCCAACGCTTTGCCGTGGCCCTGTCCGGCGGCCAAACCCCACGGGGCCTTTACGAGCTTTTGGCCGCACCGCCCTGGCGCGATGCAATCGACTGGCAAAAGATCCATGTGTTCTGGGGCGATGAGCGCTGCGTGCCGCCCGATGATCCGCGCAGCAACGCGCGCATGGCCCGCGCGGCCCTGCTGGATCACGTGCCCGTGCCGCCGGATCAGATCCACCCCATTTTATGCCATCAAAATCCCGCCCGATCCGCTGAACGCTACCGTGATCTGTTGCGCGATTTTTTCGGCAACACGCCGCCGGTCTTTGACCTGATCCTGCTGGGACTGGGCGAAGACGGGCATACGGCCTCCCTTTTTCCCCAAGCGCAAATACTTCACGATTCAACCGCCTGGACAGCATCGGTCTATGTGGAAGCACAAGCCATGCACCGCGTGACCCTGATGCCCGCGCTGATCAATCAGGCGCGGCTGGTCGTATTTCTGGTCAGCGGTGCGGCCAAAGCCGCCATTTTGAAGGCCGTGCTCAGCGAACCGGCCGATCCCGTGCGATGGCCGGCCCAACTGATCCGGCCTGGGAGCAACGAACTGGTCTGGCTGGCGGACATGGCCGCGGCGGCCCAACTGGATCTGCCCTGAAATCCTTCATGGCGCGCTGGCGTGCGCACCTTTTTATTTTTATGTCCCGTAACGCGGTCGACGCCACCTCGTTTTTCAGTCTTTCGGAGGACCAGGTAATTGAGGTCGGCCTTCGGATCTCCATCTGAAAGGCATGCATAATTATATTATGATATTGATTTTCGTCGCGTGGTTCCAGATGTACGAGTTTTTTGCCCCCATTAAGTCCCCAGGCAACCCCTATTGCGTTTTAGTTCTCATCACTTATAATTCACAATCATCAGGCTACACTGTGGTTGAGCAAAACAGCGTTCGCGCGAGCGCGACAAAAGAGATTTTTCTTTATCGGTAAGTGACCCAAGCCAAAGTATCCGCCTCTCTTCTGGTGTAATTGCCCCAAACACTGATGCCAGTGTGGTCTATTTCGCCTGATGTTTTCCCCGCTTCACCCCAATGAGGGTGAAACCATTTATACTTCTTTTACCTCGCCGATTATTAATTAAAGGCGAAGAGTCATTTTATTCACAAGGCGAAAATGATGACATACGGTATTGAAACTATTGAAAACAAGGCGCCGCCTTTAATAACGGGTGGCCTTGAAACCCATCTTCCGAAGCAAAAGGAACAAGATTCCCAACCGCTCCGCAGCCTGGTCGTAGATGATGACGGCATTGTTCTAAAATACGTGGCCCAAATGCTCTCCAGGCTCGGATGTCCCAAGGTGGAGACCGCCCAAAAAAAGCCTGAATTGTTGAACAAGTTGGTCACCGGCCCCTTCGATCTAATGGTGACCGACCTGGAAATGCCGGACATGAATGGTTTCCATCTATCCCAGATGATTAAAAATGAGATGGGTAACACCAAAGTGATCATCATGACCGGTCGAGGTAAGGAAGATTGTCTCGACATGATGGCCACGCGCTGGGTGGACGGTTGGCTTTTCAAGCCCTTTGGGTTGAAGGAGCTGCGCCATATGCTCCAGTGGTTGGGGTTGCTTAAGGATTGACGCCTCGCATGCGCGCACCAAGTAGCGACGATTGATTATTGGCATCCAATTTTAAAAAGGAGAATTGAAAATGAATACAGTAGCGACGCAAATGGATCAACTAGTCTCCCAGATTGCACAGTCTCTTGTCGACCGTCCCCAGGATGTCCTGGTTAACGCCATTGAGAGCAACAACACCATGGTGCTGGAACTGCGCGTCGCCAAGGAGGATATCGGCAAGGTGATCGGTAAACAGGGCCGAACCGCCCAGGCCATGCGGACCATCATCGGAGCCGTCTCATCAAAAATCAAAAAACACGCGGTCCTGGAAATCCTCGAATAAGGAGCACCACCCGTCGCCCAACCTCAGGCGGCAATGAAGTCTGAGGCGCACAACCGGCCGAGAGCCGAAGTAAATGTCTATTTGCCCCCCACCGACCGGGGGACGGAAATCAAATGGAGAAGGAGCATTATTCCGTCCCTCCCCCGAAGTCCCTTCCTTTTGCCCCGCCGGTGCGGTCCAGCCCCCTGCTGGCCGGCATCGGCTTTTCTACTTCTATCGGTTGCCCTTCACGGCACCAAGGGGAGCGAAAAAGGGTCATATGTGACCATTGGTTAAATCTGACCTATTTTGGAGCTTGCGCATGTCTTCGAGCAGGCCGATGATCCATACATCGCCGCGCGCGCCGAAGATATTCGCAACATCGGCCGCCACTTCCTGAGCCGGTTACAAGGGACCGCGCCGGCTACCGATGAGTATCCCAAACAGTGCATTCCGGCGGGCATCGAGCTCAGTCCGGCAGAGATTTCATATGTGCCTCGCGACCGGCTGGCCGGCGTCATTTGCTTGAAAGGATCGGCCTTGTCCCATATCACCATCATTTGTCGTGCCTTGGGCATTCCGGCGGTCATGGGACTGAGCGATCTTCCCTTGGGGTATTTAGAGGGTTGTGACGTTGCCGTGGACGGCAACCAAGGGGTTGTCTGCCTTAACCCCTCGCCCGCGGATCTCAATGAATTTCGGCAGCGCATGCCAGAAGAACAAGCCATCGCGGCCCAGCTCGATACCCTTCGTGATCTACCCGCCGAGACCCTTGATGGCATGTCGATCCCGCTGCATATTAATCTGGGGATCGGCGCCGAAGAAGTGCTTACGCGCGCCGACGAATATGAGGGCGTCGGCCTGTATCGGATGGAGTTTTTCTTTATCGCGCGCAACACCCTTCCCACGGAAGAGGAGCAATATCTTCTCTACCGCAATCTACTCGAGACTTTTGCCCCGTCAAAACCTCAAATCGGGGCCATGATCGAAGTGCCTTCAGCGGTTTATCTAATCGCGGCGTTGTCAAGACAGGTGGATTTCTTCTCGATCGGCACCAATGATCTGACCCAGTACCTGCTGGCCGTAGACCGAAACAATCCCAGGGTGCAGGGCTCTTACGATAATTTACATCCCGCCGTGATCCAAGTCTTGCACGATATCGTCCAAAGAGCGCATCATCAAAACCGGCCGGTCGGCGTATGCGGTGAAATGGCCGGCAATCCGGCCTCCGCCCTTCTACTGTTGGGCCTGGGCGTCGATTCATTGAGCATGAACCCATCCAGTCTTGCGAGGGTTAAATGGACCCTTCGCAGCTTCACCATGGCACAAGCCCGCGAGTTGGCCGGCACGGCCTTAGAGATCGAAAATGAAGCGGATACATACCGACTGCTCAATAGTGCATTGAACGCGGCCGGCCTTAAAGCGCTTATCGGCGTGGCCCCAGATGAAGTATGACGCCGGGATTAAGTCAAGTGCTCCCGACGGTTCGTTCTTGGGGGCTTGCCGTTGCCCGGATGGGCGTGCATTCAAAGATCGCCCAGGCAGGCAATGGTGGCGCCGCTTCCGGCTGCCTTAATTGCAGCCGCGAACGGCACGGTTTTTTGATATGGCTTGTAGTTTCTAGGGAGCGTTTATATCGTGGTTCACTACCTTGATGGGGCCTTGACACTCTTTTGTATCGCCTGTTTGTTTGGAAACGTGGCTTTAAACAAAGATCGTTCATTATCAGATTCTGTCAAAAGGGTTATATATAACCAAAGGTTAAATATGACCCTTTTAAAACAGCCCTTTTCCCTCGCCCCGTGAATACTTATTGCCGGAATCTTCCTATATATCAAGACGATGGGTGACACTGCTTGGCGAGTCGGAAACCTGGCATGTTCATTGATTAGAATACTATTGGTAGTAAAGGTAACTTTGGAGAAAGAAGCATTCGAGCAAATATGTTTGGAAACCTGATCGAAGTGAAGAAAACAATATCGTACGCCGAAAGGCTATGGGGCTGCCTGGATTTAACGTACACCATAAGCAGCCTTGAGAGGAGGCCGTCATGTACTTTTCATTAATTGTGACTTTTTTACTGTTCGTGGCAATCATCATCGCCGCCATACAAAATAGTACGCCTGTGAATTTAAAACTTTTAGCCTGGGAGGTCCAGATGTCTGCCGCGGCCTTGATTTTTTATTCGTTTTTGGCCGGCGGGGTTATCGTATCGATTCTGACGCTGCCTAAACTGATGAAGAAATCCCATCGAGTAAAGGCTATGAACCGGGAAATCAACAACTTGAATGAAAAGATGAAGCCGGCTTAACTCTCGCCCGGCGTCGTGATGCCGTTGCGTTTGAGTTTGCGACGCAAGCGGTTCTTGTCAATGCCGAGCTTCCGAGCAGTGGCCATCTTCTTCCACGGATGACAATCCAAGGTCATTATGAGGAAGCGTTTTTCGATATCGGCCGGGGACATGCCTTTGGGCGGATCAGTGGCGCCGCGAGGCGTTTGCATACCCGCCGGCAAATATTCCGGCCATATCAGCGCCTTGGTGCACAACACAAAGGGGTGCTTGTTGGCATTCATCAGCTTGCGGATATTGCCCAAACATCGCTCCTGGGAAAGCTCCAAAACCTGCTTACCCTTGGTGGCATTGAAATGATTAGGCGCGGCATCGCATGACCATTCCAACTGCAGGGGCTAAAAAATATCAATTCCCGCAAAAGCAATGATTTCTTGAAATGGAATCACCTCTATTGCTATAAACGGAAATGGCCACGCCAAACTTCATGGACTGATGACCTGCTCAACCTCATTTTCCTGCTCGAAACAATACCATTGTTCTAAAGAGGACTCGCCATGCCGGGGAAGAAAACCAGCACCAGACCCAAAAGGGCCGAAGCAAAAACCAAAGCCGGCCGGGCCAAGCAGGCGCGGTCAAATACTGCTATGAACAAACGTTTTCCAGTAATCGGCCTGGGCGCTTCCGCGGGCGGGCTGGAAGCGCTGCGATCCTTCTTTAACGAGGTGACGGCCAACAGCGGCATGGCGTTTATCGTGGTGGTCCATATGGCTCCCAAACAGCCGAGCCTGATGCCCGAGCTTTTGCAAAAAGTCACCCCGGTGCCGGTTTCAGTGGCCCAGGACGGACAGACCATTGCCGCCGATCATATCTACGTCATCGCGCCGGACAAGGAGATCACCGTATTCCAAGGCAAGATGCAACTATTGGATATGCTCGATAAACGCGCGACGCTGCCCATCGATTCATTCCTCAGATCGCTTGCCCGGGACCAGGGGACCAACGCGGCGGCCGTTATTTTATCGGGCACCGGCACGGATGGCACGCTGGGCGCGAAAGAAATTAAAGCCAACGGCGGACTGGTACTGGTTCAATCGGAAGAGTCGGCCGGCTATGACGGCATGCCCCGCAGCGCCATCGCAAGCGGCGTGGCCGATATCATCGCGCCGCCGGAAGAGATGCCGCCCAAGCTCAGCCACTATTTTATCCACCGCGACATTGCTCTCATCAAACAGCCCGCCGCGGCTCCCGCGGCCCTCAAGGATCAACAGGATTGGCTGGACAAGATCTTTGCCATTTTGCGAACCCAGATCGGACATGATTTTTCCCAATACAAAATCAATACCCTGCTGCGCCGCATCAATCGCCGCATGGGACTGAACCAGATCGAGACCCACGGGCAATATGTGCGCTATCTGCGCGAAAATCCCGCTGAAGTGGAAGCATTGTTCCGCGAGCTGTTGATCGGGGTGACCAATTTCTTCCGCGACGCCGAGTCTTTCAATGTCCTTAAAACCAGCATTCTGCCGGAGCTGTTGGGCCGATTGAAAGAAGAGACCATCTTCCGGGCCTGGATTCCCGGCTGCTCCACGGGCGAAGAGGTCTATTCACTGGCGATGGTGATCCGCGAGGTACTGGACACAAACCCCAAGCAGATCCACCTGCAACTGTTCGGCACGGACATTGACCACGCGGCCATCGACAAAGCCCGGCAAGGGCTCTTTCCGGCGAGCATCGCGGCGGATGTCAGTGACGATCGCCTGAAACGGTTTTTCAGCAAAGAAGGTGATCATTTCCGTATCCGCCAAGAGATCAGAGACTGCGCCGTTTTCTCGGTTCAGAACCTGATCAAAGATCCGCCTTTTTCGCGGCTGCATCTGCTGTGCTGCCGCAACCTGCTGATCTATCTGGATACCGACGCCCAAAAAAAGATTTTGCCTCTGTTTCACTATACCCTGACGCCCGAAGGCCTCCTGGTGTTGGGATCTTCCGAAACCATCGGAGGATTTTCCAACCTGTTCAAGACGCTCGATAAGAAATGGAAGATCTTTCAACGGCGCGAGGTGTCGCCGGCCCTGCGCCGGCAGATCGACTTTCCCAGCGGCCCGGCCGCACCGGACATGGGTGCGGGGACAACGCCGGCGGCTGCGCCGGAAGCGCCAAAAATCAATGTCGCCCAGCTCGCCCAAAAGGTCATCCTTGAACAATTTGCCCCCACGGCCGTCCTCATCGATGCCAAAGGCAATATTTTGCATGTCCAGGGCCGCACCGGCAAATACCTGGAAACGCCCAGCGGGCCGCCCACGCGCAACATACTGGATATGACCCGACAGGGGCTGCGCATCGAGCTCTCCTCGGCCATGCGGGCAGCCAAAGCGTCCAACCAACAGGTGACCCGTAAAAATATTGCCGTAAAAACAAATGGCGACATTCAATTCGTCGCCTTGCATGTCAGTCCCCAATATACCTCCAAGGCGCTGGCCGGGGCGATGCTGGTGGTTTTCGAAGATCTCCCGGCCACAATCTCTTCCGATTCGCAACGCGACGATCAAAACCACCTGCGCCAGGAGTCTGCCCGCATCGCGGAACTGGAGAGAGAACTGCAAAGCACCCGCGAAAGTCATCAGACCACCGTCGAGGAACTGGAGTCTTCCAATGAAGAGCTCAAATCCATCAACGAAGAGATGCAGTCTTCCAACGAAGAGTTCCAGTCCACCAATGAAGAGCTGGAATCTTCCAGGGAAGAACTCCAGTCATTGAACGAGGAGTTGCAGACGGTCAACGCCGAGCTGCAAAGCAAAGTGGAAGAACTGTCGGCGGTCCACGACGACATGCGCAATTTGCTCAACAGCACGGAGATCGCCACTATTTTCGTGGACAACCACATGCGGGTCAGGCGGTTTACGCCGGGAGCCACCGCCATCATCAATCTGATCCAGACCGACATGGGGCGTCCGCTGCAGCACGTGGCGACGAACTTGTCCTATGATGGGATGGTTAACGATCTGGGGGTTGTTCTCAAGAACCTCAGCCCCAAGGAGGTCGAGGTACAGACCATGGAAGGGGAATGGTACAAGATGCGCATCATTCCCTATCGCACCATGGATAATCGCATCGACGGCGCGGTGCTCACCTTTACCGCCATTAACGAACAGAAACAGGCCCAACAGGTGCTGAGCAGCGCCAATCTGGAAATGGAGCGGGCCGGAGTATTGATACGCAAAATTTTCGACCTGAATTCCGATCCGCTGGTCGTGCTGGACCCGGAGGGCAAGATGGTCACGGCCAATTCGGCATTTACGGAGGTAGTAAAACTGCGCCCTGAACAGATAAAAGAGATGAATATCTTCAAAATCAACGGCCGCCACCTGGCGCGGGCCGATCGGATGGCCGAATTAAAAACCGCTTTGGGAAAAGGAGAGAATTTCCAGATCAACCCGCCGGCGCAGGCCAAAGGCGCATACCGGATGATGGGCCGGATCATTCGCATGGAAGATGATATGCCTTATCTTATTCTTCTGCGGTTTTTAAAGGAAAGCTGAAAGGAAGAAGAGAATGCCCGCCCCCCTCAATCGACCGGATCAATTAAGCAAATTCGATCGCCTGCGCCGGCAAGCCGAAGAATTGATCAGGCAACAGTCGGATCTTGCCTTTCAAGCCCCCGCCGATATGCTTGAATTGATCCACGAACTCAAAATCCACCAGGCGGAACTGGAAATCCAGAACGAAGAGCTCAAAAGGGCACAACTGGAGCTGACCGACCTGTATCAACAATTTGAAGATCTATATGAATTTGCACCGTGCGGCTATCTGAACATAGATCCAAAGGGATTGGTTTGCCGCATCAACCTGGCCGGGGTGATGCTTTTAAGTGATTTGCGCCAAAGCATTTTGCACACCGGTTTCAGTCGGTTCGTGGCCCCGGCCTGGCAAGATGCCTACCTTGACGCCCTGAAAAAAGCCGGCCGGACCGGTGAAAAGCAAAGCCTGGAATTGCGGCTCAACAACGCCGACGAATCGCCATCCTGGATCTGGGTTCTGATTCAAGCGAGCCGGGATGAAACCGGCGCGGTGCTACAGTGGCGGATGACCTTGATGGATATCTCCGCAAAAAAGGAAATTGAAATCGCCTTGCAAAGCAGTGAGAAGAAATTCCGGCAGTTGTTCCAGGAAATGGTCGGCGGCGGCGTGCTGCTGGAAATCACGAAGCGCGATAAGCATGGCCGCCCCGCCGAGGTCCGGGTTGTGGAGGCCAACGCGGCTTTCTCGCGCCTGACCGGCATTGCGCGCGAACAGGCGGTGGGGCGCACTATCCGCGAGATCTGGCCGCAGACCGGACCCATTTGGTTTCAACTCTTCACCCGGGCCATGCGCGGCGGCAAACCCTTTCAGGTGGAACAGATGCATGCGGAATCGGGCCGCCATTTCCTGATATCGACTTTTGTGCTGGAGAACAAGCGCGTCGGCGCCACCTTCATTGACATCAGCGCCCAGAAAAAAATCGAAGCGACGCTGGAAAATGCCAAACGGGATCTGGAAACCCAAGTGGTCAAGCGCACGGCCGAGTTGCTGCGGGCCAATCAGGATCTGCAAAGCGAGGCTGAATCCCGCGAGCTGGCCCAAAGGGCGTTGCAGGAAAAATCAAAAGAGCTGGAGGCCCGCACGCTTTCCTTGGAGGAGGCCAACATCGCTTTAAAGGTGCTTCTCAAAGAGCGTGAAGGCGAGCGCCAGGCCCTTGAAGAAAAGGTGCTCTGCAATATTAACGAGCTGACCTGGCCCCATCTTGAAAAACTGGCCGCCGGGAAACTGGATCAACGGCAACAAGCGCTGCTCAATGCCATCAAAAGCAGCCTGAACGATATTACATCACCGCTTGCCAGGCGGTTCATCATCGCGAGCAGCCATTTAACTCCAGCGGAAACCCAGGTGGCCGGCTATATCCGCCAAGGCAAAACCACCAAACAGATCGCCGGTCTGATGAGCGTGACCACCAGCACCGTCGATTTTCACCGGGGCAATATTCGCCGCAAGCTCAGGCTGACCAACAAAGAGATCAATCTTCAATCGCATCTCAAATCTCTCCTATGACGTGATTTCCCACGAGCGGTGCCCAAATCCTATCGCGACACCAGCCGCAACCAAACATTAGTATCAGCATCGAAGCGCTTTGATACTGATATAGACAACATGGCATCCTAATTGCTAAATTGTGTAGATGGTAAGCAGGACCAATGAGGCCATTTCAGCTCCTTGATCCAGCGGGCCGGTGGTTCAGCTCCGTGTGGCGGGAGCGGTCTGCCACGGATTCAGTTCAGCGATGGGTGTGACAAAGCGATGAGAAAGAGCGAGCCGGCGAAATGGTTGGTCATGGCGGCGATGTTGGTAGCGGCCGTCGCGGTGACCATCTATTTTCACCGCGTGCTGGGCAGTGCCACGGTCTTTACCCACCTGTTTTACATCCCCATCATCCTCGCCTCCCTCTGGTGGGGCCGCGTCGGAATCGGCGTGGCCGCCGGCCTCGTGGGTTTGCTGCTTACCAGCCATTGGATGCATCTGACGGATAACGTGCCGATCGATGACTATTTCCGCGCCATCATGTTCGTGGTGATCGCCGTTACGGTGGTCCTGCTGCGCGACAAACTCCTGGCCACCGATATCGCCCTTAAAAAACAAACCATTGAGCTGGAGCAACGGGTTCGGGCCTTGAGCTGTCTTTACGGCATCAATGACCTGCGGGACCAACAGGACCTCACATTGGAGGATATTTTCGCTGAAACCGAAAAGTTGCTCAAAACAGCCCTGGAACACGACTCTGCCCTGCGGATCAGCATTCATCGCCAGGATGACGACGGCCAGGCCCAGCCAGTGAGCCCCAATGCTTCCCATCTAATCGCTCCGATCCGAGTCGAGGCCCAACCCGTGGGCGGCATTGAGATCCAATGGTTCGGCCCCCGCGAGCCTGATGCCGGGTTGTTGGATCATGCCCGCCAATTGGCCGACGCCGTGGCCCGGCGGCTCGGCAAAATCATCGAACACGAAAACGCCCGCGCGGAACTGGAGCGCTATCGCCTGCACCTCGAAGATGTCGTCCAGGATCGCACCGAGGAGCTGATAGAAGTCAATCGCCGCTTGCGCAATGAAATAGATGAACGTCAGAAGGCTGAAATCTCGTTGCGCGAATCAGAGCTGCAGTACCGGGTGCTGTTTGAGAACGCCAAAGAGTCCATCTTCATCGCCCAGAATGATCAAATCTGTTTCCCCAACCCCGCGGTGGCGGCCTTAACCGGCCACCCCATTGAACGTTTATTGAAATCCTCATTCTTAGATCTGGTACACCCGGAGGACCGGAGCATGGTCCGGGAAAGATACGTCCAGCGGCTGGCGGGCGAGGATGTGCCCCATGCCTATACATTCCGCATTGTGGCGGCCAATGGCGCCATCCGCTGGGTGGAGATCAATGCCGTGGTCATCCCATGGCAGGGCCAGCCCGCGACGCTCAACTTCCTGCGAGACATCACGGACCGTAAAAAAATGGAGGCCGAGGTCAGCCAAATCGAGAAGATGGAGGCCATCGGCGTGCTGGCGGGCGGTATCGCCCATCAGTTCAATAATGCTCTGTCGGGCATCACCGGCAATCTTGACCTGCTTAAATTCGCGGTGCCGGATAATCCCAATGTAAAGCGCTACAGCACCGCCATGCATCAGGCGGTTCGAACCATGAGCGGGTTGACCCAACAGCTATTGGCCTATGCCAGGGGCGGCCGGTATCAATCCCAAAAATACTCCTTGACCGTAATGGTCAAAGATGTGTTGGCTCAAATGGGATCAACGGGTGACAAGCATATCCGCTTTGAAACCGCCTTTGCGGCCGACACCCCCATGGTGGAAGCAGATCCGGTCCAGATGCGCATGGTAATGCTGGCCATTTTCCACAATGCCGCCGAAGCCATTGATAAAGAAGGCCGCATCCGCATTGAAACCTTCCGGGCGCGACTGACTCCATCGGAGGCCGAGGCTTTTATCGGGTTGCCGCCTGGAGAGTATGCCAGCCTGAGCATTACCGATAACGGCAAAGGAATGGCCGAAGAAATAAGAAACCGCGTCTTTGAGCCCTTTTTCAGCACCAAGTTCCCTGGCCGCGGGCTGGGAATGGCCGCGGCCTATGGCATTGTCAAGAATCATGGTGGCTATATCTACATTGATTCAGAGCCAGGGCGCGGTACCGTGGTGAATATTTTGCTACCGCCTTGCCCGGCGCCAGAGAAGAATAAGAAGCCAGAAAATTGAAGTCCGGGGTAAGGTAAGAGAAGAACTCACATCAACGCACGGCCCCCAAATGCAGCCGCCGCGGCCAGCATATGAAACAATACCGCTGGCCACAAACTCTGGGCCCGCTCGCGCACCAGACCGACGGCCAGGCTCAGCAAGGTGGCCCCGCAAAGGGATAGAAGTATTCCGCTCAGAGAAGACAGGGTGGCATGAATGGGGTTGCTCCAGTAGAGCGTGCTAAAAAACACCAGATAGAGCAATGTAGTGCCCACCATGGGCCACGAGAAAAACCAGCGGGTGTCGCAACGTTGAATGGCGGCCGATTGAGCCATCAGTCCGTGGGCCAAACTGCGAAAGAGCAATTCGGCGGCCAGGGGCATGCCCAATACTCCGATCAAAGCCACATCAACCCAAGATTTGCTCTGGAGCCACTCGTCCGGCGACCACAATCCGCCGGCCAGGGCGCCCACCAACGCTGCGGGCAGAACCAGCCACCATTGACGGCCCACCGGGGCCGACCAGCCATATTGCCAGGCCCGACGGCGGGCAATGAAGACCAGGCTGGTCCCAGTGGCGACAAGCAACGTCAGGATAAATCCCGTAAAGGGGTCTGCCCAAAGGGGATTCAGATGTTTTAGTCCCAGCCATTGGGCCGGGTCCCAAATCAAGCGCACGATATGAGCGCACAGCACGATCAGACCCACCAGGGCCACGGTGAGGGCAAAACGATATGCATTCTGCGCAAGGTCAGGTTTGCACACCCCTTCCCGGCAGGCCTGGACGATTTCCCAGGGGGTCAGACGCGTGCCCGTATCCCGGGGTGAACCGCCGATATCCGCGGCGCCGCCCCACTTGTTGGTCAAGGTACGGTAACGCACGGCCGCATCCACGAAATTGAGACGGTCATAAATCGTATCCAGGGTAATGGGCATAAACAGGTCCATCTGGCGGACCGTGTAATTGTTGGCGCCCTTTTTGAGAAAGACCACTCCCAGGCGATTGCCGTACAGTTTGTTCAAATGGGTTTCGATTTCATAAATCCCCATCTCGGCTTCCACCACCGCGGCGATGCGCTGATCGGTGAGGTCGATACGGGCCAGCTCCTCGATTCCCAAATAATCCACAAAATCACTGGGCTTATAGAAAATCTGGTCGATCTTATGAAGCATGCCGGCCGTATAGGTCATATAGTCGGCTTTGGCCCATTTGCCCTCTTTTTTCAGAACCAGCTCGTCGGTGCGCAAATGGTCGATGACCCGTTGCATCTTGCGCATCAGTTCCGGCGGCAAGGCGCACAGATCCTTGTGTTCCAATCCCATGGCGTCGATGACGCCTTCATAGCGCACCAGGGCCAGCAGCAACCGCCGCTGGGTGGAGTCTTGGCGGCCGATGCGGGCGTGATTGAGCAGAATCCAAATGGCCAGAAGGGTGTCGATATCGGGCTCATTGGCAAAGATGTTCCATTCCCGGCGCTGCAGATCCAGTCCCTTCATGTACATCACCATGGCCTGTTCACAAGCCGCCAGGGTAAAGGCGCGCACGCAGCCTTCATGATGATCGAGGTTGTAGACCTGGCGCTCATGATCCATGAACGGCTCACACTGCGCCACGCCGTCCAGGAAGATCGTGCCGCCTGGGGATTTGCGGGCCACGGAACCGGCAAAGGCCAGCCCGGCTTCGATGTGCACGCTCAGATTGGGTGCTTCCAGACAGGTGAGCACCCGCTCATCCCCGTCTTTTTTGATGATGTAGCGTTCGGGCAGATGGTTGGAAGGTAAGCCGCTGTTTTTGGCCACCGTTGCCTCTGGATTGTTACCGGCATTTTCAGTGGCGCTCGCCACAGCCGAGGGGCTTGCATGGTTTTTTTCAGGTGCGCTGTTCATTGCGAATTCCCACCGGCGATAGTGCTCAGCGTGGCCAAAAGCGTTACGCTGAATTCACATGGGTAATCACGTCGCCGGCAATGGTGATCGTTTGGACTTCCTGCCGAAAACCGTGCATGGTGTTGCTTGGGGCTGTCTGTGTTTCCCTCTTGCAAAGCCTGATGCCTCACGCCCCCTAAAAGCGTGGAAGCTTGATATCAATATCAGCCGACAAGGAGACGGTCAAGTTGGTTTAGGGCTCAATAACCTGGCCCCGCGAGGTGAAGGAAATCCCCTGTGCCGATCTGGTGCTGATCATCACCGATTCAACAAGAGCGGGATTAGTGGGCTGGGCGGCGGTCCACTGGACAATGAAATGGGCGCCGGGTCCGCCGGTTTTATCCGATTCCTTGATTACAAAATGGGTGGAGGAGAGCGCAATGAGGGTCACCGGGCTCTGGATGTAATTTTTGATCAAATGCCCGTTGGAATCATTATAGTCGGCTTTGACCACCGTGATGCTCTGTTGGGGGTCCGTATTGCGGATACTCAATGTCGCGGCCAGATATACCGGATTCTTTTCCCGATCCCCGGCATAGATATGCGAATAGATGGGCACATAGACCGTTTGGCCCTGGGACCGCGACGGAGCGTCGTCGGCGGTCGCCATCACCGCGACCGACAGCAAGGCCCAAATACATATCAAGAGGGCGCTCTTTCGGCCGATGCCTATCCAAGCCCACGGTTTCTTCCTCATATTGCCTCCTATTAATGAGCGTTATTTCTATTGACGGTTTTCGACCATTGTACTTCTTTTCTGCGCACTTGGACGGATGGGACCAGCGTAACCATTTCAGTGCGCTTTGGCAATTTTTTTCAAGCCTCAAAAATCGTTGCGCGGCCGCCGATTCTCGACTAAAAAGAAGTCACCTCGAATGGCGCCCCGCAAGGCGGGGCCCATGCCCACGCCATTGGACCAAGCGTGACCGTATGGGGATATGACGATATTCATCCCAAATGTGGTCCCAACCTCTTCCGGAGTGTGGTAATGCGCTCTGCTCTGGTGGTTTCCCCGGTTCCCGAAGATATCGCCTGCATCCGCCAGGCCCTGGCTGAATCCGCTGCCCGCTTCGGCTCGGCCGCGGATGTGGCTTTGGCGCTGCGGGTTCTGGAGAGGGTGCGCTACGATCTGGTGTTCGTGGACCTGGATCTGATGTTGGCCTTTGCCGGGGCCAGCGAGCCTGAAGCGGCCCTGAAAAGTTTCCAACAGCGCCACGCCTCCATTGAAGTGGTCATCATGACCTCGCCAACCCAGATCCGCAACGCTGTGCGCTGGGTCAAAGCCGGCGCCAGGGACTATGTCAGTTACCCCATTTCCCGGGATGAGGTGCGGCTGGTGTGCGACTCCATCGACCAGTCGATTCTGCGGCAATCGGAACTGGACTACCTGCGGGATCAGTTCTGGAAAACCGATGCCAAGGATGTGGTCCTGACCCGCAGCCAGGCCATGGTGGAAGTATTTAAGAAAATCCGCTCCGTGGCCATCACCAAAACCACGGTGCTGTTGGCTGGCGAAACGGGCACGGGTAAAGGAGTACTGGCCAAGCTGATCCACCAGCACAGCAACCGCCACAACGCCCAATTCATCAGTGTCCATTGCGGAGCGATTCCCGACACATTGCTGGAGAGCGAGCTGTTCGGCCACGAAAAAGGGGCCTTTACCGGCGCGGTGCGCAAAAAGCTGGGCAAGTTTGAAATTTCCAACGGCGGCACCATCTTCCTGGATGAGATCGGCACCCTGACGCCACCGGCCCAGATCAAACTCTTGCAGGTGCTCCAGGACGGTACCTTCAACCGCGTGGGCGGCGAAGAGACCATCCAAACCAATGCCCGCGTCATTGCCGCCACCAACTCCGATCTGAAGCAACTCAGCGACAACGGCCATTTCCGCAAGGATCTTTACTACCGGCTCAATGTCTTTCCCATCGAAATCCCGCCCCTGCGGGAGCGTAGCGAAGATCTGCCCCATCTCATGGATATCTTCCTCAAGCGGCTCAACCGGGAATTTCAAAAAGGCATCCAATGCGTACATCCCCAGGTGGTGGAAGGGCTGGCGCGCTATGAATGGCCTGGCAATGTGCGTGAGCTGGAAAACCTCATCGAACGCGCCTACATCCTGGAAACCACGGCCCTGCTGACCCCCGAGAGCTTTCCCAAGGAGCTGTTCGAGGGCCAGGGCCCGGCCGCGGTCATGCCTTTTAATACCCGCCTTTCATTGGCCGATGCGCGCAAAACGGCCCTGGAGATCTTCGAGCGCCAGTATCTCAAGGAGCTGGTGGCAAGAAACCAGGGCAAAATCAACATCTCGGCCACCGAAGCCGGCATCAGCACGCGCCAATTGCACAAGCTGATGAGCAAGTACGGCATACGCAAGGAAGAATTCAAACATGACCTGGCCGTAAAATAACCCCCAGGTTATTGTCGGCCCGGCAAATGAGATTTAATTGATCATGGGACGGGGATTGCCATGAGATCCAGCCACCGCCATCCGCGGAAAATCCTGATCAGCCTCTGCCTGATGGCGGCGTTGAGTATACCAGGGTGCACCGGGCATCTTGCGTCAAAACCGGACCCAAACATCCGGAAGGTGGTGTTCTACTTTGAGGGCCAAGCCCAAACGGTTTGCCTTACCGGGGACTTCAATCAATGGACCCACGACACCCATTGCCTGAAAGCCCGCAGGGGACGCTGGTCGATCCAACTCAAGCTGCCGCGGGGACCGCTGCATTACGCCTTCATTGTGGACGGCCGGCATTGGGTGATGGACCCCAAAGCATTATATGTAGAAAACGACGGCTTTGGGAAACAGAACTCCGTAATTGTGGTGGAGTAATCAAGAAAAGAACTGCTCTTGTGACGTTTCCGCGATGGCGGCGTATATGAATAATAAAGGAAGCGAATAGTGATAGGAAGTGGCGGACACTCAAAATCCGAATGGAGATTGTGGAGGAAAACCGGCTCATCAACAAGATCCTCGACGGCGACGCACAGGCGTTTGCTGTTTTAGTCCATCGTTATCAGCGGCCTGTGTTCAACCTGATGTTGAGGATGACCCGCAGCCAGGAAGACGCCACGGACTTGACCCAAGAGGCGTTTCTCAGGGCCTATGAACGGCTGGAGAGCTTCCGGCCGTCAGGTCGGTTTTTTCCATGGCTTTACGCCATTGGCATGAACCTGGCCGTGGACCACCTGCGCAAGCACAAACATGCGGCTCTTGATGTGGCGCTTGACCGGTCTGGCGGCGAGTCTGAAGCGGTTCCGGAGGATAGCGTGGATATAATGCTGGAGCGCCTGGATGCCGGGCGTTTGCCGGAACTGATGGCCCGCCTGCCTCCGGACTATCGCGAAGCCCTGTTGTTGCGCTTCCGTGAAGGATTGGCCATGAAGGAGGTGGGCACAGCCCTGGGCATCACCACCAGTGGCGCGAAAATGCGGATACAAAGAGGCTTGCGGCGGTTGAGGCAAATGCTTGGAGTGTCCCTCACGGATCGCCTTGACAGGGAACGGAATTGAAAGGAGAAGCCGTGTCCATTTCCCCCCACAACGGTGAGTATAAAGAAGATTTCCGGCGCTTGGCCGGGTTGATCGCCCGCCTGCCCGACGCGGAGCCGCCGTCGGGGCTCTCCGAGGCCGTGATGCGGCGCCTCAAGCCCAAACGGGTCGGATGGCGTCGCGGATGGCTCCGTTATCTCCAGAGCATCTGGTGGTCGCCGGCGCTGCGCGCCGCGGCTGCGGGCGCGGCCCTGGCGCTGATCGCGGGGATAGTGGCCTTAGCCCATTGGCAACCAGGCTTTCTCCATAATCGTGGAGCAGCCCAGGATGCGTCCCCTACAGCCGTCACCTTTTTTCTGAATTGGCCCGGTGCCCGCAAAGTGGCGTTGGTCGGTTCCTTCAATCACTGGAATCCGCAGGGGTACCAGATGCACCGGGACACCCCTGACGCCCCTTGGGAACTGGTCATCGAACTATCCAAGGGCAGCTACCATTATGCCTTTATAGTCGACGATCAACAGATGGTGCCGGACCCGAACGCTTTGTGGTCCGTCGATGATGGATATGGCAACCTCAACTCAGCGCTCATTGTGGAGGGCGACAAACAGAATGCAATCAAAGGCTGACGCCTATCCCTATCCTGGTTGCGCCAAAGAGGCCGCGAGATGCCAAAGGCCAGGGGCCTCCTCCGCCGGCCTTCCCTGGAAGGCTCGATGGCATCAATGGCTCCTTATCTGCCTGGGGCTGCTGTTCGTGTTCGGCGGCCTATCTTCGGCCAGTGCCCAACAAAATCCGACCGTCGACGAGGCCGTGCGAGCCGCCCGCGAGTCCGGTGTGCCTGAAAGCACCCTCAACCGCCTGCTCTTGGCGGGATACCGCTATCAGATCGATTCCACGACCATGGCCCATTGGATTACCGCCATGGGCGGCGCGGCCGCCAAAGGATTGCCCTGCGCGCCGTTGATTGAAAAGCTGGACGAAGGGCTTTCCAAACGCATCCCCGTCGAGCGCATCACCGCCGTGCTGGACCAGCAGACCCAGCATTTATCGGCCGCGGCGCAACTGCTGGGGCCGGCCCATGGCAGTCCCGAGGCCGCCAATGACGAAGCCGTCAGTCGCATGGCGGACTTGATGATGACCAGCCTGACAATGGAAGAAATCCGCGCCATCCTCAACCAGCCGGCGCTGGCCACCACCCAGGAACGCCTGGAGGCAGCCACCTTCTACGCCGTGCTCAAGCAATCCGGCCTGCCGCCGGATGCCTGTCTGGAATTGGTTTCCAACGGATTGCAGCGACACTTTTTCACAAACTTTCCCACGCAATTGGCCTATACGGTCAAAGCAGCCCAGAACCAAAAGATCGCCCAGGAACGCATCGTAAGTGAAACCATGAGAGTAATTAAGGGCGAGCAGAGCGCGCCCCAAATGCAAGAGAGCTTGAAAATCGGTCCTGTTTTCGGCCCCGCCTTGAATGCACCGGCCGGCAGCGGCGGCATGGGACCCAATAGCCGGGGATCAGGATCAGGCAGCGGGGGCAAAGGCGGCGGAAGTAGCGGGGGCCGCGGCGGCGGAAGTAGCGGCGGCGGAAGTGGCAGTGGGGGACATGGCAGCGGCAGTGGAGGGGGTGGCCACGGTGGTCATGGCGGTGGGGGGCATGGCGGCGGCCATTAAAAGAAAAGTACAACCCATCTCAGAAAAAGTTTAGGCCAAAATACGTTGAGATGGGTTGTACGGCTTTAAGGACCTGTACCGCGATGGTCCTGCGAGGGGGTGGGTGCCGCCACACCGGATAGAAAAAGAAAAGCGTGATGTCCTAGGGCCGTTAGCCCTTGCAGGAGCCGTCTTTTTTGCGATCCCTGATGCGATCACGAGTCTGATCAGCGGACAACAACATACTGTCGCCCGTGATAGTCATGTTGCTTTGTCCGTTTTTACTCTTAATGCGTTGTTGCTCGCGTGACTGGGTCTGTTTCTGATCGGCTGCCAACAGGTTCTCATTCGCGGGCGTGGTCAAATTGGTCTTGCACGAACCATCCTTTTTGCGATCCTTGATGCGATCCTGGCTCTGATCGGCCGCCAGCAGTTTGTGCTGGGAGGTAATCAGATTGGTCTGGCCGGTGCGTTTCTTCTGGCGGGTGCGGGTTTGGTCCTGATCAGCGGCCATAGCCAGAGTGGCGCCACAAAACAGGATGACAAGCACAAAGCCAATAATTCTTTTGCTCATGATTTACTCCTCTCTTAGGGGTGTTTGAAGAAGTTGCTGATGTTGGCGGCACGCCATTATCGTAAGGATTTACGAGCCATCCCCGGAAATGGTCACATTTTTTTTCAATCCGTCCTGGCAAGGAGTGTGGCGCGGTTTTGAAGCGGTTGAGGATCTCAGGCCGCATGCCCGTGCGTGAGTGTTCGTGATGGAACCCCGCGGCCCCTCCGGCAAGGCAACGGTCGGAGGGGCCACGGGGCTTTCTGATGGCGGCTGATATCATTTGGATGGAACGGTCAGCTAAATTTTCACGGCTGTTTTATTTCTTCGCCAGCAGGTTCTGAATGGACTCTGAGAGTGCGTTGTACTCGATGGGTTTCTGAAAGAAAGCCTGGCGGTTGTTGCGAATGATCCCCTCCATTTGGGAGCCGTCGATGAAGCCGCTGACCAAGATCGCCTTCACGTTGGGATCAATCTGTTCCATTTTCCCCAGGGCCTCGTCGCCGCCCATGCCGGGCATGACCACATCCATAATTACCAGGTCAATGGTGGCGTGCCGGGCCTGAAAGATCTCCAGGGCCTCTTCACCGGTGCTGCCCTTGATGATGTTGAAGCCCTTCTTGGTGAGCCACTTGGTCATCATCTCCAGGGTAATGCGCTCATCATCCACCAGCAGTATCGTCGGGCGCACGGATGGTTTGACTTCGGCCGCCGATTTTTGAACTGCTTTTACTTCTTCTTTACTGACCACGGGCAGGAAGATATTGAAGGTCGTACCGGCGTTGAGCTTGCTCTGGACTTCGATGAAGCCACCGTGACCTTTGACGATGCCATAGGCCGAGGCCAGACCCAAGCCTCCGGCCATGCCCAGCTTCTTGGTGGTGAAAAATGGTTCGAATATGCGCTGCAAAGTTTCGGGCGCCATGCCCACGCCGGTATCGCGGAGGCTGATTTTGATATAGTTGCCGGCCTGGCAGCCATGGGACCTTACAAATTCTTCTCCCAGATGGACCGCTTCGGTTTGAATGGTAATCGTGCCCCCGTCGGGCATGGCCTGCTCTGCGTTGGTCAATAGATTGGCCATCACGTGGGCCATCTGATCGCGATCCACGACGGCCAGCGGCAATGATTCGCCATAGCCTTCCTTGATTGCGGCGGTCTTGGTGCTGGTCCTGAACCGCGCAACGGCCTCCTTGACAATCTTATTGAGATCCGCCGGGGCCGCGACATGTTGGTCCGTGCTGGCGTAATTGAGCAGTTGCTGGGTCAGCTGAGACCCTTTATGAATATTCTTCTCGATGGCCTTGAGCCGTTCGAGCTGCGGATGAGCCAGCCCCAAATCCATGGCCATAATGGACACATATCCCTGGATGCTCATCAACAGATTATTGAAGTTATGGGCTACGCCGGCGGCCAGGGTGCTGACCGCCTCCAGCCGCTGTATCTGGCCGACCATTTGAGCCAACCGTTCACTGTCGTGGGCCGACTTGCGCTGTTCGGTCATATCCCGGCTGATGCCCCGAAAACCAATGGGCTCGCCCTTGGCATTGGTGATCAGAGAAGCGGTGGTATCCAGATATCGGGTTTTGCCCTGGCTGTCGATGATTTCATAATCAGCGATTTTGCGGGGTTGACCGGTTTTATAAATCTGATTGTAGATGGCATAGATCTTCTTGGCCATCTCCGGGGTGGTGTACTGGCGATTGTTCATCCCCATGAGCTGATCGGCGGGATAACCGAAATTGTTAACGGTGGCATTGTTGAAGAAGGTCATGTTGCCGCCCAGATCGACCTCAAAACAGGCATCGTCGACATTCTCCACAAAATCTTTATAGCGCAGCAATTCCATCTCCTTGATGCGCTTTTCGGTGCGGTCGCGCGTGATGCCGCGAAAGCCGATGGGGGCGCCTTTATCATCGCGGATCAGCGAAGCCGACACCTCCAGGTATCGGGGCGTGCCGTCCTTGTGAATGATGGTGTAATCCAAGATAGTGAAGGGCTGGCCCGTCTTATAAACCTTGTTAAAGGTATGAAAGATATTCTTGGCATCTTCGCGGGAAGCAAAGCTGCGATGATTCATGCCCAGCAGCTCTTTGGACTGGTAGCCGTGGATCTTGCACATGGCCTCGTTGATAAAGATCATGGTGCCGTCCAAATCCACCTCAAAGCAGCCATCCTCGATGCTTTCCACGAAATTACGGTAACGCTCCTGGTCGCGGTGGCTGGCCGAGGTGTCGCCGGTCAAGTCCCTGGCAATGCCGCGAAAGCCCTTGGGTTCACCACAGTCGTCGCTGACCAGTGCGATGGAGAGATCAATGACCTTGCTCTGGCCGTCGGGGCCTATCCATTGAAAATCTGAAATCCTGGCGCTCGTTGCAGTGCAATAGACATTGTAGGCGATCTCGATCACCCGCTGGGCTAAAGCTGTGGAGGAGAAACGGCGGAAGTTTTTGCCCAGCAGGCTTTCAGCGTCAGGCCCTTGTAGGGCATATAGAGCGGTATTGGCATAGGTGAAATTGCCCTTGAGATCGACTTCATAATAGGCCTCCGGGAAGTCATCGAAAATCGAATTATTAGCGGCTGATTTGATGACCGCCGACCGCTGCTGAGATCGGCCCGATTCTTGAAAAAGCTTGAAAAACACCTTGTGTCTACTCCCCTCTGCGCTGGCCACAGCGCCGTCAACCGCCACACCCGTCAGGCGCGGACGCAATCATGCCATTGAGTATGGTATTGACGCTATTATCGGCGGGTTGCGGGAAATCTTGAGGGGTGAATGGAACCGCTTGAGGTAATTTCAAAATGTTGCCCGCTAAAGCCCAACGGGATCTTCGACAATCAAGCTCACTACGCGCTGGTCTGCACGATCAGCTCCTTACGGTAGTGATCCAGCAGAACCGCTTTGGAGAGCATGCCCACGAAGCGCTCGTTTTCCACCACGGGCAAGGCGCTCAGGTTTTCGCGCTCCATGAGGTTAAGCACATCGGCCAATTCATCGCCGGCGGTCACCGTGGGCACCTCGGTTTCCATCAACTGATCCACGAACAGGACCGAGTGCATTTGGCGGTCAAACAGATAGGGCCGGATACGGTCGACGAAAATCATGCCCTTATAACGCGATGTCCCGGGCTCATGTACCGGGAAGAGGTAACTGCGCGAGTGCTCAAGAATGGAGACAAAATCCCGCAGCAGCATATCGGCGGGCACGCAACGATAGCCGCTTTCCACCAGCTCGGCCACGGTCAGATCGGAGAGCACGCGGGCATCGGTGCCGGGACGCAGGTACTGGCCCTTTTCGATCAGCTCGCGCAAATAGTAGGAGCCGGGCTCAATATAAAAACAGAAGGTGGAGGTCAGGGTCGACACCACGATCAGGGGCAGGATCACATCGTGACCGCCGGTGATCTCCACCACAAGAAATATGGCCGTCAAAGGGGCTTGCAATAAGCCACTGATCAAACCCGCGATACCCAGCAGGGCGAAGCAACCTTCCCCGGCCAGGGCCGCGGCCGGCACAACCCAGGTCAGCAGCCGGAAATAAAAGACCCCCAGCAGGCTGCCGATCATCAGACAAGGCGCGAAGATCCCGCCCGATCCGCCCCAGCCAATGGTCAGGCTGGTGGCCAGAACCTTTCCGACCATCAACAGGGCGGCCAAGCCCAGCCCCTGGTCAAAAGCGCCTTGGATCATCTGTTGAATGTAGCCATAGCCCTCGCCCAGCACCACCGGCCAGTAGATTCCGATCAAGCCGACGGCGCCGCCGCCCACCGCGGGCCGCAGCCAGCGGGGCAAGGGCGTGCCGTGGGCAAATCGGGCCATGCCGTTGAGCAGCCGGCCCAGAAGCACGGATACGATGGTGGCCAGCACCACGACCCCGAAACTGGCGGCGATATCCACCGGATGAAGTCTAAACTGCTGGTGCTGAAAGACCAGCTCATCGCCTCGCAACAGACGGCTGAGTTCGGTCCCGGCCACGGCCGAGATGGCGATGGGGATGATGTTGAAGGCCCGCCACTCACCCAGGATCACCTCCACGGTGAAGACCAAACCAGTGAGGGGCGCGTTAAAGATGGCGGCGATGGCGCCGGCCGCGCCACAGCCTACGAGGATGACGCGCTGGCGCTCTTTCAAACGCAACCAGCGGGCGATGTTCGAGCCCAAGGCCGCGCCGCTGATGACTACGGGCGCCTCCGGGCCGGCCGATCCGCCGCTGCCAATGGTCAGAAAACTGGAGATCAAGCGTGAAAAGCTGGTGCGAAAACGCAACCGGCCGCCCTGCTTGGAAACGGCATAGACCACCTCCGGCACGCCGTGGCCGGCCTGCTCTCTTAAAAGAAAGTTCAGAAAGATGGCCGACAGGCTGGCGCCAACGGCCGGCAAAGCGACCCCCCACCAGTAATGATGGACGTCGGCCAGGGTCGCGGCGGCAAAATGCAGCGCCCGTCCCAGGGCCACGGCGGCCAGGCCGCTGCAAAGCCCTACCACGGCGGCCATGACAATCACCGTCAAGCGGTTGTCGGCGCGCATGATGGCCCATTTTCGCATGATGGAATTGAGCAGGCGAGGTCGGGTCATGGGAGTGAGAACCGTGCTTTCACTTGGCTTGGGCTTCCATCCGCGCCACTGTCTCCAAAAGAGTTTTCGCGGGCGGCGCGCCAAGCAGAAAATCGCGAAAGCTTCGGTCCCGCAGGTAGAATGAGAGTTTGGAGAGCAGGCTCAGATGTTGTTTGGTCGAGTCGCTGAGCAGGATCATCAACACGGATACCGGCTTATGGTCAATGGCCTCAAAGGGCACCGGATGTTCCAGAAAGCAGGTGGTGATTTGGGGCAACCGCAACCCAATGCCCGGATGGCTGCGGGGATGGGGTATGGCGATGCCGTGGCCGATACCGGTGGAGGCCAAATGTTCCCGCTCCAACAGCTTTTCATATACCTGCTGGCGCTCGGCGCTTTCCAGGTTGGGCGTCAGATCCACGGCCGATTTGAAAAGGATCTCCTTGCTGTCGCCCGCCAGATGATACAGAAATCCGCCGCGCCGCATGGCCGGCAAGATCCCCTCTCCCATGGTCTGCTGAACAGTCTGACCGGCCGAAGAATTTGGGATCGTCACCTTGAGCTGGTGTTCCTCGGCCCAGCGCGTCAGCATCTCATGGCGAATGTAGTAATCGCCGCGGTTCTGGTACATAGGAATCTTGCCTTGCCGAACCCAGCGTTGTACGGTTTCCACGGGCATATTGAGGCGTTCAGCCACCTCTTTTAGGTTGAGAGCCATAATAGCGAAACGTCGTCCCTTAGCATCCTAGCCGTGAGTATGTTCCTGTCTCGATTGCAAAATATAGAGCCATTAACATTAAATACGGCTGAAAATGTCAATACTTAAAAAAGGAGATCCCCATGTCCCGCTACGAATGTCCCTGTGGTTATGTCTATGACCCCGCCGAAGGCGATGCCGCCCACAACATCCAGATGGGCACCCCCTTTGAAGATCTACCCGATGACTGGGTCTGCCCCAAGTGCGGCGCTGAAAAAGAATTTTTCGAAAAGCTCGATGATTGATTTCCTGATCAGGCCAATCTCTTGCTTTTATCCAGCGCCCGCCGCACCACGGCCGCCAGTTCGTGCATGCGCAAAGGCTTGGTGACCCAGTCGGCGATCCCGTTTTGCTGCATGATGGATTGATCCGGTCCAGCGGCATTGCCCGTGCACAGCACCACCGGCAGGTCCGGGCGTATGGCGTGAATATCGAGGGCCAACTGATCGCCGGTGATCCGGGGCATGGTCAGATCGCTCAAAACCAAGTCAAACCCGCCGGGGTTCCGGCGCACCTGGTCCAGGGCCTCCTGGGCCGCCGAGCATGCAGTCACCGCATACCCCAAGCGGGTCAGCATTTTCTCCATCAATTGGATCAAGGCCGGTTCATCGTCCACGGCCAGAATGCGTTCACTGCCGCCAGGCATCTGCTTTGGCTCAGGCTCGCTGGCAGCCACGCTCCCCTTGGCCGGGTGGAAGTAAATCTCAAATGCGGTCCCCTCGCCCACCGCGCTGCGCACCTGAACGGCCGCATCGTGGCTTTTCACAATGCCCAGCACCACGGCCAATCCCAAACCGGACCCGCGCTCCGGCCCCTTGGTGGTGTAATAGGGATCAAAGATCCGCGATAGACTTTCGGGCGGGATGCCCACACCCGTATCGGCCACACCAAGGCAAAGGTAATCTCCGGCCGCCAACTCGCCGTTCACGGTGTGGGTGGGTGCCTCCAGGGCGCGGGCCTTAAGGGTCACCTGGATGGTGCCGCCCCTCTTTTCCATGGCATGGAAGGCATTGGTGCATAGATTCATCAGGATTTGATGGATTTGGGCTGGATCGGCCAGCACCGGAGCCAAATCGTTTTCAATGTAGGGTTCGATGCCGATGTTGGCGGGCAGGGAGGCGCGCAGCAATTTCAACGACTCCTTGACCAAAGGCGCCAGGAGCACGGGTTTGCGCTCTTCCTTGCTTTTGCGGCTGAAGCTCAGCAATTGGCGCACCACATCCCGGCCCCGCAGACTGGCGGTGCGGATCTCCTGGAGTTGAAAATGGGCTGGGTTCCACTCAGGCACATCGGCCATGGCCAGCTCGGTATTGCCCAGAATAATACCCAGGATATTGTTGAAGTCGTGGGCAATGCCGCCGGTCAGGGTGGCCACGGCCTCCATCTTCTGAGCCTGGCGCAACTGCTGCTCCATGGCTAGCTTCTCGGTGATATCCCGGTAGATGGTCATTTTGGAAACCGTGCCGTCGCCGTGGCGAATGGGGGCATGGACGGCATGGTAGCGGCGCTGGTTTTGTTCCAGTACTGATTCGTTTTCCGTGCGCTTTCCGGCATGGACTTCGGGCAGCATGCAATCCAGGCATGGCGTATGCCGGCCTTTGATCGCTTCAAAGCAGGGCCGGCCCACGGCATCGGTCCCAAGGATGGCGGCCATGGCCGGATTGACAAAGCTGACCCGCCGATCCGGCGAACAGATATAGGCCGGATCGGGCATGGCCTCCATCATGGACCGGTATTTCGCTTCGCTTTCACGCAATTGCTGCTCCAGCTCTTTGAGCGCCGTGATATCCATGAAAATAGTGGCGAAATAGCCTTTCTGGTGGGAGAAGGCCGAAACGTCGAACCAGCGTTTCAGGGGCGCGGCATACTGTTCGAAACGAATGGCCTGGCCGCTCAGGGCCACCCGGCCGTAAGCGCCGATCCAGTCGGCCGGGTCTTTTTCAATACCCGGCAGCGCTTCAGTGACACATTTGCCAACCACGCCCTCTGCTTTCAAACCGGTCAAGGTTTCAAAAGCTGGATTGATTTCCAGGAACCGGTAATTCATCGGTTGGCCGTTAGGGTTCAGGATCACCTCATGCAGGGCGAAACCGCTCAGCATGTGGCTGAACAACGCCCGATAACGCGCTTCGCTCTCGGTTAATTCATCCACCACCTTGAGGCGCTGGGCGGCCTCGGCTTTCAGATCCGCATTGGCCTGGCTGAGCTCGGCCGTGCGCTGCCGGATGCGCTCTTCCAGGTGACGCTGATTCTCATACAGGCGACCGGACATGGTGTTGAAAGCCTGGGTGAGAATCCGCAACTCCCTGCCCGGCGGCGTCCCCAAGGGGTTGTTGAGCGGCGCCAGGCCACTGGCCACCTTGTCCATCTGATCGGCGATGCGCACGATGGGGTTGCACACGGTGCTTTGGATGCTCCAAAACTGCATCATAAAGAAGGCGGCCAGCAAGGAGAGCAGGATCAGCGATAACATCCATGAAAAATGGTTGGCATTGCCATATGCTTTGGCCAGGGGGATGCGGATGGAGATGGCCGACACCACTTCATCCGCCCGGCGCTGAAAGCTGCGCTGATCGCCGTAACGGGCCACCAGATCGGCCGGGGCCTGATCGGGCGTGCTATGGCAGCGCATGCAGCCGGCCTCCATGGATTCGCCGCGGCGCAGGACCACCAAATAAGGCCGGCCGTCCAAAGTGCGCACCTGGGACTCAAATTCCAGGGAGGGATTGGCATTGATCTTATCGATAAAGGCCCGTTCCACGGTATCGGCTTCGTTCTCGGGGCTGCGGGCGTTGATGGCGCACTCTTTATAGTAGAATTCCTGGTTGCCCATGCTTTGGAAGTATTTCTGGATTTCGCGCACCGCGTAAGTGGAAGACATCCAGACCGGGTCAAAGTAGCTCGGCGGTTTGACGGCATCGGTGATGGGAAACAGAGCAGGTTTGAGCTGATGGGAAAAGTAGGTATGAATGGCCAGGGTGCGATCCAGGATCACCTGGGAGGTGATACGCGCGTCGGCCAGCGCCTCCATGCGCATATACCGGTTGATCGTCACCACCAGCAGGATGGCCGCCACCGAAAATATTCCAATGCTGATCAGCAGAATCCGGATGCTGATGGATAAGCGGACAAATATTTGACGCATCGAACCCTCCAAAGGAGCGGATTAAAGGCCCATGTGCAGGTCGACCGGTGCCGGAACTGAGACAGGCGAAGAAGATACCAGGGCGGAAGCGCTTGGGAATAGGGGCAGGCGTGTGGATAGAATATACTCTGGCCACCTCTGAAACGCAATCTGGGCCGAAGGGAACAGGCAGATCACTCCTTTGGAGTAAAACTTAGCAATAGTGATGCCACGAACGTCGGTGGTCTGCGGCATGGCACCGCGGTTTTCAAACCATCGCAAAACATTCGCGGTTATCCGAAAAGAATGGGCCAGGCCGCGCTGAGCCCAAACAACAGAGCGCTGAGCGCGATGCGCCATCCGGCCTGCCGCAATCGCCGCCTTGCTGGCTCGGCCGCCTGGGGGTAGCGGCGCGACACGCCCCAGACCGTCAGCGCCGCCACACACTCCAAAGTCGCCCAGGCCGGCAGGCCGAAATAGATCAGGCCCACGGCCTTATGATCCGCCAAAAACAGGCACCAGGGGCAAGGATGAAAGCGCGTCTGGTAGATGTAGGGCGCCACCTCCAAGGTGAGGCCCTGGTACAGCGCCACCCACCACAGCACCAGCCCGGCGCCGCAGGCGATTATTACTCCTTTGCCCGCCAAGGCCGGCCTGCGCCACCACCGCAATCCGCGGCCCGCCATGAAGAGGGTCAGGCTCAAACTCAACAGCAGCCAGGTGTGTCCGGAGATGGAAAAATTAAAAATCGTGCCCAGGCGGCCGGTATCCCGGAGCTGATCGTACAATAGCGCGCAGCAGCTCACCGGCCCTTGGCGGCCGGCAGCCCTTAGCGCTTCAATCCCTCGCCAGAACGCCAGGATCATGAACGGCGCGATCAAAAGCAACCAGCGGCTCTGGAGATCCGCCGGTAGGGCCTTGGTGTGGCCGCGGTCCAGAACCTCAACCGCGCGCCAGCAGTAAAACAGCACCAGGGTCGCGGCCATCAAAATTAAGAATTGGCGGCCGGCCGCACCCATGGCCTGGAGCACGCCGCTGCCGCACATGGCGCCCGGCACCACTGAAACCCACAAATTGGTCACGCCGGCCAGGACCAGAATAAAGGCCGCCGCCTGCAACCCCATGGTCCAACGCCCCAACAATGCGGCTTTGGTCAGTGCCTGCTGATGTCCAGCCCCATTTTGGGCCGCGTTCAGATGGGTCAGTAATAACCAGAGGGCCTTCAGATAACTAGCCCCGGCTGCTGCCATCACCAGCCCAATGGCCCAGGTCAGTGGGTGTTGACTCAAATTATTACTCCTTGCCGCTTGGCGTCGTTGCCCCTTTGAGTGGGAGAATATACTTAACTAAATTAGGGGTGGGGGAGTTTTTCGTTTAGCGGCCCGTCATTCCCGCGAAGGCGGGAATCCAGAGTCTTAGGATGCCATCACGCCGGGTGCCCGCCTGCGCGGGCATGACGGAAGAAACTCCCCGATGCCTGAACTAAATGGCGCCTGAGGATGCTAACGATCGCCAAAAATTTGCGACCACAATTCAGGCGTCATCTGCGCGAGCTGGAAAACAAGCTTGCCACCGTGTTGCGCTTTGAACCGCTCCACCTCCGCCTCGCTTGGCAGGGCCACCAGGGCCGGCCCCATGGGACCGACCACATCCGAGCCCGCCACCCACCAGGCTTTGCGGGCATCAATGGACTGACCGCTGAAAAAGTCCCGCGTCACCAGGCGCGCGATCTTCTCCTGGGGCGCATTCAAATAGACCGACGAGGCGTGCCAGGCCCGCAACAAGCACCCATTGCCGCAGAAGTAAAAGGTGCGGCCGTCGCTCAGCACCATGGCCGCGGCGGTCTGGGGCCGCTTGGCCGGAAACATGGCGCAGACCGGGCAACGGTCCTGGTCGCCGATCTGCATTTGGCCGTCAGCCGTCAATGTTTTCTGGGCCGGTAAGGGACGTTGATCAATCCGTATGCCGGAAATGGCGGCATTATCCGCCCCGGCGGACAGACACCAGAGTAGAAGAAGCACTCCACACATACCAAACAGACCGGCGACTTTCTTTCGCTTTGACATAGGCCTCCTTTCCTGAGCATAACTCCAGCACAGGACGACGATGTTTGTTTTGGCGCGCGCTTTAAAAGAAGCGTTAGCGATTCATCCGTGAAATCCGTGTAATCCGTGGTAAAAAAAATGACAATGGATTACACGGATTTCACGGATGGAAAGAATTGTTTGTCGGATAGAAAAACCACCATGGAAAATTCCCTCGATTACTTCTCCATGTTTCTGCTGGGGCTGTTCGGCACCGGCCACTGCCTGGGCATGTGCGGTCCCTTGGTGGTGGCCCTGCCCGGCCGCTATGAACGCTGGCAGGCCCATCTGATCTATCACCTCGGCCGCCTGGCGACCTATACGCTGATGGGCGCTTTGTTCGGAGGCGTCGGCCGCGGCGTGATCTGGTTTTTCGGCCTGGCGCCCCCGCAGGCGATATTGTGGACCGGTCGCCTGCAACTGCTGCTCTCGGTGCCGGTGGCCCTTTTTTTACTCTTCATGGGGCTGACCCGCCTGGGCTTGCTCGAAGAACCCTATTGGCTGGCCCTGGCCATGCCCAAGAAGATCCCAGGGTATGAAACCGTGCTCTCCAATGTCCTCAACCGCCGCAACATGCTGTGGCTGCTGGGCATGGGGCTGTTGCTGGGATTGCTGCCCTGCGGGCTCTCCTATGGCGCCTTTGCCCGCGCCCTGGCCGGCGGCGGCATGGGGCCGGGGGCGCTGCTGACAGCCGCCTTTGGCCTGGGCACCCTGCCGGGCTTGTTGCTGCTGGGCACGGGCGCGGCCACCCTCTTTCACCGTTTCCGCTCCCAGATGGAGATCATCTCGGGCCTGATCATGATCGGCATGGCCGTTTCACTGCTGCTGAAATTGGGAGTTTCATAGGTTTTTGTACAACGTCATTAACTTAAGAAGTATCGCTGAGGGTTTCCTCGTACGCGTACTCGAAAGGGTTTATCTAATTTTCGAGTACGAGTACGCGTACGAGTACGAGTACGAATAGAATTATAAAATTACCTCATCCCCAAAAGCTTAAGTTTTTGGAGAAGAAATCAGCGCCCCATCAGCCAAGCGCCGATCTCTTCAATGGCAATACTGCGCACTTCGGAACGGCCGATGCCGGTGAGCAGTACAAAATGCATCTGGGCGCGCTGGCGTTTCTTGTCTTTTTTCAAGGCATCAAAGACCGCCGCCCGGTCAAATTCAAGCTCCGTGGGCAGATGCAGCCGGGACAACAGCTTTTTAATGCGTTCAAATTCTTCCGGGGAGAGAAGTCCTTGACGCACGGAGAGTTCGGAAGCCAGCACCATGCCGGCGCTCACGGCCGCGCCATGGGAGATGCCCAGGGTCTTTTCAAAGGCGTGGCCCAGGGTGTGGCCGAAATTGAGTTTGCGACGCTCGCCGGATTCACGCTCATCCGCGTTGACTACGGCGGCCTTGATCTCCACCGAGCGCTGCACCAGGCGCAGCATTGTGGTTGCATCCAGAGCCGCGATCCGGTCGCAATGGGTCTCGATATCATCGAAGTAAACCGCATCGGCGATGCAGGCGTGTTTGACGATCTCCGCCAGGCCGCAGGCAATCTCTGCGGGCGGCAGGGTCTTGAGCATTGCGATGTCGATGATGACGAACTCGGGCTGGCAAAATACACCCACCATGTTCTTGTAGCCCTTGAAGTTGACGCCGTTTTTACCGCCCACGGTGGCATCCACCTGGGCCAGCAGGGTGGAGGCCACGAAGCCGAAGCGCACCCCGCGCATATAAGTCGAAGCGGCAAAGCCGGTCACGTCGCCCACGATGCCGCCGCCAATGCCCACGATAAACGCGCTGCGATCGGCTTCGGCCGCGATGAGCCGATCGAAGATTTGCGCCAGGGTCTCCATGGTTTTATGGGTTTCGCCGCTGCCGATGGTGATGACCTCCACCGGCGGGAATTGATCAGCGTAAAGACGGGCCACGTTTTCATCGGTGATGATGATGGCGCGGCCGTCGGGCAGATAGCGATTGAGGTTGGCCAGGGTTTCGCCGATGAGAATGCGGGAACGGCCGCTTTGACCTTGGACGATGATCTCTTGCATGGAGCACCTGTGAATGGGTTGATCCGTTGATTCGTTGATTCGTTGATGGGTCAATCAGGCTATTTGATTATTGTTTCCATCAGCGATTCAACCATTCAGCGCATTAAAAGTTTCAACGATTGGACATTAAAAGCGACGACACGCCATCTCAAAATGCGGATAGCGTGTAGACCAATCAACTCATAAACCAATCAACTACTTCTCCTCTTCCTGCTCCCGGATCAAGGCATGCACCCGCTGGGCGTAGTCGCACAAGCGCGCGAATTGGGCGGGATAGAGCGACTGGGCGCCGTCGCTGAGGGCGTTGTCCGGTTCGTGGTGTACTTCCACGATCAGGCCGTGGGCGCCCACGGCAATAGCGGCGCGGCTCAGCGGAATCACTTGATCGCGCACGCCGGCGGCATGGCTGGGATCGATGATGATGGGCAGATGGCTCTCTTTGAGCACCACCGGCACCACCGACAAATCCAGGGTGTTGCGGCTGTGGCGCACAAAGGTGCGCACGCCGCGCTCGCACAGGATCACGTTGGGATTGCCGCCGGCCATGATATATTCGGCGGCCATGAGCCACTCATCCAGGGTGGCGGCCATGCCCCGCTTGAGCATGATGGGCCGCTGGCTTTGGCCGGCCCGTTTGAGCAGGCTGAAGTTCTGCATGTTGCGCGTGCCGATCTGCACGATGTCGGCGTATTGCTCCACCTGGTCAAAGGTTTCGTTGTCCATTACTTCGGTGACCACGGGCAGATCATAGGTTTTACGGACCTTGGCCAGGATCTTCAACCCTTCCAGCCCCAAGCCCTGGAAGGTGTAGGGCGAGGTTCTGGGCTTAAACGCGCCGCCGCGGAAGATATGGCCGCCGGCCAGCTTGACCTTTTCGGCGATGGTCAATGCCTGGGCTTCGCTCTCAATGGCGCAGGGCCCGGCCATGAGGGTCAGATGGCCCTGGCCGATGAAAACCTTACCCACCCGGATCACGGTGTCCTGGGGTTGCACCTCGCGGCTGACCAGTTTGTAGGGCCGGGTGACCGGGATGGCTTCTTTGACGCCGGCCAATCCCAGAAAATGGGCCGGGTCCACGGGCCCTTCGTTATTGAGAATGCCGATGGAGACACGGTCGCCGCCTGGAATGGGCCGGGCCGTGAACCCTCGGGCCTCGATGGTCTGGACCACTTTGGCGATCTGCTCGGCCGTGGCCTTTTTATCCATGACAATGAGCATGAGAATCCCCTTGCTTTCTGTCTTTGAGCTGAAACCTCTCTGCCTTCCACCTTATGCCTTATAGCTGTGACCAACGCAAGCCACGTAAGGAAGAAAGTGTGAATCAAGGCGGTCATGACAGCGGCTTTCGCAGCGGTCGTACGCGTACTCGAAAGCTTCCGTCATACGATTTCGAGTACGAGTACGCGTACGAGTACGAGTACGATAGAAGCGCAATACTTTATGTCGTTGTTATAGTCCGATGCACCAGCCATAGAGCTGAACCGCCCCCTTCTGGCGCGCCGCGCACACCAGCCTCAAGCCATTCCATCCAACTGCCGATAACTTACCATATTCACTAGATGCGGTGGGGCTGATCCAACCCTGCGGCCAGCCAGCCGGAAGCCAGACCTGGAGCGGAGATCGAAAAGAATGTTGGAAATAAAAGGCTATCGTGACTTTCAATGGATCGCGGAAACACCGCGCGCCCTGGTCCACCGCGCGCTGCACGAACAGACGGGGCAGCCGGTGGTCATCAAAGTGTTGAAGGTCCACCAGCCGTCGCCGTCGGAAATCGCCCGGTTCAGACATGAATTCGAACTGGTGCGCAAACTCGATCTGGAGGGCGTGGTCCAACTCCTGGACCTCATTTTCCAGGAAGACCGCCTGGCCCTGGTGATGGAGGATTTCGGCGGCCTGTCGCTCAAGCAATATCTCAAAGGGGCCATGCCCCTGGAGCGTTTTCTCGATCTGGCGGTGCGCCTGGCCGAAGTGGTGCGTGACATCCACCAGCGTCATGTGATTCACCGGGACATCAAGCCCGGCAATATTTTATACAATCCTGACACCCACATGGTGAAGCTGACCGACTTCGGCATCGCCATCGAAGCCACGGCCGGCTCGGAGGGCCAAACCTTTGAAGGCTCCCTGGCCTACATGTCGCCGGAGCAGACCGGCCGCCTGAACCGTGGGGTGGATTACCGCACCGACTTCTACTCCCTGGGTGCAACTTTCTATGAAATGCTCACCGGCGGCCCGCCCTTTGCCGCCCGGCAGCCTATGGAACTGGTGCATGCCCACATTGCCAGAGAACCGGTGCCGCCCCACCGCCTCAATCCCCGCATCCCGGAAGTGGTGGCGGCCATCGTCCTGCGCCTGCTGGCCAAGAGCGCCGAGGAACGCTACCAAAGCGGCCAGGGATTGCTCTTCGATCTGAAGCACTGCCAGGATGAGCTGGCGCAGACCGGCCGCATCAGCGCTTTTGAACTCGCCCGGCGCGATATCGCTCCCAAATTCCACATCCCTCAGGTGCTGGTGGGACGCGAGGCGGAGCTGGCCGACCTGCGGGCCGCCTTTGAGCGTGCCGCCACCGGCACCGTGGAAATCGTGATGGTCACGGGCGAGGCCGGCATCGGCAAGTCGGCCCTGATCAACGAAATTCTCAAACCCATCGTGGCCCGGCGAGGCTATTTCATTAACGGGAAATACGACCCCTTGCGCCAAAACGTGCCGTACAGCGCCATCATCCAGGCCCTGCAGGGGCTGGCGCGGCAACTGCTGCGCGAAAGCGAGGGGCGCGTCGACTTCTGGCGCGACCATATGCTGGAGGCCCTGGGCAGCAATGGCCGGATTATGACCGATATGGTGCCCGAAATCGAACGGATCATCGGCCCGCAGCCCGAAGTGCCAGTGCTGCCGCCCGAGGAAGCCCAGAACCGCTTTACCATGGTGCTGCGCCATTTTATGCGGATCTTCGCGGATCGGGAGCACCCCCTGGTGCTGTTTTTGGATGATCTGCAATGGGCGGACCCGGCCAGTCTGGACCTGCTTCAGACCCTGCTGCTGGACCGGCAGTTGCGCGCCTGCCTGTTCATCGGCGCTTTTCGAGCCGATGAGGTCGGCAGCCACCATCCCCTGAGGCTGGCCCTGGATCATATGGCGGCGGCCAAAGTCCGGATTACCGCAATTGAACTCAAAGCCCTCGACCTGGAGAGCATCACGCGCCTGTTGGCGGTCTTGCTGAGGTGTGACACCGATCAGAGCCGGCCGCTGGCCGCCCTGGTGCACCAGAAGACTTTAGGCAATCCCTTTTTCTACAACCAGTTTTTAAAAAGTCTCTACGAAGATCACTATCTGCGTTTGGACCCCGCGGCCGGCTGGCAATGGGAAGCGGCCGCCATCCAGAAGGTCCAGGTCACCGATAACGTGGTGCGGTACATGGCCGAAAAGTTACGCCACCTGCCGCCCGCGCCCCTGGCCCTGATCCAGATCGCGGCCTGCATCGGCAACCGCTTTGATATCGAGACCCTGGCCGCGGTCTCCGGCCATTCCCTGGAGGCGGTGCTGGATATCCTCGACACCCTGGTCCGGGAAGGTCTGATCACCTGGCGCGGCCAACTCTGCCGTTTCCACCACGACCGCATCCATGAAGCCGCCTATTCGCTGCTCGGCGGCCCAGAGCAACAAGCCTTGCACTACCGCATCGGCCGTCTGGCCCTGGACGGGGCCTCGGCCGAAGTACTCCGCCACCAGGTGTTCTACATCGCGGATCAGCTCAATAAGGCCAGGGCTGAAATCAAAACCCCGGACGAAAGCCTCCAACTGGCGCAAATCAACCTCAAGGCCGGGGTCAAGGCCAAAGAGGCCACGGCTTACGATGCTGCCGTGGACTATCTGCACAGGGGCCTCGATCTTCTACCGCCGGAATGCTGGCGCGATCACTACTCTTTGACCTATGCCCTGCACATGGAACAGATGGAGTGCCAATATCTGGCGCGTAACTTCCCGGCGGCGGAAAACCTCTTTGGGATCATCACGGCCCATGCTTCCGGCAAAATTGACCAGGCTACGGCCTATAACGCCATGATCGTCCTTTACACCCATACGCGGCCGCCCGAAGAAGCCATTGCCCTGGGACTCTCGGCCCTCAGACTGTTCGGCATCCGGCTCAAGTCGAACATGGGGCAGACGAAAGTACTCTGCGAGCTGGTCAAGGCCAGGTGGCGCCTGGGCAAAATTTCATTGGAAGAGATTGAAAGACTACCAATGATGACGGACCCGGAGCGCATCGCCTATCACAAACTGCTGTTCAACATCGGCACGCCGGCCTACTTCCTCAATCCCAACCTCTTTGCGTTCCTGGTGCTCAAGGGCGTCAATGAAGCCCTGGGCCACGGTTTGCCCGACCATGCGGCCGTGACCTTCATGAGCATGGCCACCCTGATCGAAAATGTCCTGGGAGACTATGCCACGGGTTTTGAGATGGCCCAGATGGCTTTGCGGCTCAACCAGCGCATCGACAACCGCAAACTTTCCGGCATGGTGCACCATATTTACGCCTATTTCATTCAACATTGGAACCGGCACGCCAAGCACGACCTGCCCGTGTTCCGCCAAGTCTACCAGCGGTGTCTGGAACACGGCAATTTCATCTACGCCGGCCACGGCGTCAATGCGGCCACGGATTGCCGCCTGATGATCGGCGAAGCCTTGGGAAGCATTCTCAAAGACAATGAGAAGTACAAGAGTCTCATGGCGCGGATCAAGGACCCGTTCATCGCCGGGCAGTTTGCGCTGCATGCCCAGCTGATTCGCAGCCTGAAGGGCCTCGGCCCGGACTCGCTGAATCTTTCCGGCCCTGGGTTTGATGAAAGCGCCTATCTGAACAAACTCCGAGCAGACAATCACAAGTTCGGACTTTGCTTTACTTTACTGCCAAAGGCGCGCCTGCTCTACCTTTTCGGCCGGCTGGAGGAAGCCCGCGCCGCGGCCGAGGAGGTGCTACGCCACATCCCGGCGTCCATGGGCACCTTAACCATGGCCGAGTACTACTTTTACTACTCACTGATCCTGGCCGCGCAGCTGGCCAACGCCGCCACGCCGGACAAAAACCGCCTGCGGCAAATGATCGCCAATAATCAACGCAAGCTGGCCAGTTGGGCCGGACGCTGCCCCGAAAACTTCCGTCATAAACATGATCTGGTCCAAGCCGAGTGGATGGCCGCCGGCACGCGCTTTCGCGAGGCCCCCGATTACTACCACGCCGCCATCCGCGGCGCGCGCCAGAATGAATATATCCATGAAGAAGCATTGGCCTGCGAGCGCCTGGCGTTGTACTACCTGCGCCACAACGCCCTGGAAGAGGCCCGCGTTTTCATGCAGCGCGCCCATGAATGTTATGGGTTGTGGGGCGCGGCGGCCAAACAGCGCGACATCGAGACCCGCTATGCTGGCCTGTTGCCCGTCCGGCCCCCGGCAGCCGAAGGCGATACGGGTCTTCAGGCCCACACCACCCAAAGCAGCGACAAACATCTGGACCTGGTCGCCGTGATGCAAGTGTCCCAGGCCATTTCCAGCGAAATCATGCTCGACCAGCTGCTGCAAAAGACGCTGCATCTGGCCATGACCAACGCCGGAGCGGAACGCGGCTTTCTAATTCTCCAGGATGAGGGCCGGCTCGACATCGCGGCCTGGGAAGATGTCAATCCCACGACCGCGCCTCTGACCTTGCCCCTGGCTTTGGATGAATGCCAGCGCCTCTGCCATGCCATGGTGCACTTTGTGTTGCGCAGCCACGAACCGGTGATCCTGGCCCAGGCCGCCAAGGAAGGGGCCTATGCCAACGATCCCTACATTGTCCGTCAACAGTGCAAATCCATGTTGTGCATGCCGATCTTGAACAAGGGCCGGCTCACCGGAATTCTCTACATGGAGAACAATTTGACGACCAATGCCTTCACGGCCCAGCGTTTGGAAATTCTGGCCATCATCGCGTCTCAGGCCGCCATCTCCTTGGAAAATGCGCGCCTCTTTGAGATGGCCACCACCGACGGCCTCACCAAGTTATTCACCCATCGCTACTTCCAGCACCTGCTGGATCAGGAGATCACGCGCAGCCAGCGTTACGACCGGCCCTTCTCCCTGGCCATGGTGGATATCGATCACTTCAAGCAATTCAATGACAGCTATGGCCATCAACTGGGCGATGATGTCCTGCGGCGCGTGGCCCGCGGCCTGCGGGAGAATCTGCGCGGCGTGGATATGGCGGCGCGCTATGGCGGTGAAGAATTTGCATTGATTCTGCCCGAGACCGATTTGCCCCAGGCCCTGAGGGCCTGTGAAAAAATCCGGGCCTTGGTCTCGGCCATCCCCATTGCCCACGGCGGCCAGGCCCTGTATGTGACCGTCAGCATCGGGGTGGCCACCTTCCCCCACCATGCCACGGACAAAGAGGCGTTGATTGGCTCGGCGGACACGGCCTTGTATGCGTCCAAACGCGCCGGCCGCAACCGCGTCACGGCGGGCGAAAAGAGCATGTTCCGCTTTGACCGGCGCCAGGCCTCGGCAGGATGATCGTCTCCCCCACTCATCCCAACTCCATAAGCGCTAATTTGATTGAATATCGAATTCGAACAAGGAACCGCAAAATGTCGAAGGAACTTAAACAGTATGATCTTTCGGTAACGTATCGCTGGTCAGTTAATTTATGGCCACAAGACACAGAGGGACTAAGGGACTGAGGCACAAAGGCACAAAGTTGCAAAGGGGCAGAGTTGTGAAGACGCAAAGGCGCAGAGAAGCACAGGTAATGCAATTTACTTTTTTTAGTCCACGGATGGCTGAGGTTTTTTGGCTTCGATGATTTTTCTAAATGCAATATACCATGTTAAATTGCCTCAGCCCCTCAGTCCCTCAGTCCCTTAGTCCCTTAGTCCCTCAGTCCCTTAAACAACCAATCAACTAATTTTACGGTACACCGTAGCCGCCACCTGCCGCAGCGGCAATTGAAAGCCATTGAGGGTTTCGGAATGGCCCATGAAGAGATAGCCGCCGGATTTTAAACAGCGGCACAAGCGGCTGAGTACGGCCAGTTGGGTGGGCCGGTCAAAATAGATGATCACATTGCGGCAGAAGATGATATCCATGGCGTTTTCCATGCCATAGTCATTGTCCATCAGGTTTAAACGGTCAAATTCCACCAGGCGGCGCAGTTCGGGAATAATGCGGATGCGCGGATGAAGGCGGTCCTTGCTGCGCAGCAAATACTTCTTCTTCAGGTTGGGCGGGACGGGTGCGACATCGCGTTCATCGTAGATCGCGTTGATCGCGGTTTGCAGCACCCGCAGGCAAATATCAGTGGCCAAAATCTGAAATGAAAAGCCTTGCACCCGTTGGCTGAATTCGCTGAAGACCATGGTCAGGGTGTAAGGCTCAGCTCCGGTGGAGCAGCCCGCGCTCCAGACCTTGAGGGCCCGGCGCAGGCCGGCGCCAGAGCGTTCGATCAGCTCCGGCAGTACATTTTGAACCAGCACCTCATAGTGGCGCGGCTCCCGGAAGAAATCGGTTTTGTTGGTGGTGACCGCATCCAGCAAATGGCTGAGCTCTTTTTCGCGCCCATCGTTGCTGAACACGTAGTCATAATATGCTTCGAAGGTGCGCAGCCCCAATTGCCGCAAGCGCTTTTGCAGCCGCGATTGCAGCATGGTGCGCTTGGCGGGCGGCATTTTGATGCCCAAGGTATCGGTCACAAAGCGACTGAAGCGATCAAAAAGCTTGGGGGACAGCATCGGACCGCTGGCGCTGAGTGCTTCATTCATATCGGATCTCATTGATGGCGTGAAAGCCGCCCATTTCTCATTGACTATCCCAACACCTTTTTCACTACCGCCAGCAACTGGTCGGGTTTGAACGGCTTGATGATCCAGCCCGTGGCGCCGGCGGCCTTGGCCGCTTCCTTCTTTTCCGGTTGGGATTCGGTGGTCAGAAACACGATGGGAAGAAATTTGCACTCCGGTTTGGCGCGCAGGACCTTGATCAGCTCCAGGCCGTTCATATTGGGCATATTGAGGTCGGTGATCACCATATTTATACCGCTGCCGTTGATCTTGGTCAGGGCATCTTTACCGTCGCAGCATTCGACCACATTGTAGCCGGCTCCCTTGAGGGTGAACGACACCATCTGCCGGACACTGGCGGAATCATCCACGGTGGCGATTGTTTTACTCATTTGGGAACAGCCTCCTTCCTGACACGCTTGTTGGCTTATGTATCGGCCGAATGGGGCGGAAAGTTTAGTTTTTCGTTGATTCGTTATTCGTTGAGTCGTTATTCGTTGATTATTTCCTAAGTGCCCTATGGCATAACTTCGGCAGCGTATAGCCGGTCAGCTTATTTATGGCCACAAGGCATAGAGGCACAAAGGAACTGAGGGACGACTCAACCAATCAACGAATCAACGAATAACGAATCAGCTACACCAAGCACTCCCGCAACACCATCCCCGCAATCCCCTCCAGCGGCATGACCTTGTCCACGCCGCCCTTTTTGATGGCCTCCTTGGGCATACCGAAGACCACGCAGGTGGCCTCATCCTGGGCAATGGTGTATGCGCCGGCCTGTTTCATTTCCAGCATGCCCTGGGCGCCGTCGTCGCCCATGCCGGTCATGATCACGCCCACGGCATTGGCGCCGGCATAGCGCGCCGTGGATCGGAAGAGCACATCCACCGAGGGGCGGTGGCGGCTGACCAGCGGGCCGTCTTTTACTTCCACGTAGTAGCGCGCGCCGCTGCGCTTGAGCAGGATGTGGCGGTTGCCGGGGGCGATCAGAGCCCGGCCGCGAATCACGGTGTCGTCGTTTTCAGCCTCCTTGACCGTCACCTGACAGGTCGTATTGAGCCGCTCGGCAAAGGCCCGGGTGAAGTTCTCCGGCATGTGCTGCACGATTACGATGCCGGGGGAGTCGGCCGGCAGCATTTCCAGAAAGACGCGCAAGGCTTCGGTGCCGCCGGTGGAAGCACCCACAGCCACCACTTTTTCCGTCGTGCGCACCATGGCATGGCTGGTGGGCTTGGCGATGACGGCATCCGCCGACAGCTTGGGCTCGATGCGGCGCTGGGGCGCGATGCGTACCAGGCGCGCCTTGGCCGCCGCGCAGAGGGTGTCGCAAATACGCACCCTGGACTCTTCCAGAAAGGTGCGCGTGCCCATCTTGGGTTTGGCGATGATCTCCACGGCCCCCAGCTCCATGGCCTTAAATGCCGAGCGCGAGCCCTTATCGGTCAGGCTGGAGCAGATCACCACGGGAATGGGATGCTGGCTCATGATCTTTTCCAGAAAGGTCAGGCCGTCCATGCGCGGCATTTCCAGGTCCAGGGTGATGACATCGGGTACTTGCTGGCGGATCTTGTCGGCCGCGATAAAGGGATCCTGGGCCGTGGCCATCACTTCCAGACGCGGATCGGCGCTGACAATATCGGCCAGGGTGTTGCGCACCACGGCCGAATCATCAACGATCAGTACCTGTATCTTTTGTTTCATGAGCCTTGCCTTTGCGGGGAGCTATTAGCTTTTCCTGGCCGCCGGAAATCAACCCCAGGTGCCTAAGTTCGGCCAGCAGCTTTTCGGTCTGAATGGGTTTGACGAGATAGGAAGTGGCGCCTCCCCGGTAGTAAGCTTCCACCACCGAGTGGGCATCATCCAGGGCCGTCAGCATAATGACTTTTACTTCTTTATTACCACGGATGCCCATCTGGCGCTCGATGCCGCGGATCTGTTTGAGCGCCTCCTGGCCGTCGATGTCGGGCATCATGATATCCAGACAGATCAGGTCGTAGGGCACACCATCCTCCAAGGCCAGCTTGTAAGCCTCGACGGTCTCGGCGCCGTCCACGACCGTGTCGCAGGTGCCGAAGCGGCTTAGAATTTTGGTGATGATCTTGCGGGAAATCTCATCATCTTCGGCGATCAATATCTTCATGGTTTTCCTCCTCCAGGCTCGGCAATGCCATGCATTGTCTCGCCCGATACTATTTTACGCGCAATCATTGAATGGAAATGCTCCATGTGAATGGCATCATCCCGCCGCACCGCCAGCAACAACCGGAAGAGAAGCGTTTCCAGGCTCGGCTGGTTGGCCTCCTTGGCTTCGGCCTTGAGCCGGATCAACGTCCGCTCGGCGGATCGGCGGTCGCTGCGCATGGTGATTTTAAGCTGGTGGAATTGCGCCGCCCAATGGCCCGGCAGTTGGGCCGGCGCCAGCGACAGGGTTTGCTCCTTAGCGCCCAGCAGCATTGTTCCGGCCTTGGAATCCCCCCGGACCGGGGCTGAAGGCCAGACGCGGCCGGCATTCGACGGGGCCGGCGCTTTTTCCGTCTCGCCGCTGGCCGCGACCTTGAAGGGCACGACAAAATGCACAGTGGTGCCTTGGCCTTGAACGCTCTCGATCCAGATACGGCCCTCCATCATGACAATCAGGCGGTGCACAATGTTCAAACCAATGCCCAGGCCGCCGAAGAGGCGGGTCGAGGACTCATTGACCTGGGACAAAGCGTGGAAAATATGATCCAGTTTTTCTTTGGGAATCCCTACGCCCGTATCGCTGATGGAAAAGCGCAGGACGACCTTGCGCGGGTCCTGATCAAGAGCGGCGGGTGGCGCCGGCACCCGGGCCACCCGCACCGCCACCTCGCCGGCGGGCGTGAATTTGATACTGTTGCCCACCAGCTGTTTTATAATCTGATACACCCGGCCTGAATCACCGATCAGATTGTCCGGCACCTCCTCGTCCACATGGCTGTGAATGGCGACCTGCTGATTCTGGGCCAGATCAAATTGCCGCGCGATGACCGAAGCAATGATGCTGCTCAATGAAAAACCACTGACCTCCAAGTTGACGGCGCCCTTGTCCACCACGCTGAAATTGAGAATATCTTCGATCAGATCCATCAACAGGCTGGCTGAACGCCGGGCCGTACGCAAATACTCCTGTTGGGAAGGTGTGGGCGATTCGGCCAGCATCAGATCCAGCAAGCCCATGATGGCATTGAGAGGGGTGCGGATTTCATGATTCATGTTGGCCATGAAATGCCGTTTGGCATTGCGGGCCGACTCCATCAACTCCTTGGCCTCATGCAAGGCCGCTTCGGCTTCGCGCTGTTGCGTCAAATCCACGAAGCTCTCGATGGCGCCGACAATGCGGCCATCTTCTTCGCAAATATAATTGGAAGTCTTTTTCAGGTAGATGGGCCGGCCGGAAGCATTCATGACCACATGACTGCACAGAGGCGCGGAGGGCCCTTTAAAGGCGCGGGACAAGGGGCAACTCTTTTCAAAATTGGGGCAATTGAAAATCTCCTTGCAGGTCCGGCCCACGACTTCATCTCTTTTTAATCCGGTCATGCGTTCCGCGCCCAGATTCCAGTAGACAATGCGGCCATTGGCATCCACCAGGGCCAGACCGCTGGGAATGGCCTCGATCAAGGTTCTGAAGATCGGCCCATTCTCTTCGATCAGCGCCGCGGATTCCGAAGAAATCCGGAAGAAGTGATCTATATTGTGGAGCTTGTTGTCCATGGCCTTATCTCAGTCGCGCCTGAATCATGGCTATTGCCCATCCACCCTTGCCGTACTCGTACTCGTACGCGTCCTCGTACTCGAAACGATGCATGAAAAGCCCTTCGAGTACGCGTACGAGTACGAAGCAGGGACTTTGTGGTGGAAAAAATACGCTCATATGATCTTTACCTGCCATGCACTATGTGAGCTCCTCCGAAATCACCACCCGCTGCAACCGTTTCATCAACACATCGCCCGTGCTGGTGTCGAAGACGATTTTGCGGCCAAAGCCGCCGCCCACATCCATCACCTTCAGCACCAGGCCGCAATTGCCCAGCGTCTCCATGGCGGCTTTGACATTTTGCTGCCCCACGGAGTTGGCCGCATTCTCCGGCCGCAGGCTGCCGATCATGGCCGCCCCGCCGAACAGCTTGACCTCCAAGTCCTTGGGAAGCGCGCCCAGCTTGAGCATCTGCCGGCTCATGCCTTCAATGGCACAAGACGCAAAGCGATAACGGCCTTTGCACTCGGGCGGGCACGATTCCGAACAAAGTGGCGTCTTGGGGCACCTGGGTTGCAGGGCATGACAGATGGCGGCCGCGTGGGTAATGCGGTTGTACAGGGTCACCGATATGCAGGACCCCAACACCGTTGTCACCGTGATGGGCCGCGTACTGACGCACACCTCGCCGGGTTTCAGATAGATGCGCGGGCTTTCATCGCGATAGTCCCAGTTGTTCATTTGGCTCCGTTGGGCCGTTTGCCCGTGGCCCGTTTGCCCGTTTGCCCGTGACCCGTTGGCCCGTGTCCTGTTGGCCTGTTGGCCCGTGGCCTGTTGGCCAGTGGCCCGTTAGGGCGCGGTACGATTAAATTCCCGCATTAAAGATAAAAATGCGCCTTTTCTATATTTAATCCATTCGTCCAAATTAAGTCTAATACCGCTCGAAACCGTCGTCCTCATAATCGCCATTGGGCTTCAATACTAATGCGAACCCGCTTTGTTTTGCTTCCGGTGCCCCGGCTGAATCTTCAGAAAGTCCTGAAGCCCTGCGGCCGCTGCCATTGCCGTTGCTTTTGGAACGTTTTTTCTTTGCAGTACTTTCCTGGCGCGCTTTTGCGGCCATGGCGGAATGCGGAGCGCCATCCTCCCCTGCAAGATGGAAAAAGCTGACCGCCGATTGAAGTTGCTCGGCTTGCTGGGAGAGCTCTTCGGCCGTGGCGGCCATCTCTTCCGAGGCGGAACTGTTCTGCTGAATCACTTGATCCAGTTGCTGAATGGCTTTATTGATTTGATCCGCGCCCGTGTTCTGTTCATTGCTGGCGGCGCTGATCTCCTGCACCAGCTCAGCCGTGCGCTGCACGTCGGGCACAATGCTGGCCAGCATTTGGCCGGCGGCTTCGGCCACTTCGACGCTGGAAGAAGATAATTTGCTGATCTCGCCGGCGGCCGACTGACTTCTTTCGGCCAGCTTGCGAACCTCGGATGCGACCACGGCAAAGCCCTTGCCGTGATCCCCGGCCCTGGCCGCCTCGATAGCGGCATTGAGCGCCAGCAGATCGGTTTGACGGGCGATCTCTTCGATCACCGAGATCTTTTGGGCGATATTCTTCATGGCACTGACGGTGTCCAGAACGGTGTTGCCGCCGGTCTTGGCATCGTCGGCCACTTTTAACGCGATCTTCTCGGTCTGGGAAGCATTGTCCGCGTTCTGGCGAATGTTGGCCGCCATCTGCTCCATGGAGGAAGAGGCCTCTTCCGCCGAGGCGGCCTGCTCGGTGGCGCCCTGACTCATCTGCTCGGAACTGGAGCTGAGGTGCTGGCTGCCGGCCGCCACCTGGTAGGCCGCATTTTTGACATCCACCACCACGGCATTGAGCCGATGCACCATGGATTCCAGCGCCTTGCCGAGCGTATCCTTGTCGGAAAGTATTTTGACCGATACGGAGAGATCTCCCTGGGCGATCTGCTCGGCAATGGTCACCGTCCCCTTCAAATTGGCCACCATGCGCCGCAATGCTTCCGCCAGAATACCCAGCTCATCCTTTTGGTGCACGTCGATGGTGGCCGTCAAATCCCCCAAGGCCACCTGGGAAGCAAAGTCAACGCCTTTGATCAAGGGCCGCACGATTCCACGCGCGATCACCCACGCCAACCCCACGCCGATCAAAATGGCCAACAGGCTGAAGAGTGTCACGGCCGTGCGGGTATTAATGGCGGCCTTGAGCATTTCCTTGTCGGTCATGATGTTGTTCTTGGCTTCGGTGCGGATTTCGTGCAACAGTTCCTGCACCCGGTGCAGGGCGGGAACGGTTTGCTCGGTGTAAATCTTATTGGCCTCCAGCATGCCGGCCAACTCATTCTCTGCTTCCGCGCGCAATGCTTCCAGGGCGGCCAAGGTTTGCTCCAAAATGGGCAAGGTTTGAGAATGAAACAGTTGAACCGCATCCTTGGAGGAGCGGGTCAAGCCCTCCTGGATTGCAATGGCGCTGTGATGCAACTGCTCATGATGGCGCAGCATCTCCTGCCATTTGGCTTTAAAAACAGGGCTGCCATGGGCCAGGGCCGCCTGGGCATCCTCGGAGATGATCCATTTGCCCAGAGCGCATTTGGTGGGATCGGTCTGAACGTTCAAATTTCGCTCGCCCTTGAGCAACGTATCCCTGATGGCCGCGGCCCAGTTGAGATGATCGATCTCCCGGGCCAGAATGATCTGGGGCAGATGGCCGTCAGCCTGTTTAAAAGTCCGGCCAATGGCGATGGCCGACTCATGCAGATGACGATGGGGGGCTTCGATCTCCTTGAGCAGCGGCGCCAGGGAGGGCACCAGGGCCTCGGCCTGCCTGCGTTCATCGCCGTAGAGCCATTGGCCGAAACCGCACTTATGATCGTCCGTCTCCACATCCAGGGTGGTCACCTTGGCGTCGGTGAGCAACGCATTGACCTTGCCGGCCCAATTGAGATGGTCCACTTCTTTCTGGGCCAAAAGGCCGTTCAGTTCATTGCCGCGAATTACTTCGCCGGCATTGTGGACGATGCGGTCGATGCCAAAATAGGACCACCCGGCCACCACGGCCAGCAAAATCAGCACGCTGCCGAATCCCACGGTGAATTTCTTGCTCAATTTAAGATCTTTCCACTCCATTGCATGCCTCCAAATAGTAGTTGAGTCATCGATGAGTTGTTTTAACCGTTCGTTCAATCAACCACTTGAGCAATCAACTCACCTGCAGCCCTACCCCATGGGTAGTCTAAGCCGCCAGTTGGTCCTGATTTACTTCCTTCAACAACTTCTGCACATCCAGAATCAGCGCCACCGTGCCGTCGCCCAAAATAGTGGCGCCTGAAATTTCTTCTACTTCTTTGTAAAGGGTATTCATGGTCTTGATGACGATCTGGTGTTCGCCGATGACACGATCCACCACGATGCCCACCCGATGGCCGTCCACCTCGTTGATCACCACCTGCTCATAGGCCGGCGGCTCGCTAGTAATGCCGAAGCGCTGACGCAGGGGCACAAAGGGCACGATCTGACCGCGGATGTTGAGAATGTTGCGGCCGTGGGTTTTGGCCACATCGGCGCGACTGAGCTCCACGCACTCTTCGATGGCCGACAACGGCAGCACATATTTGCCGCTTTCAATCTCCACCAGCAGGCCGTCGATGATGGCCAGGGTCAGCGGCAGCTTGAGGGTGATCGTCGTGCCCACGCCTTTGCGGCTCTGCAACTCGATGGCGCCGCGCAAACTCTCCATGCTGCGCTTGACCACATCCATGCCCACGCCGCGGCCCGAGACATTGGTCACTGCCTGGGCCGTGGAAAAGCCCGGCAGGAAGATCATTTGCAGAATCTCTTTTTCACTGCGCTCGGCATCGGGCGCCAGCAACCCCTTTTCTATGGCTTTGCGCCGGATCTGCTCCGGATCGATGCCGGCGCCGTCATCGCTGATGTGGATGAGCACATTGGCGCCGGAGTGTTCGGCCTTCAAGGAGATGACGCCCTGCTCGGGCTTGCCCGCGGACTGGCGCTGGGCCGGCGACTCGATACCGTGATCGATGCTGTTGCGCAGAATGTGCACCAGCGGATCACTCAACTGCTCGATGACGGTCTTGTCCAGTTCCGTGTCGCCGCCTTCGGTTTTGAGCGAAATACTCTTACCCAACTCGTTGGAAAGATCGCGCACCAGCCGGCGCAGCTTGCTGAAGGTGACTTCAATGGGCAGCATGCGGATGCTCAGGGTGTTGTCCCGCAGCTCGGCGGTCAGGCGCTCGACCACTTCGCTGATGGCCAGCAGTTCGGGATCACGGGTCGTCGCTGCTTTTTGGCCGAGGCGGGCCTGGACCGTCACCAGTTCGCCGACCAGATTGACTAGCGTGTCGAGCTTCTCAGCGGCCACGCGTACGCTGGTGGCTGCGGATTGCTGCTCGCGAGTTTGACGCGCTGTTTGCACAAAAGCTTGTTCGGCCAAGGCCGATTGAATCTTCTCCGGGCTGACCTGTTTGGATTTGACGAGAATTTCACCCAGGCGTTTCTGGCCGCGCAGCGCCTTTTCTACCTTGGAGAGATCCAGATCGCCGCGCTCCACCAGGATCTCGCCCAACCGCTTGTGCTTTTCGGCATCCGGAACTCCCTCTAGGGTTTCGATCAGCTCGATGGACAACGCGCAGCTCTCTTCCACGAAGATGAAGACATCCCGGATGGCTTCTTGAGCGGCCGTGGTGTTCAGCAGGATATCCCAGTAAAGGTAGCATTTCTCCGGATTGAACTTTTCGGCGAGCGGCAGTTTGTCGGTGTATGCGATGGTGCGGCACTGGCCCAGGCCGGCCAGCTCGTTGAGCAGGCCCAATGGATTGGTTCCGTTCTGGAAAATGTTTTCCTTGGGGCGGAAGCGGATGCGGAAGATCTTTTCCACGGGCGGAGTATTCTCTTGGGGAGCTTTCGGCGCGACTTCCAGTGCCTGAACCGGCTCGGGGGTCTGCGCTTGGCTGCTTACCAACACCTGGGTGACCCCCGCGGATTGTTCCAGCAAGGCCGCTTGAAAGCCCTGGAGAATCTCGCTGGCCTGGGCTTGATCCACGGGCGCGTGGCCGTCGCTGCAATCGAGCATCTGTTTGATGTGGTCCCGGGCGCGCAACGCCAGGTTGACCAGGTGGGTGGTCACCGGTATGCGCCCTTCGCGCACCAGGTCAAACACCGATTCCACGCTGTGGGTGAATTCGGCGATATCGTCGAAGCCGAACATGGCGCCGGAACCCTTGATGGTGTGCATGGCGCGGAATACACGATCCACCAGATCGTAGTTGTCCGGGGCAGCTTCCAGCTCCAGCAACGATGTCTCCAGTTCGGCCAGCAGCTCATATGCTTCGACTTTGTAAGCCTCTTTTTGGGTATCCATGGATTGCATCCCTTTCTAAATAGTGCTCTATGGCAGAAATTCGGTGACGGATCGCTGGCTATTTCTTTTATAACCACAGAGAGCCCAGAGAACACAGAGGGCACAGAGAGTTTTATCTTCTCTCTCTGTGTTCTCTGTGTCCTCTGTGGCTAAAATAGGCAACAATACTTCAAGGCTCGGAGTATTTCTTTCGTCATGCCCGCGCAGGCGGGCATTCAGCGGGATGGCCTTCAAGAAAACTGGCTTCCCGCCTTCCTGGGCATGACGCACCTTTGTTTGAGAAATTCCCCCACTTCTCACGGTAATTACTCCTCAGACTACTGCGACGGTTGATCCAGGCCGGCGATCCGCAGGGCGGTGAGGACCGGTTCCGACAAATGACCCAATCGGATCTTCTTGCCTTTGGCTTGCGCGGCCTGGCGGATCTGGCAGATGATCTGCACCCCCGCGCCGTCGCATTCGCTGACCTGGGCCATGTCGACGGTCAGGGGTTCCGACGATGCCAACAACGGGTGGATCTGCTGCCAAATGGCGGCCGCCTCCCAGATTCCCAGCACGCCGTTAAGCCTGCAGATTTTGCTTCCATTAATGGTTTCCATTTCGATGGTCATAAATACTCCTTAGAGTTGAATCTCCAACTAAAATCTCTCAAATTCACTGTCTCCGCCATCTTCGAGTCGGCCGGGTTCGCCCATGTGTAGAAGCACTCCTTTGAGCGAGGGTTCTCTCTCCGGGGCGCCATCGGCATTCATTTTTCGGTTGCGCTTGGTCTTTGTCTTTTCGCGGCCGGCGTTCACTGAACCGGCCTGCTCTTTGCCCAGGGAAGAAAGTGCTTCCATCTTGAAAAAGGAGATGGCGTTCTGGAGTTGTTCAGCCTGTCCAGAGAGTTCTTCGGCCGTGGAGGCCATCTCTTCGGAAGCCGAGGCATTTTGCTGGATCACTTGATCCAGTTGCTGAATAGCGCGATTGATCTGGTCGGCGCCGGAATTCTGCTCGTTGCTGGCCACGCTGATCTCCTGTACCAGTTCCGAGGTCTTCTGGATGTCCGGCATAATACTCTTAAGCATTTCCCCGGCTTTTTCCGCCACCTCTACGCTGCTGCCGGACAACCGGCCGATTTCACCGGCCGCCATCTGACTGCGCTCTGCCAGCTTGCGTACTTCCGAGGCCACCACGGCAAAGCCCTTGCCGTGCTCGCCGGCCCGGGCCGCCTCGATGGCCGCATTGAGCGCCAACAAGTCGGTCTGGCGGGCAATCTCTTCGATGATGGAGATCTTCTGGGCGATCTGCTTCATGGCCACCACGGTTTCGGCCACGGCCTTACCGCCGGTTTCGGCATCGGTGGCGGCTTTCAAGGCGATCTTTTCGGTCTGGGAGGCATTGTCGGCATTCTGCTTTATGTTGGACGCCATCTGCTCCATGGATGAGGAGGCCTCTTCGGCCGCTGAGGCCTGTTCGGTGGCGCCCTGGCTCATCTCCTCGGAACTGGAACTCAATTGCTGGCTGCCCGCCGCCACTTGATCGGCCGCGGTCTTCACATCCGCCACTACGGCGTTGAGCTGATGCACCATGGTTTGCAGGGCCTGGCCCAGGGTATCCTTCTCCGACAGCACTTCGACCTTGACCCGCAGGTCGCCCTGGGAGATCTTCTCAGCCACGGCGGTTGTGGCGCGCAAGTTGGCGACCATCTTAGCCAGGGCTTGAGCCAAGGTGTCCTTGTCGGAGAGTTGTTTGACAGTCACGCCCAAATCGCCAACAGAGATCTGCTCGGCGATTTTCACCGTGGCCTTCAAGTTAGTCACCATGGCGGTCAGGGCTTTGCCCAAGGTGTCTTTCTCCGAAAGTACTTTGACTGATACCCCCAGGTCGCCCAGGGAAATCTGCTCGGCAATGCTGACCGTCTCTTTCAAATTGGCGGCCATGCGGCGCATGGATTCGGCCAGCACCCCGATTTCATCCTTGCGCGTTTCGTCCATGCGGGCGCTCAGATCGCCGATGGCGATGGCCTCGGCCATGGCCACTCCTTTGGCCAGGGGCCTGACGATCCCCCGCGTAATGACCGTGCCCAGGGCGATGCCCACGCAAAGGGAAATCAAGGTGACCAGGAGCATAAATACTACGGCCCGGCTTTTGGCGTTTCGGCCATCCGACTTGGCCGAAGACATGTTATCGCCGGCCAGGGTCTCTACTTCGGCGAGCAGGTCATTGGCCTGTTGTCCGTACTCATCCAGACGGGCCATGGCCGTTTCGGCTTCCTGTGATTTGGCGACCATATCGCGGTAGGCGGCCATCATCGCGGCGGCACGCTTTTGAAAATCCTCGTGGTTCTGATCCAGCTCTTCAACGGCTCGGCGAATGTTGGGATTGTTGGTGGCGGCCACCAATACGCCATCCACCCGGCCGCCCTTGAGAATCGCCTCCGCTCTGCGGTCGAAAAAGCCCAGCCAAGTCTTATACTCCTGCTCCAGCCGGTCCAGTTGAGACAACTCCTTGGTTTGGGTAAACTCTTCCAGAGTCAACCGGGCCTGGGCCATGGCGATCTTGAGCTCATTGGCCATGTCAGCCAGCGGAACTTCTTCGGTTAGAATAGCACGCGCCTCGCCGCCCACGTGGCCCTGGTCGGCCCGTTTGGTGATCTGGGCGCTGATCATCTCTTCTACCTTGGTGGCATCCTGGTACACTTCATCATAGATGCCCTCCACCTGCTTCATGGCCTGATCAGCCACGGCCTTGGTCTTGATCAAAGTCCGGCCTTTTTCCATCAGATTCTGGGCCGCGGTCTGAAACTTTTCATTGTGCAGGGCGTCGGCCTGGCGCACTTTTTCGGCCAGCTTAGGGTCATCGGTTTTAATCACCTTGAGCTTGCCGCCCTCCAACTCCGCGCCATTAAGGATGGCCTCGGTGAAACGGTCGAACTCTTTGACCGCTTCATGGTAGGTCTTTTCGATTTCGGCCAGACCTGCTTCGTTATCCGTGGCCATGACCGCCGTGGCGCTCTTGAATTCTTCCATGGCATTGCGCGTGGCCAACAATGACAGCCGCATTTCCATGGACATGTCCGCTACTGGCGCTTCCCGGTCGCCGACCGCAAACAGCGCCCGGCTCATGGTTTGAATACCGTCAAACCCCACATAGCCGGTAATCAACAGCAGTAAAATCATACAGCCAAACCCAATGGCCAACTTTTTGCCGATCTTCAAATCACGCCAGTTCATTTTTTTCTCCTTTGCTAACGCTCATTGTAGACAAATAAGAATTCCCATTCGCGCTCAATCTTTTTAAAACAGCTCCACATTGTCATCAAAGCCGGCGCTGGACTGCACCGCGGCCGCAGGCTCTTTTTGCTTCTTGGCGATCTTTTGCTCTTTGCCACCGTTGCTGATTTTTTCATGGGCGTCCAGTTCACGCTGCATGGTGTAACGGGCCTTGATATTCTTTTCTTCTTCCATCCAATCCTCGGGCGCCGCGCCGGAAAAGGGCTGGAGCAGCTTTTCAAATTGCTTCAAGTCGGCATGATGCTTCCTGAACACGGCCAGCAGCCGGTCGAAGAAATCGGTGCGCCGCCGGGCCTGGATGATCTTTTCCTCGATATGGCGGCCGTTCTCCAGGGCGCTGTACGACTGTTCTTTGAAGGCTACGCAGGCGGAAGTAAATTGATCGATGCCCTCGCGCAGCAGCCGGCCGGCGGCATCCGCCTCCTGGGCGTCGTTGCGGGTGGTTTGATCCAGGGATTGGGAAGCCGAGGCAATGCCTTCCATGATGTCGGTCACGGACTGGATGGTGGTGTTGGATTGCTCGGCCAGTTCCTTCATCTCATTGACAATGGCTTCAATGGCTTTGCCGGTTTCACCCAGGCGGGTGGATTTGATAACGGCGTTGAGGGCCTTGAGGCGGATGTCAAAGTTGATATCGCGCACTTTATCGATATGGGCCCCCATGCGGGCGATGGTTTGCGCGGTCTGCTCGCGGGCCGCGGTGAGTCGGCGCAGGTCGTCCACCCCGGCGTCAAAGAGTTCAAGCAGTTGCTCCAGGGCGCGGCGCAATACGGCCACGGGATGGCGCGAATTGGCCGTATCGAACTGGCAGACGCCGCCGCTGTTGGAGAAATCGAAACCTTCGGGCTGGGCCACGGCCTTGACCGCCGCCAGCAGATGTTCCAGGGCCGAACCGGTCTGACGGCGCACTTCGGCTACGTCATCTTCAATGGTCTTCAACTGCACGATCTGCAGGCGATTGATGCCATATACTTTCCCAAAGATGACTCTCATGGCGGCCTGCGGCAGTTCGATGCCCTTGGAGGTCTGGACAATATCCACGGCTTCGTCCATGGAGAGATCGATGTGGTTGACCCGCTGGGACATGTTGTCATGGATCTGGATACTCACCACCAGGCGGCCCACCTGTTCACTGATTTGCGTGGCTTTGGCGCCAATACCGTCCAGCACATGCATGGTGAGCTGCATCAGGTTCTCCACTTCCACCAGGGCCTTGCTGACGGTCTGGTCCGCCGAGCCAATTAACTCTTCCAGGTGCCGCATGCGCTGGCTGATGTCGGCCTGAATGCTATTGAGATTCTGCTGGGCCATGTTGGTGTCGTCGCTCACCGCGTTGGCCACCTCCCAAACGGTTTGGGCCAGATGGGTGATCTCCTCGGCCAGGGCCTGAAAGGTGGCTTTGGCCTCATCAGTACGCGCGCTCTCGATGCTGATGTTGAGGCCTACCATCTTGAGGTTCTTGGCCACTTGTTTAAAGCTGTTGTTCTGTTTGCCCAGGGCGGTCATGTCGCCTTGGATGGCCTTGAGCCCCTCCAGATCCGCGGCCAGTTTGGACCGTCGCTGGTTCAGCTCCTGGATGGCTTCGGCGGCGTGGGTCTGGATGGTCCGCAAGGCCCCCTGGACAGTTTGCTCCTGCTCGGTGGAAAGAACCGCCACCACCTGTTGGGTCAAGGCATCGGAGTCGGCCTGAATGGTCTGCAACTGGCTGCCCAGGTTCAGGAAGTCAGGCTCGGTGGCGGTACAGATGCGCTTGAGCCCTTCGGCGCAGCCCTTCAATTTTTGAATCAGGGCGCTGCTGTCCAGCAAAGGGGCGGATTCTTCAAACGCCGCCGCGGCATTGCTCTTGGTCTGACGTGAATGAACATCGGGAGATAGCAGGCCCGTTTCCATCCCATAGAGACCCGCCTCTGCCGGAGCGGTGCGCCAACCCAGCACCCGGCCGATCCAGCCCAAACTGCTCTTCAAAAAGCGCGGCATCCGCGGGTCCCAGCCTGTGTGCGTCGAAACAAGGGGTTCCATGTTCACCTTCATGGCCAGAACGCGACATGGGCGGTCGGTCTGGCGGTTGAAATAATGATCCGGGCACGGACCCGTTTCCCAAAATAACGGTCGGCCGGGCAGGGATTACCCCCACGACAGGATTGGCAGCGGCAGGACAAATATGGAAGCAGCTCAAGTTCCGGACACACCGTCTTATCTATTATCGGCGGGTTAAGCGCGGGCTTTAGGAATTTGGTTGGTTGATTGGTTGATTCGTTGATTCGTTGATTGGTTGATTCGTTGATTGGTCGGTTGCATGTAATTGTGGCAAAGGGACTGAGGGCCTGAGGGGCTAAGGCACAAAGGGGCAGAGGGACTAAGGGACTGAGGGGCTGAGAGGGGCGGTATTACATCTTTGGTTCTTTTGATACGGGAGGACGATTTAAACGCAGAGTTCGCCGAAGCCGCTGAGGATCGCGGTGGTTTCGATTCATTCATAACGCATTAAAGCAAGGCTTGTCCAGCTATCTATGGTATGATATATAATACCGCATGAAAATCGTTCTCGACACCAATATTTTGGTTACCGCTCTTAAATCGCGCCGGGGAGCGTCATTTAAATTGATTTCGATGATCCCGGATAAACGGTTTTCAATCGTCATATCGGTAGCGCTGATTTTGGAGTATGAAGCTGTGCTGCGTCGCGGCAAGCTTCCCAAATCCATTACCCTAAGCGACATCAACGATCTGGTCGATTATTTATGTTTTGTCGGGATACGCCAGGAGATTTTTTACCTGTGGCGCCCTTTTCTGCCCGATCCATCCGATGACCATATATTGGAACTGGCGGTTGCGGCGCAATGTGATGCGATTGTTACCTACAACAAAAAAGATTTCCGAGGCGTCGAGAAGAGGTTCGGGATAAGAATGCTTGATTCTAAAGAGTTCCTTCAAAAAATAGGAGTACTATCATGAGCACTTTAAGTCTGCGTTTGCCCAATTCACTCCATGAGCAGATCCGCCGGCTGGCCAAAGCGGAGGGAATATCCATTAACCAGTTTTTAGCTTCCGCGGCCGCTGAAAAGATGACTGCGCTCTTGACCGCAGACTATCTTGACTCCAGGGCCAAACGGGCCAAGAGGGAAGAGTTTCTCAGGGTTCTGGGGAAAGTGCCGGATGTGCCGCCGGAAGGGCATGATTTGGTTGATTAGTAAATTCGTTAATTCGTTGATTGGTTGTGTGTCTCCCCACTTCGTACTCGTACTCGTACGCGTACTCGATACAGATTTTCGAGTACGCGTACGAGTACGAGTACGAGTAAAAACGCAGAAGATCACTATGAGTAGTTGAATCGCAAATACGCGTTTCCCGCTCAACCATTTAACCAATCAACCACCCCTGGCTTCCCGCAACGCCGCCGCGGTCACTGCATGCGCCTGGATCTCCTGCTGCAGGCGGGCGTTGACCTCGGCCAGTTCGGCCGCCTTCTGACGGATGGCGTTATGGGCCAGCTTGAGGGCCTGGGTATTTTCCGAGAGTTGGCGCTTCAACTGCCGCTCCTGCAACACCCGATGGACCACCTCGGGCAGAACGGCCCACAGTTCGGGGCACTTGGTCAGATACTCCCTGGCGCCCTCTTTGAGAATCTGGCCCGCCACACGTTCGCTGCCCTTGCCAGTGACCATCACCACGCTCACGCCGGGGTCCACCTGGCGCAGGGCCCGGAACACTTCCAGGCCCGTGCCGTCGGGCAGATCAAAATCCAGCAGCACTACTTCATGGCGGGTCCCTTGAAAGGCCTCGACCGCCTCCTTGGCGCTGTAAGCAAAGGTTACGGTGTGGCCGAATTCCCACAAGCTGTAAGCATGGGCCGCGGCCGCGGATTTGCTATCTTCGACGATGAGAATGTTGGCCATGGTTTGTTATTCGTTATTCGTTATTTGTTATTCGTTGATTGGTTGATTCGTTTATTTGTTGATTTTTCGGGCGGGAGAGGGGTTGGGCGGGTAGAGGTTCAATAAAAATAAATGCGAACATAGATCCAACCGCTCAACGAATCAACGACTCAACGAATAACGAATCAACCAACAACGAACTACGCTGCTGCCTTATCCGCCCCGCCGTCGGCCTGCTGCACCATGGCGAGTTCTTCCACGGAGAAGATGCGGTCCACATTGAGAATGATGATGAACTGATCGTTATGCTTGCCGATACCCTTGATGAACTCGGTATTCCACTTGGCGCCCACCTTGGGAGCCGGTTCGATGCCCGAGGGCTCGATGTCCATGACATTGTGCACTGCGTCGGCCAGAGTGCCGATGATGGTCAATTCGCCGTCCAGGGCGATCTCCATCACCACGATGCGGGTGTCCACGGTCCGCTGGGTTTTCTCCATGTCGAACTTCAGGCGCAGATCCACTACCGGCACCACGCTGCCGCGCACGTTGATCACGCCGCGCATGAACTCGGGCGCCCTGGGCACCTTGGTGATGTTGGTGACATCCAGAATTTCACGCACCTGGGAGACATCGATGGCAAACATCTCTTCGCCCAACTTGAAGGTCAAATATTGATGCAACATGGCTTTGGTCGCGTTATCGGTCATGGTTTCATCCTTTCGTTATTAGGGAACTTTTTTCCCTCAGTCCCTTAGTCCCGTTGTCCCTCAGTCCCTTCAGTCTTCAGCCTTCAGTCTACCTTAAAATCTCTCAAACTCGCCATCCTTGTCATCCCCGCCGCCGGCATGGGTCTGCTTTTTGCCCAGGCCAAGCTCAATGGATACGCCGCTGATCGGACGCGACTTGTCATGGTGGACCGCGGTGGCGATTCTCTCCTTGTGGACGACCGCTTTCTTGACGGTTTTATGCTCCTGGGGTTCACTTCTCCTCTGGGTCTTACGGGCCTTATTCAGATCGATCAGCTTGCCGATGGTTTCCTTGAGCGCCTCGGCCTGGGCCGACAACTCCTCGGCCGTGGAGGCCATCTCCTCCGAACCGCCGGCGTTTTGCTGCACCACGGATTCCAACTGCTGCAAGGCTTTGTTGATTTGATCGGCGCCGGCGTTCTGCTCGTTGCTGGCCACGCTGATCTCCTGCACCAGTTCGGCGGTCTTCTTGATATCCGGCACGATTTGGGTCAGCATCTCGCCGGCCTTCATGGCGATATCCACGCTGGTGCTCGAAAGCTTGCTGATCTCGCCGGCCGCCAGCTGGCTGCGCTCGGCCAGCTTACGCACCTCCGAGGCCACCACCGCGAAGCCTTTGCCGTGCTCGCCGGCCCGGGCCGCCTCGATGGCCGCGTTCAAGGCCAGCAGATCGGTCTGGCGGGCAATCTCTTCGATGATGGAGATCTTCTGGGCGATCTCCTTCATGGCGGTGACGGTCTTCTCCACGGCCTGGCCGCCTTGCTCCGCATCGGTGGAAGATTTCAGGGCGATCTTCTCGGTCTGGGAAGCATTGTCCGCGTTCTGGCGGATATTGGCCGCCATCTCCTCCATGGAAGAAGATGCCTCTTCCACCGAGCCGGCCTGTTCGGTGGCCCCCTGGGACAACTCTTCGGAGGTGGCTGAAAGCTGCTGGCTGGCGCTGGCCACATACTCGGCCGCGGTATTGACTTCGTTGAGCGCGGCCACGATACTGCGGGTCACCATAAAACCCATGGCCATGCCCAGAAGCACGGCGATTACGGCCACGATGATCATCAACTGCACACCGGAGCTTTCTTCATGCTCCGCGGCCATCGAAGACTTCTCGGTGAAAACTTCGATCTCTTGGGTGGCCTCGCCGATGGCGGCGACCACCTGATCCCCTTCGACCTCAACCCTTTGGGCCATGGCCTGGGCCTCTTGCAGCTTGCCGGCCAACAGCAGATTGAAATACTCATTGACCTTCTGTTCGTACTCATCATGCTCTTTGTTTATGGTGCTGATTTTTCTGAGCAGCGTTTCAAATTCAATGCGATCGGCGGCATTATCGGCCTCGCGCGCGATCTTGCCCGCCGTCTCCTCGGCCTCTTTGATATTGGTGCTGTTTTGATTGCCGAGGTTATCGAATTCCTCCAGGGAAGAGGCCACTTCCCGCATCTCGTTGTTCAAAGCGTGGCTCAGGCCCCGCTCCTTGAGCACATTCATTTCCAGTTGAGCGCGGATAATGGTGTTCATCTTCTCGGCCATGGGGATATCGTGGTTCGCCACGGAACTCAGCTCATTGCCGATGCTGTTCATCTTCATGACCGCGGCCAGCGCCACCACGCCGATGAAGACCAGCAGGATGGCCACAATGGCGGTGATCCGGGTCCCCACCTTCATCTGATTCAAAAATTCAGCGTTGAGGCCGCCGTTAAAGGCCAGCAATCCCAGAAAGCCGAGCACGCAAAGAGCGCCGGCAATGGCCACCCAGATCACCAAGCTGGACTTGCCGGCCTGGCTTTCAGCGGCCTGTTTATTAGTCTTGGATTGCTTTTCGCCTTCGCGGTTAGGGGACGAATTATTCGTGGTTGATGCGGCCCCGCCCTCATATCGTCCGGCGGCCGAAGCCATTGAAACTCCGAAGGCGGAACCAGCGGCATGGGACCCAAAGGCCGTGCCTTGCCCGCCGGCAACCGGCGGCTCCTGAGAAAAACTGGAGGCCGTGGCGCTTCCAGAGGCCCCGATGGAAACAAACGCCACGCGGCCCGTGGCCACCTCGGCGACGTTGCGGCCGTTGAGGGGCTGGGTCGGCCGCGCGTTGTGTCCCAATAAACCGACAAACTTTTGCACCTGGGCGCCGGAGACCTCGATGGGCGCCTTCATCACATACCACATCACCCCTTCGGTGCAGGGCGGCGTAGTCAGCGAACCGGTGAAGTGGTAATAGGAACCGTTGGCCGGCAGCAATTCGGCCGGATCAATGGAGAGATTGCGGACTGTCTTCTCCTCGTTGACGCGGGAGGGCAAATTGGCCCAAAGCGACGCGATAAAGGGATTTTCGCGCCCCTTTTCCATAAAAACACCCACCACGGCCAGTTGCCCCTGATCGTTTTTGTGGACCAGATGCACTTCCATGGCCGCGGGCGAGCCCTGATGGGTGTTCTCGCTGGGACTGTGGAAGTGGAATTGGAGCAGTTTGTAAACCTTACCGCCGATCCGGATATAGGAATCGGTGTCCAGGTTCACCTGAATGGTGTGGCCGTTGTTGACCATGCGCAGCGGACTGGCCTTGTAGTCAAACTCGATTGGGCCCAGATCCGCGGAGACCGCATGATCGATATCGATGGGAGATTGGCCGGCACCCAAACCGCAAACCGCATATTCGGCGGACAGATGCCCCCAGTTCTCAGGCCCTTGTTGGCCCTCATAGGCCCAATGAACACCACCGTCATGGCCGCTCTTGGCGCTGAGGCCGGCTGCGGCCCCCAGCACCAATAACGTTCCCATCATTAAGGCAAACAAAAAACGTAAGAAACGCATCGGCATATACCCTTTCCCTTTTTAATTTGAATGAATCACCCAGATTCTCGGCCCATCGGGTAAAATACTTGAGCGAAAAGATAGGGTTGATGCCACTGCCCCCGCATTAAGTTTAACACCCGACAGCCGATAATTTCATGAAGGCGGGGAGCAACGCCCATGATCGGGCCGGGTATACTTTTCGCCTTGATCAGACAGCCGCTCCGGCACCTGGAGGCTATTTTGTGATGATCCAACGTCCCTTGAACATCCCCTTGAACACAGTCGTTCAGCCGCCCGGCGAAGATATCGCGGCCTTAAAACAAGCCCTTGGCACCAGCGAAGCCATCACTCAGACCCTGCTGGATCTGAGCCCCTATTCCGTCACCATCACCCGTCTTGCGGATGGGTGTTTCATGCGGGTCAACCAGCGCTGGTGCCGGATTACCGGTTTTAAGCCCGAGGAGGTCATCGGCCGCACCGCTCAAGAGCTCAAAATCTACGCCAACCCGGCCGACCGGGAGCGCCTGGTGGCCTCGGTGCGCCAAAAGGGGCGGCTGGATAAATTTGAAACCCGTTTTAAAACCAAGGACGAGCGCCAGCTCCAGGCCCAGATGTCGGCCCGGCTCATCGATTACCACGGCCAGGAGTGCCTGATCGGTGTGACCACCTATGTCAGCGAACTCTCCCAGGCCCAGAAGGCCCTGGAGCAAAGCGAAAATCGCTTCCGCAATATTTTGAACAACATCTCCGAAAGCTATTACGAGGTCGATCTCAGCGGCCGCCTCACTTTTTTCAATGATTCGTTCCCCGCGCTGCTGGGCCGTTCGGCCGAGGAATTGGTCGGTTTGAGTTATAAGACCACTACCGCGCCCCAGGACCTGCGACGGGTGGCGGCGGCTTTCAATGAAGTCTACCGCGGCGTGAGCGCCACCAAGCTGGTGGAATACGGCATGGTGCATAAAGACGGCAGCGTGCGCCAGGTGGAGACCTCCGTCAATCTGCTGCGCGACAGCACCGGCACGCCGATTGGTTTCTATGGCGTATTGCGCGACCGCACCCGGCAGAAGATTGCCGAGGACGCCCTGCGGGACAGCGAAGAGAAGTATCGCAGTATTCTCGAGGAGATGGAAGAGGGCTACTACGAGCTGGATTTGAATGGAAACCTGATCTACTTCAATAAATCCCTCGTCAAAATATATGGCTATACGGACGAAGAATTACTGCATATGGGTTACCGGCAGTATATGAGCGCCGAACAGGCGCACAAAATTCAGCAGGTCTTCAATACCGTTTTTAAGAGCGGCCTGCCGGTCAAGGCCCTTGAATATGAAATCATCCGCAAGGACGGCAGCGTCCGGTATGCTGAACTATCGGCCTATCCGCTGCGCGACCCCCATGGCGAGATTGTCGGCTTTTGGGGAATTACGCGGGACCGGACGGAAAACAAGCTGGCTGAATTGGCCATTCGCAGCAGCGAAGAGAAATACCGCAAGATCCTCGCAGAGATGGCCGAAGGCTATTATGAAAACGACCTGCGCGGCAACTACACTTATTTCAATCAGGCGACCCTCAAGCTTCACGGCTGTACCGAAGAAGAACTGATAGGACTGAATTATAAGAAGTATTTGCGGCCCGAACAGGCCAAGAAGAACTTTGCCATGTTCACCCATATGTATAAAACCGGCGAACCCATCCGGGTCATGGATTATGAAATCATCCGCAAGGATGGCTCGGTGCGTCTGGCGGAACTCTCGGGCTATCCGCTGCGAAATCCTGCCGGTGAAATCGTCGGCTTCTGGGGCATCACCAGGGATCGCACGGAGCAAAAGAAGGCCGAGCTGGCTTTGCAAAAAAGCGAAGAACAGTACCGCCTGCTCGTCAACCATGCCGGCGACGGCATCTATATCACCCAGCGGGGCCGTATCAAGTTCTACAATCCCAAGACCGCCCAGATCACGGGCTATTCCCAGGACGAGATGGCGGATATGGAGTTCAGCGCAATCGTCCTTCCCGAGGATAAAGCCGCCGTGTACGATCTTCGGCAACAAAAACTGGAACAGGGCCAATCTCCGGATGTCTTCACCTTCCGCATTCTAAACAAAGAGAAGCAAATCGTATGGGTGGAACTCAACGCCATCCCCATCACCTGGGAAGGCCGGCCGGCGGCCCTGAACTTCCTGCGCGATGTCACGCACCTCAAAAAAACCGAGGCCCGGCTGGCCCAAGCCCAGAAAATGGAAGCCGTCGGTACTCTGGCCGGCGGCATCGCCCATGACTTCAACAACATCCTCTATGCCATTCTGGGCTACACTGAAATGGCGTTGGACGACGTCCCGCCGGATTCACTGCTGGAAGATAATCTCAAGGAAGTGGTGCACGCGGGAAAACGGGCCAGGGAGCTGGTCCGACAAATCTTGACGTTTGCGCGCCAGGCCGAAGAAAAAGTCGAACCCATCATTGTAAGCCCCATTGTCAAGGAGGCGCTCAAGCTGATCCGCTCCTCGATTCCCTCCACCGTGGAGATCCAATCGAAAATCAGCAGCCATTCAATGATTCTGGGCAACCCTACCCAGGTGCACCAGATCATCATGAATCTGTGCACCAACGCGGCTCAAGCCATGGACAAGTCCGGCGGTATCCTGGCGGTCGACCTGACCGATACCTACTTAGGGCCGGAATTTTGCGAGCTGCCCGCGGAATTGCCCGCCGGCGAATACCTGATGCTTTCGGTCGCCGATACCGGCTGCGGCATTTCTCCGGAGATCATTCACGCCATTTTCGAGCCCTATTTTACGACCAAGCCCCCCGGCGAAGGCACGGGCATGGGCCTGTCCGTGGTGCAGGGCATTGTGGAGAATTATGGCGGCAAGATTACGGTTCAAAGCAAGTTGGGCCGGGGAAGCACATTTACGGTCTACCTGCCGATTGCGAGGAGAGAAAATTCGCCGCCGAGCCGGGCCGCGGCCAATTCGCTGCCGGCCGGCAATGAACATATCCTGTTTGTGGACGATGAGCCGACCCTGGTCAAGATGGCCGGCCGCATGCTCCAGCGATTGGGCTACCGCGCCACCCTCCAGACCAGCAGCCTTGAAGCCTTGAATCTGTTTCACGCCAAGCCGGATGACTTTGATCTGGTGATCACCGACCTGACCATGCCCCAAATGACGGGTGATCTTCTGGCCAGCGAGCTGATGCGCATCCGTCCCGAGATCCCGGTGATGGTCTGCACCGGCTACAGCAAAAAGATGAACGAAGAGCTGGCCGCTGAAATCGGCATCAAGGCGTTTATCTTCAAGCCCATTGAAAAAAGCGAAATGGCCAAAACCATCCGCAAGGTACTGGACGCGGGCATTAAAAGCAAAAAGGCCAATAAAGCATATTAACGTTGGAAGTAAGAGGCGCGCCATGACCGAGCTCGATTCGAGCAAAATGGATGTCCAACAGGCCCTGCGCCAGAGCGACAAACGCTTTCAGACCGTCTTGAACAGCATCAGCGAGAGCTGCTACGAATTGGATCTGGAAGGAAGATGGCTATCATGAGATCGATCTCAAAGGCAACCTGATCTACTTCAATGGGAGCGTGCTGGGTGACCACTTCACGTTTTAAAAAAAAGATTGATGAAAATTCTTTGACGGCCATGGAGGCAGCTCATGCCCAAGCTTTGGCCGAAAAAGATGAGATGATCCAAAATCTCTTGGATCTTAGCCCCTTCCCTATTACCGTCAACCGCATCGCGGACAGTTGCTTTTTACTGGTCAACCCAAGCTGGTGCAAGCTGACCGGCTATGCGCCCGAAGAAGTGATCGGACGCACCGCTCAGGAGCTGGGCCTGGATGTCAGCGACGAGGAACGCGCCCAGATCATTCAAACGCTAAAGCAACACGGGCAATTGGAAAACGTCAAGACCCGGATTAAAACCAAGGATGGCCGTTTTATTCACGCTCAGATGTCCGCCAAGGTCATTTGCTTCCAGGGAGAGTATTGTCTTTTATCCAACACTATCTATATTGAAAAGCTGTCCGAGACCCAAGAAGCCCTGCGCGAAAGCGAGCGGCGCTTTAAAAACATGCTCAACAGCTTTACGGAAACTTATTATGAGGTCGATCTAAATGGCACGATCACCTATTTCAATGATACCCTCTTGAGCGCCTTCGGCCGAACAAAAGAAGAACTTCTTGGAATGAATTTCAGGCAATACACTCTGCCCGAGGACAGCCAAAGAGTCTATAACGCCTATTTTGAAGTTTTCCAAGGCATCCGCGCGGTTAATTGCGTGGAATACGGCATTCGGAGTAAAGACGGCACGGTGGCCTACGTGGAGTCATCCGCCAGCCTGTTGAGTGACGATTCCGGCCGTCCCATTGGATTTTACGGGATTATTCGCAACCGCACCGAGCAGAAAAAGACCGAAATGGATTTACAAAAAAGCGAGAAGCAATATCGCTTACTGGTGGAAAACGCCAACGCCGGCATCTACATCACCCAGGAAGGCCGCATCAGGTTCCACAATCCCCGGACATCGATCATCATGGGCTACGACGGCCAGGAACTGGCGCGAATGCTATTCTTCGATCTGGTCCATCCGGAAGATAGACAAGCCGTTTCCGCCGCCCTGCACCACCATCTGGCGGAAGGCCAGGTTCTGGATGTGTGCGTGTTTCGTATCGTGAATAAGCAGCAGCAAATTGTTTGGGTGGAATTGAGCGCCGTAGGGATCATCTGGGAGGGCCAGCCGGCCGCGCTGAACTTTTTGCGCGATGTGACCCATTTAAAGAAAACCGAAGAGCGGTTGCGGCAAGCTCAGAAGATGGAGGCCATCGGCACCCTGGCCGGCGGCATTGCCCACGATTTCAACAATATTCTTTATGCTATTTTCGGTTTTACCGAACTGGCCTTGGACGATGCCCCGCCGGGTACGGCTCTGGAAGAAAATCTGAAGGATATCCTGGGCGCCGGCAAACGGGCCAGAGAACTGGTTCGGCAGATACTGACCTTCGCGCGCCAATCGGAAGAAAAAGTCGAGCCGATCATGGTCAGTCCGATTGTCAAAGAAGCATTGAAACTGATCCGCTCCTCCATACCCAGCACCATTGAGATCCGCGCACGCATCGACAGTCCGTCTTCGATCCAGGGAAACCCCACCCAGGTGCATCAGATCATCATGAACCTGTGCACCAACGCGGCCCACGCCATGGAGAAATCCGGCGGTATCCTGACCGTCGGTCTCGATGATATTCTACTCCCCGACGGTGGCGCGGACCATGCCCCGAATCTGCCCGCGGGAGATTACCTCAGGCTTTCGGTGGCCGACACTGGCTGCGGCATTGCCCCGCAAATCATGCTCTCCATCTTCGATCCATATTTTACTACCAAGAAACCGGGTGAAGGCACGGGCATGGGATTGTCGGTGGTGCAAGGCATTGTGGAGGATTACGGCGGCAAAATCACGGTACACAGCGCAGTGGGACAAGGAACCGCTTTCACCATTTATCTGCCGGTGGTCCGGCCGGAGAGTACTTCCACGCCCGCGCCCGGCGCGACGGCGCCGGATTGCGGTGCGCGGATACTATTGGTGGACGATGAGGCGCCCATGGCCAAAATGAGCTGCCGCATTCTGGAAAGACTGGGTTATCAAGTCACCCCCCAAACCAGCGGCCCGGAGGCCTTGGCGCTAATTCAAAGCCGGCCCGCCGATTTTGATCTGGTAATTGCCGATATGGCCATGCCGTATATGACCGGCGCCCAATTGGCCGAGGCGCTCCAAGGCATCCGGCCGGGCCTGCCGGTAGTATTGTGCATGGATTACAGTGAAGAGTTTAATGAGAGGTCCGTCGTTCAAAACGGCGTGGAGGCTGTCATCTACAAGCCCATCGTGAAAGACAAGCTGGCCGCGACCATCCGCCGGATATTGGATGGGGGCGCCAAAACCAAGCCGGATCATACCGGAAGATAAACGCTACCGTGCTTCTTCCAGATCCTGTTCTTTGGTGAAGCGTTCCAGGTAATTGGCTTCGGCCGGGTTGAGATTGAACACCAGACAAGCCTGCTCGATCAGCTTGTGGAGGCGCACTTTGGGGTTATCCCGTCGTTCGGTGCTGATATACTGAACCGCTTTGCGTAGATTTTCACCATGGGGTTGGATCGTAGTCATAGGGCAGCCTCCTTTATGGGGTGGAGATCCGTTAGAGTCATCGCATGGACTCATTTTAATGCATGCGTTCCAAAGGCGCAACCCAAGATATCGACGGGGGCGTTAAGCTCCAAAAGCTTTCGCGCGGGTCGTACTCGTACTCGAAAGGCTTTTTTAAAATCATTCGAGTACGAGTACGATTTAGATGACAGCCGCTAATCCCTTGCTTGATGAAACAATTGCCGTTTACCAATCCATGGTTTCACTATGACAGCCCCCGACCAGACATCCCCGGCGGGTGGCGTGATTGTATCCCAGAGAAGAATTGAGCGTGTTCCAGGGCGCGCCTTCAAAAGTAGTAGTCGCCAGATTGCTGAAGTGATTGGGGGCCAATAGGGCCGCGCTGTGGCAAGCGGTGCAATCATAATTGCGCGTGACCACATGCAGGCGATGCCGGCCGGAGGTGGCGCTGTTGTATTGGCCGGCGCTGGTGGTGTGGCACGATAGGCAGGCCGTGTTGACATTCAATGTTCCGCTGTTCCAGTTGGGCGTGGCCTGGCCGCCGTGGCAGCGGGTGTTAGCGCAGCTTTTGGTGGCGCTGTTATAGATCGCGCCGCCGCTCTGGGCGTTATAAGCCGAAGCAATGGTGACCGCGGCCGGGTTGCCGCCGTTATAGTGCACGGGGGTGTTGGTGCCGGCATTCAAGTGGCACACATCGCAATTGTCGGTCACGCCGGCCAGGGCATCGTGCACCCCATGGCCACCGTTGCGGTTGGGAGCCTGGTTGCCGGCTGGTGTCTGACCGTCCGGTGGGCTGTTGTGGCAAGAAGCGCAGTTGGTCAGCACCAGGGGTGAGCCGGCGCTATGGCACTGGGTGCAGGCCGGGCCAACACCGCCGCCCGCGCTGCCATTGAGGCTGGTTCCATGGCACAGGGCGCAGGCCGTGGCCATCTGGCCGGCGCTTTTATGGCTGCCGGCGGCCGGGCCGGTCCACAAAGGCGTGGGGTGGGCCGTGTGGGCTGCATGACAACTCTCGCACCCGGCAGCATAATCACCGATGGGTACATTGAAACGCGGATTGCCGCCCGCGCCGGCATTGGAAGGGATGGCATGGCACGGTTGGCAGACGCGCAAATCGGCCTTGGCATCCAAACCATGCAACAGCGGATCGATGTAAGGCAACGGATGAGCGCTACTGGGACCGGATGGGTGGCAGGTTGTAAGACTGCCATCGGCATTGGTGAAGGTGGCGGAGAAGCAACTGGGCGCATCCTGCCGCGGCTGGGTACCGCCGGCGCTTACCTGGTGACACAGGGCGCAGCTATTGTCGATGGTGCTGCGGCTCACCACGCGGTGGGACGAGATATAGTCCGGCGTGATGTCATTGGTGCCCTGCCAGCGCGTGGGGTGGGCCCCGGCGCTGGGATGGCAGCCGGCCGCCGAGCAATTGGCCGGAGGGGCGTTATAGCCATTGGGGTCGGCCAGCAGGCCGCCGTCAAACACATTGGGCGCCGTGCCATGGCAGGTCAGGCACTGGCGCTGATCCCGGCGCGCGGCGGGGCCGTGATCCGCGGGATCGGCATAAGGCAAAGGGTGGATGGTGATGGGTTCCCCGTCCGGATGACAGGTCAAACAACTGACCGCGTGGGTGCCGCCGCTCAAATCGCTTTTGTGGCACATTTTACAACTGTTCAAGTCGGCCGCGGCGTCCGCGCCATGGGAGAGAAGATAGTTTTGAACATGGGCTTGAGTGTCCGCGGGCGCCGGAGGATTGGCTGCGGAACAGGCCATCAGCAGTAGATGGAGAAGTAGAACTGGAAGAAATGGAAGATAATGTCGATTCATGCCCGCACGCATATCCTTCTGATGATCAGCCATGGCACGGCGCGCAGCTCTTGGCAGATTTGGGTCGTCCGTGGCAGCGGAAGCAGCCCGTGGGATCAATGTGGCCATCGATGCGATGGCGCGTCAGATAATCGCCCTGGTGGGGCATCAGGCGGCGCGTATCGCCGTGGGCCATGAGCGATGGTTTCATGGCCGCGCCCTGGGCGTGGCAGTCACTGCAAAAACTCGGCTGGTGGCACATGGCGCATACCTGCTCGCTGCCCACGGCGGTCAGCCGGTGATTTTGAGCAAAGAGCGGGGAGTGTTCGAAGCGCCGGAACGGGAAGCCTTTGGCTTCGCTCTCGTGGCAGTCCGAACAGGCGCGCAGATCGCCCTCTTCCCTGGGATGCGCCAGGGGCAGGCCGTCGGCCCGGGACCATTGGGCTGGCAGCAGAAGAGAGCCGAGCAGTATTATGGAGAAGGCTGCGATGCGTACTCTTTTCAATACGCATATTGCCGTTTGGGTATTAGCTTCCTGGGTCTGTTTCAACGCAGAGACGCCGAGTTCGCGGAGGAACGCAGAGGATGCTCCGCCAAGGGATTTATTCCGCCGGTATCGGCCGGCCCATTCGCTCATTAATATTGGTAGATAACCGAACATATGCCCTGCACATCATCCTTTAAATAGGGGTCCTGGCTGTACAATCCGGTCAGTTTGAGTTCCAGGCGGTCCTCCCAAAACCGTTTGCCCATGCTCATGGAGTAATTTTTGGCGCTGTCCTTGCCGTACACCGGGACATCGTAATTCTGCCAGATACCATCGCCGCTGAAGTAAAAGGACCGGCTCAGGCGCAAGGGATTGCTCCAGTAGAAATAGGCGCGGTAGAGCATATAAGTATTGTCGGCGCTCTGGCCGGTCATGCGTCCCACCTCGGCGCCCACCTGGCTGCCGCCGCGAAAATCAAAACTCAACAAACCGCCGAAATAGTTGGCGCTATCGTGGCGCACGGCATAGGCGTACTGTTTGCCCCTGGCGCCGATGCGCACCGGTGCGGCTCCCATCCATTCCAGATCCGCTCCCCAAATAGTGATCTGCTCCTGGCTGTCCTTCAAGAAGTGGAAGAGATTGTTGCGCTCGTTGCCGGTGCCGAAGTAATCCTTGTAGTTGAACATCTGAAAACCGGGCTCCAGAACAGCGGCTTTATAGCGCAAGGCTGCCCCGTAGCTGTGCTCGCGCCAATCCTGGGTGTCGATATTGTAGCTGGACAACCCCTGTACGGTCAGCCATTCACTCCAGTTGAAGTGAAAATCCACGCCGGCTTTTTCGTCCGGATCACCCTCCACATCGGTCTGCTGAAAGGAGAGCCCCAGTTCGTAGAAAAGCTGGGGATGAAGGGCGAGCCTTGCGCCGTAAGTCAAATCCGAACTGCTCTCGCTGGAGGTGGCCGTCACCCCGCCAAAGGCCATGGCGGTAACGCTCTTGCCCAGGCCCGTGGCCAGCCGCAAACCATCCACGCTTTGATTGGTCACGCCGGCGAAGATGTGCTGCCGGCCCAGGTTCAAACGCAACTCACTGTACGGTTTGCTGTACTCCAGGTAGCCGTAGAGCAATTCGCCGTCAGCGGACTTCTCGTAATAAGCGCTGTCGGCCATATCATAGCGGCCCCACCCATAGGCGTGGGCGGACCAGCCGCCCTGCTCTGTATTGCCGTAATCCATTTGCAAGAACTGGTAGAGCGGCATGACCGCGAGGTTATCCCCTTTGGGGGTATCCCTTTGAAAATCGCGGAAAGTAGTCTGGGACTTGAGATTAAAGGTCCCGGAGGCCGCCGGCTTCTCTTTTTCTTCCACCGCGGTCGCTTCGCTGGGCCGCGCCGGTGCTTGCGCCGGTGCTTCTTTGATGGTTGCGGCCGAAGTTTGGGGAGCTGGGGCCAGAACCTTGGGCGTGATGGCTGGCGCGCTGGGTGGTGCGCTCAAACCCGCAGCCGCGGGCAGAGCTGCGCCGGCAGTCGACCGTGGCGCGCCTGGGGTCTGGTTTTTGGCTGGGATGGGGCCTGCTGGGACGCTCTTTACTTCCGGTTGCGCAGGTGCGGCCGGTGTCAATGTTTTGACCCAGGACCAGGTGATGATGCCGCGCTTTTTAAGCTCCTGGGCATGGGCCCGGGCCTGCTCCATAGTTTCGAATCGGCCCACATAAACCCGATACCACATGCCGTGATTGCCTACGGCTTCGTATTGGAACATCGCCTCTTGGCCCTGGGCTTTCAAACGCGCGACTTCGGCCTGGGCTTCACGCAACTCCTTGAAGGCGCTCACCTGAATGGTGATGATCGTCGGCTGGACAGCGTCAGGGGCGCTCAGTCCAGGGGTTGCCCAGCCAATAGCAAACGATGCAACCAAGAAAAATAGAAGTACAAAACGGATGGCCAAATGCTTTATCTAATCTCCCTGCCGATGAGCTTTTGCTACATCGGTGATTAAATAAAGCACAACGTGTGCCAGCAGGCAGCATGGCCAGCAGCGCAAATGGTGCGCCGAGCGCGCCCTGCCAGAGGGAAGCCGTGCAATGGGTGATCCGTGCAATCCGCGTTATCCGTGGTCAATGGTTCTGCCATGGATAACTCGGATCACACAGATGGGTAGATTTGTATACTAAAGCGCGGAGCGCACCCTACAAGTTGGGTCCCTGGGTATGAAAGGCCGTGGCCTGCTCAAAGGCGTGGGCTGCCGCCAGCAGGCGGCCTTCCTGGAAGTGGGGCCCCATCAATTGCAATCCAATGGGCAGGCCCTCCTGGGAAAAGCCGCAAGGCACGGAGATTCCGGGGATGCCGGCCAGGTTGGCGGATAAGGTGTAGATGTCCGACAAATACATGGCCAGGGGATCGTCGGCGTGGGCGCCGATGGGCGTGGCCGGCGTGGGCGTGACGGGCGAAGCAATCAGGTCGCACTGCTCAAAGGCCTTCTTGAAATCGGCCATGATCAGGGTGCGCACCTGGGACGCTTTGCGGTAGTAGGCATCGTAATAGCCGGCGGACAGGGCATAGGTTCCGAGAAGAATGCGGCGCTGCACCTCGGGGCCGAATCCCTGGGAACGGGTGTTGTGGTACATCTCCAGCAGTTGGGTGGCGGTGTTGTCGCGCAAGCCGTACTTGACGCCATCGTAGCGCGCCAGGTTGGAGCACGCTTCGGAAGGCGCGATGACATAGTAGGCCGCCACACCGTATTGGGTATGGGGCAGGGCGACCTCCACGGTTTGGGCGCCCAGGCCTTTCAAGGTGTCGATGGCCGCCAGAACCGCTTTGGCCACCTGGGGGTCCAGGCCGTTGGTGTCGAAGTAGGCTTTGGGAATGCCGATGCGCAACCCTTTGACCCCCTGGTTCAGGGCTGCCAGATAGTCGGGCACGGCCTCGGGCGCTGAAGTGGAATCGGCCGGATCATGGCCGGCAATGGCCTGCAACACCATGGCGCAATCGGCCGTAGTCTTTGCCAGCGGTCCGATCTGGTCCAGGGAAGAAGCAAAGGCCACCAGCCCGAAGCGCGACACCCGGCCATAGGTGGGTTTCAACCCCACCACGCCGCAGTGCGAGGCCGGCTGGCGGATGGAGCCACCGGTGTCCGAACCCAGGGTGGCCAGACCCATGCCGGCGGCCACGGCCGCGGCTGATCCGCCGCTGGAGCCGCCGGGGATGCAGTGGGTGTTCCAGGGATTGCGCGTAATCTGATAAGCCGAATGCTCGGTAGTGGAGCCCATGGCGAATTCATCCATGTTGAGCTTGCCCACCATCACGGCTTGCTGAGCTTTGAACCGCTGGATGACGGTGGCGTCGTAGGGCGGAATGAAATTCTCCAAAATGCGCGAACCGCAGGTGGTGCGGATGCCCTGGGTGCAGATCACATCCTTGATGGCCAGGGGAATGCCGGTCAGCGGGGAGATGCGCCCCTGGGCAATGGCTTCATCGGCGGCCTGGGCCGCGGCCAGAGCCTCATCGGCGGTGACCGTCAGAAATGCCTGGATCTGGGGCTCCACGGCGCTGATGCGCGCCAGCACGGCGCGGGTCAACTCCACGGCGGAGATCTCTTTATTTTTAAGCTTTTCGTGGGCCTGGGTGATGGTCAGATTGTGTAACTCCATGGGGTGGCTCCTTTGAAAAACGAATACCGAATATCGAACAAGAAATATCGAATTACAAAGTTTTCTTTTTATTGTGGTTATTAGTTTTTATGCTTGCGACAAAAAATCAAGTGGAGCTGATTATTTTCATCTGCCACCGACTCGAGTATTGTCTTAGTTCCTTCAACATTTTGCAGTTCCTTGTTCGATATTCGATATTCATTTAAATGATATTACTTCTATCGCTTCACGAGTTTTCCAATACTGCTTTTTGTTCATCCGCGGCTACGGTAGTCAATTATTACCACGGCTAACACGGATGAGACTGATTGAAGGACCGATCTCCCCCCTCACCCCGACCCTCTCCCAAAGGGGCGAGGGTGCGCATTTACGGACGCTCAGCAGTATTGTGACAAATCTTCTTCCATTGGGTAGCACAGCGTCCATCAACCTCTTCCCTACCCCGCATTAAATGCAGGATAAACTTGCGCCTTTGCGCCTTTGTCCCTTTGTGCCTCTGTCCCTTTGTCCCTCAGTCCCTTTGTCCCTTTGTCCCTCAGTCCCTTTGCCCCTAAGTCCCTCAACCTACCCCTTGGGCCAATTCTTGATAAGCTGCAAGATATGGCGGATGTAGGAGCATTCACAGCGTGCCGGGCACTCATCGAGATTATCCTTGTTCAGACAATGACCAGGGCACGCCTCGGTTCCGGTGGCACGTTCGACAAAGATGGGGCCGGTATAAAGGTCCTCGAAATCAGCGGCCAACAGGGCCAGGGTGGTCCGGCAATGATGGTTGAAAAGAAAGATGCCGGTTTTCAACTGATTAAAATTGGCCTGGTAGCCGACCAACTTCAAGGTCGGGTCACGCAACCATTGTTCCCGCGACTGCCACTGATAACCGCATGTATTGCACTTCTTAAACATCTCAGATCCTGCCGGCTAAATAGCGCTTGACCGAAAAGCCCATATTTTCCCAAGTTCAAGGCGGAAGCAAAATTTTAACCGCAGACATACACATAGTATTTCGAGGATTAAAATTTTGCCCCAACGCCGAATTTGGGGAAATAGGGGGTTTTCGGTCATGCACTAAATCACCTTGGGCACCACAAATCCGCCTTCTTCCTGGGCCGGCGCATTGGCCAGGGAGCGCTCGCGGGGCAGATGAGCCTGGGGGGTGTCGTCGCGAAAGGCGTTGGTCAAGCCAATGGCATGAAAGGTGGGCGGCACCTGCTGGGTGTCCACCTGGCCCAATGTATCGACATAGTCCAAAATCGTAGCCATTTGACGGGCGAGCTTTTCCACAGCTTGGGGATCGACCCGCAAGCGGGCCAGATTGGCCACATGGATTACTTGTTCGGGAGTGATTTTCATGATGCATCCTTTGAGTGTTATCTTCTACCTTCTACCTAAATGCCAGTCACCATCCCCTTAATCTTACTCTGCTCCAGCTTTTTCAACATGGCCTCGGCCGCGATCTTGCTGTCATAGCTCCCGACCCGCACCCTATACCAAGCCCCTTTGCCCTGTATTTCCACGCGCACATGATGGGCCGAAAAACCCTTATCCTTCAAATTCTTCACGCTCCGTTCGGCGCTTTCAAGATCTTGAAAGGAGGCCACCTGAATGGTGAAACGCTTCTCCGAGGCTGCCGCGGCCGATTCAGCCTTGGCGGCCGGCGTGGGTTTGGGGGCCGCTGGCTTGGCGGCTTTTTCCTCTTTGTCTGGTGCTATGGCGACGGTGGTTTTTTCCACCGGCTTTTCAGCCGGCTCTTCATTTGCTTTGGGCGCTGGAAGCTCCGCCAGCTTTTCAATGGCCGCCGGCGATTCCACCGGCTCCTTGGCCGAGGAGGCCGATGGTTTTTCAACCACCTGGGGCGCTACTTTGTAGACAGTCTTTGGGGAAGGCTTTTTGAGCTCTTCCCAGAAAGGCGAATTGTTCCCTGATTCCTTGTCATGTTTGCTTTGGGCGTCCAGATCGGACTGCTCTTTTTGTTTGAGGGTGTTGATCTCGCTGTCGATGGACAAGGGACGACTGGGCATTGGGATCGTGCCGCGCCCCACCAGGATGCCGACCACAAACATCCAGCCCATGGAAAAAAAGATCAACCCGCTCCAGACAATCATCGCTTTGCGGGTGAGCTTGAGCGGGAATTTATCCTGTTCTTCGGTCAAAGAGAGCCCCTTCCTGTTGGTCCTAGTAATATCAAATATCAAATGAAGGATGGCGCCATTATAAAACTTGATATTCTTCTTAAAAGCGCTCGGCAGCCGTTATGGTCATTCCCGCGCAGGCGGGAATCCAGAAGCACCTGGATTTACTGGATCCCAGGCCGTAGTTTATCCCGCATTCAATGCGGGACGGGGATGACTTTACAGACGCCGAGCGACTTTACGAGGCCATCACTGTCACATCTGCTCGGGGGCGCCAACTCCCAAGATCCCCAGGCCGTTGCGAATTACTTTTTGCACGGCGGCCACCAGGCACAAACGCGCCTGGGTCAGATCGCTCTGCTCGGTCAACACCCGGTGCTTATTGTAGTAAGCGTGGAAGAGGCCCGCCAGCTGCATCAGGTAAAAGGTGATGCGGTGGGGGGCCAGGGTCTGGGCCGCGCTCTCCATCACCTGGGGATAGCGGTCCAGGGCTTTGATCAGATTGATCTCCTCGGTCTCGGTCAGCCGGGCGCCGGCCGCCGCCTGCCATCTGACTTCTTTAACCCCCTGCTCCTGGGCCTTTCGCAAAATGCTGGCAATACGGGCGTGCACATACTGCACGTAGTACACCGGGTTGTCATTGGTCTGTTGCTTGGCCACTTCCAGATCAAAATCCAGGGGGCTTTCGTAATCGCGGGTCAGGAAGATGAACCGGGCCGCATCCCGCCCCACTTCGTCGATCACATCGCGCAGGGTCACAAATTCACCCGAGCGCTTGCCCATGGCCACCGGCTGGCCGCCGCGCAGTAGAGCGACCAGTTGCACCAGGATCACCTGGAACTGGTCGCGCCGCCAGCCCGCGGCTTCCACGGCCGCGGTCATGCGCGGGATGTAGCCATGATGGTCGGCGCCCCAGACATCGATGACGCGCTCGAACCCGCGTTGAAATTTGTTGTGGTGATAGGCGATGTCCGAAGCAAAGTAGGTGGTCTGGCCGTTCTGACGCACCACCACGCGATCCTTTTCATCGCCATAGTCGGTGGTGCGGAACCACCAGGCCCCGTCCTGGGCGTACACCACCTGACGGGCCTTGAGATCTTCCAGGGCCTGTTCCACCCGGCCGCTGTCATAAAGGCTCTGCTCGCTGAACCACTCGTCAAAGGTAATGCCGAAGCGTTCCAGATCGTCACGGATGCCGGCAATGATGGTCTGGGCCGCCGCGCGGGCGCAATAGGTGATGGTCGCATCATCCTCATGCCGCACGAAATCAGCCCCCTTGGTGTCGATCACCTGTTGGGCAATGGGCTTCACATAGTCGCCGGGGTAGCAATCTTCCGGGAAAACGATCTCTTCTCCCAGCAACTGCCGGGCGCGCAGCAGCACCGAGCGGCCCAGGGTCTGAATCTGGCGGCCCGAATCGTTGATGTAGTACTCCTTGTGGACCTGATAGCCGCAGGCCTTAAGGATATTGAATACGCTGTCGCCCACGGCCGCGCCCCGGCCATGGCCCACATGCAACGGGCCGGTGGGATTGGCGCTGACAAATTCAATCTGGATCTTTTGACCGCGGCCCAGTTGGCTATGGCCGTAGGTTTCATCCTGTTCCAGCACCTGGCGCACCACGGGCGGCCAGGCCGTGGGATTGAGGAAGAAATTGATGAAGCCCGGCCCGGCGATCTCCACCTTGGCCACTTGGTCGTGGTTGTTTTCCATCTGGTCCAGCAGGATCTGGGCGATCTTGCGCGGGGCCATCTTCTGGGGCTTGGCCGAGAGCATGGCGAAGTTGGTGGCGAAATCGCCATGGGCGTCGCTTTTGGGCTCTTCCACCACCACGGCCGGAAAATCGTCGGACGGCAGGGCCCCGGACTGGTGGGCCTTGCGGGCCGCCGTTAATATCAACTGTTCAATCAATGCTTTCATGGAATCACTCTTTTCAGAAACTCAAAATCAAACCACATTTGCCTAGACCGAATCGCACAAAAGCCCCTCAAAGGCAAGCCCAACAAGATTAATCGACGCCCACCACACGATTCCGTCCATCCGTGCCATCCGTGTCATCCGTGGTTAAAAATTGACCACGGATGACACGGATAACACTGATGGGCTATTGGTCTGTATCAGCCATTAGAACCCCTAAAAAGGCAAGCCCAACAAGATTAATCAACGCCTACCACACGATTCTGCCAATCCGTGCCATCCGTGTAATCCGTGGTAAAAAATTTGACCACGGATTACACGGATGGCACGGATAGGATAGAGCTCAACAGTCAGCCATGGGGTTGGAAATGGATCGTGGTATGAATCAGCGCCGATTCAGCCCCGCCACCACCGTCAGCACCGCCGCCAGCGGTCCGCTGAAATCCGGGGCGTGCTTTTCACCTCCGCGCAGGCTGCGGCCCTTGGTCAAGGCCGTGTAGTCGATGATGCCCGATTCGGTGCTCAGAAAGGTTTTGATGCCCGCGGTGCCGGCCACCATGTCGTTGATCAGGTCGTTGCCCACCATCAAACATTGCTCGGGTGGGGTGCCGAGCAAGCCGCACAGCTGCTGGTAATATTCCCGGCGCGGTTTGACAAACCCCATGTTGTCGATGTGAGTGGTGAGAAGAAAGCGCCGGGGATCGATGCCCACCCAAGCCATGCGCTTGTTTGGCGCAATCTCGGGAAATATGGGATTGGTGGCCACCACGATGCGCAACCCCCAGGCCTCCAATTGGTCCAACAACTCCTCCAGCCCATCGGGCCTGGCGGCCTGCACCGGGATCTTTTCATATTCGGATTGATAAAAGGACAAAAACCGCTGCCAGATGGCATGGCGCTGGTTGTCTATCCCCCGGCAGAAATGATTGAGAAAATATTCGCGGTTGCTCAGGCTGCCATCATTGTTGCGCAGCTCACGAATGCCTATCAGCAGGCGGTCGCCAAACTCCGCGGCCGGCACCAGATCACCGAAATAGGGCGTGATGTGCTCCATGAAGCGCAGGTAAAAGGCGGTTTCGTCGAACAGCACCATGGTGTTGTCTAAATCGAGCAGAATGGTATTGATCATGGGAGGAGCGTTTCCTTTTGAAGCGTTCTAAAACTTTTGTTGGTTTGGGCTTGATGGTATAAATGTAAGTGTTGATATTGAGCATGTAGCTCATCATATTTTTTTGCGTGCATCGGGAGTAGGTAGAGCCCTATCCTTCATAAAGTCGTCGGTAAATTGATCCAGGCTTTGAATCAATGGCGACCACGGGTCATCTTTGGGTAAAAGGATAACCATCTTGCCGATTTTCTTTATAAACACATCGTCACCGGAAAACCTTAACTCTTTCGGCAACCGGACCGCTTGGCTGCGGCCATCAGTGAATAGCTTTGCGGTTTGCATGACACTCCTCCAAGCTTTTGGTAGATACAATATACTAATGGGCCAACTGGCTGCAAGGCATTGGGGTATTAGGCGTGCGACAACCGTTAGCTCTAGTTCCCACGCAGAGCGTGGGAACGAAAAGAATTGGAGTGTGAGTCAGGCGTGTTGCATGATTGGGCTTTCGCGCAGGTCGTACCCGTACTCATACGCGTACTCGTACTCGAAAAACTGTTAAAATCATTCGAGTACGCGTACGAGTACGAGTACGAGTACGATTTGGAAAAGCACCGAAGAGAAGGCGGTGCAACAGTCATGACTCACACCCGTGCGAATTCTTAATCAATCTCGAAAAGAGCGGAGCTTTTGAATCCCAACTCTTCCACCCGGAGAGAATCGAAATGGAAAAGAAGATGTTCTACAGAAAGGTATCGCCCATTGAAAGAGTGTTTACCCTGCTGCACGAGATGGATAAACCCTTCAGCAACCAGGTGGTGCTCGAAGGCACTGGCGTGCTCGATGTATCCCGCTGGGAAAAGGCCGTTGCGGCCGCCTGCGAGGCCAACCCCGGCAGCCGGCTGGTGTACCGCGGGATTTCACGTTGGGCCAAATGGGTGGATAGCGGCGTGGCCGCGCCGATCGTCCAAGTGGACGGGTCCCATTGGGATGCCCTCAGCTCTGACGGGGCTCCCTTTCTGCTAACCTCTTTGCCTTTCAAAGAGACCCATTCCTGTGAAGTCGTGCTGCTCACCGGCAATCCGTTAAGAGTTGTATTTCGAACCCTGCATGCCACCATGGATGGCCGCGGCACCCAGTTGTGGATCGAAGATATTTTCCGCGCCCTGCGCGGCGAGCCGCTGCTCGGCGCATCGTCGAGCATCAACGATGCCGAGTTTGTGGCCGGCCTGAGCGCCCCCAAACGCTGGGAACGCAAAAAGCGCAATTGCCTGGCCCCCACCGGCCCCATTGACGGCAGCGAGCCCGGCAATGTGTGGCGGCGCACGCGGGTGAAAGGCAAATTTTCAAAATTGCTGCCCCAGGTAGCCATCGCCATTGGCAAGGAAGCGCGCAAACAGGGGCCGTGCAATGTGTGCTTCAATGTGCCGGTGGATCTGCGGGCGCGGGCGGGCGCGGCGCGTTCCACGGCCAACCTGACGCGCCGGATCATCCTGTATATCCCGCCCGACGCCACGCCCGAGAGCGTACAGCAGCACATGCTGGAAAAATTGAACGACATGAGCCGCGATCCCGAAATTCTCAAGATCGCCTACTATATCCCCCTGAAATGGATCGAGCTGTTCTTCGTTCGCTTCCGTAAAAGGAATCTGGGTTCGGGCTGGTACTACAGCACCGGGACCCTATCCAATCTGGGGCGGCTGCCCATTGAAGCCTATGAGGGCGGTGGGTTCAAGGCCGACACCGGCTTCTATATTCCGCCGGGCACGGAAGGCAAACCTTTGTTTGTGACCCTTGCGGGGTGCGGGGAGTTCATCGAAGTCATCATCTCCATGCCCAAGACCCTGGCGTCCAATGGCCGCATCGATCAATTGCTCGACCGCATTGTCTCGCAATTGAAGCCGAATCCGTAGTCTATAGGGACAAAGGGACTGAGGAACTGAGGCCTCGCGCAAATCAGTTTGCTTATCCGCCCGGATTTGATAATCATCGGCCCATGAAAATCATATCGGCCGAATTCGTCACCAGCGCGGTCAAACCCGCCCAATATCCGCCGCCGGAACTGCCCGAAGTGGCTTTCGCGGGCCGCTCCAATGTGGGCAAATCGTCGCTGATCAACACCCTGGTCAATCGTCGGCGCCTGGTGAAAACATCCACCACGCCGGGGCGCACCCAGTTGATCAACTTCTTCAAGGTCAACGCCGAGATGCTGCTGGTGGACCTGCCGGGCTACGGTTATGCCAGGGTGCCGGCCGCGGTCCGCAAAAACTGGGGCCCCATGATCGAGACCTATCTCTCCAAGCGCCCGACGCTCAAAGCCGTGGTGCTGCTCATGGATCTGCGCCGGGTGCCGGGAGTCGAAGAACTTAACTTCATGGATTGGCTGCGCCAATACGGCGTGGCCCCCATTCCGGTGCTCACCAAATGCGATAAGCTGTCCAAAACCAATCAGACCAAACAGCGCCGGACCATCGCCGAGGCTTTGGGCCTGTCGGCCGAGGGGTTGATTCTTTTTTCCGCCAAGAGCGGCCAGGGCCGGGAAGCGCTTTGGCACGCTATCCAGACCATTATGGGACAAACCGATGCCGTCAAATCCGCCAAATGAAACCTATGAAGACTTCAAAGCCGGCCTGGTGGCCATTGTGGGCGCGCCCAATGCCGGTAAATCCACCTTGCTCAACCGCATGCTGGGCCAAAAAATCTCCATCACCAGCAAAAAGCCCCAGACCACACGCAACCGGATTCTGGGGGTAGTGGACCAGCCCAAGGCCCAGTTGATTTTTCTGGACACCCCCGGCGTGCACCGCGCCTCCAAGCTGCTCAACGTGCGCATCGTGGATGCGGCCCTGGCCACCATTGCCGATGCGGATCTGGTGCTGGTGGTCACGGACGCGGCCAAACCCAACACCGATGCTGAACGTTATCTGGTGGCCAAGCTCAAGGAGCATCGCAAGCCGACCATCCTGGCGCTCAACAAAATCGACCTGATCCCCAAACCCGATTTGCTGGGGCTCATTGACCAGTGGGCCGCCACCCATGCCTTTGCCAGCGTGGTGCCCATTTCGGCGGAAAAAGGCACCCAGGTGGAAGAACTCATCGCCGAGATGGTCAAGATGTTGCCGACCGGGCCGCCCCTGTACCCGCCGGGCAGCCTGACCGATCTGACCGAGCGTTTCATCGCCGGAGAGATGATCCGCGAAAAAGTCTTCCGACTCACGGGCGAAGAGATTCCCTATGCCGCGGCCGTGACCATTGATGAGTACAAGGAAGAAAAGCAGGGCCAACTGGTGCGCATCAATGCCACCATCCACGTGGAGCGCGACTCCCAGAAAGCGATCCTCATCGGTAAAGGCGGGGCCAAACTCAAGGAGATCGGCATCGCGGCCCGCAAAGAGATCGAACGCATGGTGGACTGCCAGGTGTTCTTGCAGCTTTTCGTGCGCGTGGAGAAGAATTGGTCGCGGGATACCAAGGCGATTGAGCGATTTGGGTATTAGGGGAGCAGAAGGTTGAAGGCGAAAGGCACAAAGGCACATAGGCACAAAGGAGCAAAGGGCGAAGCGTCCCATTGTCCTTCAGTCCCTCTGTGCCTTTGTGCCTTTGCCCCTCAGTCCCTTTGAAACAACCAATCAACCAATCAACCAAGCATGATTCTCTCCTTCCACCCCATCATCGAAGCCCACGAGAACATCATCTGCGCCGGCCGGCAGCCGGATGAGAACGATCTGGCCGCGATCCGGCGGGCCGATGCCCTCATCTTGCCCCAGGGGTGTTCCGAAGCACTCTACCGCATGGCCCGCGCCAACTGCCGGCATCTCTTCCCCAATATGGATGTGCGCTTTGACTTTCCCGGCAAACGCGGGCAGATCCGGCTCTTCCAAAAACTGAGGGTGGCCCACCCGGCCACCACGCTCCATGACTCAGCGGCGGCCTTTGAAAGCCAAATGGCCGCGCTGGCGCTTCCGGCCGTCGTAAAGCTGGATTGGGGCGGTCAGGGCGAAACGGTCTTCAAAGCGCAATCCCATGAGGATTTGGCCCGGATTTTGGCCCATATTCAATCGTGCGAACGCAGCGGCCAGAAGGGTTTTCTCGTCCAACAATACATCCCGGCCCGGCAGCGCTCGTTGCGCGTGGCCCTCATCGGTACGCGGCGCATCAGCTACTGGCGCATCCAACCCGATCCCGGCGCCTTTGGCGACAGCGTGGCCGCCGGCGCCCGCATCGATCACCATGCCGACCCGGACCTGAAATCCGCGGCTGAAGCGGTCGTTGAAGATTTCAGCCTGCGCACCGGCTTGCAACTGGCGGGCTTTGACTTTCTTTTCGACGAGCGCATCCTCACCCAGGGCCGCATCCAACCGTTGCTGCTGGAAATCAATTACTTCTTCGGCCGCACGGGACTGGGCGGTTCAGAGAAGTACTACCAAATACTGCTGGAAGAGACCGATGCCTGGCTGGATCGGTTGGGGTTGAAGCGGAAGTAGTATTTGCGCCACCCTTTTAACGGCGCGCAAAGCGCACCACACCGCTATCAAATCAAGACAAAGAGTAAACTTCGCAAAATCTTTTACGCCACGCCGCGTGGATGGACCGTAACGCGACCAACATCCCAATGCTATCGAGTGCAAGTCAAGGCAGTTGCACCTCAGTGCTTTTCCTTTTCGTACGCGTACGAGTACGAGTACGAGGAAGAGCAAGAGAATATCGCCCTCCTCTTTGTGCGGCCAACAACGGTTGCTCCCCCTGAATGTTATCCCTCCCCTTGCTTTTTCCATCTATTAGGGTAAACTCCCCCTCTTCGATATGGATTGAATATGGCCCAGAACCCTCACATAGCGCCTTTTGCCTTTGACCTGGACGCGTCGGATTTGGCTGCGGAAAAGCGCAAGGCGCGGGAGCTGCGCGCTTCCCAGTGGTGGAAGCGCCGCTGCGCCAAAGGTCAGTGCCACTGGTGCGGCCAGAATGTGCCCGCCAAGGAGCTGACCATGGATCACATCGTGCCCATCTCCAGGGGCGGCAAGAGCGCCAAGAACAATGTGGTTGCGGCTTGCAAGACCTGCAACACCAAGAAAAAACAATTGCTGCCCATGGAGTGGGCCCACTATCTTCAATCCCTGGGCCGCATTGCGGAGGGAGGGGGCCATGAATCAACCTCCTGAGCCCATGGGTGTCCTGGTGGTCGATGACGAGCCCCGTATCCGCGACGGGCTCAATCGAGTGCTCAAGCCCATGGGGTACCGGGTCTTCACCGCCGCCCGCGGCCGGGAGGCTCTGGAGCTGATGGCCCAACAAAATGTGGCCATCGTGGTGCTGGATCTGCAACTGCCCGATGTAAGCGGCATGGAAGTGCTGCGCGCCATCAAGCAAGACTATCCGCGGGTGGTGGTCATCATTATCACCGGCTTTGGCACGGTTCAGACCGCGGCCGAAGCCATGCGCAATGGGGCCTATGATTTGCTGCCCAAACCTTTTGAGCCGGACCAATTGCGCATCGCCATCCACCGGGCCAGGGAGAAGATGCAGCTGGAAAAAGAGGCCGAACGCCTCCAGCAGGAGAAGCTGCAAACCCTGGCCGATCTCTTCCTGGAAAAAAGCCGCCTGCACACCATCGTCAATGCCCTGCCCATCGGCGTGATGGTCACCGACCATCAAGGGCAAGCCGTGCTGATCAATCCCACCTTCAAACGCTACATGGCCCTGCCCGAGGACATGGCCGAAGGTCAGGCCCTGGCGCTGTATATCAACGATGAAGCGCTGCGCTCCTTGATTATGGAGTTTTCCCAAGGCTGCCACATGGGGCCGGAAGACAGCCCCACCTACGAATTCAGCATCGGGCCGGACAAGTTTCTTTTTGCAAGAGGCCGGCCGGTGCTGGGAGAAAGCGGTGAGTGCCTGGGCGCGGTGGTGACCATCGTGGATATCACGGCCATGAAGGTGCTCGACCGGCTCAAACGGGAGTTTGTGGCCAAGGTTTCCCACGAATTGCGTTCGCCCCTGTCCACCATCCACGAACAGCTGGCCGTAGTACTCAGCGATCTGGTGGGTCAGGTATCGCCGGCCGATGAGCATCTGCTCTCACGGGCCAAGGAGAAGACCCAAGGGTTGATCGCCCTGATCGGCGATTTGCTGGACCTGTCGCGCATCGAGTCCGGCGCGTTCAGCGAAGCCCCCAAATTTGTGCACATGGACGAGCTGCTGGAGAACATCATCGCTTTCCTGGGCACCAGGGCCGCGTCCAAGCACCAGAGCATCACCTTGCAGCGCCCGGCCGGCGCGCTGCCCCCGCTCAAGGCCGATCCCCTGGCGCTGGAAAGCATCTTCGGCAATTTGATCACCAACGCCATCAACTACACGCCCGATCAGGGCCGCATCGAAATCCATCTGAGGACCAACGAAACCCACCTGGAAGTACAGGTACGCGACAACGGCCTGGGCATCGACGCACGCCACATGGAAAAGATCTTCGAACGCTTCTACCGCGTCAAAAACGAGCACACCCGTTACATTACGGGCACGGGCTTGGGATTGCCCATTGTCAAAGGTCTGGTGGAAGCCATGGGCGGGAGCATTGGCGTGCAAAGCCAACCGGGACAAGGAAGTACTTTTACGGTGCGGCTGCCGTTGGCGGCGGATTCGAATTCACTAGGTGGTAAAACAGAAGGCTGAAAGTAAATCGGGAAGGCGGCCTTATTTTTCCTGCCAACTTTACATTAGTCCATTGCCAGAATCACTAACTTGAGAAAAAGCAATAAAACATCGAACTTCGAACGTTGAACATCGAATTTCGAACTTCGAATATGGTTGTCGCTTCGCTCCCCTTTTTTAATTTGGAATGACCTATCCAGGGTAGGCTGGGCATTGTAGCAATAATGGCCGCCGAAGGCGTACCTCATTCAACGTTCAGCGTTGGACGTTCGATGTTCGACGTTCATACGCATACTCCGCCTTTGAAGTTAACCGTATTGCCGAGAAAGTATTCATCAGTCAATCCACCCAATTACTACTCTACTCATTGGCCCGCCCCATACGATACGCGACAATAGTACTGTTGCTTTCATTGATCAGTAACGTCATGTGGATGGATTTGAGGTAGTACATTTTGTGAATTTTAGGGTCTTCCTTGCCACGATAGGGGACCTCTTCCAGATCACCAAATTTATTGCGCCAGAATTGCGGGTCCCAGGTATGGCCGGGCGCTACATTCTCCACCACCCAGCGCAATCCCTCCGATCCGACGCCACTGTTGGAATTGCCCGCATCGGGAATTGAAAAGGAAACGGAGGCAATGCCCTTGATGTTGGTGTCTATTTTAGTCTCAGTGGTGATGGCCGTGTTGTCCGGCCACATATAGTTGTAAAACACCTCGATATCGTAATTGCCATTGGGCAGCTTGAAACCTCTGGGTTCAGCGGTTTTACAGCCGTCAATGGTAAACCGGCCCTTGCCATTCAAGGCGTTAAATCGAATGAACCCCGTTCCGATAAAAGAATCATCGGGCTTTGGGGGTTTGAATACCAGCCGGGCGCTGAGAATGATGGCGCCGGGAATATTGGTTTCGATTTCGGCATCAACGACAAACCCCTTGATCTCCTTGGGTTCCACTTTGATCCAATATTCCACGGCCATCGCCTGCGATGCCATCACCGCGATGGAAAAAAGCAAACTAATAATCCCGATAACCGAGCGCATGGGTGAATATCCTCCTCAACAGATGGAACAGTCGGCTCATGATCGCTGTGCATTCGAAATGGTCGTGCCTTCACCGTTGTGCTTGTGGTCGAATGAGCTCAGTGCCCTTGAAGCCTGGTGGTGGCTGTACCCCGTAACTTGTCTTTTCTGGACAAAAACTCAGTGCGCAATGTCTTCACTGTTGAAGACACAGCCAGCGGTGAGATGCATGAAAAGCCCTGGATGTCGTCGGACCCCCGGACGTCGAACCGGGGTGCAGCCAATTGTGCTTATTATAGCTTAACAAAAGATAAATCTGTCAAGCCTGAAATACCCGCTTCGCCCTCCTCTGGCAGACCATTGGTGATAGATTCCGCCAACTTATGAATTTAGAACAGGTGTGAACGCCAAATAGTTAAAACCCGAATGACTACAGTCAATTAACATTCAAAATAGCACTGATCGAATGATCCAGTCAGACCGACTGTTGCGGGGGAGGACGATCAATGTGGGCATTACGTTTAGCGCACTCACACGATTTTAGCAAACAATTATCCCGTAAAATTTTGGGACACCAAGCGGTCACCATCCGCATGGCAAGACAGTGTCCCATTTAACAACAGTTCTGGACAAAGTTTAAAAAACCATCGCGCTGATAGGCTTCAATGGTCCAGAGGGGCCGATCCGCTTCGGGAACAGCCACGGGCCATGGCCAACCAATGGGCGGTGGGGTTTGAGCGAGGACCTCATCCTGGCGCGTGGGGTGGTTGAATCGGAGCCGATAAGCCAGCAAGGCGATGCGCCCCTCGGCCAGCCGCTGGGAAGAGCCATAGGCATGATCGCCGATGATGGGACAGCCGATGGCCGCCAATTGGGACCGGATCTGATGGCGCCGGCCGGTTTCCAATGCGATCTCCAGCAGGCTTTGGCCCTGGTGCTGCTCTATCAGCCGGTAGGACAAAACGGCACGCTGGCTGTCAGGGGTCGGGTGGGTTTCAGCGCGGCACAGGCGGCCAATGCGGGTCAAATAGTGCTCCAGCCGACCGCTGGGCTGCGCCGGGCACCCAGGGATGACCGCCAAATAGGTTTTGGCGACTGCCCGTTGCCGGAACTGAGCGCTCAAGCGGGCCGCGGCTTTGGAGGTGCGCGCCAGAACCAGCACTCCGGCCACGGGCCCATCCAGCCGGTGGACCATGCCCACAAAGGCCTGGCCGGGTTTGGCGTAACGCTCCTTGATATAGCGCTGGGCCAGTTCCACCATGCTGGGGTTGTGCTGGATGCCGCGTTGCATTAATAACCCCGCTGGTTTATAGAGCACCAGCACATGATTGTCTTCGTAAAAGACAGGCCAGCGCGGATGAAAAAAGGACATCACACCAATCCCATCAAGAAATCCCAGAGCCGGGCCGGGCGAAGTACTGCCGAGGCCGGCAAGCAGCTTCCCGACGCCCGGCGGTTGGCCGACATTTTCACACAATGCGGCATTGCCTTAACGCCGCGACAGATCGAACAACTCTGGCTCTATCATGGCTTGCTGCGGCATCACAACCCCGACTTGAACCTGACGCGCATCCATAACTTCACCAACATGGTGCTCAAGCTCTATGTGGACTCGGTGCTGCCGGCCCAGCTCACCGATCTGCCCTCGCCGTTGATGGATCTGGGCAGCGGCCCCGGCATGCCGGGCATCCCCCTGAAAATCGCGCGACCGGAGCTGGAGATCGTCCTGGCCGAAGGCCGCGCCAAACGGGTGGCGTTCTTGCGGGAAGTCATTGCCCAGTTGGGACTGGAAGGCATTCATGTCGTGGATCGCAACATCGCCCCTGATTTCAGTGAGCCGGTCCAAGGCGTGATTACCAGGGCCGTGGAAACCATGGACAAGACCCTGGAACGCATCAGCGGCTGCCTGGCCCAGCATGGCCGAGTGATCTTCATGAAAGGCCCGGATTGCGCCGCTGAGATGGAACAGGCCGTAAAGCAGTTCAACCAGAAGTATAAACTGCTGGAAGATATCGCCTACCGCATCGGCGCCACCCAACATGAACGGCGCCTGGTGATCTTCCAAAGAATGGACGCGCCCACGGTGGTGCAGGTGCGCCAAGCCGAGCAACGCCACCGCGTGGTGGCCATTGCCAGCGAGCAAAACGACCGGTTTAAAGATCTGAAGAAATTATTGACCGGCCGGGGAGTGAAGAAATCAGGACAAGCCATACTGGCCGGGCGCCAGCCCGTGGCGGAAATGCTGGCCACCTTTCCGCAGCGCTGCCGCGCCTGGATCACCGATGACGAACACCATCCGCCGCCTTCCCAGGCCCCCCACGACATGGATTGGCTTCAATTGAGCGCCCCCTTGTTCCAGACCCTGGATCTCTTCGGCACCCGCGGCCCGCTGTTGTTAATCGACGTGCCCCCGATCATCGAATGGACGCCCGAAGAAACATTTCCTCCCGGCTGCAGCTTGATCGTACCCTTCCAAGATCCGGAGAACGTAGGCGCCGTGATCCGATCGGCCGCGGCCTTCGGCGTCACCCAGGTCATATTGCTATCGGAATGCGCCCATCCTTACCACCCCAAGGCCCTGCGCGCCTCGGGCGGCATGACGCCCAAAGTCACGCTGCGCCAAGGCCCGGCCTTGAAAGAACTCCCCCATCATCTGCCCATCCTGGCCTTATCGGCCGACGGGGTCGATATTCAGCGCATCGATTTTCCCGAAGCATTTGGATTGCTGGCGGGCATGGAAGGCGAAGGAGTGCCCCCCGCCTGGCGCAACTCTTCGGTGCGCATCCCCATTGACCCGGCGGTCGAATCCTTGAACGCGGCCACCGCCTCGGCGGTAGCCCTCTATGAATGGCGCCGACGGAAAAGCTGACCTTAGCGCATCAGCGCCATTCGTATTCGTGCGTATCCTGTTTTATCAAACGCAATAATATCCTTCTTATGAGCTCCTTTATCCATGGACGATTCAAAAGGGCATGGCGAGGGCCTTCGAACGTATTAATTGCCTGAAAATATGCGACAAATATTGACAGAAGGCTCAGACCTGGAATAGCATACGAACAGTCTTGCGAAAAATGTGCATTAAAAGAATAGCACAAAGGGATCTGGAGAAAGTTTTGTACGTGTGAACTTTCGTTTCTACTAACAGCCGGGGATCTAGATTGCATTTTTAAAGCCTATACAGGCTAAAATGGGTTAATAGATTTTCTATACGAATATAGATGGATTTCGTCGTTAAGAATAACGCATTATAAGGCGTTATTTTTACCATCTAATACATGTTAGCGATGTGGTCTAAGCAAAACGAACAATTCATACGAGTATTCTCGGAGTGAAAATGGACGCCTTCAGTGAAGATAACCAGTACAAGAAAGATGTATTTATTTCATACAGTAACATCGATGCAAAAGAAGTACTTGACTTTGTAAGCTTGCTCAAGAATTCAGGAATTAATTTTTTTATCGACAAGATGGATATTGGTTGGGGTGAGAGCATTGTTGAAAAGGTATTTTCTGGAATTGAAACATCTCGTTATGTGATTGTTTTTATCTCAACAAACTCATTAAGAAGCCCCTGGGTCAAAAAAGAAATTTTAACAGCATTTCAGCGTGAAATTGAATCTGAAACCATTACCCTTCTTCCGATCCTTTCATGCTCACAAAATGAGTTTTTTTCCACATTTCCTTTTCTTAGATCGAAAAAGTATTTAAAATTCGATGAAAAAGAACATATAATCGATAATCTTATTGGTTTGCTTCGCGGCAAACCAAGTACCGATTTTACGTTTAATCATCCAAGATCATATCATGGCCCTGTATGGATCCGTCTAATTGCTGAGATTGGGAACGGTAATTCAGAGCACAGAATGGAAATCAGGTGGGGTGCATGGTACCGTGAGTATAGTGTAAAATTAAGCGAAAAAGAACCCTTGTTCTTAACTCACTCGAAAGGAAATGATGGAGACTCAATACCAATTATAATGCGCCTTGATAAGCCTGCTTACGTTTCCTTTGGTCAAGGCGTTCCAAATAGCCATAAATGCATTGATATCAACCCGTTTTGGATAGACGCAAAATCACGAATTAAGAAAGTAATTGCCAAAGCGCTATTATGGCCCTAAATATCGCAAAATTGGAAAAAATTGTGCTTAAATATTTTCATTCAACATGGAATTTCTTTCGCTAACCAGCGCGTGTACTCGGACGCGCGGAAGCTCACCGCGCGCCGGTAACGCACATCGTTGGGCTTGGAATAAATACTCATGACTCCATCGCAAGAAATAAGAGCACAAAGAATTATTGATCAGCAAGTCGCTATGAGTGGGCAAACGCTCGAACGTCTGCGCCAAGTAGGACTTACAGGTGA
>JAKALP010000008.1 GCA_021824175.1 Deltaproteobacteria bacterium
CCGATCTGTCGAGGCGAGCGATGTGCTGGCCATGAAGCCTCAAATTGATGAGGAAATTGAAAAGGCCAGAATTTTCCTGAAGCATACTGCTGGGGAGTAAAGAGAAATGCGACTTAAATTTTGGGGGGTTAGGGGCTCCATTCCCTGCCCAGGGCCGGCCACCGTGAAATATGGTGGCAATACCGCTTGTCTGGAATTGAACATCGATGAGATCCATCGCCGCATTATCATTGATGCCGGCTCCGGCATTCGCCAGCTTGGGAATCAAATGATGGCCGAAAAAAACGGCGGTGCCGACTCTATCCAGGCGGAAATATTCCTGACCCATACCCACTGGGACCACATCATGGGATTTCCGTTCTTCACTCCCATTTACCAGCCCAACTCAAAGTTTACCATCTACGGCCCGGTGACCTACGAAGAAGAACCGCTCAAAGAAGTGCTCAGCGGTCAGTGGACCTACCGCTACTTCCCGGTGCGGCATGAAGACCTCTCCTCCAATGTCAGCTATGCGCATCTCAAAGAAGGGGAGTATGATCTTGGCCAGGGAGTGGGACTGCACACCAAGTACCTGAATCATCCCCTTTTGTGTCTGGGATACCGCTTCGAATTCAAAGGTAAGGTGATTTGTACCGCCTACGACACCGAACCTTTTATCAATCTGTTCACCGCCGACCCGTCCGATCCGGCCTATGATGCCGATATCTTCGCCCAGGGCGAACAAGTCGTGGCCGAGGAAAACGAACGTTTGGAGAAGTTCATCCACGGCGCGGACCTTCTGGTCTATGACACCCAGTACACGGCCCAGGAGTATCGCAAAAACCGCGTGGGATGGGGGCATTCGTCCATCGAGCAGGGCATTGAAATGGCCCGTAGAGGCAACGTTAAGCGCCTGGCGTTGTTCCACCACGACATTCAGCGCTCCGATGCCCAATTGGATGACCTGACACAGCAACATTGCGGCAATGGCGGCGGTGCCACAGAGGTTTTCTTTGCCCGTGAGGGGATGGAAATTCACATTGGATGAAACCGCTCCTCCCGGCAGCCTTTGCCTTCCCGGTCGGAAAAAAATACTAGGATCAATCCCATTCAATTTGTCCTGATGCGCGGCATGCAGCGTGCTATCAAGGGCAAAATGCCGTTTCAGAGCGACTCGTGATTATCGGCAATCATCTGAAATAATTATAACTATTGTCAAATAGAAAAGTTGCGGCGGATTGTGGAATCGCAAAAAGATTGGAGCCGTGAAAATCGGATTAAAGTTGTGCACGGAATTTGCTGTAAGGCTTCTTAGATGACCATTTAATCGTGCACAGGAGGTGCATTCATGAAAATCAATTCCGGTGATAAGACGCAGCAAGCCCCCTTATCGCCCATAGCCAAGACCAAATCCGCCATGGTGCCGTCATCCAGCTTTGCCGAAGTGCTGAAAAAGACCACCAAACCGGAAACTGCCCAGGCAATTTCATCCCCCACGACCATCCGGCCGGTCATGCCTCCATCATTGATGCCATCTGCTTCCGAGATCTATCGCGGCACCGAACGCATGCTCGAAGTCATGGAGCAATACCGAGCCCAGCTGGGCGACTCCAAGACCGATTTGCGCGCTGTTGAACCAGCGGTCCGGCAAATGAAAAAAGAGATGTCCAGCCTGGAGTCAGTGATGGTCCGGACCCCCGAAAGCGACGCCATGAAGCCGATTGCTCAGCAAACACTTCTGGCCGCCGCCAAAGAGATTGCGCGATTTGAAAGCGGATATTATAACTGAAAGGATTCTACTCGTCGTATCTAAGACGGTTTCTCAGATAGTCCCGCTGCAGTTCGTAGACGATTTCGGTAAGCCGCACCTTCTCCGTGGTGTTGAGGCGTAGAAATTCGAAGGCCAGACCAAAACTGCGCGGTCGTGTGCGGCCTTCAATGCGCCGCACTATGGCCCGATCGATGGAAAGGGTGTAGCGCCCGCCGCCAAAGGAAAAGATCAACTCCATATTATCCAACGTCAATTCGGGTGTTATCGACTCCTTGACGCTGTTGGGACAGTGGCAGTAGATACCGCCCAGGCTGATGTTATCCACCACCATGGTGATTTCGGCATCCTCGATCATCACCACCGCCTGAGCATTGGCCGGTGCTTTGATCCGGAAATTATTCCGAAGCTGGTAGCGTTCAATGTACTCCGGCAGACTGATCCAGATTCCTTGGCCCGTGGCGCGAATTTCAGCCTCAAAGCGATGCGTCAGCCTGGCTTCGTTTGAGAATTCAAAAGTTAAGGTTTTGAGGGATTTCTTTTGAAGGGCCGCCTTCAATTCTTCCGGCGGATCGATTTGGAAGCAAGCCCCGCTACGGTCATTTTTAATGCCGGTAATGATGGTCAACTGCTCAAGGTCCGTTCCCGGCACGGCCATTTTCACCAATCTCTTTTCCTTGATTAAAGCCTCGATGAGACTGGCAACGCTCTCCTTGGGAATCTTTTCAAAACTCTGCATGGCGCCGCGATACACCTCAGTGGTTTGAATTTATACCCATGGGCAATGCCCATTAAATCCCAGACACATTCTTGGCAAAGTCCGGGTCCTGGAAGAGCCGTTTGGCGAATTTGAGGTATTTTTCGGCGATGGCGCGTACCGCCAGTTGCAAGGCGTAGGGTTTGATCGGCTTTTCCAGCAGGTGGTTGACATCGGAAGCAATGCACATATTGACGATGTCATCGCTGGCATTGCCCGTGATGATGATGGCGTCCGAGTGGGCCGTGGGGAAGCGATTCTCCACCTTGTCCAAGAAGTAAAAGCCGCTGACACCGCCCAAGAAGACATCGACGATAAAAATAGCCACCCCGATATCACGGCGGGTGCAATACTTCAGAGCCTCATCGGTATCGGAGAAGGTGATGACCTCGCCCCAAGTGTAAAAGCGCTTGATGATGGTGGCAATCAGATCGCACACCGTAGGATCGTCGTCCACTATGATCACATCCAACCCGTCTGACATGGCGTTCTCCTCTTTATGCACTCATTATTTTTTTTCAGTTTGGTGTTTCGTTTACCACGATGCGATACTTCTCCATTTTGCGGTACACGGTCGTCAAATTGATCCCCAGCAATTTGGCGGCTTCGGCCTTATTGCCTCTGACGTGCTCCAACGCGCGGGTAATCAGCACCCGCTCATGATCCATCAGATTGAAATTATTCTCCCCGATCTTATGGCCGGAATTCATGGATTGGACCTCCGGCGGCAAATCCGCGGCATGGATGGTGTCATCGATGCCCAGGGCAAAGGCCCGTTCAATCACGTTTTCAAGCTGGCGCACATTGCCCGGCCAATCATACTTGATCAGCAGATCCATGGCGTCAGGAGAAATGCGGTTGACCACGCGGTGGCTCTCCCGGCTGAATTTTTTCAGAAAATGGTGCACCAGATGGGGAATGTCCTCTTTGATCTCCCGCAACGCCGGCATATGTATGGAGATCACATTCAGGCGGTAGTAGAGATCTTCCCGAAAGGTTTTAATTTTGATGGCCTCTTCGAGATTCTTATTGGTGGCCGCGATGACCCGCACATCCACCTCGTTTTCTTTGGTATCCCCCACGGCCCGGATTTTTCTTTCCTGAAGCGCCCGCAGCAGCTTGACTTGCAGCGTCGGCGGGACTTCAGCAATTTCATCCAAAAAAATGGTTCCGCCGTTGGCGGCCCGGAACAATCCGATATTGTCTTTGATAGCGCCGGTGAAGGCGCCCTTGACATGGCCAAAGAGCTCGCTTTCCAGTAAACCTTCGGCAATGGCGCCGCAGTTGACCGGGATAAACGGTTTGTTGCGGCGCACGCTGTTCTGGTGAGTCACATTGGCCACCAGTTCCTTGCCCGTGCCGCTTTCCCCTCGAATCAAAATAGTGGGGCTGCCGCTGCTGATGCGGTCGATGACCTCGTAGATTTGCTGCATCTTTTCACTTTTGCCCACGAGTTGGTCGAAGTTGTAGCGATCCTTGAGGCGCCGTTTGATCAGCACGTTTTCCAGCAGCAGCTTTTTCTTTTCGATAATTCGATCAATGAGGATTTTCAGCCGTTCAAAATTGATGGGCTTTTGCAGATAATCATAGCTGCCCCGTTTGAGAGCCTCGATGGCCGACTCGATGGTGCCATAGCCGGTGACAATGATCACCTCGGTGGTCGGGCTGGTTTCCTTGATCGCTTTGAGCAGATCCAGGCCGCTGATTTCGGGCATAATCAAGTCAGTGAAAATGGCGGCATACTCTTTTTGCTTCAATTTCTCCATGGCGGCCGGCCCGCTGTTGACCGCATCCACCGAATATCCATTGCGCGTCAGATAGGTTACGACCACGCTAAGGATTTGCTGGTCATCGTCGACAAAAAGAATGGGAAAATCTTCCATGCCTCGCCATGCCGGTTGTTTTAAGGGGACTGACCCAGGTTAGACTGATTTGTGTATCCGATAATCCAATACGGCAATTATCATTACTACAAAATGTATGCCACCGGAAGGAGCGAGTGTCAAGGCTTCGAAAAAGCAATATATCCCATATCCTTGGAAGACACGGCCCGCTGTAGGTGTCGGAATGATGGCTCAGCGCCTTTTACCTTTACGAATCACCGAATCAACCAATCAACGAATCAACCGCCTTTTAGCTACCGTCAATTCATTGACCCATCTGGAACCCCGCGGCCATCCGTCATATTTATAATAAATTGGAATTACAACAATATTTGCGTTATTGGGTTGATGGTATACTCGTTGCACTGCCATGGGCTCAATAGCAAGAGGAAGGGACGGGAAGATCGATCCGCTGGAGAGTCCATATGCAAAAGAATGCAGTCGCCGAAAATAGTGTCTTAACCCCGGAACACGGTCAGGCCATTCTTCCTCTCATGACGGCCCTGTTCGTGGATGGCCTTGGTCCTGTGCAGTCCGGTCCGTTCACCCGTGCGGAATGGTTCGGGCCAAACCCTGCTTTGCAGCAGAAGGCTAGAATTTTTCGTCTACCCATTGATGCCGATGGCCACTTGCCCGTTGTCGACCGCACGTCGTTGAAAAGGAGCATCGAGGGCTCCAAAGAAACCCAAGATAGAAATACCATTGAGCAGCTCTATGGGCGGGGCACCGGTGTCCGCCCTTTGATCCAAGGCATTTCGCATCACTTTAATAATCTGTTGATGGGCATCTGGGGCAACGTGACCCTGATCCGCCTGCAGCTCGAGAATAACCATCCCCTCTACCCGTGCGCCATTGAAATGGAACGGCTCATCCAGAGCGGTGCCTATATGATCCATCTGGTCCTTGGGTATCTGGGCGAAAGAAGAACCGCGGCCAAGCGCCTGCGGTTGAACCAGTTGATCGCCCAGATCCACAGTGAACTGCCGGAGGAAAAGCAACTGGAAGCCCATTGGGATTTTGAAGCCAGGCTCAAATGGGCCGCCCGCGTGCAGCGGCCCCGCCTGATTGCCTGCAGCACGGCCCGGGTATTGGAGTTGTTGTTCAACAGCATCCAAGCCCATGCCAAGGTCATGCATGCCTCTCCAGAAGCCGGCGCCTGCATCCGAAAAAAAATCGACACTATCGACGCCTTGGTGCAGCGTGGTCTGGATCTGACCCACCGGCTTCGATTGTATGCCGGTGACATCAGGATGCGCATGACCCGCATCGACCTCAACATCTTCATCCGGCGCATGACGGCTCAGTTCACCGGCCCAGCCCCGCGGGTTCGCGTGAGCAGCTGGATCAGTCCCCAATTGCCTGCCGTGCGTGCCGACCGCACCTGCTTGAAGTGGGTTTTAAAAGAGATCGTTGACAATGCGGCCAATGCCATGCCCGATGGGGGAAAGCTGGATATCACCGTGCGCACCCTGCAGGAACAAGCGCCGCAAGAGCGATGTGGCGTGCTCAAGGGAAGCGATTACATCGTCATTACTTTTAAAGACAGTGGCTGCGGGCTCAGTCTTAAACATCAAAAGCGCATTTTCGAGCCGTTTTTCACCCATCCCAGAAAACACGGGCATGCCGGGCTCGGGCTGTCGGCCGCGGCTGGCGTTCTGATGGCCCATAACGGCTATATCCAGGTCCGGTCCACGGAAAAGGCCGGCAGTATTATAACCGTCTACCTGCCCATCGCCGGAGCCGCGGTCCAGGAACAGCAAATCAAAGAAGCATATTAGCAACCATCATTGAAACATCCCACGAACGACCTGCATTGGCGCTGGAAACCAGCGCCAATGCTTTTTTCAGAACATCAAAGACTTCTCAAGCCAAGGGGCGTCGGATTTAAGCTTAATTCTCTCCGTCAATATCTTGACTTCATGGGGCCCGACGCCAGCCACGAACAGATTAAATATCTATAATAATTAAATAAATATCCTGTTCGGCAATTGGTATATGGCTTGCAAAAGACATCTTTGGAAAAGGTAAAGTTAAAGCTGAAGTTGAAGTTCCCTTAATACGCGTCATCTCTTTGGTTCAGAAGAAATTGGGGGCCAGGCGAAATCCGCTATCGTTAATTGGAATCGACCAGGCGGAGCTATATGATCAAGGGGGTTATTCGTTGAAAGCCGTTGAAAATACTCTTTCGGGTTCCTGCAAGCCCACTCCGACGCAAGATTTTATCTCGCCGCCGTCAGGGATGGATTCGTCCATGGTGGTTTTGGAAAGATGCAAAGATATTCTTTCCAATGACCGCGCCTCACTGAGCGAAAAATCCAAGGCCTATGAAACCATGGGCGATATAAGCGCCAAAATGGGTCAGTTCGATGAAGCCCGTAAGTATTACACTCTGTCGTCTTATGCCAGTCCGTTCAATGAAGAGCTGTACCGCAAGCGTCTGTCCCTGATCCAACGTAACACCTTACCCCGAATCGCTTTGTCGGTGGTGATTTCCAGTTATTATCGATTCAGCAGTTTGGTCAGGACAGTAGAAAATGTCCGGGCCAATACGTTTTTCCCCCATCAGATCATCGTAGTGGTCGACAAATGCGACGACGGCACCGTCGAATATGTCCGCGAACAACACGGCAAAAATAGCTTCGTGGGCCTGGTCAACGAAAGACATCAGGGCAATGTCGCCAGCTTGATCAAAGGCATGTGTCAATCCCAGGGTAATTACATAGCGCTGCTCGGTGACGATATCCGGCTGATGCCAGGCTGGGATCTGGAAGTGGTGTTGACCATCGAAAATGATCCCCAGGCCGGTTGCGGCGTACCATTGATTCTCGATCCTGATGGCGACATCGATTCCGCCGGCAAGTTCAATGAATTCTGCAGCCCTAAATTCGAATGGATCGGGCGTTTAAAACAATTTCGCACCGATTACGCCTGCGGGAAAAATATGCTGAATTTTCCAGAGCTGCATCACCCTAGAGAGTGCGACTATGGCGTAGCGCCGGTGTTAAAAAGAAAATGCCTTGAACAAATTGGCAGGGTCGATGGGGCTTACCGGCACTATTTCTTTGATCCTGATCTGGGCTACACTCTGCAAGAGCATGGCTGGAAGAATATCTATTGTCCTACCTCCGTGATGGTTCACAATCAACGGCAGAGCGAATCGGACGACAAAGAACGCAATCAAAAGGCCGCTCCGGAATATTACTACTTTGTTCATAAATGGGGTCTACATCTACCATGAACGGGTCAGAGAATGCCATGACCAAATCGGAAGTAAATACCCAAGACATCCAGGTCGCCATTCTGGCCGGAGGGCTGGGAACCCGTCTCAGGTCCGTCATTTCGGATCGCAATAAAGTGGTGGCCGATGTCAATGGCACGCCCTTTATCGATTACCTGTTATACCGGCTGGAAAACGCGGGATTTAGCGAAGTGATTCTTTGCAGCGGCTACAAGCACGAAGACCTCTTCGCCCGTTTGGGAACGCACTACCATCAAATGCGTCTGCACTATTCGCCCGAACCTGCGCCCCTCGGAACAGCGGGCGCTCTCCGACATGCTCTGCCGCTGTTTACCAGCGAGTACATCCTTGTGCTCAACGGTGACTCCTACTGTGACCTGGATTTCGAAAGGCTCATTCGCCAGCATTTCCGGCAGCGATCCCAAGCGACACTTGCAACCGTATGGGTGGAAGATACTCGCCGTTATGGAACCCTTTTGATCAGCCCCACTGGCGAATTAATTGAATTCCAGGAAAAAAGCAGCGATTCCACTAACGGCTTTATCAATGCGGGCATATATTTATTGCCAAAGTTATTAATTGAGACCATCCCGGCCAGACGTGCACTCTCGCTGGAGCAGGATATCTTTCCGGTTTGGACCAAAAAACGATTGATCACGGTGTATCATCATAACGGCCATTTTATCGATATCGGCACAGCGGCGTCCTATCGCCAAGCCCAAGCAATACTGCCATCCATCGCATCCATATAAGCGAGGGGTCGGGGAGTTCTTCGCACAACCCCCGTCATTCCCGCGAAAGCGGGAATCCAGGTTCACAGGATGCAACCCCGCTGGATGCCCGCCTACGCGGGCATGACGAAAGAAACTCCCCGATACCTGATATAAGCAAGAAGTGGATTAAGAAAGATATGACCAAAAAAGCTTTGATCACGGGTATTACCGGCATGGTCGGATCGCACCTGGCCGATTTCCTGCTTGCAAATACCGATTGGGATATCTACGGCCTGTGCCGTTGGCGCAGCCCCTTGGACAATGTGGAACATCTACTCCCGCGTGCGAACAAAAAGGAAAGAATCACTTTTCTTTACGGTGATTTGAGCGATTTCATTTCACTTCAAAAAGCCGTGGAGGAGAGCAGGCCCGATTTTGTGTTTCACCTGGCGGCCCAGAGTTATCCCTCCACCAGCTTTACTTCCCCATTGCAGACCCTGGATATTAACATCCTGGGCACCGAACGATTGCTTGAAGCGCTGCGGCAGAGCAAGCAGAGTAATCCAGTCATTCATGTGTGCGCCTCTTCCGAGGTTTTCGGACGCGTGCCAAAAGAAAAACTTCCCATAAGCGAAGAATGCTCCTTTCATCCCGCTTCACCCTATGCCATTTCCAAAATCGGCACGGATATGGTCGGCCGGTTTCACGCCGAGGCCTACCGTCAAAAGGTGGTGGTGACGCGGATGTTCACCCACACCGGCCCCCGGCGGGGCGATGTCTTCGCCGAATCCACATTTGCCAAACAGATCGCCATGATCGAAGCCGGCTTAATCCCACCCATCGTCAAAACCGGGAATCTGAACTCCATGCGCACCTGGTCCGATGTGCGTGACGCGGTGCGCGCTTACTATATGCTGGTCACCGTCAACCCCATCCCAGGAGAATACTACAACATCGGCGGAACCTATTCTTGCACCGTCGGTGACATGCTCCACTATTTGATCTCCATTTCCACTGTTTCCGGAATTCAAGTTGAAACAGAAGAAAGCCGGTTGCGCCCGCTGGATGCTGATCTGCAAGTGCCCGATACCCGCAAATTCCAGCAGCACACCGGTTGGCAGCCGGAAATTCCGTTTGAAACCACGATGCAGGATTTATTGGATTATTGGCGGCAAAGGATTAAGGCCGGCAAACAATTCTTGACCCGCTGAGTAATTCGGGCATCAGGGAATTACTTTCGTCATGCCCGTCCCGCATAAATTCGGGATAAACTGCGGCGGGCATCCAGAAAAATAGATTTTAAGAAACCTGGATTCCCGCTTTCGCGGGAATGACAGAGCAATGAACGAAGAACTTTCCAAACCAATGTGTATTTCCTATCCCAGCTAAGGTGACCCCATGATATTTACCAAGACCCCCTATCGCATCTCCTTTTTCGGCGGCGGCACGGACTATCCCACCTGGTACCTCAAACATGGGGGTGAAGTGCTCTCCACGACCATCGACAAATACTGCTACCTGTCGTGCCGTCATCTGCCGCCCTTTTTCAACATCAAGCACCGCGTGGTCTGGTCGCACATTGAAACCGTCTCCCAGATCTCCGAAATTCTACACCCGGCCGTGCGCGAGGGGTTGCGGTATCTTGGTTTCGACGATGCCGTGGGATTGGAGATCCATCATCAAGGTGATCTGCCGGCCCGCACCGGCATGGGCTCCAGTTCGTCTTTTGCCGTGGGGCTCATTAAGGCCCTGACCGCGTTAAAAGGCCAGATGATCGGCAAGCACGACCTGGCCATGAAAGCTATTGAACTGGAACAGAAGATCCTCAAGGACAATGTCGGCTCCCAGGACCAGGTGGCCGCGGCCCACGGCGGCTTCAACCGCATTCACTTCCATACTTCGGGAGATATCCAAGTGGAGCCTATCATCCTGCCGACCCAGCGCCTGGCCGCCCTGGAAGCAAATCTGATGATGGTATACACCGGCGCCAGCCGCATTGCTTCCGAAATCGCCGGCCAAATCATCGCCAGTCTGGAGGAAAAGGAAAGGGTCTTGAACCAGATGCGGCTTCTCACCGAAAAAGCCGTATCCATTCTCTCCTCCAGCCAGGACTTGGATGGTTTCGGCGCCCTTTTGGATGAAAACTGGATGCTCAAGCGCAGTCTGACCCAAACCATCTCCAATACGCGCATCGACAAAATCTACACCAAAGCCAAAAACGCCGGTGCACTGGGCGGCAAATTGCTGGGTGCCGGCGGCGCGGGCTTCATGGTCTTCTATGTGCCTAAAGCCAAACGCCCGGCCGTCAGGGAAGCCCTGGATAATTACTTGATGGTTCCCTTCAAGTTCGAACACGAAGGCAGTAGTATCATCTTCTACAATCCTCAAGAGTGCGACCAGTATGGCGAAGCATGCGAGTCCACCGACCCGCCCCGCATGTCGGCGGCAGGGTAGCACTCAGGAGGATACTTCTAATCCATGACCTTAAACTCCGCTCAACAACAAGTCAGCGCCTTGTTCCAGGCACACGGCCAGGCCGCCGTGGAGACGGCTTTGGCCGGCTGGTATCTCAACAAGGCGCTATCAGGCGCCGATCAGGCCGATTCACAGGCGATCATCGCCAAGGCGCTGGCCTTAAACTGCGAGGAGACCAATTATCGACTGGCTGAATTCAACAAATGGAAAAAGAATTTTCATGAGGCCGCGCAATACTACAAAACCGCCTTTGTGGTAAATCCTTCCAACCTCCAACGCAGAAGTGACATCGGAGAATTTTTGCTGCGATACGCTACACAGAAGGATATTTTTGATTTCTTTTCTCATATCCATAAGATAGACCAGACCGATACCCTGGCCCATTATATCGTCAGATTTTTCGAATATTTTGTTTGGCTCCAAAAAGAAATCGTCGAAAATGTCGGCCCCGCCATCAATAGTTCGAACGGCAACCGAACGTTGATCATGCAGCTTGTCTTCTGGGGGCCCCGATACACTCATATCCTGTTGGACTACTTTCTTCCGGCATTATGCGCCTCCGGCAATTTGCCGGCGATTTTCAAGAAATATAAAATTCACTTTATTTTCTGCACGGATCAGAACGGCGAGGAAGCCTTAAAATCTCATCCCAGTCTCAATCGGATCAGGCCATTTGTGACTCCCTATACAATTGTATTTCCGAAACCCTTTATGGATTTTATTGCGCATTATCACGAACTCTTCGGACCTGGCTGGAATATTCCTGCCGGCCTGATGACCCAGTCAGGGTATTACTCCGTCCTTGAGCTTGGCAGACGAACTGGCTCTCATGTGCTCAATTTTTCCCCGGACCACATCATCCCTAACCGATTCATGGTTGAATTGGATTGCTTGCTGGAACAAGAGCCTCCTGCCGTCACCGGACCCGGTTACCGCCTCTACTATAACAAACCGATCCTCAACGAGATCGAATCCAATTACCGCAATACAGAAGGTGCCATCGACATATCCGAATCCAGCATGATTCAATTGCTGATCCGTCATCTTCCCGTCCAAAATTACGTGGATTCGGATCAATACTCCAATTTCCCCATCTATCTGTGCTGGCGCGTTCCAGGCGAAGGTATCATTGCCCATGTCAATCATTTTCATCCCTGGGTCGTCAAAGGCGATTGCTTGAACAGCCCCATGGAATTGACCGTTGATCCCATAGACGGCTACTTTCTGAGCAGAAAATTAGATCACAAGGAATCCATTGTGTTCGCTCCCACCGGAATGATCACCTTTGATCTGGGCGACAATCCCTTGCTTCTGCCGGTCACTCGTAATCCCTTCAGCCCAAGCAAAGTCGGTCAGTGGCTAAGTCCCTACCTGACGCCACTTCATGAGCGTTACTTTTTACGCCCCAATTACTATCGAAGCATTCCAGGCAACCCTTCATCGGAATTCAGACAAACCGCAGCCCAGGCTTTGGCCACCGTAAAGGAGATCATCGAATATGCCCGATAGCCGCCGTCGCGCGCTGGATCATCATTCGGGTCGTGCCAACCTTGGCCCCATCATACCCAAGGCCGATCACAACTATGTGGCTTTCTTCCTGACCCTGAGCTGCAACCTGAAATGCCCCTATTGCATCAATCTTCATGACCATGTGCATCGAATCGATCAAGCGCGCCGCAAAATGATGACCGCCGATGAGTGGATTTCAGCCGCCGATCGCTTGACCCTGCGCGACGATCTGCCGCTGACCCTGCAAGGGGGTGAACCCACCCTTCACAAAGGCTTTTTCCGCATTGTCAATGAAGTCAAGCCGGAGATCAAAATGGATCTGATGACCAACATGATGTTTGATGTCCGGCAATTCATTGAGAATGTCCCCACTTGGCGCTTCGACCGCCAGGCGCCCTACGCGCCCATTCGCGTCAGTTATCATCCCGGCCAGAATGATATCGAAGATCTGATCCGGAAGACCTTTAAGCTTCAGGATGCGGGATTCAGGGTCGGGCTGTACGGCATTGCGCACCCGGACGCAACCATTGCCAAACATATCCAGGACGTGCAAGCGCGCTGCCTCAAACTGGGCATCGACTTCCGCACCAAAGAATTTCTGGGCTTTCATGAAGACAAGCTATACGGCACATTCAAATACGACGGCAGCATAAACGGCGCCGCCCATTGCGCCTGCGAGTGCCGCACGACCGAAATCATCGTTGACCCCAGCGGCAATGTATTTCGCTGCCACTCGGATCTCTACAAAGGGCGTTTGCCCATCGCCCATATTCTGGATGCTGATTTCAACGAAGAGAGCATTGATGTCTTTCGTAGCTGCCAAAATTTCGGAGACTGCAACCCGTGTGATGTCAAAGTAAAGACCAATCGCCATCAGATTTTCGGGCACACCAGTGTGGAAATTCGTGACATTCGCAACACAAAAGATGATGGGACCATAAAAAGTAGCACAGTGCCTCTTAATGTCATCCCCGCGCAGGCGGGGAACCAGTAAAAGCAAGTGGTTCTGGACTCCCGCTTGCGCGGGAGAGACGATTCCTGGACCTTTAGCAAGCCCGTCAGCTTTTACGGGTCCAGAAATAATTTCAAATGTCGGTTAGCTAACATGGGGAAATATAATTTTGATGGCCATAAACTGGCCTACCATCCGGAGAGAGTTTCGGAATATCTGCGCAGCGGCGACTGCTTCCCCCTCTATGTGGAAATCAGCCCGGTGGGCGGTTGTAATCATCGCTGTTTGTTCTGCGCCTATGATTTTATCGGTCACCCCAACCGCCGGCTCACCACGGGACGTCTGTTGACCATTCTGACTGACATGGCGGCTTGCGGGGTCAAAAGCATCGTATTCGCCGGCGAAGGCGAGCCATTGCTGCATCCGGATATCGCCGTCCATATCGCCCATGCCAAAGCCGCGGGCATCGATATCGGACTGTTCACCAATGGGCAACTGCTCAACGAAGCGCTGGCCATAAAAATACTGCCGCACCTGAGTTTCGTGCGCTTCAGCTTTAACGGCGGCACCGCACAAGACTACGCTACCGTGCATCAAGTGGCTCCCAAAGTATTTGAAACGGTGGTGGACCACCTGCGGCAGGCAGTCATCCTTAAAAAGTCCAATGGCTGGGAGGTCGATATCGGCGCCCAGTTTGTTTTGATCCCAGAAAATAAAGATTCCCTGCTGGCCGCCGCGGCACTGCTCAAGGATGCCGGGCTGGACTATCTGGCGGTCAAACCGTTTGTGCACCAGCGGTCGGAGCAATTTTACCACTTGGAGGACGCCTACGATCCAGCGGACCTGGAGACTTTGTTCGCGCAGCTCAACGCCTTATCCGATGACCATTTTTCCGCTCTGGTGCGAACCGACGCGTTTATGAACTCCGGCCCGCGTACTTATAAGGAATGCCGGGGTTGTTCGTTCATCACGGTGCTCAACTCGGCCGGCGACCTGGCCTCTTGTCTGCCCTACTGGGACAAGCCCGAGTTTGTCTTCGGCAATATCTACGAGGCCGATTTCCGCACCATCTGGCAGAGTCACCGGCGTAAACAACTTCAACATTTTCTTGAAAGCACATTAGACGTCAGCCAGTGCCCGGCCAATTGCCGACCCAATGCCATCAACGCTTTTTTAAGCGAGATAAGTAAACCTTCCGTGAGACATGTGAACTTCATATGAAACCCAATACCGACAAAATGAAAATCCTGATCATCAAACTCGGCTACTCCGAGACCCTGGACCCGGAGATCGGCAAAGTGGTCAGCCTGGGCGATGTCATCCGAACCACGCCCATCCTGTGGGCACTCAAGGAGAAATACCCGGACTCGCATATCACCTGGGTGATTTCCGAACAGGCCGAACCGTTGCTCTACCGCAATCCCTTTGTGGACCGGCCCCTAGTCTGGGATCACTTCGTTCCCTTTCAGCTCATGAAGGAGAAGTTCGATATCCTGATCAACCTAGAGAAGATTCCCGGCGTATGCGCCCTGGCCGACATGATCGACGCCTGGGGCAAGTACGGGTTTCGCTTCGAGACCGTCGGCGGCACCTATCACGGTTATGAAAAGGGCTTAAGTTTTATCAGCTATATCGAAGGCAAGACTTCGGTCCAGGCGCGCGGCTACTGGCAGCAGGTTCTGATCCAGATGCTAGGCGTCCGGTGGAAGAAGCAGAAGTATATTTTGGGGTATAAGGCCAAACAAGGCGCCGCCGCTGATATCGGGTTCAATTATGAGGTGGGTTCCAAATGGCCCCATAAGGCCATGGACATGGAACTGTGGAAGCAATTGGAGCAGCGTCTGACCGCTCAAGGCTACAGCGTTTCCTGGCAGGAGGGCAAAACCAATCTGTTCAAATATATGGATTGGATCAATTCCTGCCGGCTGATCATCACCAATGACAGCCTGGGACTGCATCTGGCCTTTGCCTTGAATAAAAAAGTGGTCGGCCTCTTCGGCCCCACTGATCCGGATGAAGTCTATTTCTACAACGGTAGCCAGGTGATTACCTCCGACCAGGAATGCCCTCACATGCCCTGTTGCGCCACGACCTGCAAATCCGGGCTGTACTGCATGAAATCGTTGGATGTCGCCAAAATCGAGAACGCGGTGAATACCCTGTTCGGCCGCAAACCCGAAGATAACACCCTTTTAAGGACCGGCACCGAATGAAGCCACTATCCGATACCGCCAAAGAGATTCGCAAAACCATCATCGAAATGGCCCACCGCTCCAAAAGCCCGCATGTGGGATCGAGCCTTTCGTGCGCGGATATTCTGACCACACTATACTTCGATACCATGCGCCTCGACCCTTGGGAGCAGCGCGATGTCTTCATTCTCAGCAAAGCGCATGCGGCCATGGCATTATACAGTACCCTGGCGCATAAGGGCATCATGAGCCGGCCACAGATCGAAGGCTACTATCAAAACGGAGGCACGTTACCGGCCCACCTCGATCGCGCCCCGCAATGCGGAGTCGAGGTTTCAGGTGGATCTCTCGGCCACGGCTTCAATATGGGCATCGGGTTGGCATTTGGATTCAAACGAAAAAATCAGAACCGCAAAGTATATGCCCTGATCGGCGACGGCGAAAGCCAGGAAGGCTCCATCTGGGAAGGGGCCCTGTTTGCGCCCAAGGTTGGTGCCGACAATTTCACGGCCATCATGGATCACAACAATTTGCAGGGCTATGGCAGACCCACCCAGATATGCTGTTTCGACCCCATGCGAGATAAGTGGGAAGCATTTGGCTGGCACACGCTGGAAGTAAACGGGCACGATTTCGAAGCGCTTCGGTGCGCGCTGAAGGAAGACTCCCAGGGCAAACCCAAAATGATCATTGCCCGGACCACCAAGGGCAAAGGGGTTTCCTTCATGCAAGATCAGTTGATCTGGCACTACTACATTGTGACCGATGATCACAAACACCAAGCCCTGGAGGAGCTCGCATGAGAAATGCTTTTATCGACACTATCCTGACCGCCTGCCGCGAGCGTGAAGATATTTTCATCCTCAGCGGCGATGCCGGCCTGGGTGTGTTCGACGACTTCAAAAAGGACTTTCCCGAGCGGTTTTTGAACCTGGGCGTGGCCGAGCAGAATACCATCAGTTTCGCGGCCGGCTTGAGCATGAGCGGCCATAAGGTGCTGGTCTACAACATCATTCCATTTCTGCTGTATCGTTGCTACGAGCAGGTCCGCAACGACATCTGCTATCAGCAATTGCCCATCATCATGGCCGGCATCGGCTGCGGTCTGACCTATGCCCCCCAGGGCATGACCCATTACTCCGTGGAAGACATCGGCATTGCCCGCGGCCTGCCCAACCTGACCGTGCTTTCCCCGGCCGATCCCATCGAAGCCAAAAGCGCGGCGCTGTTCGCCCTCCAAAGCGATGCTCCGGTGTATGTGCGGTTGGCCAAACGCGGCGAGCCCAACCTGCATACTGACCATACGCTCGACATTGGCCAACCCCTTGTGCTGGCCGAAGGAGAGCGCATCGCCGTGCTTTGTCATAGCGTCATTGCCGAAGAGGCGCTTAAAGCTAGAACAAAACTTGCCAACGTGGGCATCTATCCCCGGATCATTTCCATCCCCATGCTGCAACCGATGAATAAAGCGGCGCTGGTGGAGATGTTAAAGGATGTCCGCATAGTATTGTCCGTGGAGGAGCATTATGTCTCCTGTGGCCTGGGCGCTCTCCTGCTCGAACTGGTTCATGAGTTCGGACTGAATCACACATTGCTGCGACTAGGTCTGCCGGACCATTTCATTCATGACATCTACAATACAGCCGGCATGCGCGCCCATTTCGGGATCGACGCCAATGGTATCGCCGCCGCTGTCCATCGTCTTTTGGATCAAAAAATTATTCCGGCCGGAGCCGAACATGCCTACCCAGCCTCCCTTCAACCATAATCCTCAAAAACGGCTATTGCTCTTCGGCGCCGGCGGGAAACTGGGAACCGCTTTGCGCAAGGCTTTCGGGCCGGACCATCAGCTATTTTTCAAAGACAGCCGGACATTGGATGTTCGTGATACCGTCCAGGTCCGCCGCTATGTGGAAGAGATTGCACCGGATCTGGTCATCAATGCCGCGGCCTATGTCGGCATCGATGCTTGCGAACAACACCCGGAAACAGCGCTGGCGATCAATACGCTTTTCCCGAAAGAGCTGGCGCGGCTCTCGAATCAAATGGGCTTTGTGCTGGCGCAGATCAGCACCGATGCGGTCTTCGATAGCTGCAAAGAGGATTACTACGATGAAGCCGACTGCCCCCGGCCGGTCAATGTTTACGGCCTGAGCAAATACGGCGCGGATTGTCTTGTCGCGGCTATTGCCCAACGCTGCTATATCTTCAGGATTCCACTCTTGTTCGGCCCAAACCCGCGCAACAATCAATTCGTTGAAAAAATGCTGGCCCGCATCCGCGACGGCGCCGCCGAACTGCGCATTTCCAGCGATATCATTACTTCGCCTAGCTACAGCTATGATATTGCGCAAGCCATCCGAACCATAACCGAAACGGGGACCGCTTTCGGCACCTATCACATCGCTAATCAGGGGACTGCTTCGCTCCTGGACCTGATGAATCAATTGATAAAGAATCTGAAGCTTGACGTTAAAATCACCGGCTGCCCGCATACCGCCTTTCCATCCCTGGGCATCAAGAACACATATACTCCGCTGCGTTCGGGCAAGCTGGAGTCCTTACGCCCCTGGCAGGAGGCGCTTGAATCTTACTGCCGCGAGATTAAACACGAGGTGATGGCATGAATGACCGCACTTACCGCATGGACAGTCACAAACTCTATTGGCACCTGGATCGGCTCCAGGCCTGGGCCAAAGGAGAAAGGATCGCGCCCATCCATATCGATGTCGGACTCAGCAAAGGCTGCAATATCAAGTGCCATTACTGTTTCGGCGCGCTGCAGGGCAATCTCTATAAGCAGGGCCGCGACCAGTACTTCCAGCGGGAACCCTTGCTGCGTTACATGCGCGATGCCGGCAAAGTCGGCGTGCGTTCCATGGCATTCATCGGCGAGGCCGAACCGCTGCTCAATCCCCATGTGTACGAGGCCATCGACGTGGCTACCCAGGCCGGCGTGGATATCGGCTTAGGAACCAACGGCGTTTTGTTTGATATTGGCGCGGCCGGCGAAAAGGCGCTGGAACAACTGATCTGGATACGCTTCAATATCAGCGCGGCCTCCGATGATGCTTACCGGCGGCTTCATGGCAGCAAGGATTTTTCCACCTTTGTGGAAAAGGTTAAATTCTGTGTGGCTACCAAAGCCAAAAAAGGATTGCCGGTGACCATCGGCTTCCAGATGGTGCTGACCCCCCAGGACGTGGGCGAAGTGCTGCCGCTGACTGAACTGGCCAAAAATCTGGGCATCGATTACTTCGAAATCAAGCACTGCGGAGACACCAAGCAAAACGACTTGGGCATTTACAAAAAGCTCGACCAATATGACGAATTCACCGAAGTGCTCGAAAAAGCCGAAACCCAAGGCAGTGATCACTTCAAAGTCATTGTCAAATGGAACAATATCTCCAAAAAAGGCCGGCGCACCTACGACTGCTGCCTCGGCGCGCCCTTTTTGCTCTATTCCAGCGGCGACGGCAAACTCTATCATTGCGGGCTTTTCTTTTCACATCGCGAAGCGGAATTTCGCCTCGGCGATCTCAACACCGAATCCTTTGCCGACATCGTTAACGGCGATCGCTACTGGGAGATCATGCGGCGCATCGAGAACGGCATCGATGTGCACAAGGAGTGCTATACCAGTTGCAAGACCAATGCGATCAATGATTTCCTGTTTCAGCTTAAGCAACCGCCTAAACATATCAATTTTATATAGGGAATAAAGTTTACTAAAAAATCGTTACACCCACCCCTTCACCCCCACAAGCGCTAACTTAATTGAGGGGTAGGGGAGTTTCTCAAACAAAGTTGCGTCATTCCCGCGAAGGCGGGAATCCAGTTTTCTTGATTGCTATCCCGCTGGATGCCCGCCTGCGCGGGCATGACGAAAGAAACACCCCGAGGCCTGACTTAATTGAATATCGAATATCGAACAAGAAACAGCAGAATGCCGAAAGAACTTAGACGGTATGAGCTTGAGGTATATCGGTTCTTCCCATACCCCCCTTAGGAGCAGTACATGCAAGCCCGACCAATCAGCGACCAACATATAGAATACTCCGCCGAAGAAAAGCGCGTGCATCTGGGCATGATGTCCGGTCACCGCTGGCACATGGACCCCAAGGTGCTGCTTTTCTCCATGGCGCGTTATAAATTCGTGGCCAAGATGCTGACCGGAACAGCCTCAGTACTTGAAGTCGGATGCGGCGACGGCTGGGGAACCCATCTGGTGGCCCATGAAGTGCAATCCATCCATGCCGTGGACATCGACCCGGTCATGGTGGCGGAATGCCGGAAAACCCAAACCGACGACCGCATCACATTTGCCGTTCACGACATGCAGGCCGCGCCGCTTGAAAAGCATTTTGATGCCGTCTATCTGCTCGATGTTCTGGAACATGTCCAGGCGCAAGCGGAAGATCAATTTTTGCGCCACGTGACGCGTTCCCTGGGGCCGGATGGCGTCTGCATCGTCGGCCTTCCCAGTCTTGAAAGCCAGGCGTATGCTTCCGCGCCCAGCCGGGCCACCCACGTCAATTGCAAGAGCGGCAAGGATTTTAAGAAATTACTGCAGCGCTATTTCAAGAATGTCTTTTTATTCAGCATGAATGATGAAGTGGTGCATACCGGTTTTACGCCAATGGCGCACTATCTGCTGTGCCTTTGCGTCGGCGTCCGGCAGGAGATTCAACATGGCTAAGAAACGCCTCATTCTGGCCTATCCCAACATGCGCTGGCAAAAAGAAGATCTGGTGACCATGTGGAATCTGGAACCCACCACGCTTTGTCTGCTGGCCCAGATGGTGCGCGACATGGTCGAGGTGAAGATCATCGATGCCCAGTTCCATGACATGGGCCGCGAGCAGTTTGTCGCCCAAGTGGCCGCTTACAAACCCGATTACGTGGGCCTTTCGCTTTTAACTTCCGAGTATGCCGAGACTCTGGATATCGCGGCCGGCCTGATCAAAAAAATCGATCCGGCCATCACGGTGATCGTTGGCGGCGTGCATGCCACCACCATGCCCGAATTCGTCATGCGCAACCACCATATTGACTACTGCGTCATCGGCGAAGGTGAGTATGTGCTGCGCGATTTGCTGCTGTACTTCCAAGGAGAAGGGGAGCTGCCCGCCGAAGGGTTGGCTTATCGGCACCAAGAAGAGCTGATCATCCAGAAAGCGGCCAGGGTGGCGGACCTGACCCGGCTGCCCTGGCCAGCCTACGACCTGGTCGATTACAGCGCCTACCTCAGCAAGGTGCAGCGCAGTTACAGCGCCAACAACCCGCCGGAATTTCCCTTTGTGCGCATGGTCACCACCCGCGGCTGCCCCTTTGGCTGTCTCTTTTGTCAGGTGGAGACCATTGCCGGTCGCAAGGTGCGCGCCCGCGACCCGGAAGATGTAGTAAAAGAACTGCTCTATTTGAAGAAAACCTACGGCATCCGCTCGCTGGTCTTTGATGAAGACAACCTGCTCATGGGGCCTAACGACTATGCCCGGCGTCTTTTCTCCCTCATGGTGGAGCACAAGGTAGGGCTTAAATGGATTGCTTCGGCCTTTGCGCTTTTTTTGTTGAACGATGAGCTGCTCGACCTGATGAAGGCTTCGGGCTGCGTGGGCATCAATGTGGCCATCGAATCGGGCAACCCCCGAGTGCTCAAGGAGATTGTGGGCAAGCCCATCAAGGATTTGGAACGGGTCCCGGCCATCATCGACAGCATTACCCGCCGCGGCATTTACTGCATCGCCAATTTCATCATCGGCTTTCCGGGCGAGACCTGGGATGAGATCCGCGAGACCATAGCCTTTGCCGAACGCTGCGGCGCCGATTACGTTAAAATCTACGGCGCGGTCCCCCTTTACAAGACCAGACTCTTCGGTCTGGCCAAGGAAAAAGGGCTGCTGGTGTGCAACGACGAAATCCCCAAAGTGGATTGGCGTTACGGACAGATTCTTTCGGATGAATGGACGCCAAAAGACATCAGCATTCTGAGGGCCTACGAGTGGGACAGGATCAATTTCAGACCTGAAAAATTAATGCGTCTTCAAGATATTACTGGCGCAACGCTCGAAGAGATCAAGCGTATGCGAAAAATGACTAGAGATAGTCTTATATTTTGACCTGTCCGCGAATCGAAAAATATCCGAGATACGATTTTTCTATATTCCAGCTATTGGCAACCAACTGAAAATAATATCGATCAAAGTTTGATAATAGGAGCTACCGCATTGGGTCTTCTTGCACCACTCGCCGAAATGTTTTTCATTGAAAATGCATACCGCCCATTCAGAGGTAACGTCCTGTTTATTGGCAGGCAGGACATTTTTATCACGATAGGTGCATTAATTCGTCTGTTTGAAAAATATAAGATCAACGCCATGCCGAAAGCGGGACTAGAATTCAACCCATCGAACCCCCATTTGATTTTGGATAAGAGCTTTATGAGCTTGTTTGAAATCAGCTCTTTGGATTTTATGGATGTGTCAGATTATGAGGGTGCGAATATTATTTGGGATCTGGGAAAACCAGTTCCAGAAGCACTGCATGGACGATATGACCTTATCTATAATGGTTCCTGCCTGGATAATATGTTCAACCCAGCTCAGGCGATACTGAATCTCACCAATATGCTGAAGCCCAATGGACGTATCATCCATCTCGAACATGCCAGCAATTTCAATGGACCATACTTGATGTATTCGCCTGGCTGGTTTTTTGACTATTACGTTCAAAATGGATTTGCGGATTGCAAGGTATACCTTGCGGAATTCAAAGATTCACCCACGCTATATTTTGGCCCATGGGATTTGTTTCTTTACGATTGGAACAAAAATCCAGCCGGACACATGCCAACCTGCCAGAATAACAGCCATTTTATGTTGGTTGTAATTGCAGAAAAAAAAGCGGACGCATCGGTAAATAAGCTCCCCATTCAGCTTCAATATAGAAAAGATGAAATGACCATGCTGGAGTTTAAAAGAAATTTGATTCAGATTCTTACTGCCGAGAGGCCGATTGTTAATATGACGGTCAAACGCAATCCGCAGCGTGAAGAATTTATCAGGCTTGGCATGTTAAGTTCCGATTTGTATAATGGCGTATACCCGCCTCTATAATAGGTCTCTCCCCAAGTGTACGCCACCCATAAATGAACCCAACCAGACACACTGTGTGCTAATAAAAAATGAGCCAGAAATGTAAAGTGCTTATCGCTTGTGTAAAGTGGGCTGACTTGAACCCACGAAGACCACTTTGTCCGAGTTCTTTTACACTCATTGATACGCTGCAAAAGTCTGATATAGGCGTGCCCTATGCATTTTTCTGCGACGAACATGCATACAAGACAAAAACTCAGTGCGATGAAAGTTTTTTGAATTATTGTTATCAGGTTCAACCCGATTTTTTGCTTTTATTTCCAACTCAGCTCGATATGAGTATTGCCTTGCCAAGCAACGATAATCGACATCAGCCACTCTATGCATTCCCTAGAAATGAAACCATACGATTCGTTCGAGACAAGCTAAGTATCCCCGTTATAACAGCAGTGGGTGATGCATGGGGCAATGCCGCCTTTGAACGTTTTGAAGCTATGAAGGATTTCTCCGATAAGATATTGTTATTTGATCCTGCTTCAGATTTCCTAATAAAAACAAAAACACCCCAAAAATATGCCATACTCTGGTTTCCAGTCGACCAGAAGATCTTTTATAAAACAGATTTACCACAGGATATTCCAATAAGTTTCATCGGAAGAACCCATCCAGTGCCTGAAAACGGCAGTATTTCCGCAGAAAGTTCACTACATCAATATGTATATCGGACCCACTTGCTGCAAAAAATGATCAGCTTGGGATGTCCAATCTTTCAAGCCGGCGGAGTTCAAAGCACCTATCCATTATCCGTTGAGATGGTTGCCAATTATCTTCAGCGAAGTAAGATTTCAATAAGTATTACCTATCATACCCCCACAAAACGTCTCTTTAGAGGTAGAACTTGGGAGGCGACTAATTGCGGAACGATGCTGCTAGAGGAGGATAATGACTCCATTCGCCATTTCTTTGAACCCTTGAAGCACTATGTTCCTTTTTTAGACCCGGAAGAGGGGATTGATCGAGCCAATTTTTTTCTTCATCATGAGGGGTTTCGAATGGAAATCGCCAAAGCCGCACACGAACTGGTCCAGCAAGAGTATAATGAAAGAAATTTTTGGTACAAATTGCTTCATTTGGCTAATGTTTGATGCTGTTAATTAAAGACAATCTTGTATACCTTCCACAGACTAAAAATTTAGCGAAACGCTGAAAATATGCTGCAACCATTTGGTGAACTAATATGAAAAGATTCTTGCTGGTCAAAAAACCGTACTCATTTTTTCCCATCGGTTTGGCGCACGTCATGACCGCCTTGCGTAAAAACGGAATTCCCTATGAGTTCCAAGACCTGAATTTCAATCGAGTAGATTGGATAAAACGCTTGCGCGAGGGGCAATATTGCGGCGTGGGCATCGGCGGACTCTATGCGGATTTCAACTTTATCTCCGAGTTTGCCCAAAACGTAAAACGCTCCTCACCCCAAACCCCCCTTGTGTTGGGCGGTAGCATGACCTCTGATATCCGCATGGATATCCTCTTCGAACACACGCCCATAGACTTTGCCGTGGTGGGTGAGGGCGAGCACACATTGGTGGAGTTGATTCGGGGGTTTCATTCGGGGCAGACCGATTTCAGCGCCATCGACGGCATTGTTTATCGGGATGTTCAAGGAAAGCCCGTGGCCACCAAACGCAGGAAGATCATCGACCTCAAGGATGAAAACTTATATCCAACCTGGGACGACATTAATATCGAACACTACCTTGCGGTGGGCTATCCGGGGTATGAAAAGTTCACGGCCATGCCGGTGCTCACCGGACGCGGCTGCACGGGCAAGTGCATCTTTTGTTCACCGACCAACGGCCGTTACCGGATGCGCCCCATCGACCAGGTCATCCAAGAGCTCAAACATTTAAGTTCGCGCTATTGCTTCACGGGATTCGCATTTCTCAATGAAATCATGTATCCGACCCAGAAGATGATGTTCGAATTCCTGGAAGCCTACAAAGCCTCGGGAATCAACAAGCCGTGGATTGCCTGCCTCAGAGTCGATATCGGCATCGATTTGCTTAAAGCCATGAAAGAGGCCGGTTGCGTGGGCGCCAACTGCGGCATCGAAAGCGGCAACGACCGTGTCTTGCGTCAGATGCGCAAAAATATCACAGTTCAACAGGTTAAGGAGTTCTATCGGAATTGCAAAGAAGTTGGCTTAACAGCCCAGGGATCGATCATGTTCGGCAGTGAAACCGAAACCGATGAAGAATTGAAAGAGACCATCGATTTGATGATCCATGAGGATATTCATTCCCTCGGCGGCGCTTTGTTGATTTCTTATCCCGGAACCGAAGTGTATCAACGCGCGGTCGAACAGGGCCGCATCAAGGACGAATACCAATATCTTAAAGATCTGGATTTCAGCGATATCAGCCTCACGGGCAATTTCAGAAATGTGAATTACTTGAATGTCAGCGGCATGTCCGATGAAACGCTGTTCCGCACCATGGTCAAGCAAGCATGCCGGCATCGCACTTACAACTACTACCGATTCGCGGCCACTGATGTCGATTTGGATTCGCTTCAAGGAAGATGCCCGGTGTGTCATGCGGTCGTGGAGTTGAAGATAAACCCAAACTGCATGCTCAATTGTGTCGCTTACTGCGAACATTGCTATTCCCCGGCCTTTTTCCATCTGTATGATCAACCAATGTTTAAGCTGCATTTAGATACTTTGAGATCCCTTGTTTCGAAAAGCGGGCGCATCGCAATCTATGGAACAGGTATCAACGCGCAATATCTTCATCTTCATGATGTGCTTTGGCTGGATCTGGACAGCCTGGTGTGCGCGTTAGATGAATTGGGCACTTGGAACAAGCCGTACTTTTTCAATGAACCGGTGATCTCTTTGGAAAAATTGCCGACCATGAAACCCGATTTGGTTTTGATCGCTGATACGGTCAGCCCGGTGTATGCTCGAACCAACCTCGAGAGAGTTGATCTCCCTCAAGAAATGATCCTTCCATTGCTTCCTCCGGCTTGGAACGACTTTGTATGGAAGCTCTACGAAAATCGACACAAAATGGTGGCCAACACCGGCACTCAACACCCAAGCGCGAAGGAATTGAAAAACTATGCTCAAGTTGGATAAAAGATTAAAAGTCCTGATCGTGAGCCTCAAATGGACCGATGCCACTCCTGGGCGCCCTTTGAGCAGTGCCTATATTTTCGTGAATACACTCCTTAGGTCCGGGCTCGGCACGCCCATAACTTTCTTTTGTGACGAACATATTCATAAAAACCATACGGAATGCGATGAGGCCTTTATCAAAATATGTCACCAAGAACATCCGGACTTGCTTTTTCTGCTTCCGACACAGCTCGATATTCAAACACAAATTAATAATGGAACTCAAAGCAGACCTAAATTCTATTTGTTTCCGCGTAACCATTGCATTCAATGGGTTAGAAGCAAGTTCGGAATTCCCGTTATTAATGCGGTGGGTGATGCATACGGTCGGGACGCGTTTAATCGTTTTGAAAGCATGTCCGCATTCTCAGACAAGATCCTGCTGTTCGATCCTGAATCCGATTTTTTGAAATGGACTGCAACACCGAAGAAGTACGCCCTACTGTGGTGTCCGGTTTCCCAGGGGCTTTATAACAGTAATGGTCAGCAGCGGGATATCTCCATCAGCTTCATCGGCCGTACGCATTCACTTAACATTGGCGAACAGATAGCTCCAGAAAATCCATTGCACCAATACGCCTATCGTGAACAATTTTTGCAAAAAATCATCAGTCAGGGTGTACCTGTCTTCCGAGCCGGCGGCGCTCAAAATCATCACCCCTTGAGCGCCGAAATGGTCGCCAACTATTTTCAACGATCCAAAATTGCGCTGAACCTCACTTACCAATCCCCTGGTAAACAACTTATCCGCGGCCGGTCATGGGAAGCGCTTAATTGCGGCGCCATGCTGCTTGAGGAAGAAAACAGGGCCATTCGATATTTTTTAGAGCCCATGAAGCATTACGTCCCATTTGCCGGTGTGGACGATGCGATTGAAAAGAGTTCCTACTTTTTATCGAATGATACTGAAAGGCAGAGCATAGCCGAACATGGGTATCAGATTGTCCGTGATCGGTACAATGAAGCCGGGTTTTGGTCCGAGTGCCTGAAGTTGATCTACCGTTAAGCCAGATCTTCAAAGTAGAATAAACAAGCGTAATGAGAATAAACATCGCCATGAGGTAAGAGTAATGGATATTCAATTCAATGAGCTAGATATTATTTCTTTTCATGTCGGAGGCTACGGGGATTACAGCCACATCAACATCATTGGCATGCTCTATCCTCAAAAAACCGTCTATGTCGCTTTCGAAGCACGGGATTCCGGCGACGACGAGGTAGTGAAGCAAGAGTATCTGGACAGGGGCATCCGCTCCGTTCTTGTGCAAAAATGCATCGCAGACAAAAAGGGAATCAATCCTTTTAACATCAACGTCTCCCCGGCAAGCAGCAGTATGTATAAAGCGAGCTCGGAAGCCATGACCGAACATATGCCCGATCAGGAATCGCTTCCCATGTGGGGCAGCCACTCCACAACGGAAAGAACCATTCAAGTTGAAACCACCACCATTGATGACGTGGTGCAAGAATACCGACTGCCCGCTCCTGACATTCTGAGCATTGATGCCCAAGGGGCCGAATTTGGGATTATGAAAGGCGGGGTGAATTGCATCGCTAACAGCGTAATGGCTGTTGTGACGGAAGTCGAATTTTATCCGATTTACCAAAATCAACCTCTATTTCATCAGCAGTTCGAACTTTTATTCCAGAAAGGCTTTCGGCTGGCCGATGTCTTGGCCATGCAATATTGGCATCCGGTGGCGCGGGTCGGGCAGGGCCTGCTGACGGTCGGCGAAGCGCTGTTCATGCGCTATGGCCAGGATTATCTGGAATCGCTCAATATGGTTCAGCTCATTAAATATGCGGCGATCGCGCTTGCATTCAACCGCCTATCTCTGGCGGTGCACGCCATGAATATCGCCATCCAGCGATTCGGTTCCCAAGTAATCGAGATATTAAATATGAATCAGGAATTTTCCGAATTGCTCCGCCTGCAGCACTACATCCTGAAGAACATGGAACAGTATCAGAAAAACGCCTTCTATTTTGAAAACGATGAAACGCTTCGCGATCGATATGGAGTATACCAAAACTTGACCAACCGATCCCTGCAACCCATGTACCTGCAAAAGGCCTCCCATTGAGCAAAAAAAATTCTGCAATTATTGTCACTATCGCCCCTCATCACCGCTCGGGGGGCATCTTATTATCTCCAAGCCCATTCGCATTAAAATCCTATGCCATGTCTATGATGGCCGCGGAGAATATCAACCACATTGGAATAGAGGCACAAGTATTTCCCCACGAAACATCTGCTGAGGAGGTCGCTGAGTTCATTATCGGCTCCAATGCAGAGCTTGTCGGTTTCTCCATGTACATCTGGAACTTCTCTGTATTGCGCAAAAGCGCAGAGCTGACCAAAGAACGCCGTCCCGATATCAAAATCCTTTTGGGCGGGCCGCAAGTGTCTCCTATTGCGCACGATGTGATCAAAGCAAACTGGTTTGTTGATATTATTCCATACGTGACCGTGCCGGGCGAGAACATCTTCTTTCAGATTTTAAAAGCTCAGGCAGGACTGCAAGATTTTAAAAACGTAAATAACATCTACTTCCGGGATAACCGAAAGATTGTAATGACGCCGGCGGCCGATGAGGATGTCGACCTCGCAACTATTCCATCTCCCCTATTAGATGGCACCATTGAGCTGAATGGTACCTCCAATTACCAGATTGTGCTTGAGTCGTCCCGAGGCTGCTTGATGCGCTGTGCTTACTGTTTCTGGAGCGGGGAAAGCAGATGTGTAAGATATTTTCCAATGGAGCGAACACTGGCCGAGATAGAGAAGATTTACTCCGATCCACGCGTTACCCATGTCATTTTTGCCGATCCCGATATTCTCGTTAATCGAGAACGCGCCAATATAATTGTCGATAAGGTGATGTCCTACGGGAACCGCATCTCGACGTTTTTCGAAGTCGATGCGATTCGAATCACCGAATCATCCAAAGAAATATTGGAAAAGATCGCATCATTAGACAGATCCCTGATCAAGTTTGCCATTCAATCATCAAACCCGGAAACGTTGCGGATCATGAATCGACGCGCCGGCTTTTCTACCTATGTCAAGAAAGCGGAGCTGGTCCGTTCCTGGATTCCGGGCGTTGAACTTTGCATAGAGAATATGCTCCCCCTTCCCGGCGACACTCTCGCCACCTTCATGAATACGATTAACGATTCGTTGTCCCTTGAACCGGCAAGGGTCCACACGAACTACCCTGTCTATCTGCTGCCTGGAACAGCCTACTTCAATGAGCGGACGGCTCTGGGCATTACTGACACGGGCGAGCCGAACTTTACGATTATTGAGACGGAAACATTTTCGAAAAAGGACATTGGCGCCGCTGTCCGCCTTGCACTTTATGCTGAACTTCTGACCTACTATCATCCTATAATTGCAAAAATTTTGTACTCCCTCTCTCGGGTGGACACAAGTGAACGCAGTGTTGATCGCTTGGCGCGTTGGATGACAGCAATTGAACAGCGCTTAAATCTGCTCGGGCAGTATGGCGACATCGTCGCAAAAATCACCGAATCGGTTGATAACCTCAACGTGATCAAAGGTAATTTTCTTCACTCGGCATGCAGCCCTTCAGAGAGCGTGGTGATCTATCAAACCATTCTTGAACAGGAAAGCAGATTCCAAGAGGCTACTGAGGAACTTCGAGTGGGGATAGCAGTATTCGAGCAAATTGCAGCCCTATCCTCAGAGAGCGAACATTCTCCCTATGATAACCTTGATCTAATTTTCCCAAGGGGGTCTGCACCAGGCGCTGTTTCCGGATTAGACACGATCCTTAAATTCGTACCGCGTTTCGATTTTAGGGGGCGCATTGGCGGTGTGGGCGATCCGGATGAGAATGAATCCTACCCATTGAAAAATCCGGTGTACTCGATCAAAAAAGGATTTCCCTATGAAACACCTCTCCATAGAACTTTATAAGAAGATGTTCTTGATCCGGAGCGCGGAACTCCAGATCCAGGAGATCTACGCCCAGGACGAAATGAAAACTCCGATGCATATGTCCATGGGCGAAGAGGCCATTGTAGCCGGGGTGGTGGGGGCCCTGAATGCAGAGGATCAGGTGCTGGGCACCTATCGCAGTCATGCGCTGTATCTGGCCAAGACCGGCGACACCGAACGTTTCTATGCAGAGATGTTCGGCAAGGTGGGTGGCTGCGCACGGGGTAAAGCCGGCTCCATGCATTTGAGCGCCTTGGGCCAGGGGCTGCTGTGCTGCTCCGCCATTGTGGCCAGCGGAATTCCGGTGGCCATGGGCGCGGCCTTTGCCAATAAGTACAAGAACAACGGCAAGCGCGTGGCGGTCTTTTTCGGCGACGGCGCCATGGATGAGGGCGTGTTCTGGGAAACCATCAATTTCTGCGGCCTGCACAAGCTGCCGATCCTTTTCATTTGCGAAGACAACGGCTTTGCCGTGCACACGCGGCGTGAAAAGCGCCAAAGGTTCTCTTCGGACCATCAGCTATTCGAAAATTTCGGAATCAAAGCTTTCGAAGAAAACACCACCGATCCCGAGATCATTTACAACACGACCCGTAACGCCCTGAACCATCTTCAAACCACCGGTCAGCCCTGCTTCCTGCGCTTCCATTACTATCGCTACCTTGAGCATGTGGGCATCAATGAAGATTTCGATGCCGGCTATCGGGACCGGGAGGAGTTTTTGGCCTGGCGCGAGAAAGATCCGCTGAGGATGCAAAGGCAGAAGCTGCTCGGCCAGGGTGTAAGCCTGGCGCTGATCGAGGCCCTGGAGCACGAAATCAATGCAAAGGTCGAAGCCGGCATTCGCTTTGCCAGGCAGTCGTCCTTTCCAGCGGAATGCGAAACATATCAGGGGGTGTTCCAATGCGCATGATCACCTATTGCGATGCCATCAACGAGGCCCTCATCCAGGAGATGGAGCGCGACCCATCCGTATTTATCTACGGCATCGGCGTGCCCGATCACAAGAAGATCTTCGGCACCACCAAGGGCATTTTGGAGAAGTTCGGCCCGGCGCGCTGTTTCGATACGCCCATTGCCGAAGACTCCATGACCGGCCTGGCCCTGGGAGCGGCCATCAACGGGCTGCGGCCCATTCATGTGCATATTCGCGTCGATTTTTTGCTGCTGGCCATGAACCAGATCGCCAATTTGATTTCCAGCTTCAGCTACGGCTGCGGCGGGGCGGCGGGCGCGCCTTTGGTGATCCGGGCCATTGTGGGCCGGGGCTGGGGCCAGGGCTTTCAGCACAGCAAAAGCATGCACGGCACCTTTGCCAAAATCCCGGGGCTGAAAGTCATCTGCCCCACGACGCCCGAAGATGCCAAGGGCTTGATGATTACCGCCATCCGCGACAACGACCCGGTGCTGGTTTTCGAGCATCGCTGGCTCTACTGGCAGACCGGCGAAGTGGCCAAAGATTCATTCACCATTCCCCTGGGCCGTGGGCGGGTTGTAAAGGAGGGCAAGGATCTCACCATCGTGGCCACCTCCTGGATGAACGTGGAAGCTCTGCACGCCGCCCGCATTCTGGAACGGCACGGAGTTGACGTGGAGATCATCGACCCGCGCAGCATCGTGCCGCTGGACGAAGAGATCATCGTCAACTCGGTGAACAAAACCGGCCGCTGCCTGGTGGCAGATAATGACTGGACCTATTGCGGCTTCAGCGCCGAGGTGGCGGCGCTGGTGTCGTCGCGCTGCTTTGGCCGGTTGCATGCGCCGGTGGAGCGCCTCGGTTTTGCCCAGACGCCATGTCCCACGGTGCGGCGGCTGGAGAATGTCTTTTATCCCAATGCCGAAAAGATTGTACGCCGGGTGGAGAAGATGACGGGGTTGGCGCCCATCGATTTGAGTGGTGAGGTGTTTTACAGCCATGAGAATCGGTTCAAGGGGCCGTTTTGATTCCAGGGCTTGGTTGATTCGTTGATTCGTTGATTGGTTTATTGGTTGATTCGTTTGAGGGGTCGGGGAGTTTTTCGCACAACACCTTGTCATTCCTGCGAAGGCGGGAATCCAGTCTCTTAAAATGCCACCTTGCTGGATGCCCGCCTGCGCGGGCATGACGAAAGAAACACCCCGAGTCCTGAAATTTCTCATCCCTGAATGATCACCGCAGCGATCCAGGGAATCGACAATAGAAGAGATAATTATGCCTAACATAACAATAGCCGATTTTGCCCGTTCTTTTGGTGCTGCGCCGGAAGAGTTTTCAGCCCGGTGTCTGGCGGCCATCGAAGAGAGTGATTTTTCCTATCGCCGTTTTTCCCAGGCCGAGCGGGATGCCGTTATTCTTGAAGTATTGCGCAAGATCGAAACCGATCAGCAGGTGATTGCCGCGCCTGAGCGCAGAGAAGTATGGCAGCGCGGCTGGGCGGAAAATCTTGAACTATTTAAGAAAAGCGGGTTCGATCCCCGGGCCCTGGTGCCTAAGTTTTTACGCGAAAATCAACCCATCCGCTATGACGGCGACTACATCCTGCCGGCCAATGCCCGCTTTGAATATGACTACATGACGGTCTTTCGCATCTGGCTCTTTCAGAAGTACTTCGTTGGGTTGCCGGGCGTTTACGAGTTCGGCTGCGGCACAGGTCTTAATCTGGTGCTGATGGCCGGTTTGCATCCCGGCGGAGATTACCATGGTCTTGATTTCGTGCCGGCCGCCGTGGAGCTGGTCAACAGCATCGGGCAACACGGGGATTGGCGCATCCAGGGCCATCTCTTTGACATGCTGCATCCCGATTCCGCTTTTAAGATCGAGCCCGGCAGCGGGGTGCTGACCTTTGGCGCCCTGGAGCAACTGGCTAGCCAACATGAAGCATTTTTGCAATATCTCTTGAAGCAGCAACCGGCCGTGGTGGTGCATGTGGAGCCTACCATCGAACTTTACGATGAAGCCAAACTCTTCGATTATCTGGCAGCGGCGTTCCATCGCAAGCGCGGATATACCCAAGGGCTTTTGCCGCGACTCCAAGAACTGGAAGGGCAGGGCCGGGTTAAGCTGCTGCATGTTAAACGCCTGGGGTTCGGCAGTTTGTTTATGGAAGGGTACACGGCCATTGTGTGGCAACCGGTTTGATAATCCCTAAAGTCTCGTTGGCCCAATGAAAAGGAGATGAACAATGAACTGTTGGGAATTCAAGAAGTGCGGTCGAGAAGCTAATGGCGCAAAAGCCAAGGAACTCGGTGTTTGCCCGGCGTTTCCTGACCACGGAACACACTGCGCCCGTATTTCAGGTACGTTATGCGGTGGTAAAGTACAGGGTAGTTTTGCCATGAAACTCAAAAATTGCATGGAGTGCGACTTCTACAAGAGTTCAAATTATGACAGGACTTACCGGGGATAGAAGAAATTTGGCGCCAATCACACAATCCACTCACCACTTTTAGTTATTACTACATAGAGGCTATACATTTAATGGGTATCTCAGTAAATCAATGAATCTTGGATTAAAAGGCAAATACGCTCTAGTCACCGGAGGCAGCAGAGGGATTGGCCGAAGTATTGCTTTGAGCCTGGCCGGTGAAGGCTGCCATGTGGCGATTTGCTCCCGGCGGCCGGAAGACCTGCAACGCACGGTCGCTGAAATCCGGCAGCGCGGCGTAGAAGCCATCGGCATATTGGCGGATGTGATGAAGCCCGTAGATATCGCCGTTGTGGTCCGAGAAATCAAGCAGCGCTGGGGATTATTGCACATTCTGGTTAACAATGCCGGCGGTGGAGGCCGTTGGGGATCGGAGAATATTCTTGAGACCGCTGAAACGGTGTGGGCTGAAGTATTTGAAAAAAACACCATGGCGGCGGTTCGATTCACGACTGCGTTTCTTCCTCTGATGGTGCAGGCCAATTGGGGTCGCGTGGTGACCATTACCTCCATCTACGGCCGTGAAGGCGGAGGCCGCCCTTGGTTCAATATGGCCAAGGCCGCCCAGATGAGTTTGATGAAATCACTTGGGCTGCGGCCGGAGCTGGCCCGCGGCAATATCACCTTCAACAGCGTGGCGCCTGGGGCCGTCATGATTCCCAATACCGGCTGGGCTGTCGAGCAAAAAAGTGACCCGCTGGCTTTTGATGCCATGCTTCAACGTGAGTTTACCCTGGGTCGGTTGGGAACGCCCGAGGAGGTCGCCGATGTGGTGACCTTTCTTTGTTCTGAGCGTGCTTCCCTGATCAACGGCGCCAGCATTGCCGTGGATGGCGGGCAGGGGCGAGCCTTTTAGGGATGCGGAAAAATTTGAAATACTGATTCAAAAAGTGATGGGTTGGGAAAAAACCCGAAAGGGCGTCACCCCCGCGAAGGCGGGGGTCCAGAACAACATAATTTTACTGGTTCCCCGCCTTCGCGGGGATGACCCTAACGGCGGTCGTGCCACTTTTAAGGTTGCGCTTATGCCCTCTCCACCTGGCGAGAGGGTCGGGGTGAGGGGTAAATCATTATGATCAAAGAAGAAGTACTTCAAAGTTTTAAGGGCAGCAATGTGCTGGTCACCGGCGGCTCGGGTTTGATCGGCCGTCAAATCGTCCGGATGCTGTGCAATGCCGGCGCGCATGTCCAGATCGTCTCCCTGGACAAAATCCAGGTAGACGCCCGGGCGTCCCACGTTTATGGCGATCTCACCGATTTCAACCTCTGCAAGGAGCTGACGCGGGGCAAGGAGTATGTCTTTCACCTGGCCGGCATCAAAGGCTCCATCGAGGTGACCAAAACCAAGCCGGCCAGCTTTTTCGTGCCCTTGCTGATGTTCAACACCAATGTGCTGGAAGCCTGCCGCATCAACAAGGTCCGAAAGGTGGTTTATACTAGTTCCATCGGGGCCTATCCCAGCGCCGAGGTGTTCGTCGAATCCCAGGGCAACGATGGGCCGCCCATGGACATGTTTCCGGGCTGGGCCAAACGCATGGCCGAGATGCAGATCCAAGCCTACAAATTGCAGTACGGCCTCGACAATTTCTCCATCGTGCGACCGTGCAATGTTTATGGTCCGGGCGACAACTTTGATCCTAAAAATGCCATGGTCATTCCCACCTTGATGTACCGGATCTTCCAAAAAGAAAATCCGGTGAGCATCTGGGGCGATGGCTCCGCGGTGCGCGATTTTGCTTTCAGCCGCGATGTGGCCGAGGGCACGATTCTGGCGCTCTATCACGGGACCAAGGATGCGCCTTTCGTTAATCTGGGCAGCGGCAAGGGTGTTACGATCAAAGAACTGGTGGAGACATTGCAGCTATTTCTGGACTTCAATCCCTGGTTCGATGCCGCCAAGCCTTCGGGATTTCCCAAGCGTGTTATGGATATCTCACTGGCCAGGGAGTTGATTGACTACAATCCTACTACCACCTTGGAGCAGGGCCTGCGGGAAACCTGGGATTGGTTTATCAATAACCAGGATGAATATCTTCAAAAGAAAAATTACTTTAAGTAAGGCTGAAGGAAGAAGGTAGAAGGTTGAAGGTTGATGTGTTTTATAACAAGCAGTTTTTAGAATTAAGTTTAAAGTTTAAAGCGTAGGTGTTCCGTCTGATTTTTAAAACCCATATAAACCCGCTTTCCATTGGTAGAATTCCTTAACTTTAAACTTTATCTTTACACTTAAAACTCTTCTTTTCTTTCATATTGGGTATTTTACCTTGAGTTAATGACATTGATTAAAAGGTGTAGATAACCATGAGAATACTATTCTGCATCTACCAGTTGGACTATGCCGATCACATCGCGTTGGCCTATTTGTCCGCCATCGCCAAACAAAAGGGCCACGCGACCTTTTTGTGTTGCATGCAGGACAGGGAGCTCAGCGCAGCCATAGCCGAATACCAACCGGATATCGTAGCCTACTCCGCCAATGTCTACGGCTTCGAGCAGATGGTGGCGGCCCATAAGAAGGCCAAAGCCAACCACCGGTTCATCTCCATCATGGGCGGGCCGCATCCCACTTATGTACCGGAAACTTTCGCCCAGGCGGAAGTGGATGCCTATTGTGTCGGTGAGGGCGAGTTGGCATTTGGCGATTTTTTAGACTGCATTGAAAAAGGGCAGCCATTTGACGGGGTTCCCAACCTCATTACGGCCAAGGGCGCGAATCCGGTTCGTCCTCTCATTCGCGATTTGGATACTCTGCCGTTTCCGGATCGGGATTTGACCTTGGCCAACTCCTTTCTGAAAAATACTCCCAAAAAGACCTTTTATGCCACCCGGGGGTGTCCCTATCGCTGCAAGTACTGCTGCAACAATGCCTATCACGCCCTGTACCGCGGCAAAGGACCGGCGGTGCGGCGTTTCTCGGTGGAGCGCATCATCCGGGAAATCGAATATGTGAAATCGCGTTACCGCACGGAATTCATAAAATTCGGCGATGACATCTTCGCCATCAAGGCCGATGAGTGGCTCAAGGAGTTCTCCGATCAGTATGTCCGCCGGATCGGAATTCCATTCAATTGCTACTTGCGCATCGACAGGGTCAAGCCAGAAGTACTGCAACTGCTCAAAAGCGCCGGATGCTACTCCGTGCATCTGTCCATCGACAGCACCTCGTCGTTGGTCCGTGAAAAGATATTGGGCCGGCAGATGAAAGAGATCGACCTCATCGCGCCGCTGAAACTGATTCGCAGCTACGGCATTAACACTTGGGTCAACTTCATGCTGGCCGCTCCTGAATCCACTTTGCAAGATGATCTGAATACGATTCGTGTGGCCCGAGAAGGCCGCGTGACCTATGCCGCCTATTCTACTACGGTGCCCATGAAGGGGACCGAGTTGTATGATTACAGCGTCGCTCACCGGCTCATTGATCCTGTGACCCACAAGGGGGATATGACCGGCTGCACCCAGCCCACGGCTTTGCAGGGCTTTACCGAGCGGGAGAAGAACATACGCTATAATGTATATCTTCTCGGCGCCATCATCGCCAAGCTGCCGCCCATTTTTCATGAGATCGCCATGGGCCTGATCCGGATCATTCCGCCCAACCGCTTGTTCAAGAAAATGCGGGATGCTTTCTACAAATACAGCATCGAAAATACGATTTTCAGATTGCATCGACCCGTAGAATGCAAGGCGTCCTCGCCGCTGGCAACATCCACCTATTGCGAGAATAAAGCATCATGATTGTAGAAAAAACCAATCTAAAGGAAGTACTGTTGATCAAGCCCGAGGCCTTCGAGGACCATCGCGGCCAATATGTGGAACTTTACAATGATGAGTTGTACCGGAAGCACGGTATTGGCGTGACTTTTGTCCAGGACGACATCTCCGTTTCCCATCGTCATGTGCTGCGGGGCATCCACGGCGATGGAGAAACATGGAAGCTCATCTCCTGTCTGCACGGCAGCTTTTACTTTGTGGTGGTCAATTGCGATACCGCTTCACCAGACTTTGGCCAATGGCAATCCTTTACCTTGTCCGAAAGCAATCGCCATCAGGTGCTGGTGCCGCCCAAACACGGCAACGCCCATCTGGTGATCAGCGAAAGCGCCATCTTCCACTACAAACAAACCACCTACTACAATCCCAAGGGGCAATTCACTTACGTGTGGAATGACCCTCGTCTGAATATCTGGTGGCCGATCAAAACTCCGATTTTATCCCGCCGGGATGAGATGGGCCGTTTCGTTTGATATTGATGGCCTCGTAATAATTCGCACAGCAATCGTTAATGTCATCCCCGCGAAGGCTGGGAACCAGTAAAAACGGGTTGTTCTGGACCCCCGGCTTCTCGGGGGTGACGCCCTTTCGGACTTTTTACGAACCCATCAATATTGAATTACAAAGTTTTCCTTCAACATTTTGCTGTTCCTTGTTCGATATTCATTTAAGTGAGGGGTCGGGGAGTTTTTCGTTTAGCGGCCCGTCATTCCCGCGAAGGCGGGAATCCAGATTCTTATGGTGCCATTACGCTGGATGCCCGCCTGCGCGGGCATGACGAAAGAAACTCCCCGATGCCTGATTTAAATTGGCGCATATGGGGGAAACCCTCCCAATTTCAAGAAGATGAATAGGATACCCAATGTTCAAGAATAAAAAGGTTCTGGTTACCGGCGGCGCAGGCTTTGTGGGCGCCAATCTGGTTCAAAGATTGCTGAAAGAAGGCGTCTCGGTGCGGGCCACGCTGCACCGCAAAGATGCCGTCATCAAAGATAAGCGGGTGGAGTACATTCGCTGCGACCTTCAAAATACCGATGACGCCCGGCGGGTGTGCCAGGGCATGGATTACGTGTTCTTATGCGCGGCCAATACGTCCGGCGCGGCGGTCATTGAGAAGACGCCGCTGGTGCATCTGACCCCCAATCTGGTCATGAACGCCTTGATGCTGGAAGCAGCTTATGCAGCCGGCGTTCAGAAAGTGCTTTTTATCAGCAGCAATACGGTCTACCCGTTGACCGATTATCCAGTCAAGGAAGAAGATGCCTGCTACGATTTCTATGAAAAGTACTTTATTGTCGGCTGGATGAAGCGCTTTTCAGAGATCGTGTGCGAAATGTATGCGACCAAGATCAAAAAGCCCATGGCCACCATCGTGGTGCGACCCGGCAATATCTACGGTCCCCTGGATGACTTTGACTGGGAAACTTCCCATGTGCTGCCGGCCCTGATCCGCAAAGTGGTGGAGCGCATGGACCCCATACCGGTATGGGGCGATGGGATGGACATCAAGGATTTCATCTACATCGATGACTTTATCGACGCCCTGCTGCTGGCCATGGAGAAAATACAGGGATTCGATGTGGTCAATGTCGCCGGCGGCAAACCCTATGTGCTCAGAGATTTGTTGAATATCATCATCGCGGCGGACGGCTACAAAAATCCCCGCATTGCCTATGACAGCAGCAAGCCCACCATGATCCCCAAGCGACTGATCGACGGAGCCAAGGCGCGTGAAATTCTCGGATTTTCTCCCAAAACGCCCATCGAGGAAGGACTTCGCCGGACCATTGCCTGGTATCGTCGATCACTGCAAAGGAAAGCGGCCTGATGATCCGATTTGATCACAACCAATCGACATCAACCGGTTCATTGCCGTTGGTGTCGATTTTTTGTTTTTGCAAGAATGCGGCCGGTACGATTCGACGATGTATCGACAGCATGCTTGCACAGGACTATCCCAACATTGAAATCGTAGTGCAAGACGGTGCTTCCACGGACGGCACCCTGGAGATCTTGCATTCCTATGATCGTCGCATCGATCTGGTTTCCGAGCCGGATAGAGGATCAGGGGATGCCATGTTCCGCGTTTTGCGACGAATTAATGGAGAATTTTTCGGTTCCTGCCTCTCAGATGAAGTAATGATGCCCACGGCTGTGTCATGGGCCATGGAGAATTTCAAACAAAGGCCCAAGGCGGCGGCCATATATGGCGATTTTTTCCTGCTGGATAAGGCCGGCCGGATCATCGGCACCGAATATCCCATTGATTGGGATTATGCCAAATTGCTGTCGTCTGAATTCATTCCTCCATTTTGCGCATCCTTCTTCCAGAAAAATTGTTTCGACGCCATTGACCTAAATGAATATACCGGCTGTGGCGAGTTTGAGTTCTGGGCGCGATTGGGAGCGCGGTTTCCAATTTATCATGTGCCTGGTATCGTTGCTAAATACTGTGTTCATCAAGAGCAACTCAGCAGCCGGGTAGAACTTTTGGCGGACCAGGCCCAAGCCAGGAAGGCGGCAGTAGAAAGGATTTTTGCCGATCCGAGCATGCCCGCAAATTTGCGAACCCTTCAAGCCGATGCATTGGATGGCATCCAATCCTGGCTAACGGTAAGCTACTGCCACGCCAATGCATGGGAATTGGCCAGGAAGAGTTTCCTGGGCAGCATTGATCACGACCGCAATAAACAACGCCTACGCGGCATCGGAGATCGGTTGATCGCCTACGGAGTAAAACTCTTTAAAGCCGGCCGGCTTGAAGAAGCAAAATCTTATTTGGAAATCCCATTGCATGCGAAAGAGTTGTTTGACCCCGAAGAGGTGGAGAAGGTCTCGTCTATCTGGTCCAAAGCTTTTGCATCAAATGAGATTCAACCTTCTAAAGCATTTGAAAGTGAGCTGAATCAGGTCATCCCAGCCGAAATTAAAAATGATGCTTTTCATCGTCTGATTCAAAAGTTGGCGGCTGACGAGAATGTGGTTCATATCCTTGAGATTGGCAGCTCAGCCGGTCAAGGAAGTACGGCCGCCTTTGTGGATGCCTTGCGCAAAAGAAGAGTACCTGGTCATCTATATTGCCTGGAGATCTCCGCTCCCCGTTTTGAACAACTTCAGCACTGTTATAGGGCGGATGCTTTTGTCCATTGTCACCAGTGGTCCTCGGTTGATCAGAACGGTTTTGCCGATGAAGAGGCTGTACACAATTTTTACCACCAAATTCGATCTCCGCTGAATCAATACTCATTCGACAGGGTATTAGGGTGGTTGCGGCAAGACAAGGAATATATCCAGCATCATCAAATCAATACCGGCGGAGTCAACCGCATAAAGTCCAAATATGGTATCGAGCAGTTTGATATGGTGCTCATCGATGGTTCGGAATTCACCGGGCAGGCTGAGCTGGAGCTGGTTTACGGCGCCCGGTTCATCCTGCTGGATGATATCAATACTTTTAAAAATCACTCCAATTATCAGCGTCTGAGCAAAGATCCACAATATTCACTTCTTGCCGAAGATAAGGTGTTGCGCAATGGATATGCTGTCTTTGAACGCCGCGCTGAAGTATTGCCCACACACTTCTTCACCATTGTCCTCAACGGCATGCCCTTCATCGAGTACCATATCGAAGTGTTCAAGGCGTTGAATCTGCCCTGGCATTGGCACATCATCGAAGGTGTGGCGGATCATGCCCATGACACGGCCTGGGGCAAGGCCAATGGCGGGCGCATTCCGGCCGAGTATCACCACAACGGCCTGAGCGTGGATGGCACCACGGCCTATTTGGATGAACTGGCCCGCCGTCATCCCGCACACATCACGTTGTACCGGCCCCTGGCCGGCCGTTTCTGGGACGGCAAGCTGGCCATGGTCTCCGCGCCGATGGCCAATCTTCCCGCTGAGTGTCTGCTGTGGCAGATCGACGCGGATGAGTTATGGACCGCCGACCAGATCCGGCGGATGCATGCCATGTTCATGGCCCAGCCCATGCGCACGGCGGCTCATTTTCATTGCCATTTCTTCGTGGGCCCGGAGCTGGTGACCATCTCAACCAATGCTTACAGCCATCACAACGATTATGAGTGGTTCCGCGTTTGGCGGTATCGGCAGGGGATGCGCTGGCAAAGTCATGAGCCACCCCGCTTGATGGTAAATCAGGCGGAGCAGTGGCGCGACGTGGCCAAGATCCATCCCTTTACTCACAAGGAGACTGAAGCCGCCGGACTGGTCTTCACCCATTACGCCTATGTCTATGAGCACCAGGTGCAATTCAAGGAAGCGTATTACGGGTACAAAGGGGCGGTGCAGCAGTGGCGGCGTTTGCAACAGGCCGAAGTACTTCCGGCGCGGCTGAAAGAGTATCTGGCCTGGGTTAAAGATTCGGCCTGCGCGGATCGGGTGGAAAAACGCACCATCGGCCATGGGGTGGCGCCGGTGCGGTGGCGCTTTGAGGAGTCAAAGCTGGAAAGTGCTTCGAAGAAGATTCATATCGTCATCGACGGCGTGATCTTCCAATTGCAGCATCGGCAGCCCATGGGCATCAGCCGGGTGTGGCGGAATTTACTGCCTGAACTGATTAAGGTCTTGCCCGATGCGCGGTTTACCATTCTTGAGCGGCGTGGGTTTACGGTGCCCTTTGATGCAATACCGCGGCACACGATTGCTCCTTATATTTTTGGTGGCGAAAAAGCCCTGGATCATGATGACGAAATGCTGCGCCGGGTCTGCCAGGAACTCAAGGCGGATCTGTTCATCTCCACCTATTTTACCAGAGCGCCTGGAATCAAGAACATAGTCCTGGTGCATGATCTGATCCCGGAAATCATGGGGCATGATTTATCCCAGCCGGAATGGCGTTCCAAGATTCGCGCCCTGGATTACGCCGATGCCCTGGCGGCAATATCCAAACGCACCCTTGATGATCTCAAAGGCCACTATCCCCATGCAGCCGTGCGTCCGGCCGCTGTGGTGCCCAATGGTTTGAGTGCGCCGTTTGGAGCCGTGGACGAAATGAAAATTGCGGCCTTCAGGCAGCAACACCATTTAGATGCCCCGTATGTGCTGATGGTGGGCAACCGGTACCTTTATAAAAACGGCGAGTTTGTTTTCAAATGCTTGCGGCATCCGCAATGGGCGCCGGGGTTGCGTTTGCTTTGCGTGGGCGGCGAAGTCCGTCTCACTGATCTGGAAGAACGCATGGCGCGGGAGGGCAGGGCGGTTTTTCTACCGCGCTTGACCGATGAAGAGCTATCGGTAGCCTATGCCGGCGCCGAAGCATATCTGTGTGCCTCCAAGTATGAAGGATTTGGTCTGCCGATTCTTGAGGCCATGGCGTGTGGATGCCCGGTCATCACCACGGCGGGCGGCGCGCTGCCGGAGACCGCCGGTGATGCGGCCTTATACGTGGATGGGGATTCAGCTGAAACATTGTTGATGGCCATAGATAAAGTGCGCCAGCCGGAACAGCGCCGGGAATGGGTCGCCCGTGGCTTGATGCGGGCGGCGGGCTTTTCCTGGACCCGGAGCGCCGAAAGCATGGCGGAGCTCATCCTGGAGGTCGTCCAACGGCCGGCCATCCTCATTTCGGCCATTGTTTCCACTTATAACAGCGAGCGCTTCATGCGGGGGTGCCTGGAAGATCTGTTGTCCCAAACAGCGGCCGACCGCCTGGAGATCGTGGTCATCGACAGTGCCTCCGGCCAGAATGAAAGGGCCATTGTCCGGGAATTTCAAAGGTATTGCGCTAATATCAAATACATCCGCACCCAAAACCGAGAGCCGCTCTATGCGGCCTGGAATCGCGGTATAAAACTTGCACAAGGTAAGTATGTCACCAGCGCCAATACCGATGACCGCCACCGGCGCAATGGCTTGGAGCAGATGGCGGCGGTGCTGGAGACGCAACCGCGGGTGGCCCTGGTTTATGCCGATGTGATCAAAACGGCCACGGAGAACGAGACTTTTAGTAAATGCACGCCCGCCGGTATGCTGTGCTGGTTTGATTGGGACCGCCGGCGGTTGCTGAGCGATGGCTGTTTTATGGGGCCGCAACCCATGTGGCGGCGTTCGGTGCATGACGTTTTCAGATATTTTGACGAAAGTTTGACGGTATCTTCGGACTATGAGTTCTGGTTGCGCATATCCCAGATATTTGACTTCCAACGCCTTGCCAGCCCTTTGGGGCTCTATTTGGAACGGGCCGACAGCGTCGAGCATGCCGACCACCAGAAAAAGCTGGCTGAGGATGGCACGGTTCATGCCACTTATCTTCGTGCCCTGGAAGAAAAGAGGATCATCGGGTTCGAGCCGTTTGAGCATTTGCGCCGGGGAGATTTAGCGCAACAGCGCCAAGCCGTGGCGCGGATTCAGAATCTTGTTGCAATGGGGGGCTTTGAAGCAGCGGCCGGGCTGAGAAGACTTTGTAACGAGTTGAATGACAACCTGGTTCGCGGTGCAGTGGACCAGGAAAATATCGAAGATTTTATCAAACATGTCAGCCATCACTTTCTGGCCCGCCATGGGGTATTGATCGGCGGTGCAGGCCAGGCTGACCTAAGGGAATCGGAAGACGCGGCAGTGACCACCCAGGCCCTGATCAACCGAACTGAACCATCGCCCCAAGGAGGCGCACTTATGCATTTCGCGGAAAAGATTCATCAAGGGATTCATCTTTTGCTGCAAAACGGCCATACTGAAATAGCCCAGTGGATGCTGGAGAAGCTGGTGGCCGATTTCCCCCAGCATGCCCAGGCCCATCATGAGCGCGCCATCCTGGCTCACAAGCTTTCCGATATCCATACCGCCGCCATTCACTTCAAGCGCGCGGCTGAGTTGGCCCCCGGAGATATTCAGATTCAGAAGAGTTTGGGCGATTTCTACCACGTGAGCCAGGGGCGTACCGAAGAAGCCCTCGCCCAGTATAAGAAGGTGTTGAGCCTCAACCCGCGTGAACTGGAAACATTGCTGACCACGGCCCATCTGCTGGTGTCCCAACGGCGCTTTGACGAGGCCCGCGGCTATTATGAGAAAGTACTGGCCATTGATCCCCATCAGGCCGAGGCCCGGCAGATCCTGAATAAATTGAACGCCCGCATGACGCCTCCCGCGCCCACGGAATCGGCCGAGTCGCTGTATCAGAAGGCGACCTCCCAGGCCAAGGCCGGTCAGCGCCGGGAATCCGTCAACACCCTGGAAATACTTCTTTCCATGGAGCCCAATCATGCTTCGGCCCACAATGATTTAGGTGTCCTTTATTATGAATCCGGCGATTCCAACAAAGCGCAATTGCATTATGAGAAAGCGGCTGAACTGGAGCCGGAAAATTTAACTTACCTGAAGAATTTGGCTGATTTTTACTTCCTGGATCAGGCCAACGCGGAAAAGGCGCTGAAGCTGTATATCCAAGTCTTGACCATCAATCCACAGGATGTCGAGGCGTTGATGGGCTGCGGCTATATTTGTAAAACGCTGGGACGCGATGAAGATGCCCGCGTGTTCTTCAATCGTGTGCTTGAAATCGAACCCTGGCACAACGATGCCGGCCAGCTATTGCAGCAGCTGGATACCCAAACGGCGAAAGCACCGGTTCCGGGTTGGCAAGACAACTCGCTGGATCTATATCAGCAGGCCCAAGACAGGGCCGCTGCCCGTGACAGCAATGGCGCTGTTGAGTCTCTTCAACAATTGATTGCCCGGCAACCCAGGCATGCCATGGCTTACAATGATTTGGGGGTTTTGTTCTACGAAAAAGGCGATAAGAATCAGGCTTTGCGCCACTATGAAGAGGCCTATCGCCTGGAGCCGATGAATCCCACCATCATGAAGAATTTAGCGGACTTCTACTTCATCGAACAGGGCCGGATCGAGGATGCATTGACGCTCTACGTCAAGGTGCTTGAATCCAATCGCGAGGACACCGACGCCTTGATGGCTGCCGGAACCATTTGCTCGTCCATGAATAACATGGAAGATGCCCGCATCTTTTACACCAGGGTCCTGGAAATTGACCCCTGGCATGAACGCGCCCGCCAGGAGTTGGATCGTATGGAGAAGGCCGCGTCCCAGAATTTTGGGAGCAGGATAGCGGCGTTTGGGCAGAAGATAGCGAGTTAAGGGCGTTTGCCCGTTTGCCCGTCAAACACCTTAATTTTTTTTCGATCAGATGTTTGATCCCGCCGGGCTTTGGCGGGGTTGGCCCGTTAGCCCGTCAAACACCTTATTGTTATCAATCAGATGTTTGATCCCGCTGTTCTTTAGCGGGGTTTGCCCGTGTTCGTTGTGATCTTCTTCGGGGAGAGAGGGCCGGGGTGCGGGGCCAGATAGAGCCAGGATAATGACCACCAGCATTGAATCCGCTCACGCTCGTTTCATGCAGCTCACGGAAGCGCTGAAGACCGATGCGCTTCCACCACCCGAAGTTCTTCAACAATATTGTGATCTGGCCGCCGCCGCAGAGCGGTTGGACACTGCCCGCCAAACGCTTTTCTTCCTCAAAGAAAAACACCCCAAAGACATCGGCATTCACAGCCGCTATATCACCCTTTGTATCCAGATGGGAGATGGAGCCGAGGCCATGGCCACCATTGAATCCATGGCCGGCCGAATGAAGCTGACCGATGAATTTATTGATGCCGCCCTGTCCGTGCGAAAACGGCTCGGCCCCACGCCTTTGCCCAAAGATAAGTCTGATTCGCTTTCCCTTTGCATGATCGCGCGCAACGAAAGTAAATTCATGGGAGCGTGTTTATTAGGCGTCAAGCCGCTCATCGATGAAATCATTCTGGTGGATACCGGTTCCAATGACCGCACCGCCGATATTGGTCGTCTATTCGGCGCCCAGGTGTTTCACTTCCAATGGTGCGACGATTTTTCAGCGGCCCGCAATTTCGGTCTGTCCAAAGCCACGGGGCAATGGATTTTGATCCTGGATGCCGACGAAGCCATTGCGCCCTCGGAATTTGCTGCTCTGCGCGCTCTGATCCGCAACCACGAGAAGAAATCCGCGGCCTTTGCCATCGAGACCCGCAATTACTGCTACACGGCCAACACCCTGGGGTGGATGGCCAACAGCGGCCGCTACCCGGCCCATGAAGCTGGTTTGGGGTGGTTTCCCAGCACCAAGGTGCGTCTGTTTCGGCGTCAGGATCAAATTCAATTCCATTTCCCGGTCCATGAGCGGGTCGAGCCCTCCTTGCGCGCCGCCGGGATTGCCGTTAAGCCTTGCAAGGTGCCGGTTCATCACTACGGCCACCTGAACGAATCCCGCAACCAGGCCAAAGCGCGCAAGTACTTCGAACTGGGAATCGCCAAACTGGAAGCAATGGCCGATGATCCGGGTGCGGTTCGCGAACTTGCGGTTCAAGCCGGCCAGCTTGAAAAATGGCCGGAAGCCCTTTCTTTATGGCAGCAATTGCTGCGCTTGCGCCCCGGCTACCCCGAAGCTTTGATCAATCTGGCCGGAGCCTGCTGGCAACTCGGCCAATACACTCAAAGCCTGGAGTGGGCGCTGCGCGCCGTGGCCGCTGACAAGGGTATGAAAGAGGCCCATTTCAATGAGGCCCTGAGTCATATGATGCTGGCCGAATTCCCAACGGCACAGAGAATCCTGGAGGAATTATTAAAAGGGAACAAAGACTACGTGGCCGCGCAGTTCATGCTCGGCGTGGTCTACTGTGCTTCCGGCAAAATGGACAAGGGGCGCGGAGTTTTCAACCATCTCAAGACCACCAACGCCCGTACTGCTCTGCCCCAGGCATTGGAAGATATCGGCCAGCGTCTGATGAAGGCCGGGCTTGCCCAGGCGGCTGAAAATCTCAAAGCGATTTGCCTTGCTTAAATCAAGGCATTCGGCACACGGCTGTTGCTTAGCAAAGAGATCGAATCATGTTTGTCGTACTCGTACTCGTACGCGAATTGTTCTAAAAGTAGTTCGAGTACGAGTACGCGTACGAGTACGACCTGCGCGAAGCAACAGCCGTGACTTTCACTCGCACACGGGCCAACCCCGCTAAAGAACAGCGGGATCAAACATCTGATTGAAAAGAAATTAAGGTGTTTGACGGGCCAACGGGCCAACCCCGCCAAAGCCCGGCGGGATCAAACATCTGATCGAAAAAAAATTAAGGTGTTTGACGGGCCAACGGGCCAACGGACCAACGGGCAAACGGGCAAACGAACCAATTATGACCCCAGCCAAACACTACGCCACGCTCTACGAAAAAGCGCTTGCCTGCCATAAACAGGGGCAGCTCATGACGGCCGTCGAAGGCTATCAGGCTGTACTGACCGCCCAGCCCAATTTTGTTCCCGCGCAGCTTAATCTAGGGGTCGCGTTTTTCCAAAAAGGTGACTACCCCGCGGCTTTGACCTGCTTTCAGGCCGCGCTGCGCCTGGATCCCAGTATGGCCGAAGCCTGGTATAACGGCGGCAACGCCATGCGCCTGCTTGAGCGTACGAAAGAAGCATTTGATTGGTATCTGCGAGCCATCGAACTCAACCCCGGTCACGCCGACGCCCATTACAATCTCGGCAATCTGTGTAAGGACGCGGGCAATCTCCACGATGCCGGTGTTCATTATCGCAACGCTCTGGCAGTGGCGCCAAAATCGGACATGGCGTGGAACAATTTAGGCGTCGTGCGGATGGAAGCCGGCCAAACGCAGGAAGCCAAGGAATGTTTTCTCAAGGCCAAAGCCATTCGTCCGGATAACCTGGATGCCCTGCTAAATCTGGCCCTCAGCTTCAAATATTTAGGCCGGGTGGCTGATGCCTTGAGCCATGTGGAACAGGTGCTGACGCGTTGCTCCTGTCATGGGCCGGCGCTGGCGCTGTATGTTTCATTGCTGCAGCAGAACTGCGAGTGGCGCAGCCTGCGATCCGCGCTGCAACGTCTGGAAGCGGCCACCCGGGCGCAATTGGCCCATGGTCGGCAACCCGCTGAATCTCCATTTCTAAGCTTTACCCGCGCTGCCGACCCGAAGCACAACTTGATCATCGCCCAGAGCTGGAGCCATACCCTTGCCCGGCGATTTGCTTCCGCGCGTCAAAGCCTGGATGCGAAGGTCCGGTGTCCGGGAACCCACGACGGGGTGCTGACCATTGGATATCTCTCAGAGCAGTTCCGTAATGGAGCCACGGCCCATTTGACCGCGGCGCTGTTCGGATGCCATGATCGCGGTCAATTTCAAATCAATGCCTACTCTCTGGGAGCAGATGACGGCAGCAACTACCGCCGCCGCATTGAGCAGGGTGTGGATCGCTTCATTGATATCCGCAATCTGTCCATCACAGCGGCCGCCGAGCGGATTCGTTCCGACGGTGTGGACATTCTGGTGGATCTCATCGGCTGGATGCACGGTCACCGCATGGGGATTCTGGCGCTGCGGTCAGCGCCCATCCAGGTGAACTACTTGGGGTTTCCCGGCACCAGCGGCGCGGATTTCATGGATTACATCGTGGCCGACCGCACGATCATTCCTCCCGAACATCAACCCTTTTATTCGGAGAAAGTGGTTTGTCTTCCCCATTGCTATCAGGCGACCGACCCCACGCCGCCAGTTTATGGCAAGACGCTTTCGCGGCGCGAGTGTGGACTGCCCGCCCAGGGCTTTGTCTTTGCTTCCTTTAATACCGATTATAAAATTGAACCGGAACTCTTCAGCGTTTGGATGCATATTCTGCGAGCGGTTCCCGGAGCAGTACTCTGGCTGCTGGTGCGGACCGACACCGCCCAACACAATCTGCGGCATGAGGCCGCGAGCATGGGCGTCGACCCGCGCCGCCTGATTTTTGCCGAGTCGCTGCCCAAGGAGCGCCATCTGGCACGGCTTAAGCTGGTCGATTTGGCCCTGGATACCGTCACGGTCAATGGTCACACCACCACCACCGACGCCATCTGGTCCGGCGTGCCGGTGGTGACCCTCCAGGGTACTCACTTTGCTTCCCGGGTGGCTTCCAGCATATTGCTTGCGGATGGCATGGAAGAATTGATCACCCACAGCCTGGAAGAGTATCAGAAGCTGGCCATCCGGCTGGCCATGGAGCCGGAACTGCTGGGTGCGACAAAGAAGAAATTGAGCGCCAATAAGCAAAGCTATCCGCTCTTTGATATCCGCCGCTTTGCACGTAACCTGGAAAGCGCTTACCTGACCATGTGGGACCTTTATAAAAATGGGCGCCCGCCGGTGGGATTTGAGGTGAAAGAGATCGACACATATTTAAACTGAAAGTTCAAATCGGTAACCGCCATATGCAAAGGCTCCCCTCGGGGGGCCTTTCTATTTTCATTCTTGACCTTGCTTCAGTGATATTGTAGCCATTCAGAGTGTTTGAGCGGCCCAAGGGCCTTAATCGGGAAGACGGTGCGAATCCGTCGCGGACCCGCCGCCGTAACCGGGGACGACGACCGCAAAACGCCACTGTTCAAAGCAACGGGAAGGCGCGGTCCGTAGGATGATCCGGAAGCCGGAAGACCTGCTCAGGTAAAAGAGAATTGCCTTGCCTTTCGCGGAATAGGGTAAGGCGTCATGCGTCGGGATTAAAAACGGTATCCCCGGACCTGCCTGTTCAGGTCTGGGGTTTTTTATTTCAAGGCATCTTCAGAAAGGATAAATTAAATCATGCATCTGTATTGGCGGATTCAACAAGATTTAAACTGCATGGGAGAATTTCTTGTCTTTAACGACCCGTCTTTTAAGCGGTGCTTCCGGGATTGGATGAAGAAAAACGCCGTGGGACTGGCGTATGTCGAAGACTGGACACCCGCGCCACGGATGAAGGCCGCGTTGAATTAGAGGCGGTTTCAGGGAAGATGTGATGACCCAACTTGCACGCTGCATCGCCATTCTTGGCACTGGTTCCGATGTGGGCAAAAGCGTGGTCGCCACGGCGTTGTGCCGCATATACGCCCAACAAGGGTTACGCGTGGCGCCCTTCAAAGCCCAGAACATGTCCAACAACTCCGGTGTGACTGCCGAAGGCTTGGAGATGGGGCGCGCCCAGATTGTTCAGGCCGAAGCGGCCCGCGTGGCGCCCCATGTGGACATGAATCCGATCCTGATCAAACCCACCAGCGACGTGGGCGCTCAGGTGGTCGTACTTGGAGCGGCCAGGGCCAATATGGCCGCCATGCAATACCATCAGCGCAAAGAAGAACTGCGCGCTACGGCCCAGGCTGCCCTGGACCGGTTGCGTGAAAAGTATGATCTGATCATCATGGAAGGCGCGGGATCGTGTGCCGAAGTCAACCTCATGGCCAACGATCTGGTCAATCTCCCGATGGCCGCTTACGCCGCCGCCCCGGTCATCCTGGTGGCCGATATCTACCGCGGCGGGGTATTTGCACAGATCGTGGGCACGCTGGAGTGTTTGGAAGAAGAACAGCGCCGTCGCATTAAGGGTTTCATCATCAATCGCTTCCGCGGCGATATCGAGCTGTTCAGGGACGGCGTGAAGTGGATCGAGGCACGCACGAAAAGACCGGTCTTCGGAGTGCTGCCCTGGTATTGGGACTTTAAGATCGAAGATGAGGACGCCGTGGCCATAGCGCAGCCGGAAGCCAATGCCGATTTTTCCAATGGACCAGCCGTTGCCATCATCCGTCTGCCCCACATCTCCAACTTCACTGATTTCGATCCGCTGCTCAAGCTGCGGGGCGTCCAGGTGGTTTATCTGGAGTCGCCCCGAAATTTGGAACCCTTCAAGGCGGTGATTCTGCCGGGCACTAAAAATACGCGCGGCGATCTATCCTGGCTTTCGGCTGTGGGTTGGCGCGATGCCATTGCCCGCTATGCAGCCGAAGGGGGGCATCTGCTAGGCATCTGCGGCGGCTATCAAATGCTGGGCAGCGCGGTGTGCGATCCCCATGGGGTCGAAGATTTGCCCGGCGCCAGCCGCGGTTTGAATTTGCTGCCCGTTGAAACGGAGTTGAAGAGTCCCAAGACCACCACGCGCACCCACTTCTCATGGGAAGGAAGCACTGGCCTGGGCTATGAAATTCACATGGGGCAATCCCGGCGCACCGGCGGCAGCTCCTTATTCAAAATCCAGAGAAGAAATCAAATCGCATGCGAGGAAGAAGATGGCTGCTTGAGCGACAACCGTCGCGTATTGGGCACATATTTACATGGACTTTTTGATGCGCCGGAAATCACCCGGCGCTGGCTTGATCATATCGGGCTCCAGCAGGTGGCCACCCCGGCCTTCCACGGTCCCGCGGCCCGCGATGCAGCTTATGATGCCTTGGCCGAGCATGCCAGGAAGTATTTGGACCTGGCGGGCATTGATAAGCTGGTCCGTCGCGCTTAAGGAGAAAAGATGATCCACGGTCACGGTGGCAATATCTACGCGCTGGCGCTCAAGTTGGGGTGCCGGCCGGAAGAGATTATGGACGTCAGCAGCAATATCAATCCGCTGGGACCGCCGCCGGGATTGATGGTTTATCTGAAGGATCATCTCCCATCGATTTGCGCCCTGCCCGAAGTGGACAGTAAAACCGCTGTTACCCAAATGGCGTCGCTTTTGAACCTCGATCCAGAATCTCTTCTGGCCGGGGCCGGCACGACCCAGTTCATCTATGCCATGTTTGCCGCCCTGCGGTCGCGCAAGGTGCTCATTGTCGGCCCAACATATGCCGACTATGCCGATGCCTGCCGGATGCAGCATTTGGAGCCGAATTACTATACAGCCGAGAAAGACCAATGCTTCGAGCCCGACATGGCCGCTTTAACCCAGCAAGCCGGCGATTATGACACTGTGATCATCTGCAATCCCAACAACCCCACCGGCGTGTTGATTCCCAGATCGTCTTTGCTCAATCTGTGTCGATGCCACCCCGATACCCGCTTTGTCATCGATGAATCCTATCTGCCTTTCGTGCCGGAGGCCGAAACATTGAGCATGGCCGGCTGTGGTCTGGCTAATGTGCTGGTGCTGCATTCCCTTTCGAAAATCTACCGGCTGCCCGGTTTGCGCATCGGCTTTCTGATCGCCTCGCCGGGGCTCATTGAATGTTTTAGGGGATTGCTCCTGCCCTGGGGCCTGAACAGTCTGGCCCAGGCCGCGGTCCAATTTCTTTACTTCCATCGGGACAGCGTGGAACGTTTTGTATGGGAAACCCTGAGCTGCATTGCCGCCGAACGCTTCCGGCTGCTAATGCGGATTGAACAGTTGAACGGCTGGATACCTTTTCCAAGCGTGACCTCCTTTTTTCTGATTCAACTGCCCGCTCATTGGACGGCCCGCCAATTGAGTGAGCGCTTCGCCCTGGATCGTATTCTGGTGCGCGATTGCGGCAATTTCTTGGGCCTTGGGGATCGTTTCATCCGCATTGCCGTCAATAAACCCAATATCAATGACCTGATTGTGGAAAGGCTTTCAGCCTATGTCGCTGACTTTCGAGCTCATCCATAAGTTCTGGCCCGCCTTGCCCGCGGCCATAGCCCTGGATCTGCTGGTGGGTGATCCCCAGGGCTGGCCTCACCCGGTGCGATGGATGGGACGGGCCATCGAGCGCTTTGAGCCGGTCTGCCGCCGGACCATTAAAAACGAGCGTTTGGCCGGAGCAGTTTTTGCAGTCGCCTTGATCGCCGCGACCTGGGGTCTGACCTTCATGCTTCTGAAAGCCCTGTTCGCGCTTCATCCGGCCATCGGTCTGATCGCCGAAACCGTTTGTATTTACTTCTGCCTGTCCATCTGTTCGCTCAAAGAAGCGGCCATGGAGATATATGATCTGCTTTCCAGCGGCCGGATTACGGTCGCGCGTCAAAAGCTCTCCTGGATCGTCAGCCGCGACGTGGGCCACTATGACAGCGAAGATATCGCCCGGGCCACGGTGGAGACCGTGGCGGAGAATTTCGTGGACGGCGTCTTATCTCCACTCTTCTGGGCAGCCATCGGCGGCGCGCCGCTGATGATGGCTTACAAAATGATCAACACCCTGGACTCCATGGTGGGGTACAAAAATGAGCGCTATCGTCGCTTCGGCACGGCGGCGGCGCGCATCGATGACGCAGCCAATTTTATTCCGGCCAGGCTTTCTTTTTGGATTATCGCTTTGGCAACGCAGCTATTATCCAGACATGACGGCAAACGCGCCCTTCAAACCGCCTGGATTGAAGGCCGCCACCACACCAGCCCCAATGCCGGTTACCCGGAAGCCGCCTTTGCCGGCGCCCTGGCCGTCAAAATCAACGGCCCCAATTACTACCACGGACGGTTGGTGGAAAAACCATATATCGGGATTGCCTTCGGGCCGGTGACGGTTTCCAAAATCATCGCAGCCTGCCAACTGATGCTTGTCTCCGCGCTTTTATCCGGAGCGTTTGTTTGGTTGCCGCGGGTGTGTTTGGGATTTATCCTCTTCAGGTAGCCGCCACGACTGCGTCATAAACGTGCGAGTTCGACCGGCGCGATGGACCATATTTGCAATACTACTGATTTACACTCTAAACAGGCGCCTGGCTTGACAACCCGCATCAATCCAATTACAAGCGCTACGTCGTGTTGAGGTAGCTATCTTCAAGCCATCTCAAAATAAGGATTTTGGGCCAAAATCGCGGCGGAGACAAATTTTAAACCGGAGACATACTAAAGTATTTCGAGGATTTAAAATTTGCCTCCAACAAAGAGTTTGGGCCAAAAAACTATTTTGAGATGGCTTGTTGTAACCCGCTTCTTGTTTGGTTCGCCATGCCGCCCACCCGCAAGACTCACTCTGCGCAAAAGCCATCTAAAAGCCCTGAAACTTCAGTGCATACAGCACCGGTGGGCTCGCGGGAGTTGGATCGCCTTGAATTTTTCCGGCACGGCAAAGCCTTGATGCCCGATCCGGATGATCCGTACCCGGCCATTGCTTATGACGCCAAAACCGGTGACGGTTATATGGATTATACTTTCTGTTCCTGTACCCGTTCAGGCCGGACCACCTGCGCGCATTTGAAGGCGCTCTATCGGATCACCCATCATTTCGAATCATTGTATGCGCCCAATGCCGCCGAAGCCTTCAAAGCCAGCGTTTGGCATCGAATGGCGGCAGTCCTGGCCGATGGTGCCCGTGATTCGGTTGAAAACATCACGTTGATGCGCAACGGCCAGGGCAAGGAGAACGCCTTGGTGATGGCGGGGCAGGCCCAGGAACCGTTGCTGTTTTACCTGTCCCAGGGCGAGGACCGCTCGCGGCTCATTTCCCGTTGTTCACTCTCAACCAGTGATGCCACCGTGCCCAGCCGCGCCGATGTGTTGAAGCAGTTGACCTTCATGACCATGGCTGAAAATGAAAGGGTCCTCAGTGACAGAGGACTGAAGAGCGCCCGGCAGACCTTCGAAAACAGCTTCTGGTATCGATTTGCCTATCAATTATTCAAGGAGTTCGGTTGCCAGGAGTGCCGATTACATCCGGCCATTGATGACCTTAGCGGCGAATTTATCCTCAACGCCAAGGACGGCTCGGATCAAGTGATATTCTACTTGCCCGTACCACGGGCCAAGGTCAAGCGTCTTCTGGTGGAGCTCAAGGACGCCTTTACCAACCAGCACGGCCTGAATATCCAACCCCTTGCGCTGGATTCAGTTTTCGACGTCCGCCTCAACGAAGGCCTGGATATGGAAATCCAGCCCATGTTGCGACTGATCCAGCAAAACGGAGAGCTGCGTTTTTTTAAAAGAGAAGATTTGCGTAAGTTTCAATATGGCCATTTATACTACATCAAGGAGCTGGGGCTGCTGGTGGAAGATAACGCGCCCGGTTCGGCCGCCAGGATCGCGGAGCCCGCGCGCACGGTGATTCAGCGCGGCCAGGTGCCGCAGTTTTTGAGTGAGCATGGACTGCTTCTCAATGGTGAATTGTATCGGCTCGATGAAAAACTGCGACGGTTTGAGATTATGACCTCCTTTGACCGCATCGCAATCTTTCCCAAGGCCGTTGAAAAAAGTTGGTGCTGGCTGGATGTGACCTATGGGGATGGCAACCAATCGATTTCCCTGGCCTCCATCCTGGCCGCTAAAAAAGCCGGACAGCGCTTTGTCGCCACCCGCCACGGATGGGTGGATTGTCAATCGCCGCCATTTGCCCATGCGGATGAATTGGTCAAGCACCAGCCACCCGAAACTCAGGGCGACCAAGAAGGTGTGCCTTTGCCGAGGTTCGACCTTTTCCGCATCACTGCCCTGAACGAATGCCCCGTGGAGATTGACCGGCAATCCGATCAAGCGAACCAGTTGAAGCAAATGCTGGCTCTTCAGCCGTTGAAATCCCCGCTTAAGGTCATGGGCTTGACCTCCGGCCTGCGAGGGTATCAGGAACTGGGCGTCCAATGGCTCTGGTTTTTATTTGAAAACGGGTTCGGTGGACTGCTGTGTGATGACATGGGACTGGGGAAAACCCATCAGGTCATGGCTTTCATGGTGGGGTTGCGTGAAACCGATCAGGCGCGTCACCCCTTCTTGGTAGTCTGCCCCACGTCGGTCATCAGCCATTGGGAACGTAAAATCGCCGAGCATGCGCCGGGCTTAAAGGCCGTGGCCTACTATGGCGGCCAGCGTGATTTGGCGGGCAGCATTGCCCAGTCCCATGTGGTGATTACTTCCTATGGTGTGCTCCGGCGGGATTATAAACTGCTCCAGGCGCGGACCTTCGACCTGATTGTTTTCGATGAGATCCAGGTCATCAAGAATGCCGAAACTCAATCCTACAAAGCCGCTCAAGAATTGAGCGCCGGCATGAAAATCGGTTTGACCGGAACCCCCATTGAGAACCGGATTGATGAACTCAAGACGTTGATGGATGTGGTGGTGCCAGGCTATCTGGGCAGTGATAAGTACTTCGCCGGCCGATATCGGATTCCCATCGAAAAAGACGGCGATGTGTCGCGCAAGAGGCAATTGAGCCGTCTGGTATCTCCTTTTACGCTGCGGCGTCTGAAGAAAACGGTTCTAAAAGATTTGCCTCCCAAGATTGAAGATTCGCGCACCTGCCGGTTGAGCGAAGATCAAATCAAGCTGTATCGCGACGCCATCGACCGACGCGGCCGCGAGCTGCGGCTGGCTCTTTCCCAGGAGAATTTACCGGTCCCCTACATTCATATCTTCGCGTTGCTCAATTTGCTGAAGCAGATCTGCAACCATCCCGCCTTGGTGGAAAAGAGGGTCAAAGGCTACAGGGATTATGCTTCCGGCAAGTGGGATCTTTTTGTAGAGCTTTTAGAAGAAAGTCTGGACAGCGGGCAGAAAATCGTGGTGTACAGCCAATTTCTAGGAATGATTGAAATCATCGGGCAGTACTTAACCGATTTGAAAATCGGTTTTGTTGCGTTAACCGGCGCAAGCCGCGGACGCGGCGCCATTATCGAGCGCTTTGAAAAGGACCCGGAGTGCCGGGTTTTCGTGGGCAGTTTAAAGGCCGGCGGGGTAGGCATCGACCTGGTATCCGCGTCGGTAGTCATTCATTATGACCGCTGGTGGAACGCGGCCCGGGAAGATCAGGCCACGGATCGGGTTCACCGCATCGGCCAGCGACGCGGCGTGCAAGTGTTTAAACTGATCACCGAAGGCACGCTGGAGGAGAAAATCGCCGCCATTATCGAGAAGAAGCGCCATCTCATGGACAGCATTGTCGAGGAAGATGATCCCACCTTATTAAAAAGTTTCACCCGGCCGGAGTTGTTGGATTTGATAGCTCCATTATAAGGCGGCTTGCACATTGTTTAGTACTTGAACGAAAACCCCTTATTTTTCCAAGTTCAAGGCGGAGGTAAAATTATAACCGCAGGAATACATGTAGTATTTCGAGGATTGAAATTTTGCCCCAACGCGGAAATTGGGAAAATAAGGGGTTTTCGTTCAAGTACTATTTGGCCGCGATTACTTCCCGCATCACCCTCAGCATTTCCCGGAAGTTATAAGGTTTGGCAATGAAACCCTTGGCACGGCTCAGAACCTTGTCTACCTTGGGGTTGTCCATGGTATAGCCGCTGGAGATCAGGATTTTGGCCTTGGGATTAAAGTTCAGGATCTCCGCCATGCATTGTTTGCCCCCCATGCCCGGCATGATCAAATCCAGGATTATCAGGGCAATGGCGTTCTTCTGCTGACGGTAGAACGTCAAACCCTCTTCGCCACTGCCGGCCATGATTACCTCATAGCCGTTTTTGACAAGCATATCGTTGGCCAGATCGCGCAGAAAGGGTTCATCGTCGATGACCAGGACTTTTTCGCCAATGCCTTTGCGGATTGGTTCCACGGGGTGCGCCGCTTCGGGTTGGGCAATGGCATCGATGGCGGGCAGATAAATGGAAAAGGTGGTGCCCACGCCGGGTGTGCTGGCGCAAGCCAGGTGGCCCTGGTGATTTTTGATGATGCCGTAGGCAATGGCCAAACCCAGGCCAGTACCCTGGCCGGCCTGTTTGGTGGTGAAGAACGGCTCGAAGATATGTTCCAATACTTCTTCGCTCATGCCATGGCCGTTGTCTCTGATCGTGATCAGCACATAGGGGCGTGGATTGTCATTCAAGTTCACCCTGCGAAAGGCATCGTCCGGTTGAAAATTGGCGGTTTCAAAGATGAGCTGGCCGCCGTCCGACATGGCGTCCTTGGCATTGATGCCGATGTTGAGAAGTACTTGTTCCAACTGGCCGGGGTCCGCATTGACGGTATGGACCGAGTCGGTCAGTCGCAACTCAATGGCGATCATTTTGGGAATGGTGCGTTTGAGCAGGGTTTCCACTTGCCGAATGACGTAGTTGACATCCACCGGTCTTGGATTGATTTCGACCTTGCGCCCGAAGGTCAGCAGCTGGCGCGTCAGATCCGTGGCGCGTTCAGCGGCTTTCTCAATCGCTTTGAGCCGCGCGAAGTCCGGATGACCGGCTTCGCGGTCGTTGAGCAGCATATGGGTATATCCCATCACCGCCTGCAGCAAATTGTTGAAATCGTGGGAAACCCCGCCCGCCAGGATGCCGATGGCCTCCATCTTTTGGGCCTGAAGCAATTGGGCTTCGAGCTGCTTGGTGGCTGTTAAATCGCGTTCAAAACCGCATAGGCCACTGATGGTCCCGGCTCCGCCGCCCATGGGCACCTTGATATTGTGGAAGGTTTTCTTATTGCGACCCACCCAACGAATCTCTTCGGTCTCGATAATCTCTCCACCTAAGACACGCAGTTCCGCCTCCTTGGCGTTTGGAGAGATATCCTGGCCGAAGATCTCCTCATCGGAGCGACCGATAAAGGCATCGGCTTTGAATCCATGGAGCCGTTCCATGGCTGGATTGACCAAGGTATATTTCAGATTGGTATCTTTGATATAGATGGCATCCCGGGCGCTCTCAAAGATGGTGCGGAATCGTTTTTCACTCTCTTTCAGCCGCTCTTCGGCCAGCCTTTTTTCTTCCCGGATCTGGATGATCTCGAAAATCCGCTGGAGTAAATTGATGAGTTCCACCGGACGCACGGGTTTTTGCAGGTAGTGAAACGCCCCTTTTTCCAGGGCGTTGACCGCCGAATCCAGGTCCGCGAAGGCGGTCATCAAGGCGCAAATGCAATCCGGGTGATGTTCTTTGAGATTGGCCAGCAATTGAATGCCCGAATTGTCCGGAAGTTTAAGATCAAGCAGGGCCACCTTGGGATTGACTTTAGCGGCCACGGTGACGGCATCGGCGCAAGTGGCCGCCGAATACAGCGTATAGCCTTCATCGCTGAGGATATCGGTCAAGTTGTCGGTCAAGGCCTCATCATCATCAACTAGTAATATGGTTTTCAGCATGGCCTGCTCCCGCTATGGCTTTTGAAAATCCCCTGTTTTTCTATTCTCGGCTGCCGTGTTCATCAACTTCAATAGCCGATCCATGTCAATGGGCTTGGGCAGCATGGTGTAAGCGTTCTCTTCAATTGCCTGCCGGATAACTTCTTTCATCTCTTCGGCATAGCCAGTGATCAGGATGGTGATCACCTTGGGCTGCAGCGCTTTAATTCGTCGAAATATCTCCAACCCGTTCAATTCCTGGAACTTAAGATCCAACAGCAAAATATCAAACCTCTGGTTCTGCGCCGCCTGGATGGCGCTGGGGCCATCGTTGGCCATGGCCACCCGGTAGCCATGTTCCGCCAGAGCGTCGTTCAAATTATCACACAGGTTGCGGTCGTCATCGGCAATGAGCACGCAACCGCCGTCGGCACCGGATCTGGTCTCATGGATGATGCCGAGCAGTTGGGCCAGATCCAGCGGCTTTTTGAGTACGGCCAGAACACCATTGTCATGGGCCTGCTGGATCAGTTCATCCAAGGCATAGGCGGTAACCAATACGACTTTGAGGTCGGGGTCTTTATCTTTCAGGCGCAAAAAACACTCCACCCCGTTCATGCCGGGCATTTTGATGTCCATGAGCACCAGATCAAATGATCGTTGACCGGCGATCAGGCAGGCCTCTTCCCCGCTGTGGGCTGTGAGGACCTCACACTCCTCATCTTCCAAAACGTCCTTGATGTTGTCGACGAACTCTTTGTTATCGTCCACGAGCAGTATTGAGGCGTGCATCGACAATCCCTTCTATGCCCGGCAAGGCAGCTTCACGATGACGGTGGTACCTTGCCCAGGCTCTGATACCAAGTTGATTGACCCGTGGTGTTCGGCAATAATTTTCTTCACATTGGCCAGTCCGATGCCGGTGCCTCTGGCGCGGGTAGTAAACAAGGGTTCAAAGGCGTGTTGTTGGGTTTCCGCATTCATTCCAATGCCGTTGTCTATTACTTCTATCACCACTTGGTCATTGGAATGGTAGGCCGCGACTTTAATGGCGGGCCGATATCCCGTCGAATCTCCATTCTCTTTGCCTTGCTTGTCCTTAACCGCCAGAATGGCGTTGTCAATCAGATTGATAAGTACCCGGCGCATCTTTTCCGGATCGTGCGGCACGATGGGCAGTTTATCCGACAGTTCACGATCAATGGCAATCGATTCCAACTCCTGGATCTGGGTGATCAGATCGTTGATCCAAGTCCGCATGTCCGCGAGAACCATGGACGCATTCCTGCCGCGGGTGTACTCCAGTAGATCGCCGACGATGGCGTCGCATTGGGTGACCTGCTCTTCAATGCGCTTAAAATGCTTGTCGATCTTTTCATCGCCGGACTTTACTTTTCTTTGCAGGTAGTAATTGGAGGAACGGATTACACCCAACGGATTGCGCAGTTCGTGGCTCACCGTAGCCGTCAATTGGCCTAATACGGCCAACTTTTCACGTTTGACCAACTCCTGTTGGGCCGCTTCCAAGGCCTTGGTTCTTTCAAGCACCATCTCTTCCAGGCGATGGCGGTACTTCTCCAGCTCTCGTTCCGTGCGCTTTTTTTCGGTGATATCCCGTGAAATGCCGAAAAAGCCAATGGGGTTGCCCGCCTCATCCCTGCGCAGCGAGGCCGACAATTCGATTACGGCTTCCGTTCCGTCTTCCCGCAGCAATTCATAATCAAAGATCTGGGCTGGAATTCCGGTTTTATAGACCTTATTGAAAATTTTATAGATCTCTTGGGACGTGTTGGGTTTTGAAAAGGATCGGTTGTTTTTACCGACCAATTCCTGGAGAGTGCTGCGATGAATCCGGGCTTCAGCTTCATTGACAAAGGTAAAAGTCCCCCGCAAGTCGACTTCCCAGTATCCTTCTTCGATATTTGCCAGGATGTTGCGATACCTTTGCTCGCTGGCCTCCAGGGCTATCTGGGTCCTTTTCAATTCACCAATATCCACGGTCATGGCCAGAAGACAATCCTGACCCTTATAGCGGATGGGATTGACTGAAAAGAGGCTGTCGAGGATGCGTCCGTCCTTGGCACGCAATTGAACCTCCATGCCATCCACGCGCCCATCGCGGTTGAATCTTTCCAGCATGCGCGCGCGCGCGGTGGGGTCCACATAGATATTCAGGTCATATGGCGTGCGTCCGACGGCCTCTTCTCGGGTGTATCCGGTGCGCCGGCAAAATGCTTCGTTGACTTGCATGTAACGCGAATCGGAAAGCCGTGTCACTACAACAGAGTAGGGGGCCGACTCCAGAATGGCGCGGTATCCCTCTTCGCTTTCGCGGAGGGCATTCTGATAGGTTTTAATTGCCGTGATGTCAACGGTGATCGTCAACAGGCAATCTTCTCCGCCATATCGAATGACTCTGGATGAGAGCATGCTTTCGAGGAGTATTTCATTTTTGTCGCGAAAGCGAAGTTCCAGCCCGTCGACTTGACCCTCTTGGTGAAGGATCTCCAGCATCCGTCGCCTGTCATCGGGATTGTCGTATAACTTGAGCTCAAAGGCTGTATGACCGAGGATCTCTTCACGACGATACCCGGTGCGCCGACAGAAGGCTTCGTTCACCTGCACGAACGTATTGTTCGATCGGCGGGTGATCGCGATGGAGTAAGGCGCGGCCTCCAAAATGGTGCGGTTGCGTTCTTCTCTTTCTTCCAGGGCCCGCTGGGTCTCTTTCAATGCCGTGACATCCGCTGATATGGCCAGCATGCAGTCTTCGTTCTTGAAACGGATCGGTCTCACGGACAGCAGTGATTCCCTGAGGCTGCCATCTTTGGTGCGAAACCGGACCTCCATTCCATCCACCCGGCCCACTCGGCGATAGGTTTCAAGAACACGTTCACGCTCGCCAGGGTCCGCAAATAGATCCAACTTAAGGGCGCTCACGCCGATGACTTCCGCCTTGCTGTATCCACTACGCTGGCAGAAACTTTCATTGACCTGCACATAAGCCATGTCGGAAAGCCTTGTGATCCCGATGGAAAACGGGGCGGTGTCCAATATGGTGCGGTGACTCTCTTCACTTTCCTCCAAAGCGCGCTGAGCGCTTTTGAGTTCCGAAATATTCGTGGAGATGAAAATCAGGCAAAGTTCATCTTTGAAATAGATGGCCCTGGCCGACGCCAACGCCTCCGTGGTGCGGCCGTCCTTGAGCCGGTAGGTGATTTCCATGTCCTCCACACGGCCCGTTTTTCGCAGTTTTTCAAGCATGCGTTCGCGGTCGGCCAGGTCGGCATAGATGTTCAGGTCCAGTGTGGTGCGGCCTAGTACTTCTTCCCGGCTGTATCCCGTATTTTCGCAAAACGCATCATTGACATGAATATACTTTCCATCCGCGATTCTTGAAATGGTGATGGCGTACGGAGCCGAATCCAAGATGGTCCGGTAACTCTTCTCGCTTTCCGTGATTACGCGTTGGGCCTCTTTGAGGGCGTCGATGTTGGTGGCGATGAACAAAATGCAGGGTTCGTTGCGGTAGAAGATAATGCGCGAGGAAACCAGAGCAGAACTTAAAGCCCCGTCCTTGGTGCGGAACTTCATCTCCAGACCATCCACTTTATTATCGCGGCGGATGGTTTCGACCAAACGGTCTCGTTCGGCATCGTCACCAAAGTGATTAAAATCGAAAAACGATTGGCCCAGGACTTCCTCCGCGCTGTACCCGGTGCGCGCGCTGAACGCCTGATTGACCAGCACATAGCGGAAATCGGTAATGCGGCTGATGGTAATCACATGGGGTACGGTATCCAGGATGGCGCGGTAGCTCTCCTCGCTTTCCTGGAGCGCCCGCTGGGATGCTTTCAGTTCATTGATGTTTTTAGCGATCACCACCAAATGGGGTTCGCCGTGAAACTGCAAGGTGCGGCATGACCACAGATCAAGCGAGACGGAGCCATCCTTATTACGTATGGGCATTTCGATGTCTCTGACCAGACCGGTTTTATTCAGCTCTGCCACCAAACGCGCACGATCCGCTGCATTCAAATAAAGGTTGATTTCAGTAGAAGTGCGGCCGATGATTTCTTCGGGGGTGTATCCGCTGCGTTGGTAAAAAGCGCTGTTGGCCTCGATATACTTTCCATCGCTGAGCCGGGTCAGGCAGATGGGATCTGGCGTAGCTTCCAGGATGGCGTGGTATCGCGCCTGGCTCTCCTGCAGGGCCTTTTGGGCCCCCTTGATGGGCGTGATATCCGTAGCGATGCTCAGATAGCACGGTTCACCGTTAAATCGTACCGGCCGGGCCGACATGATGGTATCAATGATCCGGCCATCCTTGGTGCGGAAGGGCATTTCCAGCCGATCGATTCGGCGTTCCCGCTCCAATGCGGCGATCACCTGTTGCTCATCTTCCGGGGTCAAGTGGAGATTGAGCTCCTTGGCGCTGCGGCCCACGGCTTCTTCCGCGCTGTAGCCGGTGTATTCGCAAAATCCCTTGCTGACTTGGACATAGCGCCCGTCTGAAATTCGGAAGACCGTGATGGAGTAGGGGGCCGACTCCATGATGTGTTGATATTTGTTTTCACTCTCGCGCAGCCTTTTCTTCAACACACTCTTTTCCGTGACATCCAGGGCCAGTCCGCCGAAGCCGGTCGCTTCCCCGGATGAGTCGGGCAGAAGGTGCAGCGCGGTTTCGGTTTCAAGCCGCGCGCCTTCTTTTGAAACGAAGACGATCGGCTTACGATCGGAAGATTGTTTGGTGCGATTGACTTCTTCGAAAGCGGCACGAATCATCGCGGCGCCATCAGCGGTCAGATGGGCGCTGATGGGGGATTGAATTACTTCCTGCTCCGGGCGTCCCAGCAGCCTGCAAAAAGCTGGATTGCAAAAAGTCAGCCGGCCATTCAGGTCAGTCTCAAAATAGGCTTCGGCCATTGATTCAAGAATCAGGCGATTGCGGCAGGTTTCATTGGAAACAGTTGATTGGCCCGTTCGACGGACAACCTTGGGTCGCGGCGCTGTGGTCCGGGGCCGGCGTTTGGTCTTTGAATGGGTGATTCCAGTATCCATTCAGTCTTTTCTTATCTCCTTGATAACCGTGGCGGCGCTTGAAGGAAAATCCCCTATTTCCCCAATTTCGGCGTTGTGGCAAAATTTTAATTCTCGAAATACTACGTGGATGTCTGCGGCTAAAATTTTGCTTCCGCCTTCCCGCCCAGTCAAGCTTTGGAGCGGGTCGCAGATCCCGCCGCTCTTTGGCGGGAAGAACTTGGAAACATATGGGCTTTTCATTCAAGCGCTATTTATCATGGAAATCTAACTGCGATACCGACTCCTTTCCGCGGCGATGCCGGTAACTTTGACTCGTGAGCCCAACAACCCAGAGTTTCAGTATCTCAGATGGCGAGCGATACTGTCAACGGTTGGTTGGCGCGGTCAGATGGGGATTAATTATTTGAAATTATGCGAGATCAATCATTTCTTATTGATTGAGTCGGTTTTGCCGGCCTGGGTTTCCAGCAGGGTCCTGAGCCGCTGGGTCAAAGGCCCTGGGCACCCGGCGCCGATCGAGCGGCCATCGATCCGGGTCACCGGCAAGACTTCGGCCACCGTGCTGGTGATGAAGACTTCGTCCGCGGACAGGAGCGTGTGGTGGTTAAAAAATATCTCTTGGACCGGGATGCCCTCTTCACGACAGATTTCCAGCAAACAGCCGCGGGTTACACCCGGCAAAATATTGGGGGTCAGGGGGTGGGTTTGAAGGGTGTTATCTTTGACGATGAATAAATTGGAAGAGGTGGCTTCGCGCACCACTCCCTCAGGGCTAATAAATATGGCATCCTGGGCTCCCGCGTCCAGGGCCTGCTGGCGGGCCAGGACATTGGGCAGCAGCTGAACGGTCTTGATATCGCAGCGGCCCCAGCGGATATCGGTGACCGTGATGACATGGATGCCGTTTTCCAGATAAGCGCGCGGTGTTTCGGGCAGGGACCGTACGGTAATGATGATCTGGGGCTGAACATTTATGGGAAAGGGGTGGTTGCGCGGCGCCACGCCACGCGAGATCTGCAGATAGACGCCGCCATTGTCCAGGGCCGCGGCCTGGAATATCTTTTCAATTGCTTCGCGAATCGAATCCCGCGAAATGGGCGGAAAGGAGAGGGCGCGCAGGGATCGTTCCAGGCGATCCAGATGGGCTTCGAAGGCAAACAGCCGACCGTGATAACCGGAAATGAATTCATAGACCGCGTCGGCAAAATGGTAACCGCGATCATTGATGGGGACCTTGGCTTCCTCGATGGGCATAATTCGGCCGTTGACATATGCAAGTTCAGGCATGGCGCAAACCTCCATGATTAATCGATTACCTTGTATTTACAGGATGCGCCTTCCAATGACAAGTTTGACTTTGGCCCACGCTTTCCGCTATAGCAGAGGCGCTTTTAACGATTTACACATTTACGAAAGAAGAGCACCAAGCAACCATGAAACCCGTCGTCGCCATAATTGGACGCCCCAACGTGGGTAAATCAACCTTGTTTAACCGGATCACCAAACGGCGGGATGCCATAGTGGATGATCTGCCCGGCGTGACCCGCGACCGGCATTTCGGTGATGCCACCTGGGACGAGCATGACTTCATCGTCGTGGATACCGGCGGTTTTGTCGACGGCGACGCGGACCCCTTTGCGGGCCACATCCGTTCCCAAGTCGAGCGGGCCGTGATGGATGCCGATGCCGTGGTGCTGGTGCTGGACGGCAAACACGGGGCCTCGCCGTACGATAAGGATCTCATTCTGTGGTTGCGCACCGTGCCCAAGTCCGTTTTTTATGTGGTCAACAAGATCGACAGCCCGGAACGCGAAGATCAGATGTACGATTTTTTCGCTCTGGGGCTGGATAAGATCTACACTTTGTCCGCCGAGCATGGCTACGGCGTGCCCGATTTTCTGGATGCCTTGGTAGCCGTGCTGCCCAAGGGTCAGGCCGCGGCCGAATCCCAAGAGATCCGCGTGGCGGTGGTGGGCCGGCCCAATGTGGGCAAATCTTCGCTGATCAACCGCCTGGTGGGCGAAGAGCGCATGCTGGTCAGCGATGTGCCCGGCACCACCCGGGATGCCATCGATACCGTCTGCCAGCGCAAGGGACACTCCTATCGCTTGATCGATACGGCCGGCATCCGGCGCAAATCCAAGGTCGATCTCAAGCTGGAAAAGTTCTCCATCGTCAAAGCTCTGCAAAGCATGGATGAGTGTGATGTGGCCTTGATCGTATTGGATGCGGAAAATGGGATCACTGAGCAGGATGTGAAAGTGGCCAGCTATGCCTTCGAGCGGGGCTGCGGGGTTATTTTTCTGGCCAACAAATGGGATCTGGTGGACGGCAAGAGCGTGACTCCTCATAAATTCGGTTTGCAGCTCTATGATAAGGCCGCATTTTTGCGTCACGCGCCTTTGCTGACCGTTTCGGCCCTGACCGGTCTGCGCATGGCCAAGCTTTTTCCCATGATCGACAAGGTGCACCAGCAGTATATCTCTCGCATCAATACGGGCGTTATCAATCGCATCGTCAACGAAGCGATCCAGCGCACGGAGCCGCCCCTGCACAAGGGCAGGCGCTTGAAGTTCTACTACACCACCCAGGTGGCCGAAAAGCCGCCCACCTTTGTGACCTTTGTCAACTTCCCCGATGCGGTTCATTTCTCCTACCAGCGCTATCTGCTCAATCAGATCCGCAGCGGAACCGCGTTGGATATGACGCCGTTGCGGCTCTACTTTCGCCAGCGCACCGGCCGCATTGAGTTTGGCAAATGGAAGAAGAATAAGCCGGGGAAGAAATCGCGGCGGTCTTAGCATGGGCGCAGCTACAATGACGTATTGTTTCACCACAAGGACACAGAGAGCACAGAGAAAAATATTTTAGCCTCTGTGATCTCTGTGCTCTTGTGGTTATGATGAACTGGCCAGCGATACGTCACTACCAATGAAAAGGAAGAAATCATTATGTTTGTGGACGGCCTGCAAATGCGGCCCATTTGGTTGGATCAGGATGGCTGCACGGTCCATGTCATTGATCAGCGCCAATTGCCGCACCACCTGGAGATATTGACGCTGACCAACGTGGATGAAGCCATCTTCGCCATCCGGGAGATGGTGGTGCGCGGGGCGCCGCTCATCGGCGTCACCGGTGCCTATGGCGTGCTGATTGCCTCGCTCACCCATGCCGATCCAGAATCATTCAAGGCTGCTTGCCAGCGCATCCAGCAAACCCGGCCCACGGCCGTGAATCTGGCCTGGGCGGTGGAGCGCATGCAAACCGCGGTCGCGGCGGCCCAGGAATCCGAAACCCGATCGACCCTGGCGCGGCACGAAGCCTCGCGGATTGATGAAGAAGAGGTGGCGCGCTGCCGCGCCATCGGGGAACATGGGGCCCAGCTGATCCATGATATCCGCCATGCCAAAGGGGGCGGAACGGTCAATATTCTGACCCATTGCAATGCCGGCTGGCTGGCCTGCGTGGAGTGGGGCACGGCCACGGCGCCGATCTATGTGGCCCATGAGCAAGGGGTCGATCTACATGTGTGGGTGGACGAAACCCGGCCCCTGAATCAAGGCGCGCGTCTGACTGCCTGGGAACTGGGCAAGGCCGGCATCAAGCACACCGTGATCGTGGATAATGCCGGCGGTCATCTGATGCAGCACGGCCAGGTGGACATGGTTATCGTGGGGACGGACCGCACCACCTATACCGGCGATGTGGCCAACAAAATCGGCACCTATCTCAAGGCCCTGGCCGCCAAGGACAACAACATTCCCTTTTATGTGGCGCTGCCGTCCTCCACCTTTGACTGGCGCTTGCGTGACGGTATTCAGGAGATTCCCATCGAAGACCGCCATCCGGATGAGGTCCGCCTGGTGCAGGGTTTAAGTCAGAACCGCGCCACCCAGGTACTGGTGCCGCCCCACCAAAGCCCAGCCCGAAATCCAGCCTTTGATGTAACACCGGCGCGTCTGGTGACCGGCTTTATCACCGAGCGTGGGGTTTGCGCCGCCTCTGAAGAAGCGATACTTGGGCTGTTCCCGGAGAATAAACATGTCTGAAGTACTGAGTGAATTGGAAAAACAGGTGATCGCCGCCATCCAGGGCGATATTCCCATCGTGGAGCGGCCTTACCAGCAGATTGCGGCCCAGTTGGAGTTGACCGAGGAGCAGGTGCTACAGACGTTGGAGAATTTGGTCGGACGGGGCATCATCCGGCGTTTCGGCGCCACCTTGCGGCATCAGAAGTCGGGTTATCAATCCAACGCCATGGTGGCCTGGCGGGTGGAAGAAGAGCGCATCGAGGCCGTAGGCAAGATCATGGCTTCTTTCAGGGCCGTGTCGCACTGCTACCGGCGTGATCCCACCCCAGACTGGCCATATAATCTCTACACCATGGTCCATGGCAAAGACGAGGAGGGCTGCCGCCGCACCGCCGCCAAAATGGCCCAGAAAGCGGGCGTCGATGACTATGCCATGCTTTTCAGCCGGCGGGAGTTGAAGAAGACTTCCATGCAGTATTTCAAGGAAAGCTTAAAGGAGCGGAAAAATAAAGCCTAAAGATGTCCATCAATAGCAAAAGCGATCCCAATACTCCCCATATTCTCCTGGTCAATCCCTGGATTCACGACTTTGCGGCCTACGATGTCTGGGCCAAGCCCTATGGTTTGCTCAGTCTTGCGGCTATCCTGCGGGATCATGGAGTGCGCGTCACTTATATCGATTGCCTGGACCGGTTTCATGCGCGGATGCCGGCGGCCGACCCCCACGCCCGTCACGGGCGGGGTCCCTACCTGAAAACCCCCATTGCCAAGCCCGCGGCGCTCAAAACCATTCCACGAACCTATAGCCGTTATGGCATTCTTCCGGAATGGCTGCATGACGACCTTTCGGCATTGGAGTTCGCCCCGGATCTCATTCTCGTGACCTCGCTGATGACCTATTGGTATCCAGGGGTGTTTGAAACCATCGCCGTGCTCAAAGATCGTTTTCCTGCCGTGCCGTTGGTCTTGGGCGGGATCTATGCGCGGTTGTGGACCGCGCACGCCCGCCGGCACAGCCGGGCGGACCAGGTCATCACCGACCGCGGCGATAGTCTGCTGGCGATAGTTAAAGCGTACACCGGATACGAGGTCGCTCCGCGCTTTGATCTTCTGAATCTTGACGCGCTGCCGCCACCAGCCTTTGACCTGCAGCGATGCATCAACTATATCCCCTTGCTCACTTCACGAGGATGCCCTTTTGATTGCGCCTATTGCGCTTCCCGGCTTCTGGAACCCGCGTTGCGCCGCCAATCGCCCCAGCGGGTGTTGAGCGAAATCGTCCATTGGCATGATCGGTACGGGGTCAGGGATTTTGTCTTCTACGATGACGCCTTGCTGGTCGGATCACAGCAGCATGCATTGCCATTGTTGGAAGGCATTATCCGGCTGCAACGTCCGCTCTTTTTTCATACGCCAAATGCTTTCCATATCCGCGCCATTACTGCTGAAACGGCCCGGCTGATGTACCGGGCCGGTTTTCACACCTTGCGCCTGGGTTTGGAAACCACCGATTTTGATTCCCGGAGTGAATTGGACCACAAGGTGAGCGAAGATGAATTCGAGCGGGCGGTGGGCCACTTGCGAAGCGCCGGTTTTTCCCAAGAACAAATCGGCGCTTATTTGCTGACCGGTCTGCCCGGCCAGGACCTCAAAGGGGTTCAGCGCTCCATCCGTATGGTCCGGAACCAGGGCATTACGCCGGTACCGGCCTACTACACGCCCATCCCGCATACCCCTTTGTGGGAAAAGGCCGTGGCCCATTCCCGCTATGATCTGGAAGCAGATCCCATCTTCAGCAACAACACCATCATGCCTTGCCAGAAAGAAGAGTACTCCTGGAAGATTATGTCCAACCTAAAGGAGCTGGCTCGAAAGGAGCCATCCGCTCAATAACTCTGCTTTGGCTCACAGCCGCAAAAGAGCCCTTCCTTTCGGGGAAGGGCTCTTTTTATTTTACGCAATCGATCAGAAGGGTGAATGCCGAAATGCTATTCCATGTTGGCCCATGCTTCGGGGTCCCAATTGTCGGAACCCTTCAAAATGTTCGATACTGTGTAGTTGGCGGCCTGGCTGGCGCTCAACTGAGGCCGCGAGGAGTTAACTACTGCTCCGGCGCCAGTGTTTTTATACTCATACATTCTCTCCGTGGTGGGGCTGACGCCGGACATGCTGGTCCATCCATTGGTCGCGATGTGCGATCCCAGATCGCAATAAAGATATACTGCCATGGATTTTACCGATGAGGAACTGCTGGGGTGCCAGGGCCGCCCCAACCACACACCCGTGGAGGTGCCGGTGGCCGTCACATCGCAATCCAGGAAAATCAGCCCATAAGTGGTCGATGCCGCCGTGCTGGGCGCGCTGATGCATCCGCCGTTTTTCTGACGGGAGTTGATTTCGCACTGATTAAAAACCGCCGTTGCTTCGCCAAAGATAAAATCGGTATGGCCCTGGATAAAACAATTTTTGAAATAATTGCGACCCGAGTTTTTGACATACAAGGTGTCCTGATAGCCTGTAAAGCGGCAGTTGACGAACACTTGCCGGTCAGCCTGGGGTTCGGCGGCCACGGCCTGCTTATTGGCGGCGCTGGAGTTGGGGTAGTCGAAAGAGTTTTCGAAGGTGATGTTCTTGGCGATGAAGTTTTTGGCCTGGAAGAAGGCGCTGGCGCTGCCGCTGGTGCTGCCCACGCCGCTGGCGTAGTTGTTGTAGGTCAAAATGGTCCCTGTGGCGCTTTGTCCCAACAGGCGCAGGTAGGGCTTGGATGAGGGCACGGTCACCACTTCGCGATAGGTGCCGTTTTTGATGTAAATGGCGTACCAGGTGGTGCGGTTGCTCGGGGCCGCGTTGATGGCCGCCTGCACGGTGGTGTAATTGCCGCTGCCGTCCTTGGCCACGATCACATCGGCGCTGGCGCTGCCGCTGCTGCTTGAAGTACTGCTGCTCGACGTACTGCTGGTCGAGCTGCTGGTAGTCGAAGTGCTGCTGGAACTGCTGCTGGAACTGGTATTGCAGCCGCCACTGCCTGAGGTCGAACTGGTGCTGGATGTCGAGCTGGTGCTGGAGCTTGAGCTCGAACTGGTGTCACAGGCCGATAAGAGCAGTGCCATGGCAAACAGCGCTAAAATGGCCAAGAGCATCTTATGATTGAGTCTATGCATTATCAATGTTCCTTTCCGTTAAAGTTGGAATTTCATTCCCCGTTGCGGCTGCGGTGGGGGAGAAATAGGGTGAACGTCTAATTGCAGCCGCTGGAACTGCTGCTGGAAGTACTACTGGTGCTACTGCTACTACTGCTGGAGCTGCCGGCATCGCCTCGGTATGGCCAGCCATTGGAATCCCAATGGACGTTTTTAATCATGAGCGTGGCCGCGCCATTGTTGTTGGCGTCATAGGCATGATGCGCGATGACATCCGTTCCCAACAGGGATTGCCCGCCGGGTCCTTTCCAGCGGTCATTGCCGGAGTCAAAGATCGTACCGCCGCCATTCATCATGCTCACGCCGCTTTTATCATAGTAGGTGCCTGTGATACTGGTGGAACGGCCGAAAGCGATTTTATAGGTGCTATTAACGCCTTGGCAGCACTTATCAATGGAGACGAACAGGTAGTAGTAACCGTTGCGGTAAACAATATAGGCTGCTTCGATGGCTTGGCTGCTTCTAGTGGCCAATGAGTACATGGTTGCGCCGGACTTGGGCTTCATGGTGGCGGGATCGAGTTCGATCAGCTTGATCCCGCTCCAGAAGGACCCAAATGCCAGCCAGATGCGCCCGGATTGATCCACCACCATATTGGGATCAATGCAATTGTAGTTATTGGAAGAGGTGGAACGGATCACCATGCCCTTATCCGTCCAGCTTGAGGCCAGGTTGGTGGTGGTGGCCAAACCAATGGCTGAAGTATTGGAGCCGAAAGTAGAGATGGAGTAGTAGAGATAGTAGGTTCCGTTGTAGTAATGAACATCCGGAGCCCAGATGTTGTCCTCATGGTTGGGTACATAAGTGCTGGCCCAGGAGGGATATGAGTTGAAGACCTTGCCGATGTTGCTCCAGGCCAGACCATCCGCGGATCGCTTCACCTGGATGCCGACGCCGGTTCCATACACATAATAGGTGCTGCCCGATTTAATAATGGCCGGATCATGGACATCCAGGGCGCCGGTCAGGGGCCAGTTGTCCGGATAGGTGGTCCCACTGCTGGAGGTGCTGCTGGTGGAACTGCTGGTTGAGCTGGTGCTCGTCGAGCTTGAGCTGCTGGAACTGCTGCCTGTGTCGCAGCCGGTGAGCCAGAGCGCCAGTAGACATAAAACGATGACTGCTTTTTTCATCTTTGCTTCCCTCCCTATCTCTCCTTATTTCGGGTTCCAAGTCATGGCCCTGTATTTGAAAATGTCTTTTCATCTGTTGCGTCGTTGGATCATCACTTGCGGCTTGGCGTAAAAGGGGGGCGTTCGTATGAAAGGTGTACTGTATCTAAGCTATAAAATCTATTGGGGAAATCCACATTTTCCGGCTTCGCAAAACCTAATGCTTTGCGCAAAGGTCAACTATCTGTGGTGATTGACAAAAGGCGCCATGCTACCTAAAATCGGCGCCCTTCAGGTGAATGCCGGTTTTTGGGCTTTCGATGGACACGAATATTTGCCGGGGATCGGATTTAGGAAGTTCATGGCCACTAGGGAGCGTTTTAAGCATCAGACCTTTAAATGGGTAAAGCGGGCCGGAATCGGCATGATTGGGTTGGCTGTCATGCCGCTGCTTTTGGTCGGGTTGCTGCGCTGGGTGCCGGTGCCTACCAGCGCATTCATGCTGAGGCACCTACTCAGCGGCGAGACGGTCGAATATCATTGGGTGGATTGGTCTCATATTTCAAAGCGCTTGCCCATCGCGGTCGTGGCCTCCGAGGACCAACGCTTTCCCCTGCACTGGGGATTTGATTTCAAAGCCATCAATGATGCCATGCGGGAAAATCGCTGGCGCACCAGACCCCGGGGTGCCAGCACGATCACTCAGCAGGTGGCTAAGAATCTTTTCCTTTGGCCTGGCCGAAGCTTTGTTCGCAAAGGGATGGAGGCCGGCCTGACGCTCACGATTGAATTATGTTGGCCTAAAAAGCGAATATTGGAGGTCTATTTGAATATAGCCCAGTTCGGCCCTGACACATTTGGCGTGGCAGCGGCCAGTCGCCGCTATTTCAAGAAGTCACCGGCCCGGCTTACGGCCTATGAAGCGGCATTGTTGGCGGCCGTCTTGCCAAACCCTACCCACTACTCGCTTTCACCGCCCTCATCATACGTATGGCAACGGGCCGCGGATATCCAGGAGCAAATCAGCCTGTTGGGGGGTGAAGCCTACCTGAAAAAAATGGAACAATAGGTGAGGATAGAGGGCGCCCCCGACCTATTTGAGCTCCGAAACCCGCTCCAGGAAAGCAGCTACCAGTTCGATAGTGCTGATAATATCGGCTTTGTTAGCCAAAGCCACCGGCGCATGGAGATAGCGCACCGGTACGGACAATGCGCCGACTTTAACGCCAGGGCCCGCGGTTTGCCCGGCGGCCGCGTCAGTGGCGCCGGTGTTTTTCACGATAACTTGATGGGGAATTTTAGCTGTCTCGGCCAGGTTCACCAGAAAATCGGCCAATGGCCGGTGGGCGATCATGCCGCGATCCGTCAAGCGGATTTCCGGGCCCTTGCCCTGGGCCGTGGAGACAATGTTGGGCGGCAACCGCAAGCCGGGGGTGTCCGAGGCCACCGTGCCTTCCAGGACCAGCGCGATTTGGGGCAGGGTGGCATAGATCGCCGGGCCGGCCCCGCGCAGGCCGTACTCCTCCTGGGTGGAGGCGATGAGGAAAAGGTCGCAGTTGATATTCTTGGCCTGCTCAACCGCCTTGATCATCACAAACAGCCCCACGCGGTCATCAATGGCCTTGGAGAAAAAGCTCCGATCATTCTGCCAGCCAGGGGTGGCAAAGGTGACCGGATCGCCCACTTTGACTAGAGCCGCGACTTCCTCGGCCGGCAAGCCCAGATCAATGAAGCTCTCCTCGATGGGCAGGGCCTCCTTGCTCTCCTTGCCATCCCCTTTTTTCAGCAGATGTGGCGGCACGCTGCCCACCATGCCGGGCAGATCCTTGCGTCCATGGACCATCACCTTCTGGGCGCCAAATACTCTGGGATCAATACCGCCCACCGGCATGACCCGGATGAATCCCTGGGGCTCGATTTTGCTGACCAGAAACCCTACTTCGTCCATGTGGGCCATCAAAACCACCCGCGGCCCCTTGCCCGGAATATGACCGATCAAGCTGCCCATGGCATCGGTCTGGCATTGAGCCTTAAGCCCCGCAAATTGCTGGGCCATCAATTCCCGCACCCGTTCCTCGCGCCCGCTGACGCCGGGGGTGTCGACCAGTTGTTGCAATAATGAGAAGTCCATGGAGGTGTCCTTGAAAGAAAAAGATTTTAGGGGAACAACAGTTTAGTATTCAGGAGTAAGGAGTCAGAAATCAGTATTTAGAATTCACCATTACGAGCAAACCCCAAAGAAGTCAACCGCGATGCAGATCTGTTATAGATAGCTTGTAATAATGAAGTGCTTACTTGTCGCGATCAGCAACGGGCACACGGGCCAACGGGCACACGGGCTAACGGGCACACGGGCCAACAGGCAAACGGGCTAACGGGCAAACGGGCTAACGGGACACGTGCAAACGAATCAATGGGCTTTGCCCAACAGTTCGAATGCCTTCTGGTCCGCCACCGTCTCTTCCAGCTCGATGTAGTTGAGCTTCATGCGGGTGGCTTTCAATGTATTGGAAGAAAAGATGATGCTGTTGGGAAATTCTCGGGAAACATCCTGCAGGCGGAAGACATCGTTGACCGAGTCGCCGATGACGGTATAGTCCATCTTCATGTCAAAACCGATATTGCCGACGACTACTTCTCCGGTATGAACGCTGATGCCGATTTTAAGCTCCACGCCTAATGACCTGGCTTGGTCGTTATTCAGAATCGCCAGTGAAGAAAGCATTTCCAGGGCTGCGTTGAGGGCATTGTCGGCATCGGCCGTGCTGGAAACCGGAGCGCCAAATACCGCCAGAAAACCGTCTCCCAGGTACTTATCCACGATGCCGTTGTGTTTGAAGACAATTCCGCCCATCAAGGAGAAGAAGCTGTTGAGCAGCGCTACTGTTTTTTGGGGCCCGAGGGATCTGGCTAATGTGGAAAAACCGCGGATATCCAGGTTGATCAGGGTCAATGTCTTGAGCTCTTCAGTCAGCTCGGCGCCGGAAGCGGCACCGCGCAGAATTCTCTCCAATACTTCCTTGGGCACGAATTTCTGAAAGATCTGACGAATGCCGCGCTCGTTCTCCGCCATGGCCACGGTCTCTTTGTAGAGGTTGGCGTTCTCCACGGCGATGCTGACCGACGAAGCAATGGATTGCAGCAATTCTTCATCTTCGCGCGTAAATTCTCCGATGGTTTTGTTGAGCACTTCGATGACGCCGATGACTCGGCCTTGTGAAATCATGGGAACACATAACGCGGATTTGACATCAACGTTCTTATCCGCATCCGCCTGGGACATAAACAGCGTCGCGTTCTGTCCGGTTTGCACTACCACGGATTCGCCGCGTGCCGCCACATGTCCGGGAATACCCTGGCCCAGCTTAAGTTGCACCGGTTTGCGTTGATGACCGTCAATGTTGAATGAAGCGGCAAAATCCAGCCCGCCATCCTTGACCAGGTAGAGCGCGCCGGCCTCGACGTTCATGATGGTGCGGATCATCTCCATGGTGTAGTTGAGCACCTGGCGGATATCAAAAGTAGATGAGGCCAGCGCGCCGCCGATTTGCCGGATGGAATCCAATTCGCGATTGCGTTTGATCACCGAATCATAAAGCCGATTGCGCTCCAGCACCAAAGAGAGGCAGCGCGCGGTCCATTCGATAAAAGGGTGCTCACACTCGGCTCGATAATTTTCGCGCATGATCAGAGCCAGCAGGCCGGTCAGACCGCCCGCGGTACGCAGCGAACAGAGATAGAGCGGCCGGCGCACGCGGTCGTCCATGATCTGTGTTTGCAGGTCCTGGGACAGGGCCTCGGTGTCGGTCAACAGGGTGACGGTGGGGCGCCGGATAACCTTACCCAATATGCTTTCCTGGCTGATGTGGAAGAATTGGCCTTTTATGGAAATCAGCGGATTGACGGAGAGCAGCTCTTGAACGCTTAATTCGTCCAGCCGCGTGCCATCGGCTTTGAACAGAAAAGCGGCTTCAAAGTCAATGACCGTCCGGACTTCGTTCAGGCAAGCGCGAACCATCTCAGTACCCCGGATGCTGGAGTGGATGATATCGAAGATGGCGGCGATGGTCTTCAGATGGGCATCCTTTTGTTTCATTTCACCCAGAAGCTGAAGGTTTTCGAAGGTGAAGGCGGCATTGCTCACCATGGGTTCAAGAGCATCAATGATATCCTGTGGATAGGGAAGATTCTTGGCTTTGCGCGAAATATTCATCACGCCGATTATTTCCCGGCTGGTTTTGATGGGCAGGCAGATGAATGCTTTGGTGCCATACTGGGACCGGTTGGCGCGGCCGAAGCGCGAATCTTTTTCCACATCATCCACCACCATCGCGGCTTTATTCAGAACCGCATATTTGGCGATGCTGTTTTCAAAATCCACATAGGGATCGGATTTGACCCATTGGCCCAAACCAATGGCGGCCTTCACCACGAACCGCTTGCGCTCCGGTTGTTCAAGCAGCATGATGGAGCCCACATCCGAGTCGGTCATGGCCAGAGCGCGCTCCAGCGTGACATAAAGAATTTCATCCGGGTCTGTAGTGACATAGCAGAGGTCGGCCAGCTCTTTGAGAAAAGCGATCTCCTTGTTTTTGCGGAGCAATGCCTGCTGATTTTTATCCAGATGAACATCGATGACCCCGATGTTTCGAATCAACTGATGCAGTTCATCATGGCCTTGAGCGCTTGATGATTCCTGGGGATAGGCGGTCTGAATGCGCTGGGAAAGGTTCTGGGAAAAGCGCGTGATCTCATCGAACACCCGGCGCAGGAGAGTAAACCCCAGGAAGGCGAATATGAGCAGAATGGCAAAGAAGACAGGTAGATAACGATCTTCCAACAGATGGTATTGAATGCCGAAATAGATCAACCCTGCCACTGGCACCAAGAAAAAAGAGCAGAAAATCACGTTGAGCTTGCTGTAAAGGGAACGGTTTTTCAGCCAGCGACGGTTCAGCCATGCGTACAGGGGTTTTATGGGGTTCGGCTCCATTCAAATTCCTCGAATCATAGGAATATATCGGCCGGGGAGGGGCAAACATTAGGCCGTTGGCGCCAAATATGAATGCCCGTGCAGTCAACTGCATGGGCATTCATATGGTCTTCAAAATATAATTGTTGGTCAAACTGTCTGAAATGAAAGCAGCCAACGGCCTTCCCTGGCCGCGGCCCTCGACCCCTAGGCCAGCAGGTTGATAACTCCACCGACGCCCTTGGCTGTCGGTTCTTTTTGCATTTCAGCCTGGGGCGAAGAAAGTTCGCGTTCCTTTTCCGCTGTTGGCTCCTTGGCTTCCTCGGCGGGTGAACCATCAGGAGGCGCGGGGTTGGCTGGCTGGCGAACTTGAATAGGGGGCGTGCTGCTGACTGAACTGATTCCGCTCATAAGCAATCTCCTTTCCGCAACCTTTTGGCTGCCATTGCACTATTATCGGCAGAACTATTTATAACTTTAGCGGATTAGATTACTTTTTTTTAATAATTTTGACACAAAATCTGTCTATTCTTATTTATTTGCTTCAAGTAGGCTTTGTTAACAGATGATGAGAAATCGGAGGGCTTCCCGTGAAATCGAATTCAATGCGTTCAGGTCAGATGGCAATTGCGTTGTTAGTTGTTCTCGCTTTAACGATCAGCGGTTGCGGCGGTGGGAGCGGCGGCAGTAGTAGCAGTAGCAGCGGCGGACCTTCTCCGGCACCCACGCCGGCGCCTGTCGTTTCTTTTGACTCATCTTCGGATGTTCCGGTAACCGCCGGCAATGCGACCAATCTATTGCTTTCCGGCACTTGCACCAGCGTGGGCAGAATGGTCACGGTCAGCGCCACGGATAAGAATTCCAATTCCGTCACAGTCGTGCCTTCGCCGGTGTGCCAATCAAGCGGCGGCTCACAGAATGAGGGGACCTGGGAAGTATCGATCAATCTGCGCAATATGGCCGACAGCACCGGCAGCGCCAAAGATATTTTTCTATCAGCGGGCCAGATCGATGGGGCCGGCAATTCCGGCTCGGCAACGATGCGGCTGAACAAATCGACGGGCGCTACCATTTGCACCTCTAGTGAGCTAACCGCCATTGAAAATGAGATCACAACCGCTTTGGACGGCATTTGCCCGACGACCGATACCCCCTTTTCACTGGATGTCAAAGCCGTGGATGGAAGTCGGGAGTTTACCTATAATTGCAATATCTCCACTATGGACACCCGATATGAGTCAGCCTCCACCTCCAAATGGGTGGCGGCAACGGTGATTCTTTATTTCATGGAGAGCACCGACAATCTCGATGCCAATAATAATTTGATTCTCACGCTGGACAGCCATCCCTGGGAACTGATTGACGCCAGCATTTGGCCGATCACCCAAGGCGATCCGCTCTATAATATGACGCTGCGGCAATTGCTGAGTTTTACTTCCGGGCTTACTCAATCTGTTGTTTGCACTGATATAGATAATCCCAACGGTAGTTTTACCGGCTGCATTACCAATATCGCTAATGCAAATAAAAACGGGATGGGAGCTGTGCCTGGCACTGTTTTCTCTTACGGCAGTAATCATTTGCAGGTCGCCGGTTTAATGGCCATTGAGGCCTACAACAGAGCCCATAACATAAGCAGCGCGACTTGGCAGACTTTATGGAGCAACTTTACGAGTGAAACCGGTCTATTCCCCAAGCCCGATTCAGACTTTGATATTCCCTCCGAAAGCAATCCCCGGCTGGCCGGCGGGATGCATTGGACCGGATCACACTATCTGGCCTTTATTGAAAAGTACTATCAGGGTCAAATTTTATCATCCGCTATACTCAGCGGCCAATTACTTCCATTATATCAACAGCAGTTATCGGATCAGATTGGAACCGCCGCCACCTCCGAAGCCGGCGGCGGCAATTCGCCCGCGTTGAAGGCTATCCTCGAAGACTGGCATTATGGCTTCGGCAATTGGCTGGAGTGCCATGCCAATCCATTTGACTGTTTCAGCGGAGTAGACAGCCATTCATCTCCAGGCCTCTACGGCGCTTACCCCTTCATCAATTTCAGCAATAAGTTTTATGGAATTCTGGCTCGTAAGGGAGATTCGAATACCTTTCGCAACGGTTATGACATCTTTGCGCAGATCAGACCGTTGCTGGAGAAATGGGCTTCACGCGCTTGCTCGTAGTAAAAATGGACTCAAGTTAGAACTGATCCAACGTCAAGTCGCGGCCCGTAACCGTGCTTTGGGTAGTGAGCCCGGCCAGGGCCAGGGCCGTGGCGCCGAGATCCGATATCCGGATCGGCGAGCGGTTCACGCCCTTTTTTCCGCCCGGTGTTTTGACGGCCGCCATGATGGGCAGGGTGTCCACGGAGCCGTGGCCGCCGTTATACACGCGCCAGGGTGGCGTCCAGGTGGGGACGTTGATGCCCACGTTGGGGATATGGCCGTTGTAAACCGGAATCTGCCAGCCGTTTTTGGCCAGAATCACCAGATCGGGCCAGAGCATATTTCGCTCTCGATCCACATCCACGTAATAGGAGTGATAGAGTTCGCCGGGCAGACTCACGCCTGGCACGCCCTTTCGCATGTCATCGCGGTCCAGCACCCACCAGGGGCATTCCAGGGCGCCGGTCTGGGGGTTTCTTGCTCGATGGGAGAGCAGAATCGCTTGGGCGCGGGCCACCTCTTCTTTTCTTTCCCGCCAATACAGCACGCCATAACTGCTGACACTGAAGGCATAGACCCCTTCGGTGCGCAGTTTCGCCTTTTCGAGGATGGCCATGACATCGGTGGAGAAGAAATCTTCGGTACTCAAATGGTTGATGGAGGAGTGATCGCTCAGTAGAATAATGTGTGCTTCTTCGGCTATCCCCAGTTCCTTAAGGCCCTGGATCAGGCGTCCGAATTGCTGATCTACATCACGGACGCAGTCGAGAACCCCTTCCCGGACGATCAGGCCATTTCGTTTGCTCACCATGAGATTGTTGATGTCGCGCGCGGCCGGCGTTCCGGCGAGTTCGGGATTTGCCTGGATGAATTCCGCTGGGTCGTGGGCCGTGCCGATACAGTGCCCACCGTCATCGCACTGGGCCAGAAGAATGTAGGCCAGATCCGGGTCTTCGCGCCGGAAGATTTCCAGGGCTGAATCAGCCACCCAACCATCATGGGGGAAGTGTTCGGGGAAATGCTCCATCTGGACGGTCAGAAGACTTCCCTGGCCGGTGTAGAGGCGGGTCATGACCTGGGATGGATTCAGGTGGGACAAGATATGGCCCTTTTGCATATGGCTGAAATCGAAAAAACCCCGGTGTCCCGACTCGTAATCGTCTTTGGCATTCGCGTCGGTGTTGGGATCAGCAAAACTCTCTTTTTGCGGCGGCGCAAGATAGGCCGGATGGTCTTTGCCCGTGACGATGAAATCCACAATAGGCGGGTCGCCGATGTCCTTGAACATCTCCGCCACCCACTCTTTGCCGCTGATGATCATGGTTTTAGAATCCGGCCACTGGCGTTTCCAGGCGTGAAAGATGGTGTCCACGGGCCGGCCCTGGTCGTCGCGCGCAAAGGAGAGATGGGAGCGTTTCAGAATCGCTTTGTCGCCGTTCCAGGATGCGGGTTGCGCCCAGACGCCGATGATGCCGGTCTGAGCCGAACTGCAGCCAGCCATGGCATTGAGATGATTCATGTCCGTGGCCGCGGGCAGATGGGCCAGGGCATTGGGATACCACAGGCAGCTGTCCAGGAATGCGCGGAGATTGGGCATCAGCCAATTTCCCGGCGTGCCGCCCTGGTTGCCCATGGCATCCAAGCTCGCATAGGCCGGGTGCAAGGCATCAATGGCGATATAGATGAGTTTTTGAGGTTCTTCTGATTGGGTATTCAGCGCGGCCAATGTTTTCGCGGCTTTTCCGGGGCCGACCAGGGAGCCCAGAACCACGGAGCCGGTCACTACCCCTGCTTTTTTTAGAAAATGTCTACGGCTCACCGACTGACACTGTTCTGTTTTCTTCTTCTTCTGTTTTTTCATGTTCCCATCAAACTTTTGAGCGAATCGCGGTTTCAAGTCCGTCCAGCACGGCCTCGCTTAGATCCCGCCAGTGGCGCCATCCTTGCACGAATGTGCGCTGGTTCAATTCCAGCTCGATGCCGATGTAGCGCTCGGGATATAGGGTTCGAAAATAAGTGGCCAGCCCGTCGGAAACGCCTTTGTAAGGTTCGTTGCTGCTGATTTTATAAATCGGATGAGATTCACGGATCGCTGCTTTCCATTGGCGGCAGAATTCCTTTTCTGCTTCACGTCGGGGATCGTAAAGCAGGCCCACATCCATATCGCGCACCTGGCCATCCAATACTGGCGTAAAGCTGTGGCAGGCAATGTGTAGAACTCTTTTTTTTCGGGCCATGGCTTTGGTCACAGCCCGCTGAATGGGATCGCGGTGGGGGAAGTAATAGCGGTCCAGGATGCTCTTTTTAACAGCAGGGGTCCAGGATCGGGTGATTTTGGAGAAAAGCCGAGGGTGGCCCACGCTGCGATTGAGATCCACCAACAGCCGGGAAGTAAAGGCCGCAAAAAGAGGCGCGTTGAAACGCTCGGCCATCATGCGCGCGGTCTGCACGGCCCCCAGGTCATAGCCCCGGTGGGAATTCAACAGTTCTTCGTGCCCCTTAAAAAGCCGCTGGTAGGGTTTGGGGATCTTATTGCCGCCGTGTTCGCAGGTGATGATGATCATGGTGTAAACACTCTTCCCATTTCCAGTCCAGTACAAAGTTCGCCATAAATCTCTTCCAGATGTTCGCGGCGCAAATCGCCCGCCAGGGCCGTAGAAATACGCCGGGCCAGGCACCCGTGGGTCAGAATGATGTGCAGCGCGGCAGATAATTCTTCTTCCCAGTGTGTGCCATCAATGCATGTGGCGGCCAAATGCTGCCAGATCTCCCGGGTCGTCGCGCGGGAACGATTTATCCCCAGGGCCATTAAATAGGGCTTATGGTTTATAACCGCGCCGTCCGCATCACGAATTACTTCCAGAAACAGATCAGCCAGTAGGTTCGTATCCATGGTCTTGATGGCTTCAGTGGGCATCCACTGTTCCCGGCACAAGGCCTGAAGCGCGAAGGAGATCAGACCCGCGCAGGCCAGATCCGCCTGGGGGGCCTCCTGGATGTCCAATACACGGATCTCGATGGCGCCACGGTCAAAACGGGCAATGGCGCCACGGGCGTTAAGAAATTCGTGCTGCAAGGCGCCGTCGGGATCATAGGGGGCGATATCACTGTACATGCGCTGGAAGATATCGCGCTCATAGGCCGCCTGGGTGTAGACCGGCTCGGGTACGATACGGCCGGCCACCGAAGGGATGCGCTCCGAATTGTGGCGGTATACTTCCATGCGGCTGTCCAGATTACCGGTACGCTTTCCGTCGAGAATGGGTGAGGTCGCGGTCAGGGCCGGCATGATGGGCAGCAACAAGCGGATGGCGGCATGCAGCCGGCCGAATTCATCGTCGCCGCAAAAGGGCAAGTTGATGTGGGTGCTCTGGAGATTGGACCAGCCGTGGCCCCGGCACCCGAAAATGCGGTCAAAGGCTTCGTATACCGGGCTGTACTCATGGGGCCAGAGTTTGGTTTCGGTCAACGGGTCCATCCAGGGATGGCAGGCCGTGGGCATGAGCCGTCCACCCAGCGGCGCCAGGATGGCGTTGATCTTTTGAATGTCGTGTTGGAACAAAGCTTTCAGGCCCGGCACGGCTTTGGCCGGACCATTGGTTTTGAGTTCAATGACGTGCAACACCAGCTCGTTGGACCAGCTCAGCGGCCCCAGTTCCACTTCGGAAACGATTTGGCCGGCCGCCGCTTCCAGTACTTTATCCGCGATGGGCAGAACCGACAGGCTGCGCTGGTCCACAATCATGTATTCCAATTCGATGCCGATGGCTTCGAAGAGGTGCAAAGAAGTTTCGGTCATGCGTTGCGGCTCCCGGAGGCGCGGTTTTCGATGCGTTTGAGAAATACTTCCATGATGCGCAGGTAGAGCTCATCCTGGAGCACGTCATCTTCATAGCCGGATTCAATGTTGGGATTATCGTTGATTTCGATGACCACGGCCGTTTTGCCAATCTGTTTGAGATCCACTCCGTAAAGGCCCTCGCCGATCAGGTTGGCCGCTTTCAGTGCGGTTTTAACCACGGCTGAGGGCGCCTTGCCCACTGGCAGGGTCTCCACCTTGCCATATACTTCCCGGCCGCCTTTATCCTTGCGAACGATCTGCCAATGGTTGCCGGCCATATAGTATTTGCAGGCAAACAGCGGTTTGCAGTCCAGAATGCCGATGCGCCAATCGAATTCCGATGGCAAATACTCCTGGGCGATGAAGAGTTCGGACTTTTTGAGCAGTAATTTGGCCTGCTCCAGCATGGTTTCTTGATTTTCCACGCGCACCACGCCCTGGGAAAAAGAGCTGTCCGGCTGCTTTAGGATGCAGGGGTAGCTGATGTTCGGCAAAAGTGCTTCCAGGTTTTTGGAATGGACTATGCGGGTTTGGGGGATGTTGATTTTGGATCGCCCCAGCAGTTCCGCCAGGTAGACTTTGTTGGAGCAGCGCAAAATCGATTCGGGATCATCGATCACCACCAGCCCTTCGGCCACGGCCTTGCGCGCCATGCGATAGGTGTGATGATCCACGTTGGTGGTTTCGCGAATGAACAAGGCGTCAAATTCGGATAGGCGGTTGGAATCTTCCTTGGTGATCAATTCCACGCCGATACCCACCTCTTCGGCCGCCTTGGCAAAGCGCTTGAGAGCTCTGGGGTCCGAGGGCGGGCGTTCCTCATCGGGATTATATAAGATGGCCATGTCATAGCGCGACACGGCCCGCTTGGGGATGTAGAGTTTCTTGCCGGCAAAATACTCCGAGGCCACCGATTCGGCAAAGGCGCGTTCTTCCACCGGGATCTCTTTGACAGTCAAAGGCGATACATTGGTCAGTTGCCAATAGTCCGCATAAAATCCGAAATCGGCCCTTAAAAATGGCGTCGGGAAGAATTTGAAGAGCCGTGAGCTGATCTGCTCGAAACGTTTATCCTGGCTTTTACCGAAGTAAATATCGATGGAGATCTTATGCGGATCATGATCCGTGAAAAGCTTTTCCAGGGCCTCTTCCAGCTCTTCGGAGACCAGGCGGATGATGCCCACCGACTTCATATCCTGAATGGTGGTGATGTTGGGGACGGGTTTGTGATTGCGGGCCTCGGCCAGCAGGCTGACATAATAGCCGATGCTCTGATACCGATAAGAACGGCAGATATTGAATACCTTGGCGCCTTTAAGATTGGAAAAGGAATGATCTGATAAATAGGTTCGGGCGGACACCAGCTCAAAGCCGGCAAATTGGAGCGGGCACTCTTCCGGGTTTTCAATGACCACAAGAACGGTCACAATTCCTCCTTTTAAAATTTACCTCCCCTTGGGCGGGGTGACAATCAACAAATTTGCGTCATAGGTTAGGATGCCCAACATAATGGCGCACACCAGACGATTCAAGCGCACCGGGTAAATTTGGCTGGCGCTGATGGGATTGGGCAACAAGGGGTCGGCTACCAGGGCGGTACGCTCCTGCATGTCATAACCGCACAAGACCACAAAGTGGCCGGTGGGTTCTCCTTGGACATCGTCATAGATCATTTTTTTGCCGGCCTCGATTTCCCGCGCCGTGCGGTAAAGAAAGGTGGCTGACAGGCCTGTCAGGATTGGAACCGACCGCTTGAGCAGACCGCGGATCAGGTTGGCGGTCAAGTCCTCAAAGCGGATGGTGCCTCCCAGTCGCAGAAACTCAAGGTAGGCCAAAGAGGCCGAACGGATTTTGGGGTTGCTCTTGGCCCGCATCTGGCGGATCAGGCGCTCCTGCATCTCCCGGGGGCTCAGCTTGAACCAGGTGGGATCAAACACCTGCAGATTAAAAGTGTAGAGTTTGGCTCGATAGCCCCGTTTAAGGGCGTGGCACCCCATGAGGACCGCCAAGGTGCCGCCCCCCTTGAGCTGTTTGACCTGGCGGATGACCTGAGGCAGCGGGATTTTATCTCCAAAGTAGTTGTATACCGCTTGCAGGCAGGTCGGCCCGCAGGTGGTGTCGTCGGGCTGGGCTAGAATTTCAAAGTGGAGTCGTGTATCCATAGGTGAGTGGATGTCTACCTCGCTGGCGCCGGATGGGGTAGTGACAACGGGTCCATGCTACCAGAGCTGGTGTCTCTGTTGCGGCTCTGCAATTCTATGTCGAGCAGGCTCGCGGATGAGGAAAAAAGTATCAGCAATGGAGTAATGGGTCAAGGCAGGGGGGAGGGTAAGTCTGAAGCGTTGCTTTGATCGGCAACGGCAACGGCATCGGTATCGCTATCGTGGTGTCTCGATATCGATACCGATGCTGATTCCGATACCGAAAACATAGCCATTCAAGAGCCATGACTCACCTGCCGGCAGCATGAGAAGAGTTGAGAATGAACTTCTGGATTTTTCCATATGATTGCGCTACCGTAGCGGTCATCGCAGATAACCCCTCAGCCCCACGAAAGGTGGTTCAAAAGAGCCATGAAACGCAAACTGAGAATCATCCTCCCGATTATTTTGATTATCGCCATTGGAACGATCGCGATCCGTTATTTTGTAAAGGTCGAAGAAGAGATTAACCAAACCCATCTCAATATCTTCGGCAATGTGGATACCCGCACCGCTCAACTGGCCTTCATCGAGCAGGAGCGCATCGATCAGGTTTTGGTGGAAGAGGGGGCTGTGGTAACGGCCGGGCAGGCTTTGGCCATTTTGCAAACCAACCGGTTGAAGGCCCAGATGGCCGAGGCCCAGGCCCAGGTCAGCGCGTTGCAGGATGCCGTTGATCGTCTTGAAGCCGGTACACGGTCGCAGCAAATCGACCAAGCCAGGGCTGAAGTATCGGCTGCCAAGACGCGGGTCGCCAACGCCGAACTGAACTACCAGCGCTTGAAACAGATCACCGATGCCGGCATTGTCAGCCTCCAAAACCTGGACAATGCCCAGTCCCAGCTGGAGGTGGAAAAGGCCCAGCTCAAGGTTAGGGAAAAAGCCCTTAACCTCGCTCTGGAAGGGGCGCGCAAAGAGGATATCGCCGAAGCCCGCAACCGGCTGCAGGCTGCCAAGGCCAGTCTGGAACTGTTCAACATCCGCCTTAAAGATATGACCCTCCTATCGCCTTCCGATGGCGTCATTCAGAACCGGATTCTCGAACCCGGCGAAATGGCCGGCCCCAGTCGACCGGTCTTTACCCTGGCCCTCAATGATCCCAAATGGGTGCGGGCCTATGTCGCCGAGCCCGACCTCGGGCGCATCGCCCAAGGCATGACGGCTACGATCCAGAGCGATTCCTTCCCTGGCGTAACCTTTGAAGGCTGGATCGGTTTCATCTCGCCAGTGGCCGAATTTACCCCCAAGAATGTTGAAACTTCCGATCTGCGCACCAAGCTGGTGTACGAAGTGCGGGTCATGGCCCGGGATCCCCGCAATCAATTGCGTCTGGGCATGCCGGTGACGGTCAGCGTGGACCTGACCACCTCACCGGGCCCTGGAAAGGACGCGGCGGTCAAGGGGTAAAACTCCATGGGTCTTCAAGCAATGGTACATGATCCCCAGGGGCGCGATGTCGTGCTGGCTGTGCGCCGACTGAGCAAATCCTTCGTCGTTAAAAAAGGCGCCGCACCCCAAGTGGCGCTCGACGAGGTGACCCTGGATGCCCTGGCCGGCCAAGTCACGGGGCTGGTAGGCGCTGATGGGGCTGGCAAGACCACCTTGATCCGCACGGCCGCCGGCCTATTGGTGCCCACCAGCGGTTCAGTGACCGTGCTGGGGCTGGACAGCACCCGGGATGCTTTGGAGATTCAACGTCAAGTCGGCTACATGCCGCAAAAGTTCGGATTGTATCAGGATCTGAGCGTGGCCGAAAACATGACCCTTTATGCCGATCTCCAGGGCGTGCCCATGGATCAGCGGCCGCGGCGCTTTGAGCGGCTTTTGCAAATGACCGACCTGCAAGCATTTACGCGCCGCAGAGCCGGTGCCTTATCCGGCGGTATGAAGCAAAAATTGGGGCTGGCCTGCGCCCTGATCAAATCTCCGCGGATGCTGCTGCTCGACGAACCCACCGTAGGCGTGGACCCGGTATCCCGGCGGGAGCTTTGGAAAATCGTCTACGAGCTGGTGGAAGAAGAGGGGATCGGAGTACTTCTTTCTACGGCCTATCTGGATGAGGCCGAACGTTGTCACCAGGTGATTTTACTGCATGAAGGTCGCAAGCTGGACGAGGGGCCGCCTCAGAAATTCAAGGACCAGATCCGCGGCCGGGTGGCGCTGGTGACGCCGCCTGCCGAAGTCAAAGCGCGTCAGATCCAAAATCAGCTGGCCGGCCAAAGCGGCATCCTGGATGCCACCATCCGTTCCGCGCGGGTGCGCGTGGTGACGGCCCAGGGCGCAGTGCAGCGAGTGAAAGAAATACTGCCCAGCGCCTTTCACTCCCATGTTCAAGAAACGGAGCCAACCTTCGAAGATGCCTTCATGGCGTTGATTCCCCATCGGGAAAGCCAGTTGCAATTTCTTCAACGCTCGGAAACCCAAACCCATAATAACCACCAAGAAGTGATGGTGCGCACTCACGGGTTGCAGAAGTTCTTCGGAGAATTTGAGGCCGTCAAGAAGATCACTTTCGAGGTACGGCGAGGGGAGATCTTTGGATTACTGGGGCCCAACGGCGCCGGCAAAAGTACTACTTTTCGGATGTTGTGCGGACTGTTGAGCGCCAGCGGCGGAGAAATCAGCGTGGCCGGTCACGATCTGCGCCGCTCTGGCGCCCGGGCCCGGGCCCGCCTGGGATACATGGCCCAGCAGTTTTCGCTTTACGGCCAACTCAGCGTGGAAGAAAATCTCTCTTTCTATGGCCGGGCCTATGGTTTGACCGGCGCCAAGCTCAAGCAGCGTCTGGCCTGGGCCGATGAAGAATTCGGGCTGACCCAGTGGCGTCAGATACAGGCCGGTCAGCTTCCCGGCGGTTACAAACAGCGGCTGGCCATGGCCGCGGCCCTGTTGCATGAGCCGGATATTCTTTTTCTGGACGAACCCACTTCGGGGGTCGACCCCCTGGCCCGGCGCGAATTCTGGCTGCGCATCAACGGTTTCGCCGAACAAGGCGTTACCGTGGTGGTGACCACCCACTTTATGGAAGAGTCCGAATACTGCGATCGGATGCTGATCATGTCCCAGGGGGCGAGCCTGGCCATGGGCACACCCGACGAGATCCGCCATCTGGCCTATAGCTCAGATAACCCTGATCCTACCATTGAAGATGCCTTTGTGGCACTGGCCCTGGGAGTATTGCCGGCCGGCCGGAACGAGGAGTAGAAGATATTTCACAAGTTCCAAAATCGTACTCGTACTCGTACTCGAAAAAAATGTTCGAGTACGAGTACGAAAAAGAAATTGCAGGAGGGTGGAAGATATAAACATGACCCGACGCGCTCTTTTCTTCATGCGACTGCGCGGCTTTCTGCGCAAGGAGATGCTGCAAATCTACCGCGACCCCAGCAGCATTGCCCTGGCCATCGTGCTGCCCATGGTGTTGCTGTTTATCTTCGGCTACGGAGTATCCCTGGATGCCGAAAACGTACCCATTGCCATGGTGCTGGATGACTCCGGTCCCGAAGCCCGCGACCTGGCGGCCCGTTTTGATTTATCCATTTACTTCCATGCCCATTATGCCAAATCGATCACCGAGGCGGAGCAATGGCTGACCCAGCGTCAAGTGGAAGGTATCGTACGCGTCCCCCAAGGATTCACCGCCGACTTGTATGGCGGCCGAACCGCCAAAGTTCAGGTGATTCTCAATGGCGTGGATGCCAATCGCGCCCGCCTGGTGCAAGGCTACTCCCACGGCGTGCTTCAGAAATGGAGTGAGTTCCGCATTGCCAGGGGCCAATCGGCCCAGCATCCGGCCGTGACCGTGGCCCAGCGCGTCTGGTTCAATGAGGCCAGTGTGAGTCGCAATTTTCTGATCCCCGGCCTGATTACCCTTATCATGACCTTGATCGGCACTCTGCTCACTGCCCTGGTGGTGGCCCGGGAGTGGGAACGGGGCACCATGGAGGCTATTCTAGTTACCCCCTTGCGCCGCATCGATCTGCTGCTGGGCAAAGTGCTTCCATACTATGTGCTGGGCATGATGGGTATGTTATTGTCCGTGGTGGTCGGCATTCTTTTATTCGGGGTGCCTTTCCGGGGCTCCATCAGCGCGCTTTTATTCTTAAGTTCGCTATTCCTGCTCTCCTCATTGGGATTTGGCCTTTTTATTTCTTCCATGATCCGGGTGCAGTTCGTGGCGGCCCAAGTTTCCATTGTAACCGGCTATCTTCCGGCGCTTTTTTTGTCCGGCTTGCTGTTTGATCTGGAGAGCACGCCGCGGTTCATTCAAATTTTCTCCTACATCATTCCAGCCAAGTACTTCGTGGCCATCAGCCACACTCTGTTCATGGCCGGCAATGTCTGGCCGGTGCTGTGGCCCAATGCCCTTGCCCTGGCCGGCATGGCCACGCTGTTTATCGCTCTGGCCTATCGTAAGATGGTCAAACGGTTGGATTCCTGAAGGAATCAACAAATATTTTCCCACGATAAAAGAGAAGATCAATGGTTTCGACATTACGACGCATTTGGGCTTTGATTCGCAAAGAGTTTACCGCCATTCTCAAAGACCCGCGCAGCCGGGTGGTTATCATTGGCCCACCCTTGATCCAGTTCATGATGTTCGGTTATGCCGCCACCTTCGATGTCAAAAATGTGCGCTATGCCGAATTCGATGAAGATCGCTCCGCCCTATCCCGGCAGCTGCTGGCCAGTCTGCGTGGTTCCGACAGTTTCACGCGCGTCAAAACCCTGTTGTCCAATGAAGAGATCAATACCGTGATCGATCGCCAGCAAGCCCGACTGGTGGTGCACATCGGACCGACCTTCAGCCGCGACATCCAGAACGGGGTGCAGACCAATATTCAAGTACTGCTTGACGGCCGCAATTCCAATGTGGCCTTGATCGCCATGGGCTACATCGGCACCATTTTGGAGCAGTTCAACCGCGATTTGGCCGCGCGCGGCTTGAGCGGCCTGGGCGGCGGGGTCATCCTGGAAGAGCGGGCCTGGTATAATGACAATCTCCAAAGCCGCTGGTTCATGATCTCGGGATTGGGCGGCGTGGTCAGCATGGTGGTGGTGATGATTCTCACCAGCCTTTCGGTGGCGCGCGAGCGCGAGTTCGGCACCTTTGATCAATTGCTGGTGGCCCCTTTCCGGCCGGGCGAAATCCTCATCGGCAAATCCGTACCGGGCATGCTCTTTGGCCTCGTGGATGCACTGATCTTTTCCGCCGGGGCGGTCCTCTGGTTCGAAATTCCTTTCCGGGGCACCCTCGGCGCGCTCGTGATCTCCCTGGCCTGCTTTATTCTGACCATCGTGGGCGTGGGATTGCTGGTGTCCTCGCTCTCCACGACCATGCAGCAAGCCTTGCTGGGCTCCTTTATCTTCATGATGCCGGGCATCATTCTTTCAGGCTTTACCACCCCCATCCAGAACATGCCTCACTGGCTTCAAGTTGGAACGTTGATCAATCCCATCCGGTACGTCATTCAAGCGTTGCGGGAAGTCTTCCTGGAAGGCGCCGACTTGGTAAGGGTTTGGCCCCAGCTCTGGCCTTTGCTCCTTATTGCCTGCGTGACCCTGCCGGCCTCGGCTTGGATGTTCCGGCACCGGTCACAGTGATTCGTGATTCGTTGATTGGTCGATTCGTTTATTCGTGAAAGAAATTTGACTAAACCTTAAAAAGTCCTCGAGCCGTCACCCCCGCGAAGGCGGGGGTCCAGAATTGCATGATTTACTGGTTCCCCGCCTGCGCGGGGATGACATTAAGGGGCATCGTGCTACTTTTTACGGTTCCATCAAATTTGGTCTCCTTCCAAAAAATCTCGCCTGGCTATTTACAAGAAAGCCAATTGCATTACTTTTTAGTAACTTTAAAATTGATAATGCACTTATTCATCACAAGGTGTTTTATATGAATAGGCGCGGAAGGAGAATGAACATGAAAAAGATCATTGGAATCGATTTGGGAACCACTAACTCATGCGTGGCCATTATGGAAAACGGCGAGGCCAAGGTGATCACCAACGCCGAAGGCGGCCGCACCACGCCATCCATTTATGCGGTCACCAATAGCGGTGAGCGGTTGGTGGGCCAGATCGCCAAACGCCAGGCCATCACCAACCCCAAAAACACGGTATTTGGAGTTAAACGACTGATTGGGCGAAAATATGATTCACCCCAGGTACAAAAGGACAAGACCATTTTGCCGTACAAGATCGAGAAGGCTGCCAATGGGGACGCCCATATCAACCTGATGGGCAAGAACCTTAGCCCGGCGGAAATTTCAGCCCAGATTCTGGTGGCCATGCGCAAGGCGGCCGAGGATTACCTGGGAGAAAAAGTCACCGAGGCCGTGATCACGGTGCCGGCCTATTTCGATGACAGCCAGCGCCAGGCCACCAAGGATGCCGGCAAAATCGCGGGGCTCAATGTCCAACGCATCATCAACGAACCCACGGCTGCGTCACTGGCTTTTGGCCTGGACAAACGCACCGAAGGCAAAATCGCGGTGTTTGACCTGGGCGGCGGCACCTTTGATATTTCCATTCTGGAGATCGGCGACGGCGTGTTTGAAGTCAAGTCCACCAACGGCGATACCCATCTGGGCGGCGAAGATTTTGACCTGAAACTCATCGACTACCTGGCTGACCAGTTTAAAAAGGATCAAGGGGTGGATCTGCGCAAGGACCCCATGGCCCTGCAGCGCCTTAAAGAGGCGGCCGAAAAAGCCAAGATGGAGCTTTCCGCCACCTTGGAGACCGAAATCAATCTGCCCTTTATTACCGCGGACAGCTCCGGTCCCAAGCACATGAATCTCAAGATTTCCCGCAGCCGTCTGGAAGGGCTTGTGGCTGATCTGCTCGACAAACTGGAAGGCCCCTGCCGCACGGCTCTGAAGGATTCTGGTCTGCGCGCCGATCAGATCGATGAAGTAATTCTAGTGGGTGGCATGACCCGCATGCCGGCCGTGCAGGAACGCGTGCGTAAGATCTTCGGGCGTGAGCCCAACAAGAGCGTCAACCCAGATGAAGTGGTGGCCATGGGCGCGGCCATTCAAGGCGCGGTGCTCAAGGGAGATCTGAAAGATGTATTGCTGCTGGATGTGACCCCGCTGTCGCTGGGCATCGAAACCCTGGGCGGCGTCATGACGCGTTTGATCGAGAAGAATACCACTATTCCCGCGAAGAAGAGCCAGCTCTTCTCCACGGCGGCCGACAATCAGCCGGCCGTCACGGTCCATGTGCTTCAGGGCGAGCGGGAGATGGCCACGGACAACAAAACCCTGGGCCGCTTCGAGCTGACGGGTATTGCGCCCGCGCCGCGCGGCACGCCCCAGATCGAGGTGACCTTTGATATCGACGCTAACGGCATTGTCAATGTGTCGGCCGTGGACAAGGCCACCGGCAAGGCCCAATCCATCAAGATCACGGCCTCCAGCGGTCTGACCAAGGAAGAGATCGACCGACTGGTCAAGGATGCCCAGATGCATGCCTCCGAGGACCAGAAGAAGAAAGAACTGGTGGAAGCCCGCAATGCGGCCGATGCCCAGATCTACTCGGTGGAGAAATCTCTGGCCGAAATGGGCGGCAAGCTCGATCCCACCAGCCGCGCACAGGCCGAACAGGCCGTGGCTGATCTGAAGCAGGCCATGACCGGCGAGGACGCGGCCGCCATCCGGACCAAGAGCGAGCAGTTGACCCATATCGCGCACTCCATGGCCCAGGCGGCTTACAGCCAAAACGGCCAGGGAAGTAGTGCCGGTCCGCGGGGGGGAGCCACTGGAAATAGTTCAACGCGCGGCCGTTCCAACGACGATGATGTGGTGGATGCCGATTTCGAAGAAGTAGCGTGACGTTGAATGATTGTAGTGTGAGTTGAATCGGAAGCAAGCCAACCCCCTTGTGGAGTTGGCTTGTTTCATATATGCGATGGCAGCGGTAATTGACTTCAAGCTATCTCAAAATAAAAATTTTGGTTCAAAATCCAGGCCGAGGCAAATATTAAACCAGAGACATACCAAAGTATTTCGAGGATTTAAAATTTACCGCCAACAAAGAGTCTGTGCCAAAAGATTATTTTGAGATAGCTTGTAATAGGTGGCTTGAGGTCCAAAAACGTATGCCGTCCAACGAGCGTTCTATCCCTTCCGTTTCCCGGGTGCATTCCGTATTTAATAATGAACATGTTTCTTTATTGGAGCGGCTGCGCCGCTGGCCTTTTCTTGAGCCGGATTGTACGCAACGCCGGGCCGGACTCGATCAATGGCGGCAGCAAGTCTCCCAACGCCGCGCGGACGGCGCTCCCCGCCGGGTGCTCTTTGTCCACGGTCAGCTTCCCGGCGAGACCGGCTCGGGAGTCTACCTGCAGCAAATCGCGGCTGAAGCCATCCGCCGGGGCATTGATCTTTATCTGCTCTCCGCCGGGTACCATCCGCTGAATTCCAAAGACATCCCCAATGTGCCGGTTGAGCGCATCTTCACCTGTTTATTTACGCCGCCGGGGCAGGTCCCGCTTCCGGGCGCCGTGAAGACACCCATTTCCGGCATGTCGGTGGTCATGCCCTATCCGGTGCTGGCTTTCCGCGACCGCACGGATGAAGAGTTGCTCGACTGGCTGATGGTGTTCGGTCGACATATCGAGACGCTGGTGGCCCAACTCCAGCCCGACGTGATTCATGTGGATCATCTGTGGTTCTTAAACGGTCTGGCGCGCCTGGTAGCCCCATGGATACCTTTGGTGGCATCCTGTCACGGCACGGCTTTTAAACTGATTCTCGATGCGCCCCGGTTTGGCGAACTGGTGGCGCCGTGCGTGGCCAGCGCGGATCATGTGTGCGCCATCTCGCCCCAAACGTTGCGCGAATGCATCGAAACCTTCGGCGTACCTGAAGATTGCATCACCATCGAAGGGTACGGCTTTGAGCCGGAATTATTTCATTACCGGTCCGTGGATCGCGGCGCCGCGTTGAAAAATGCGTTCGACGTTGATCTCCAGATTGATGGGCTTCTCGCTGTGGCCGTAGGGAAATTCGTGGATTGGAAAGGGTTTAAGGAGCTGGCTCTGGCCATCGGACACTTGCGCCAAAAAGGGGTTCCGATCACCGGCATCATCGTGGGGGAGGGGGATCGTGAGAGCCGGTCGGACCTCGAATACTTTATCCATCAGCACGGTTTGGCTGATTATCTTCTGCTGCCGGGAAAGGTCGAACGGTCCCTGTTGCCGGATATCTACCGGGCCGCGGACATCTATATTTTACCCTCCCATGTGGAACCTTACGGTATGGTGCTGATGGAGGCCTTGGCCTGCGGCTCGCCGGCCGTATGCGCCATGGCTGGCGGGCCACCCTCCTTTGTGCCCGCGGCCCTGCGGGAAGAGAGTCTTGTTATCATGGTGGACGCCGTCCAGATGACCGCGGACGGCCACGCAGTGGCCGAAGATCGCACGCCCTATGCCCTTCGCCTGGCCCAGGGCATGGAGGCAGTGCTCTTCAAGAAAATCCTTCCCCTGCAACGACAGCGCATCGCCGAAGCCATGCTCCCGCTGAGCTGGGGGCGCCTGGTGGACAACCTCGGGGTAATTTACGATCGTTTGATCACAAAAGCTTTAAGTGCAGAGCATCTCAGCCCTTAAGTTATTCTCCCCACGTTCGATATCTATGAATAGGATCAAGGCGACGGCGGAATTCTTCCCCAGCTTCCAAGCCAAACAACCACCGCCCCGTTGGCATCCAGAGACTATTCAAAGGGAGAGACCATTATGGAAACCAATATTTCCAACAATTTATCGAGTTCAACGCCGTACATGGGGCAGGACCTTCGTTCCCTGCAGGCCGAGCGCGCCGCCGTGGCGGCCGTCAGCACCAGCAAGAGCATGGATGTACAACTGGTTACCGCCGAGGGCGATAAGGTGACGATTTCTTTGGATGCCAAGGCCGCATCCATGTATGGAGTTTTTGAATCAGCTGGAATGCAAACCGATAAGGATTCGGCTCAAGTAGGGTATCAGAAGACCCAGATTGGCGCCTCAAGCTATGAGCGAGAAATGACCTTTACGGTGGAAGGCGACCTCAACGATCAGGAAAAGAAGGATATCCAAAAAGCGCTAAAAACCTTGAACCGCATGATGAAAGGTCTGGTTCACGGCGATTTCAAATCCATGCTGGGCAAGGCGGAAAAGCTCAAGGGGTTGGAGAGCATCACCTCCATTGACGCCCAGATGTCCTATGCGCGCACCGTGGTGGTAGCCCAACAGGCCGCGGTCTCCGCCCAGACAGGGTCAGCACCCGCAATCACTAAACCGGCCGATCAGAATGCCCAAGTGACGGCGACCCAACCGTCATCGCCAGTGCTGGAATTGGCCCAGAAGGCCGACCAGGTGGCCGATACTACGGCCAAAGAGGTCCAGAAAACCCAGACTCCCATGGAACGCATAATGGCCTTCTTTGACAAAATGCTGGACGATTATCGCCAACAAGCCGCCCAGCTTGATCCCAATGGGGCTAAACTCGTTGACCGGGTGGCCCAACAGCTGCGCGCTGCCCTGGAGCAGTTCAACAAGCAATCCCAATAGGGCTTGGGTCACTGCCGCCCCATTCTCCTGCAAGAACAAATAAGCCAGAGTAAACGCCCCCAAATCCAGGGGGCGTTTTTTTGTCCTTGAGCAGGACAATTTTGGATCATTGCCCTCCTGCCTGATTCGAGCTATCCTGAAATTAACTTCTTTTAAGTAAGCCAGCGACAGCAGCGATTGGCGGAATCGGCATGCAATCCATTTTAAATCGGATTTATGGCCCACTGCGGGGTGCCGAGGCCCTGGGGCGGATTTCAGCCCTGATGGAGGGATTTTCAATTAATGCTCCGCCCGCGCAAGATAAATTCTTCACCGAGACGGATGCCATTCTGATTTCCTATGGCGATACCTTGCTAAGCCCAGGGCAACCGCCGCTGCAAACCCTGCGCGGCTTTGCCGAGAAGTATTTTAAGGATATCTTTTCCACCCTTCACATCCTGCCCTTTTTCCCGTTCTCTTCGGACGATGGTTTTTCAGTCACCGACTTTTTCGCCGTGCGCTCTGATTTAGGGTCATGGCCGGACATTGCTGCCCTGGCAAGGGATTTCAAGCTGATGGTTGATCTGGTCGCCAACCACATTTCCGCCCAGAGCCAATGGTTTGCTGATTACCTGGAAGAGAAACATGGTTTCCGGGAACTGGCCATTGAGGTTGATCCATCAGAAGATCTCTCCAGCGTCACTCGCCCCCGGCCATGGCCATTGCTGACGCCATATGACAAACCATCGGGTCGCCGCGTGCATCTATGGACCACCTTCAGCGCCGACCAGATCGATTTGAACTACCGCAGCCTCGATGTGCTGGAGCACATGGTGCGCGTATTGCTGTTTTACGTGGCCCATGGCGCGGGCCTTATCCGGCTGGACGCCATTGCCTATTTATGGAAGCAGATCGGCACAGCCTGCATCCATCTGCCCCAGACCCATGATATGGTGCGGTTGTTTCGCAAGATCCTCGACCACCTGGCGCCCCATGTGATGCTGGTGACGGAAACCAATGTGCCGCATCCGGAGAATATCAGTTATTTCGGCGATGGGCAGGACGAGGCCCAGATGGTGTATAACTTCACCCTCGGCCCCTTGTTGTTGCATGCGTTGACTACCGGCAGTACTTCAGAACTGCGCCAATGGGCCGGGTCGCTGAAACCGATGTCGACCCGGACCACCTTCATGAATTTTACGGCTTCCCATGACGGGATTGGGGTGAGGCCCCTGGAGGGCATTTTGTCTGCTTCCCAAATCCAGTCATTGGTGGATCGGGCTAAGCAAAATGGCGGCGCGGTATCAGAGAAGCAAAACAGCGATGGTTCCACCAGCCCCTACGAGTTGAATATTACTTACCTGGATGCGCTCAAAGATCCAAACGAATCCGAGGACCCGTTTCATATTCAGCGTTTTTTAATCTCCCAAGCCGCGGCCTTGGCGTTGCCCGGTGTTCCGGCCGTTTACATTCATAGTCTTTTAGGATCACGCAATTGGGCGGAAGGCGTGCGCCAAACCGGCCGGGCCCGAACCATCAACCGCCAACAGATGGATGCCAATGAAATCGGCCAACAATTGGAAGAAGAGCAAACATTCCGGTCGCAGATATTTTATCCCTACCTGGAGATGCTCCGTGTTCGCGGCCGCCAGCCGGCCTTTCATCCTCTCGCCGCCATGCAAGTGCTTCACCTGGACGATCGCGTCTTAGCCATCAAGCGCCACTGCCCGCGTCAGACTATATTTGCCTTATTCAATTTCAGCGCGGATCAATTGAGCCTCACTCTTCCGGGAACGGAAGAAAAGATGGTTTGGACCGATCTTCTCAGCGGCCGAAGTTTCAACCCGCCACCAGCGGTCGAATTGAAGGCCTATCAAATCCTGTGGCTCGCCTAGTTCAAAGTATTTCCGTAGTTGTTGCCCACCCCGAAGATATTGGCGAGTAGATTATTCAGCAGCCGTCGCAGCACCGTGTAGGAGTAATGCCGGCCAGCCACTCTGTAGTTGTGATCGGTCATCTTTTGGCGCAAATCCGGCGATTCCAGCACTTGCCGGACTTGCTGAACATTTTTTTTGGTCAGGTAGCCATCCATGACGACCATGTCAAACCCCTTGGGCTCGATATCCCGGACAAAGATGGCATAGCGATTGACCAGCAAGGGCTTTCGGTAGTAGACCGCTTCCAGAAAAGCATTGCCAAAGCCTTCGTACAAGCTGGGGTAGGTGATGAAATCAGCATGCGCGTATAGAGCCCCCAGCGTGGGTCGATCCGGGGCGTGCACCGAACGTGTGGCCACAAAACGCAGATCCACCCCGCGGTCCTGGGCAAAATCCTTGAGCCATTCGGCATATTCGAAACCCTCATCGCCGGCCGCGTGGGAGATGACCAGCTTGAAGTGCGGGTCGCGCAGCAGATGGACCAGTTCAACCGCGTGTTCGATGCCCTTGCGCTGTACCACGCGTGTGGGCTGCAGAATCAGGAAATCTTCCGGCGCCAGCCCGATCAATTTTCTGAAGTCGTGGGTATCCTTTTCATCGCATTGGGGTGGATTTTCAAAGTCCAACACATTTGGAATGACCATGGAGGAAATACCGGTGCGCAAAGCCAGCTCTTCCTGGGCCGCGGAGTTGATGACCACATGCTCGATATGGGGCAGGTTAGGGGGAAAGGCCATGCGCAAGTAATCGCCCACGGCATTGACCGCGTAGCGCGTGCGCTCCCAGTAGAAATCGTGGTGGTGGGCTACCGTGGGGATCTGGGTTTCAGCGATAAATTCCGTCATGGCCAGCCCCAGCGGCAGATGCATGGGAAGGGTCAGCAGATTTTCGGCCACCAGCATGTCGATCTTGAAGCGCTCGACGAAGGCATACAGGCCGTCTTTAATAAATGAGCGCAGCTTGTGAATAGCACGGGTCGCTTCCCGGCTGCGGCGCTTGCAGCCGAAAATCTCTTTTTCGATGGCGATGTTTCTTTCATGCTGAAAGAAAGCCTCGGGCACACAGAGGCTTTTTTGGGGGTCGTGGTCTAGTAGACCTGCAAACCAGTAACACTGATGGCCGGCCTGTTCAAAAATGGCTGCCCATTTAGAGGCTTCCAGGGAAACACCGTCCGTGCCCTCGAAACGGGTGGCCACGAATCCGATATTCTTTTTCATTCCGCCTCCTTCTGGCTTTAACATTGAAGGTTGACAAACCCACCGTGATTTTCAACAATGCCGGTATGATCCTCTTTACGCGCGCCAGCCGGAAAATGAATCGAGCAGAGTGGGGGCAACATGAAGGTCGCCTTTATCCACTACCATCTCAAGACCGGTGGTGTCACCTCGGTGATCAAGCAGCAGGTGACGGCTCTCCACGACGTCTGCCAGACAATGATTCTGACCGGGGATCGCGGGCAGGGATCATGGCCCTGTCCGGTGGTGCAGATCCCCGAGCTGGGGTACGACCGGCTGGGCGCGAGCGCGCCGCCAGAGCAAATTGCCGCCAAGATCCAACAAACCCTCATTGATGCGTGGCCTGGCGGATGCGATATCCTTCACATCCACAACCCCATCCTGGCCAAGAATAAACATCTTCTGCAGGTCATCAAACAGCTGCAACCGGCAGGGGTCAACCTTTTTCTTCAAATTCACGATTTCGCCGAAGAGGGCCGGCCCGGGGCCTATTTCAGTGAAGCCTATCCCCAGGATTGCCATTATGGCGTGATCAATACCCGTGACGGCCGTTTGCTCATCATGGCCGGTCTCGAACCCAGCGGCGTGCACTGGCTCCCCAATGCGGTCGAGCCTTTGTCCGTGCAGGCCGGCCGGCAGCCGGAACCCATGGTGCTTTATCCGGTGCGCGCCATCCGCCGTAAAAATATCGGCGAAGCGATCCTGTTGTCCCTTTTCTTTGAAGACGGCCGCCGTCTGGCCATTACCCAGCCACCCAACAGCCCGGCGGATATGGCCAGCTACCAAGGGTGGCGGCAATATGTTTCCCAAAACAAACTCAAGGTAGAATTTGACCAGGGCCGGCAATTCGATTTCAGCGTTTTGATCAGCTCAGCCCAATCCATGCTCACCACCAGCATCACCGAAGGTTTTGGATTTTCTTTTCTGGAACCCTGGACCGCCGGCAAACTGCTCTGGGGACGCCGGTTGCCTGGCCCCTGCGCGGATTTTGAGGCCAACGGGGTTTTACTGCCAACACTTTATGATCGCATCGATCTCCCTTTGGATTGGCTGGATGCCAAACGTTTCCATGAACGATGGCGTGATGCCGTTATTAGCGCGGCCCATGCTTACGGGTACACCATCGCGTCCGATACTGTGGAGCAAGGGTTCGCGGATATAACCCAGGGGGGCGTAGTGGATTTCGGCCTTTTGAATGAATACTTCCAGCGCCGGGTCATCTCAAGGATTTTGGAAATACCCGCTGCGCGCGCGCAACTTCAGACCCTGAATCCTTGTCTGATAAAGCCGGGCCTCTTTGCCGAAGCAGACGCCTTGATCCCGAACAACAGGCGGGCCGTGGCGCGCCATTTCAATTTGCAGAGCTGCCGGCAACGCCTGTGGGCGATTTACGGGAAAGTCATCCGCCATCCGGTTCGGCATCAGGTGAATAAAAAAGCATTGTGGGAAGCATTCTTCGATTTAAACCGTTTTTCGCTTCTGCAATGGGAGGCCTATGACGAGCGTTAAAGAATTGTTCAAGCAGTATATCCGACCCCTGGAGCCGATTGCCACGGGCGTGGCGCCCCAGCTTTCCGGCATGCGGCGGTTTCAGGCCATCCTGTTTGATGTGTATGGCACCCTGCTGATCATCGCGCCCGAAGAAATTGACGCTACTCAGCCTTCCAAACTACTGGCGGACATGCTCGGACGATATGGGATCAGAGACGCGCCGGCCCAAATTATCGCGGCATTTCGAAATGCCATCGATCAAAGCCACCAAAAGGCGCATCAGCAGGGCGTTGACCATCCCGAAATAGATATCATTTCCATATGGCAGACCGTTCTGGGGATCAAAAATCCTGAGGTGGCAAGCGCTGTTGCGCTCGAATATGAGTTGATCCACCATGCGGTTTACGCCATGCCGGGTCTCGCGGCTCTTTTGGCGACTTACCGCCAGGCTGGCGTGACCATGGGAATCATCTCCAATGCGCAGTTTTACACGCCGCCTTTGCTGGAGCATTTTCTGGGGGCCTCCCTGGCGCAATGGGGCTTTGATCCGCGCCTGATCTTCTTCTCCTGGCAATGGGGCCAGGCCAAACCGGCTTCATTAATGTTTCAAAAAGCCAAGGCCGTGCTGGCTCAGATGAATATCGCCGCTGAGGATACACTTTTTGTGGGCAATGACGTGGACAACGATATTGTGCCGGCCAAAGCCATCGGCTTTAAGGCCGCGCTGTTTGCCGGCGATCAGAGATCGCTGCGGCTCGGGGATAGGGCGGGTGGTCTTCAAGAATGCGCGCCCGATTTGACGATCACAGACCTGAGACAGTTAATCGCCGCAACCCGCGACGATGGATAGTTGCTCGGGAGGCTATCATGGACCGATTTATCGATTTGTTGCCGGCCTTTGAGGCGGAGATTCGCAACATCCGCGAAATTATTATCAGCAACATCGTGCTCATCGGCCAGGTGCCTGCGCCTACCTTTCATGAACAACGCCGGGCCCAACGCCTGGTGGAACGTCTGGCCGATTTTCAGGTGGATGAATGCACCATCGATGATTTCGGCAATCCCATCGCCATTATTCGCGGAACTTCCCCTTCCAGGCCGCCGATCTTTGTGGTGGCCCATCTGGATACTTTTTCCCAGGATCAGGAAGAGAGCTACAATTTCCAAGTGACCGACAAGATTATCAGCGGCCCCGGAGTTTCGGATAACTCCGCCGCCGTGGGCGTGCTGGCCTCCTTGCCCGAAATTTTCCGGCGTCTCAAGCTTTGTTTTGAATCGGATATCGTTTTGGTAGCGCCCACGCTTTGCCTGGGCCGGGGCAACCTCAAGAGCATCCGCCGGCTCCTGCGCAATTGGGCCACGCCTATCCGCGGCGCCATCTGTCTGGAGAGCGTGGAGCTGGGGCGGCTCAATTACTACTCCGATGGCATGATCCGCGGCGAGGTGGAGTGCAGCAGCATCGCCGCGGTGGACCCCTGGGAGCGCCACCGCAAACCCAATGCCATCCTGGTGATCAATGAGGTGATCAATACCATTCTGAGCTTGCGGTTGCCGCAAAAACCGCGCTGCCAGATTGTCATCGGGAAGATCTCCGGCGGTTTTGATCATGGCAATATCGCCTATGAAGCCAAAATCGGCTTTGAAATCCGCAGCGACTCGGATGAGATGGTAAAGGATCTGTATGGTCAAATCCGCGACATCGTCGAAGAGTTCGACAAGCGGTTCGATGTCGAGCTCAAGTTGCAGCGCATCAGCAACCTCAACGCCACCCGGTTGCGGTACAATCACCCCTTGATCAAATGCGGTTCCCGGATCTTGGACCGGTTGGGGGTCGAGACGTTCAGCGAACCTTCCGAAACCGCTCTATCCATATTTCTTCATCGTCAGATTCCAGCTATTACCCTGGGTTTGACCCATGGCGACAATTTTCATCAGGATGGCGCCATGATCGAAATCGAGCCGCTGTGCAAAGGCATTTCCCAAATTCCGGCACTGATCATGGCCATGGATCATGGGGTGTGTGATGAACAATAACTGGATCGAAGCCAATACCTTTCATCATTCCCAATTCAAGGAACTCCAACGCCTGGTTGCGGCCAAAGAGCGCAAGAATCTCTCCATTTCATTATGCCTGCCGACCCTTAACGAAGAAAAGACCATTGCCAAAGAGATCGTGATCATGAAATCGGAGCTGATGACGCGTTACCCCTTGCTGGATGAGATCGTGGTTGTCGATTCGGGCTCCACTGATCATACGCGCGACATCGCCGCTTCCTACGATGTCCGGGTGGTGGAGGCCGATAATATTCTACCCCAGTTGGCAAAGTACAAGGGTAAAGGGGAGAACTTATGGAAGGCGCTCTTCGTTACTGTCGGAGATATTATTGTCTACATAGACGCCGACATAAAAAATATTCATCACCGTTTTGCATACGGCCTACTCGGTCCGCTACTGCTCACCGACCATATTCGGTTCACCAAAGCCTTCTATGACAGGCCCATTGCCGAGGATACCAACAAGTACCGGCCATCGGGCGGCGGCCGGGTCACTGAACTGGTGGTGCGCCCCCTGTTCTCGATGTTCATGCCGGACCTGACTCAGATCATGCAGCCGCTATCCGGTGAATATGCCGGATACAGGTCTATATTCGAGAACATCCCCTTTCATATCGGCTATGGGGTGGAGACCGGCATGCTCATTGATATTCATGAAAAATGGGGGTTGGATGTCATGGCCCAGGTGGACCTGGACCGCCGGGTCCATCGCAACCAGGATACCAAGGCCTTGGGTCGCATGTCTTTTGTAATTATCAAGACCTTTTTAGACCGTATGGAACGATTGAGACGCATGGAGCTCAAACAGGAGCTTTTCGAAAGCATGATCCAATACGCATTGGCCGCGGGCAAACTGCAGGCCGAAGGCTCTATCCCCGAACGCTACGAGCGCCCACCGATTATCGAGCTGGCTGAATACCGGGAAAAATTTGTTTGAAGTGAAGTTCAGTGTTTATGGTTGGCTTGCGGGGGCATTAGCGGTTCTTGCGCCAAAGCTCCAGTGATGCGGAAATGCGGGCCATGGTACGGCTCCAGTCGTCGCCCAGGGGTTGGCGGAAGAGATGGGCCGTGGGATACCACGGTGTCTGGGAGCGTTCCAGCAACCAGCGCCAGTCGGGCACGGCCGTCAGCAGAATCCAGACTTCCTTGCCCAGAGCGCCGGTCAGATGGGCCACGGCCGTGTCAATGGAGATCACCAGGTCGAGGCACTCCACGGCCGCGGCGGTATCGCTGAAATCTTCGAATTCTTCTCCCCAGTTGGTCACTTTGAAATTGTATGGCAGGTGCGGGCTTTGGGCTTGGGCCGCTGCCGGACCTTTTTGAAGACCGATCCAATTGATGCCTTTGACAAAGGCCAGAGGCACGAGATCAGCCAGGGTGCAACTGCGCTCCTTGTAGGTGTCGTTGCCACCCCATACCAGCCCCACGTTCAATCCCTCTTCAGGCAGGCGTTTGCGCCACCGTTCGACTTTGGCGGGGTCGGCTTTCAGATAGGGGATATCATTGGGAACCGTGGCCGGGGTGGTCTTAAATATGCCGGGCAAGGAGCCCAGGGCGACATAGGTGTTGTAGTGCAGGGCAGGGGGGGTGTCGGCCGATAGCTCGATCAGTTCATCTACGCAAGACAACCCTTTGAACAAGTTGATCAGGGATCGCCGCGCTTCAAGGACCACCCGGCCGCCGCGCTCTTTGACTTTGGGCAGGTAGCGCACCATCTGAAGTGCGTCGCCGATGCCTTGTTCACTGTGCACCAGCAAGGTTTGCCCTTTAAATGATTCTCCCAGCCACCGCTCGCCGTATAGCTCATGGGGGTAGTAGCGCCGGTGATCCTGGCACTCAAAGCGCCATTCATACCCTGGCCAGCCTTCTTCCCATTGGCCCACCAGCAATCTGCAAATGGCCTGATTCAAATGAACTTCGGGATAATCGGGCTTGATAGCTAGGGCCTGCCTGAAGCAGTCATGGGCCTGATCAAGCAACCCCATCAAATGATAGGCGCGCCCCATGTTGTTCAAGGCCTTTGCATGCCGTGGATTGATCTGGATGGCCTGGGTGTAACAAGCTAAGGCCAAATTGAGCTCGCCCTCGGAAAGGTGAATGGTGCCTAAATTGTAAAGGGCATCGGCATGCCGGGCGTTGATGCGCAGGGCATAGCGGTAGCATTCCGCCGCGCTTTTGAGATCCTTTTGGGCCTCTTTGACGACGCCCAGGTTATTGAAGATTTCGGCCAGATCGTGGTGCAACTCAATGGCTTGCTCATAGGTGGCGGCCGATTGCTCGATATCGCCGTTCTGGAAAAGAGCCAAACCCAGATTGGCATAGGCCGGTTTCAATTGCGGATCCAGGCGCAGGGCGGTGCGATATGCCTCGATGGCCTGACTAAAACGGCCCTGGGCATGGCAGACGCTGGCTAATTCAAAGTGAGCCTCGGCCCATTTGGGTCGGATGGTGATGGCCTGTTGGAAGGATTTGACCGCGGCCTCCAGCTCATCATTTTCCATGTGCCGCACCCCTTGATCGAAATAGACCTGGGCTTGGGCCGTGCTCGCGCCTGGGGCGGTTCGGGCCGGACCGCTCTCAAGCACTTCCTGATCCGGTACTTGGGCTGTGGTTAAATCTTTTAAAGCCGATAGCACATCCGCGATCACCTGACTCCAATCACCGGGTTCCTTCTGGCGGAAAAGGCGCGCCGTGGGGTACCAGGGCGAGTCATCGCGCGCCAACAACCAGCGCCAATCCGGCACAAAGGGCAACAGGATCCAGACCGGTTTGCCCATGGCGCCGGCCAGGTGCGCGGTGGCGGTGTCCACACTGATCACCAGATCCAGGTTGGCTATGACCGCGGCCGTTTCGCTGAAGTCGGGCAGTTCGTCACCCAGGGGGGTAATCTTTTGGGTTTCGTCAAGGTGGTTCAACTGTTCGGTGGCTTCACCTTTTTGCAGACTGTAGAAATGGATTTGGGAAATGTTCCACCATGGTCCCCAATCCGCCAGACGGCAGGCGCGTTTTTGATCGACCTGGCTGCCGGCCCACACAATGCCCACCCGTAACCCGTCTGCATTGAGACGGGTCTGCCAATGGGCTGTTTTTTGGGGATCGGCCTGGATATACGGGATATTGGCCGGCACTTTGGCCAGGGTGGTCTTCATGAGCAGCGGCAGGCTCATCAGAGGGATAAAGCGCTCGAATTTGGCGGCTCCAGGGCTTTCGGGATTAAAAGCCAACACTTCATCCACGCATGGCAGTCGTTCAAGCAGCGGGACCAGCGGTGGGTGAACCTCCAGAAGTACCTTGCCGCCCAGCGCCTTAACCATCGGCAGATAGCGGCAAAAGTGCAACACATCGCCCAATCCTTGTTCGCAGTGCACCAACAGCCTTTCACCGCCAAAGGGCGAGCCATCCCAGCGGCGTGCTTTCAGCTTGTGCGGATATACCTGGTGAGCGCCGTCGCGCTTGAAACGCCATTCATAAGCCTGCCAGCCTTTGGCATAGTCGCCCTTTAACAAAAGGGCCACAGCCCTGTTGAAATGGGCTTCAGTGTAGTCCGGATCAGCTTGTAGGGATTGGTTGTAATACTCTATGGCTTCGTCGATATCTAACTGATCAAAAAGGGTTTTACCGATGTTGTTGAGCGCTTTGGCGTGGTCGGGCCGCTCAACCAGGATTTTTTTGTAGCAATTGAGTGCGGTTTGTAAATCCCCGGCGGCATGCACGGCATTGCCCAGGTTGAGCAGCGTGTCCGCATCCCTCGGATCAAGCTGCAGCGCTTGGCGGTAAGCGGCGATGGCTGCTTTTATGTCGCCATTGGCATGGCAGGCGTCACCCAGGCTGCGATGGTAGAAGGCCTGGTCGGGATTCAGTTGGATGGCCTTGGCAATCGCCTCTTGGGCTTGCCCAGGCCGTTTTTGCTCCAGACGCACCAATCCCAGCAAGTGGTAGGTATCGGCGTCATCTGGCTTTTGATCGAGGAGTTGAATGTAGCAGTTGGCGGCTTCCTCAAGACGTCCGTCATCGATGTGCTGGGCTGCAAGTGCGGCAAGTTCCAGAAGATCCATTTAGCTCTGTACCCTCGGTGCTGACGGCGTCATCAGAAGTTTCATCTCTGCCAGTGCTCGCTGGAGGTCGGGGTTGGAAGAGTCAATGGCAGCCGCGCGGTGAAGCAACTCGATGGCTTGCTTTACTTCATTGCGCGAGGCGGCCATTTGCGCCAAAGCGAGGAGGTAACTCGATTCGCTGAGTAACCCATGACGCAAACCTCCTCCGGGTCCCTGGTTAACCTTCAATGGAGCTCTATTTGGGTTAGTATCATACATGGTCGCTGCTCCGTGCAAGTTTTTTGATGAGTGGGAAGGGGGTTAGGGACTGATGGACAAAGGGATTAAGGGACTGAGGGATAGAAGAGCTTCGTGGCTTTGGGGCTTTGTGCGAAAATCTTTTAGGCGCCATTCTTAGCATCGTGGCTCCATTTCTTTTTCCAATGCTGTGCGGACCTGCTCAAAAAGAGCATCCCAGGCGCCCCTTTGGGGCTGTCGAAAAAGTCTGGCCTGGGGATACCAAATGCTTTGCTCGCCGTTTAGGCCCCAGCGCCAGTCGGGCAGATAAGGGAGCAGAATCCACACCGGTCGTCCCATGGCGCCAGCCAGATGGGCCATGGCCGTATCCACGGTAATGATCAGGTCCATATGGGCGATCACGGCCGCGGTGTCGCCGAAATCCTGGAGCTGGTCGCCCAAGTGAATCATGGCGCCACTGCTGATCAGGTGCTGATATTCAGATGGATCACGGTTTTTTTGAAGGCTATAGAGCTGAATGCCCGCCATCCGGCTGAGCCGGTGGAAATGATGGATGGGACACGACCGGCGGGCATCATTGACATGCATGGGATTTCCCGACCATACGATGCCGATCTTAAATGCGTCCGGAAGAATTTGGTTGCGCCATTTTTTCGCTCGGTCTCCATGGGAATGAAGATAGGGCACTGAGCGCGGTATTGTGGCTTCCGTAATATTCAGGCAGCCGGGCACACTCATGATCGGAATGACCAGATCCACACCCGCGAGATCGGGTGGGCGATCGGTCAGACCCAGCAGGCGGTCGACCCCTGGGAACTCCGCAAACAAGGGCAACAGGGGCGACTGCACCTGAAACCACACCTTTCCGCCCAGCGACTTGATGAGTGGGATGAAGCGGGCAAACTGAATCGTGTCACCCAGTCCCTGCTCACAGTGCACCAAGAGAGTGCGATCTTTGAATGGCCGGCCGTTCCAGGCCGGCAACTGATGTTGGAAGGGATAGACCCGGATATGACTCTGGGGGCGCTTAAATCGCCAATGCAACCGTTTCCATCCTTCGGTGTAATCTCCTTGCAACAGATACAGGGTGGCCAGATCGAATTGGGCCGTGGCATTGTCCGGTTGAAGGGCAACAGTCGTTTCAAAATGGCGGCGGGCGTTGGCCAGGTCCAAATTCTCCAGGTAGAGCTTGGCCATGGCATGGTGGGCGGCCGGATCGTGTTGGTTGTGATCCAAAGCCCGACGGTAATAGGAAAGTGTTTGATCCCATTGGCCGCGGTCCATGTGAACATTGCCGATATTTTGAAGCGCCCCGGCGAAGTCCGGTTTGAGGCGGATGGCAGCCTCAAATGCGGCCATGGCCTCATCCAACTTACCGATATGATGGAGGGCCATGCCGAGGTTATTGTGCGCCCGATAGTCATTGGGATCGTTTTCAGTGCTTCTTTGAAGAGCATTGGCCGCTTCGGCATATCGTCTCATGCGGAAGAGCAGCAGGCCGAGATTATATACTGCCGGCGTATAAGCGGGGTCGATTAAAGTGGCCAACCGGTATGCTTCCACAGCGGCTGGATGGAACCCCGCGGCTTCATACGTTTGCGCCAGGTTGAAAACGGCCGGAACAAACCGTGGGGATAGCGCCCAGGCTGCACGGAAGCGGGCGGCGGCGGCTGGCCAGCGTCCCAGTTGGAAGTACAGCACGCCCAAATTGTAGTGGGATTCCATTAAGCTTGGGTCATTGGCGATTGCTCTATGATAAGACTCCATGGCTGCATCCAGGGCGCCTTGCTCCTCGAATAATTGTCCCTCACGGAAGTTCGCATCGGCTGCCTGACGGTCGTTGTTATGTGCCCTGGCCAAAGACGGCGTATTGGATTTTTCAGCGACCAATTTTTCCAAAGCAACCAGCATGCTGCAGATCGGCGGGGTCCAGTCACCGGGGCGTTGCTGCCGGAACAGCCGCATGCTCGGATACCAGGGAGAGTCCTCACGGTCTAGAAACCAGCGCCAATCGGCGATATAGGGCAGCAACACCCACACCGGCCGACCCATGGCGCCGGCCAGATGGGCCACGGCCGTATCGATGGTCACGATCAAGTCACAGTTGGCGATTACGGCGGCGGTATGGGCAAAGGTGTCCAGCTCCGGCCCAAGATTGTGGACCCACGGGGACAACTCTTCCTGGGAGGATGCCGAGGTATCCAACGGCTTTTGCAGGCCGTAAATGGCAATTTGTTCGAACGCCGAAAGGGGTGCCAGCAGGTTCACATCCAGGCGCCGCTTGGGATCGACATTGGAACCGGACCACACCAGGCCGATCTTGAATTTGTCCGGGTTCAGGCGGCCGGCCCAATGGGCCTTCAACGCCGGGTCCGAAAATAGATAGGGGCCATCATCGGAAATTGTCTCTAGGCGGACACCCAACCGGCCCGGCAAGCTGGCCAAGGGAATGCAGAAATCACACTGGCTTTGGGGCCGCACGGTTTTGCCGCGCACCACCAATTCGTGGACATGGGGCAATTGTCTGAAAAGATCGATCAACGCCGGCCGGGTTTCCAGCACGATGCGCCCGCCGGCCTGGACCAGTCGCGGCAGGTAGCGGAGATAGAGAAATACATCGCCGAAACCCTGCTCGTCGTAGACCAATAGGGTTTTGTCTTTTAAGGTTTGCCCCTGCCACAGCGGCAAGCCGTGGCGGTTGGGGTAGCCGCTGTCCGGAGGAAAGTGGCGCAGGCGCCACTCAAATTCGGGCCAGCCCTCTTCAAATCTTCCCAGCATCAAATTCACTAAGCCTAGATTGAAGTGGGCTTCGGCATAATCCGGCTTCAGTTCCAGGGCGCGGCGGTACATTGGGACAGCTCGTTGGAAATCCCGCTTCTTCTGGAGCATATTGCCATAATTGCAGAAGGTTTCGGCATCCTGGGGGGCCAGGCGGGCAGCCAACGACATCCAGAAGATGGCCTCATCGACCCGTCCGTCTTCGGCCAGGCACTGGGCCAGCCGATTGTGAGCTTTGACATAGTTGGGTTTGACCTGGATTGCCTGTTGGAAATGGCTCGCAGCCTGACGAAAGTCGCCTTCGGACTGACAAATATCGCCGAGGCCGAAATGGGCTTTGGCAAAAAGCGGATTCGTTGCCAGAGCGGATTCCATAGCTCGTCGAGCCGCGGGCCATTCCCTTTTGGCCTGAAGGGCCAATGCCAGATTGTAGTACGCCTCGGTATATTGCGGATCAAGAGTCAGGGCACGTTCAAACCAGGCTTGGGCTTCATCCAGGCGGTTCATGGCCATCAGCGCCAGTCCACCGTTATTGTACGCCGGGGTCAGATTGGGCTGCAATTGCGCGGCCCGCTCAAAACACGCCAGGGCTTGGGCGTTCTGTAGACATGCCAGATAAACTGACCCCAGATCGCAATGATAGGCCGCGCGGGTGGGTTGGTGCCTGATGGCTTCCGACAGCAAAGTGAGCGCGGCCGTGAACTCTTGTCGTTGGTAAGCGATCAGCCCGGACAGGTGCAGGGCCGGGCTCTCTTCGGGGGAACGCGCTAGAATTTCCCGGCACAATCGTTGGGCCTCATCAAGATCGCCTTGCCGGAATTTAAGCAATGCGACTTGAATGTCGGCCGTACCGTCATGACCTTTTCGGGCTATGTTTTGCATCCCGTTTGATCCTGCCAACAAATACTTCCACGATTGGGTGTGCCAATTGGTCTACTCGATTTCTTACCTATCTAATTCGCTGCAATTAGCATGCCCCAAATTGACCGGTCAGGCGGAACGATCCGAGACGAAAAGCAAATTATTTCGGGGAGCAGGGGAGGGGAACCTCGACCGCAGGTCAAGTCAAATAATTGACGTGCCCGGAATGTTCTGAGCTCATAGGATAATAATTTCAGTGTATTACGTGCATATGGGATTGGCCTGCCTCTTGCACACTTCCTTTGGCAAAAGATTTGTAATGCCTTCAACTTGTTAAGAACGGAAAGAGAACCATGACCCAACAAGCCATTGCCCGCAGCTTCGTAATCCCGGTCCTGGACATGTCGCCCCACAGCCGATTCAATATCAAAACCTTGCTGGATGACCTCGGCGCGGTGGCGGGCGAAGTAATTTGTATCTTCAACAGCCCGGAGGTATTCAAGGCCCTGCATAACCATCCGCGCATCGACAAATACTGCTTTAACAAACTCAATGCCGGTGTGAGCCGCTCCTGGAACCTGGGCATCATGTCGGCCGAAGGCCGGGCCGTGTTCATCATGAACGCTGATCTGCATGTGCTGCCCAACGCCATTCATCAGTTGGAAAACTATCTGTTCCAACTGCCGGATGCCGTGCTCGTCGGCCCCCAGGGCAGTTATCTGGATTTCGAAAACCTGCGCATGATCCATTATTTTCAGAAAGGCGCCTTTGAACAGCCGGTGCGCACCCATGATGTTTCCGGCTTTTTCTTCGCCCTTCATCTGGAGCGTTTTCTAGAGCATAAATTGCTGTTTGACCCCCGCTTCAGCCCCTGCTTCATGGAAGAGTGGGACATGGGGGTGCAGGTGATGAAAGCCGGTCTGTCTTCCTACGCCGTGCCGGTGACCGACTGGGAGCATGAGTGGGGCATCTCCGGTCACAAGGAGAACACGCCCATCAACTACTTCGGCCGTACGGTAATGCGCAATGATGTGTTGCAGGCCAACCGCGTCAAATTCAAAGACAAGTGGTTCAAGCGCGCCGCATGAAAATTCTGTTTCTCACCCATCCCTATCCGAACTATGTGCCGGATCTGCTGCTTCATGGCCTGCGCAAACTGCTGGGGCCGGAGGTGGTGGATTATCCCCGCAAGGATTGTCTTTATGAGGGCGTGATCGGATTGGGGATCTGCCCGGACGATCAGCGCTGTCCCGGCTGGTTTCCCCCCAATGACGGCCATGTGGATCGCAGCGATATTCCATCCAAAATCCAACGCGGCTATTTCGATTTGGTGGTCAGCGACATACGCGCCGCGGCCGGCGTTTCCAAGCAGTTCAATCAATTGCCGGGGCGCTGGGCGATCATCGACGGTGAAGATCAGCCCAGCAAAATTCCCATCGGGCCTTATGTGGTCTTCCGGCGAGAAACCGATGGCGCCGATTACAGCATTCCACTGCCCATGGCCCTGCCTGAAGAGGTGCTGTTGTGGATCACGCGCTATGATGAGTTGCCTAAGAGATACGATATCGGATTTCTGGGCAGCACTCACGACGGCGAACGCAGGCGACTCGTGGAAACCCTGGCCCGCCATTATCCCCAAAGCCTGTTCCAGGCCACCTCCGTGCCGAGCAGTGATAACCCCGTTCCCATGGGCCGATTTTCCCGTGACGAATACTACCAAAAACTCCAGCAGTGCCATGTCGTGCTCACTCTGGCGGGTGCGGGTTTTGATACGTTTCGTTTCTGGGAAAATGCCGCCTGCAATGCAGTGCATGCCGCGGTTCAAATGCCGCTTTTTTTACCGGATGATTTCATCGACGACCGCGAGATTCTTCGCTTCGTTAACACGGATGAGCTGCGCGCCAAGATCGACCGTCTCTTTGCATCCGAAAACCAGAGAAGAGAACACGTCGTGGCCGGCAGGCACAAACTGGTCAGCAAACACCTGACCGTTCACCGCGCTCAATATTTTCTGGATCACATCCGCCGGATATTCTGATCAAGATCGTGGAAGCATCAGGTGTCTTTTCGTAATGCCCGCGCAGGCGAGCATCCAGCGCCATTGCACTTAAGCTCATCCGTGCCATCCGTGTGATCCGTGGTCATTTTTTTACCACGGATTACACGGATTACACAGATGGGTGGAAATGTTTGATGGATCTCAAAAATATTCCATCAAGAAATTCAGCTATCACCGCGGCGCAATGCTGAAGTCCACAATCCCCGTGCCGGACCAGTGACCCAGCTCGGTGACATCTTCCCTGGGTTCTTCGATGCTGTTCCAGAACTTCTCCATGGGTTCGTTCAGGTGGATATCATCCAGTACAAGCACGCCCTTGTATTTGTTCTTTTTGAGATGCTGGTAAAATTGATGTTCGAAAGTGCCATCGTGGTAGGTATCCAGCAGAATCAGGGGGGAGGAGAGCAGTCGCGGATCGTCCAGCACATTGCCGATGCAATATTCAATGGTCTTGAGTTCATCGACACCGTGGATGTCCTTTAGATTTTCGATATCATAAGAGATCACCCGGTTGGCCGGATTATAGGACATCGCCAGGGCCGAATAGCCTTTCAAAGTGCCGACATCAAAAAGGATGCGATTATTGCAAAGAGTGCTCAAGTAGGCCAGCAGGCGATAATGCTCCTTGAACTGGGTATCCAGAAAGTAGGCGCGATACTCCGAACTGCCGGTGTGACGGGCCATGGCGGTGAGATCGATGGGTTCGATAGCGTTTCGTTTGAGATTGAGCCGCATGCGGATATTATTGGGCGCTTCGGCCCGTACCGGGAAAAAGGAGCTACTTTTCAGCATCTCCAGCCTGTGTTCCACATAGTTGGATTTGGGGATGAGGAATGATCCATAAAACCCTGGCTGATATTGGAAGATCTGATAGCTGCCGCTCATGGGCATCATCTCTTCCGCCTCCCAGCACGAGCGATGGGTTTCATGGGGATTCCCGTAGATGGCTTCCTGAACCCAGCCCTTGCCCAAGGGCAGGAATATAATGAGCGCTTTTTCGATATGGGCCGCACATTTGTCCAGCAGCAGCCACCCCTTTTCCTTTGTAAAATGCTCCAACACATCGCCCAAAACCACTACATCGTAGGTTTCCAGGGTGTCGATGAGATCAAAGGCATCACCGATGTGGATGCGATCGTAAATCGCCCGTTGATGGTCCTGGATATAGTCGCCATACACCTCTATGCCGTCCAACCGTATTTTCCAATCACTCTTTCTGTAACGCTCGCCCAGCATCACATCCAAAAAATCACGGGCGATGAAGCCGAGTTTGCCGTTGCCCAACCCGATATCCAGCATGGAATTGGGTCGGATTTGCGTAAGATACTGAACAAAGCAATTGATATGGCTAAAGGGGCTGGTGGGCATGGAATAGTCCTCCTAGTTCCGAAAAATTGTAGCCAGAAACATGCCAATCGCGGCCTTAATCTCCTTGATGTCACGCCAGAAGTGTAATGGCATGGAATTTGGAGGATTGCTCCCGGCAGGGCGAATATGGCGCGCGCTGCCGGAAAATTGCCGCCGCGCTGGATGGCGCATGAAGTCATGGCGAGGATATTTTATTGATATCATATTTAATTCGCTAAACCGGCCGCATTCTTGGACCGTCAAGAAAATGAATTGAGTCACTTAGCCCGGAGCTAAACCGCAATGAACTGTGCTTCCCCCTTAGAAATCCGTTACGATTTTGCCGAGGCCGCGCATCTTTATTCCCATCATCCTCTTGTCCAAGGCAGCTATCCGGCAGTCATGGCCCAGGCCTTTGAGATGGCCGTTAAAGGTCAATGGGCGGATGCCGCCGCTCAATTCTCCGCGGCTGCCTCTTCCCAATATGCGTATAGCGCCAATTTGCATGCCGGCCTTTGCCACCTGATCAATAATCAGCTCGTCGCGGCGGCCGAAGCTTTTGAAAATGCAGGAAGAATTGAATTTGATACGTTTGATCTACATCTTTACAGCGGGATCGTTGATCATCTTCTCGGGTTGAAGAGCAAAGCCAATGGCCGCTGGTGGGCGGCCAGGCAAATTGAAAAAAACGATACCATCAATGCTTTAGCCATGAAGTATTTCCGTGATGGCCTCCACCCCGAAGCCTCAGCCCTATATCCGTTGTGCCGGGGCAAGGGCATCGACGTGGGATGCGGCAGTCATAAGGTCCATGCCAAAGCCATTGGCATCGATATCACCCCTCCGGACAGACATGGTAATGCCGGTTGCGAAAATGGCCGGATGAGCCAGGCGGATCTGGTCGCATCGGGAGATGCTCTGCCCATCCGGGATGAGACGCTGGATTATGTCGTGGCGCGCCATAACCTGGAGCATTACGATGATCCCATCCTGGCCTTAATGGAATGGCAGCGGGTACTGAAGCCCGGCGGTGCTCTGGGCCTTGTGGTGCCGGACCAGCGCTATCGCAACACCATCCAGTTGGACCCCACCCACAAGCACGTCTTCACCCCCTCCAGTCTGCGTCGCATTCTGGAGCTGATGAAGGGCTTTGATATTATTTACATGGATGCATTGGTGTGCCGGTGGTCCTTTCTGTGCGTCGCTCAAAAAAGGCCTGAAGCGGCGATGCAACGTCTCGATTACGCCGCGCTGCTGCATGACTATGAAGCTGGATTGGTTCGGCACCAAGCCATGATATATCGCCAAACCGGCTTTGATGCTTTGGCCGAACAGTGTGAGCAGTACATACATAAGTCCCTTCAAAAACTCGGTTCTTTTATAGAACAACACGTATCGCAACCAGATAAAACAACAACCATAGGTCAATCGACCATTACCCCTGTCGCGGATCAAAACCATGCGATAGGCCTCGAAGTCCAGCCATCAAAATCCGCGGCCCCCAGGGTCGGAACAGGCCCTCTCTATCTGGGCTTGGTCCGGGGCGACGGCTATGGCTGGGGCGTTTGCAGCCGCTACCTGATCCAGGAGCTTTCAAAGATTTTGCCGGTGGTAGTGGTCAATACAGACGATGGAACGAGCGAGAATTCGTGCCTGGACGGAACCCTGTTTCAAGCGCTGATGAATATCGATTTTGATCCTACCTTTCCCAAGGCGCGCGGCAGGCACAACTTTGGCTATGCTTTTTTTGAAAACGAGCTCACCCAGCGGTCCGTGGACAACGCCCGGTGTTACGATCTGGTCCTTGGCGGCTCCACCTGGAACCGCGAGCGCATGCTGGAAAGAGGCATCCCCAATTGCGGCGTGCTTATCCAGGGTATAGATCCGGAGATTTTTTACCCCATTGAATCCCCGGCCGCCTCAGATCGTTTTGCGATTTTTTCCGGCGGCAAATTTGAACTGCGCAAGGGCCAGGATCTGGTCCTGCGGGCGGTTAAAATCATGCAGGATAAATATCCGGATGTGTGGCTGGTCAATTGCTGGTACAACCTCTGGCCCGGTTCCACCCGGCTGATGAGTTATTCGCGCCATATTCGCTTCCAGCACCTGGACGGCGAACCCTGGATCAATACCATGCAGCGAACCTATGCCGAAAACGGGTTGGACCCCGGCCGCATCATCACGCATGAACTGGTTCCCCAGAAGGTACAGCGCGAATTGTATGCGGCCACCGATATCGGCCTTTTCCCCAACCGTTGCGAGGGCGGTACCAATCTGGTCCTGATGGAGTATATGGCCTGTGCCAAACCGGTGATCGCTTCCAATTCCAGCGGGCATAAAGATATCGTCAATGATGGCAATGCGCTTTTGCTTAATCATCTCACTCCATTCAATGTGGTGGATGCCAAAGGCGAGCTGATTGGGCGCTGGCAGGAGCCTTCTTTGGATGAATTGGTGAGCCGTTTGGAGTATGCCTACCACCATCGCCATGAAATCAAGCGCTTCGGCCGGCAGGCCGGCGAGGATCTGAAGAAATTCACCTGGGCCCGCAGCGCCCGGCAATTAATTGAGCTCATGGGGGGCTGATCAATGCCGGCCGATTACCCTTCGCCACTAACCCAGGCATCAATTCAGACTCCTAAAGGTGAACAAACGGTCCATCTGCCAAGTAACGAGCTTTTCCGTCTGGAACATATCTTCAAGCACCATGAATATGGAGTGCCGAACCATTATCTGCCGTCTGAACCAATCGTGGTAGTGGATATCGGCGCCAATGTGGGGCTGTTTGCGCTCTACATGAAAAATCTGCGGCCAGACAGCGTCATTCACTTCTTTGAACCGGCCCCGTTGAACTTTGAATTGCTGCGGAGGAACGTAGGCGGGTACAAAGATGTTCACCTGCACCCCGTTGGACTAAGCGATTCAACCCAGGCCGCGGTCATGATGCTTCACTCTGCCAATACCGGTGAAAACTCAATCAAGTGTTCTCTTTCAGATCAATGCGGGCAAATCGAGGTGCCGATTGTCGCCGCCCGGCAGGCCTTTGAACAGCTCGGTTTAACCTATATCGATATTTTAAAAATCGATACCGAAGGCTGTGAGGTCGAGATACTGCGCAGTCTGCAAGAGCGCCTCCCCTATGTTGGGCTTGTGCTGCTCGAATATCACAGCGATGAGGACCGGCGCGCCATCGATGCCTTGTTGGTGGGATTCAACCTTTTTTGTGCCTCCATCGCCACAACAGAGGGAGGCATCCTAAAGTATATCAACCGCGCGCTGCTTAAGGGCTAAAGGCCTTCCCCCCTAATCAACGAATCAACCAATCAACTGATCAAAGATCGGTTATCGAGAACCGATTCCGATTATTCCCCCAGATGAATGATTCGGGCCGGATCTTCCGGCCGGCCGTAGAGATAGGTGCCCCAATCTTTGTGGGCTCGGCCAAATCCTTGTGCGCGTACATCTTGAATATGCTTCTTGAATAACGGCTCTTCCAGGCCAAAAGCTGTGGCCTTCAGATTTTGGGTTCCATAGTGAGCGTCGTTGAAACAAATCGGCAGCCATACCTCGCGCAGTTTGGATGCCCGCAGGACCGCCGGGTTGTTGGAGTGGGCCACTGTGCGCAGCAGGGGCAAACCCAGTTTTGGGTTTTCTTCTTCCATTGCAAAGTCATACCCGGCAATGGCGTTGGGCCGCTTGTTGAATCGGACCATATTCACATCCGGGTGATGGTCGAATACCGTAAGCAACTCTATCAACGGAATCGGGGGGCCATCAAAAAGCCAGTCATGCTCCACCAGCAGCAAATAGGGGGTAGTAATGCTGGTGCTGACTTCCGACACAATGCCTCGCAATCCAGCGCTCTCGAAGACCTTCAGGTCAAAGTTTTGTTGACGGCAAAACTCCTCCAAAGCCGTGTGGTATGCATCGGCCGATAGGCTTTTTTCAGTTGAGCGGTCATAGCAGACCCATTTGGGGCAGGTTGCCAATACTTCTCCAAAAAGATTACTCATGGAACCATATGTCGCTGAAATCAAACGAACTGATGGCGGTGATAAATCCTGGTATCGTTTTAATTTGCTGGTGAGATGGGTGATGATGACCAGAGTGAGACGATTCTGTAAATCCGCGGCCATACTTGCCGTCGCAGCTGATATTTTTCTTGCTTGGTAAGGAGATGCCAGTGGTGCCGTCATATGGGGGGCTATGGTTGGAACCGTCTGGACGATGCGTCGTGCCCAGGTGTTTGAATGGTCCCATCGCAGGGCAGCCTGGAGATTGAGGCGGGCATCACTCCATCGCTCCAGGGCGCTATAACATTGGGCCGTGAGGGCGTAGAGCTCGGCCACCTGACCTGCCGTTACAGGCGTTGGTTTGCCACCATCGAGCAGATAGATCTGAAACCACTCGTTCACGCCCAGAATCCCTGGAATGCATGTCAGCGCTTTGTGGCAGGCTTCAATGGCCTTTTCATAGTGGCCTGTTTTATAAAGTAGTTGCGCTCGTTCAAAGTGGGTCCAGGGATTGAGCATATCAAGGTTCCCGGCTTTTTCGTGATTCATTTGATGAGCTGAGTGTCGATCAGCTCGCCTGGATTCGGTGGCGGCCAGCCCGGACCGCGAAGGTGTTGTTCGATCCGGTAATGGAGGTAGTCCTCCCGGCGGATGAGAAATGTGCCGTAGGCGATCGGGTCCTCGCCGAAGAATTTGTACTGCCAGACAAAGGGTTCGAAATCACTCCAGCGCCATGTGGAGCGGTGCCGCTCATGGGGATTGCCGTACATCGTCCCCTGTTCCCAGGCATCGCCCAAGGGAATGTTGAGGATCAGGTGGTGTTTGGTGTGTTCCATGCAACGATCCAGGAGTTGCCAGGCCCGGTGCTTTTCAAAATGCTCCAGGACATCGCCTAAAAAAATCATGTCGTATTCCAGCAGCCGCGGCAGCACTTCAAACGCGTCGCCGATGTGGATTTCATCATAAATGGCTTTTTGGTGTTCATGGATATAGTCGGGAAACACTTCAATGCCATCAATCCGGATTTTCCAATCCTCGGGCCGGTGTCTTCCGCCGAATACAATGTCGAGCATTTCCCTGGCAATGAAACCGAGCTTGCCGTTGCCCAGGCCGATGTCCAGCACCGACGAGGGTTTGGTTTCGCGCAGAAACTCAACAAAGGTGGGGATATGGCTGTAAATGCTGGTGGGCATTGGGCCTCCTGGCCGCCCCGACCGCCATGCGGTTAGGAGGTGCCGGTTCTCAGAAGATTGATCTTGTGATCGATGTAGTCCCCCTTTCTGATCAAGAGGGTGGCATAAGTGGCAGGATGAAGCTCGAAGAATTTGTATTTCCAGGTAAAGGGTGCGAGTTCGGGCCAGGTCCAAACCGAGCGGTGACACTCGTGGGGGTTGCCATAGATCTCTGGTTGCTTCCACTCCGGACCTAAAGGAATATTGATAATCAAGTGAGCCGTGGTGTGCTGGGCGCAGCGGTCCAGGAACTGCCAGGCTTTGTCCTTTTCAAAATGCTCGAGCACATCGCCGATCAGGATCATTTCATAGCTGCCGAGGGTTTCGATGATGTCATAGGCATCGCCGATATAGATATGGTCATAGATGTCGCGCTGGTGGTTCTGGATATAGTCCGCGAAGATTTCGATGCCATCGATGCGGACCTGCCACTGCTCCCGGCGGTAGCGCTCACCCAACATCACATCCAGCAGATCACGGGCGATAAAGCCCAGCTTGCCGTTTCCCAGGCCAATATCCAGGACTGAGGCCGGCCGAGTCTCGATCAGATAGTTGACAAAGGTTTGAATGTGAGCGAAGGGGCTAGTGGGCATCGATTAAATTCCTAATTATTTTAATATGAATATTTCTAATTCTTTCTTCATTGCTTGAATAACGGCTTCCCAATCCTTGGGCCTCGGCTGGCGAAACAGACGCATGGTTGGATACCAGGGGGTGGTTGCGCTGGTCATGCCCCAGCGCCAATCTGGGATAAAGGGAATCATGACCCAAACCGGTTTTCCCATGGCCCCGGCCAGATGGGCGATGGCCGTATCGACGGTGATCAATAGATCGATATGCGTCAAGACCGCGGCCGTATCGCTGAAATCACTTAGCTCTGCATCCAGGTTGATGAAATCACTTCTTCCGATGAACTCCTTGCTTTGCTCAGTGGCTGGACCTTTCTGCAGTCCCACGAACGAGATGCCGGGCATTTCGAGAATCGGCCGCAGCTGGCTGAGTTGGCACGACCGATTACGGTCATTGGTGTGTTGGGGCCGGCCGGCCCAAGCCAGGCCGATTTTCATGCCGGAAGAGGGCAGCCGGTTGCGCCATACTTCCGCTTTAATCCTATCGGCCAAGAGATAGGGCTGTTGACCCGGAGCGGTTTCTGGTGTGGTTCTGAACAGTCTCGGCAGGCTCAGTAGGGGAAAGTGGAAATCATATTTTGCTTCCGGCCGCCCGTTGGTTGACCGGACGATGAGTTGATCTATTCCGGCCGCATTCTTCAAGAGCGGCACCAGCTCCTTGCGGGTTTCCAGAATCAGCCTGCGGCAGCGCGCTTTGACCATGGGCAGATAGCGAACCATGTGGATCGTATCGCCCAGACCCTGTTCGTCATGGATCAGGATGGCCGCGTGCGGCACCAATTCACCAGACCAGCGCGGGCCATCGAGATCAAAGGGATAGATGCTCTTGCGCTGGGGGATGCGGAAGCGCCAGTCAAAATCGATCCATCCTTCCAAGTATTGATTTTGCAGCAAATAGACAAATGAGCGGTTCCAATGGGCCACGGCCAATTCGGGGTCCAGAGCGATGGCTCGGTTGAAACAGGTCAGGGACCGGTCCAGGTCGCCGATATTTTTACACGCCAGGGCCAGGTTGTTCCAGGCGTCGGCATAGTCCGGTTTGAGCTGGATGGCGCGCAACAGGCTCGCCATGGCCTCCTCATAAATTTCGGCCTGGCGCAAGGCGCTGCCCAGATTGAAATGGCCTTCGGCCAATCGCGGTTCAAGGTCCACCACCCGGCGATAGCATTCAATGGCGTCATCCAGGCGGTTTTGTTTCAAGTAGATGTTACCCAAGTTGTTTTGAGCGGTGCTGAGATGGGGGTGCCTGGATAGTACTTCACGATAATTCTGAACAGCTTTTTCCAACTCACCCTTGCCGGCGAGAAGTTCGGCCAGGTTCACATAAGCCGGCATCAGGTCAGGGGCCAATTGATGGGCCTTGGCATAACACTGCTCAGCCCGCGCAAGGGTCCCAATCCTTTCAAGGGCCTGGCCCAGGTTGTTGTGCGCCGGAGCATGACGGTCATCGATGGCGACAGCGCGTTCGAACCACGGCACAGACTCGGCAAAGCGTTGTTGTCTAAGAAGGAGGCAGCCAAGGTTGTACGCGGCTTCAAAATAGTTCGGGTTTAACTTTAATGCTGCAGTGTAACACCCTATTGCTTCTTCATATTTTTCGACTTGCTCATAGGCCTGGGCCAGGTTGAAGTGTGCATCATCCCATTTTGGCTGGAGCATAACGGCTTGTTGAAATGACTGGATGGCTTTGGCCCATTCGGCCCGTTGAAACCTGATCAGACCCTGGTTAAACCAGGCCTGGTAGAGGTCGGGTTTTTGTTCGAGGATTCGATGATATTCGGCCAGTGCCGCATCATGTTTTCCAGCCGCATGTAAATCACATGCGGTTTCAAACCGGGCTTGCCAGGTGGCGGGGATTGAAATCAGCCTCTGAGTCTCCCGGGTTGAATGACTGTCGGCAAACAGGCTCAATGGGATTGTGATCCTTCCTGCACGTCAGGGGTTTTTCCTCTGGCAAACCGTCGATAAAAGTCTTCCAGAGCTCGGACCACGGTGACGTCGTTAAACAAAAGGTGCTTATTGGCCCTGATGTGGTCTTTGACCGCGGCATGGAATCCAGGCTCATTGGCCAGTCGAACCGCCAGCTGGATATAATCGGCTTTGCTGCCGGCAATGGTGGCTTCGAGCCCCATGCGTTTGAGAAAGGCATAGGTATGGCGGCCGCGCATCAACGCACCCGGTAAAGTGACTATTGGCAGGTCGCAGGCCAAGGCTTCCAGACTGCTTTTACCGCCCGACCACTCCAGGCTGTCTAACAGCACATCGGCGGCCAGATTCAAGTTCAGAAAATCTTCGTGATTGAGCCTTGGCACAAAAAGGCATCGGAAAGACAAGCCCTGTTTTTCAAAGGCGCTGGAAAGGCGTCCGGCAAATTTGGAAGTCACGCTTTCATTATTATGTGCCAGAAACACAAACATCGCGCGCGGCACTTGGGCGGCAATTTGAGGGTATATATCATCGTGTTGGGGCAGGTATTTAAACAACGACTGGGTGGTTAAAAACACGGTTGCCGCTTCGGGTATACCGAACTGTTTTCTTGTCTTTGGGCTGGCCGGCACAAGGGGCGGAGGCAGGTTCAAGGCCAGATTGGGCAGACGAATCAGTTTCTCCGAGTAGTATTGCTGGGCATCGGCCGTTTCCATCAAATCACTGCTCAGGTAGTAGTCGATGGTCGGTAGCCCCGTGGTCACCGGATGGCCCCAGCCTTTGCACTGCACTGGCGCCAGGCGCAATGCGGCCAACTGCAGGGTGGCCGGGTTCATGCCAATGTCGGTGTGAATGAGAATATGCAGACGATCGTTTTCGATCTGGGCCGCGGCCGCCGTCACATTGCCGGGAAAATGATAAAAGTGGTCCACGCCTTGCCGGATAGATTCGGTCAAGGCATCTTTGCGGTCGCCGATATGATAGCAGTAGTATTCGAAATCATCCCGGTTGGCGCCGGTCAGCCAGCCCTTTAGAAAAATGCCGATGGTATGGCCGTACAGACACGACGAGGCATAGCCGATGCGAATCTTTTCACCGGAATTCAATACCGGCATCGGCTTTGGCTGGGACCAGTGAGGAAAGTTGGCGGCCATTATGCGCGTGGCAAACCGGCCATAGAACTGTTGCAGGTAAAGGTCATCGCGTCCTTGGTACTGCAAGTAAAAGTTGGCGGTCACCGAAAGACCCTGCAGGGCAGCACGGCGGCCCTGCTCTGTTTCCAGGCGGGTGGCGCGGATCAAGGTCTCCAAATTTTCAGTAAAAAGTTGCCGGTAGTGCTCGATTTGCGTTTCCAATTCGTAATACATGGGAATGGCGAGCAAATAGAGCCAGCGCGCCGGCGCATAATTGGGATTTAGCGCCAAGGCTTTGCGGTATGATTCAAGGGCATGATCAAATGCCCCCTTTTTTTGGTGGATGATACCGATATTGAAGAAGGCCTCAACCATGTCCGGCTTGATTTGAAGTGCCTGCTCAAAATAGAGCTTGGCTTGGTCCAGTTTGTCCTGATCACGCCAGATCACCCCGATATTGTTCAGGGCTTCGGCATAATCCGGCCTGATTTTCAGGGACCGTTGAAAGGTAGCCACGGCCTGGTCGTAAAGACCCTGGGATTTGTAGAGCAGCCCCAAGTTATAAGCCGCTTGAGCGTTATCGGGTTGCAGCCGCAATACGGTGCGATAGGCCGCCTCCGATTCTTCCAGGCGATTCAAATCCGCCAGGGCGTGCGCCATATTAAAGTGGGCTTCGGCCAGCTCCGGCCGCAAGCGTACGACTTGCGCATAGCGTTCGACGGCATGTTCATATTGGGATTGCTGATGAAATGCCACACCGCAGTTGTAAAGGGCTTCAAAGAGTTGCGGATCGATCCTAAGGGCCTGTTCGTAGGCGGCAATCGCGCCGGCAAAATCATTTTGGGCCAGTCGCTCATTACCGGATTGAAAAAAACTGTCCGCGCTTTGGGGTGGATGCATAGGCCGCGTTTTCCAATTCATCTCTAAATACTCTTGAATCATTTTCTCGTAATTACAGCAATAAAAGTGCCATGGAGTCTATTTGGGGTTTCATGTGTGTCTATAGTCTTAAGAGAATGACTCTGGTGAAATTTGCTTCCCACAATGCATTCCCGCACGGAACGTGGGAAGGAGGGAAATTGCTTAGGTGAGTTATGAGTTCCCACACAGCATGTGGGAAAAAGGAAAAGTTGGGGCCCAAGCCCCTAATCGACGAATCACCCCATCAACGAATCAACGGGCGCTTTAAAAAACCACCATTCTTTTGTTGACGTGCATAGCACTACTGTCAGTAGGAAAGCCTTGCACCTAACTTTGCCGATGCCTTGACGCAAACTCGCCAAAATGATGGCGTTGTTGGGAGAGCTCGTATAAAAAATCACCGCCGGCATGCAGTGATGCCGGCGGTGATGTAATTGGGGGGGGCTTAATCAACGGGGCCGTTGGGTGAACCGCGCAGTCCAGCCGCCAGGTTTTTATTAATTTTAATGATGATATCCAGCTTCTCGGGCGCGGGAAACGCCATGGTTTCAAATATGCGCCGGTCGATGAATTTGCTTAGCCTCAATATATTCAGTTTGATCTCTTTGGGCAGCGGGTTGTCTTCTTTCGACACCTCCACCTGAAAAATGCTCCACAGACGCTGATTGTATTTAAGCGCCTGATCCAGAAGCGTATTGCGATTCGGTGAATCCCAATTCTTCTTGCACTCCATGAGTTTTAGAGCCCCTTGGGTTAACACACGCGCTTCAACCTCGCGCCCTGGCATGGTTTCTTTCTGGACTGTCTCATAGGCTTTCACAGCATTGCTTAGCACGTTCAAGGACCTCCTCTTCAAAATTGATCAATTTGCGAGCCTCTTTCAGGGCATCGTAGTACCGGTTTTGAGCAATGTGCTCGCTGACGCAGTCTATAATGCCAACGGCTCGCGGGATAGCTGACAAGAAATCGCGCACCAACTCCCAGTAGATCTTATGGTACTGGGCCACTTTCTCCCCATCCACATACATCAATTGGATGGTCATGTAGATACGCTTGGCCGGCGAATCGGCCTCTTGGGGAGAAAGAATGTGTTTGTGACGCAAAATGGGAACCGTGTTCTCCACCAGAAACTCGGATTTGGTTGCTCCATTGGTAATCACTGCGCCGCCGATAATGATGCGTTCATGGGGTTTTAGAGATAGTTTAAGCGCCATAATCTGTTTCCGTTCTTTTTAAAGAAAAAGAAGCAGCTTTTATGCCACTACTGTAGAGCGGCGATGACGCGGTTGGCATCCGCAACAAACCCCGCGCGTCTATCTGGCAAAATCTTTTGAGCCTGCGCCACACTATCTGCGGCATCATGGAGCATTTGGTCCGGGGCATCGGAAGGAAGTTCCGGCAGATCCAATCCGCCCGGACCGGGATGTAGGGGTTGCGGCTGAATGACCAGGTTCGGTTGATTGTTGCCCACCGAAATCTCCCATTGGCCGGCCTCGCTGAACCGGCTGGAATCACCTAAAATTTTTTCAGGCGAATCATCCCTTGGCGGGATGGTCAACTGATCGATCATTTTGCGCAACGATGAAAATTGTCGCAGGGCTTCCACGCGCTCCTCGCTATCCACGGGGTAGGGCGGATACATCTTGACTACCGGATCAAGAGCGGCCTTCATTTTTTCCACTTTGTCCTGAATCCGGCTGATGGTGTTATCCACATCGCGGATCTGCTGCGCCACTGTTTGGGCTTGGTCATTGGCCCCTTCCAGCTTGCTGAACAAAATACGATCAGAGGAGGACAGGCTGCGGTCCACTTCATAGGCTTTTGCGTTGATCTTTAGCTCTTTGGCCTTTTTTTCAGCTTGCGCCTGGTAGTAGCTCTGACCTTGGGGATCACTTTGGATGGGAGGCACTGGAGGCACAACTTTCTCATTGTCGGCGATTTTCATAATGGCCTCGCGAAGTGACCCGGCAGAGGGGCGAACCCCTCTGCCGGTGAATCAAGTCTAATAGTATTGCTACTATTTTTGGAACGACTAGAACAACCGCATTACTGACTGGGCCGCCTGAGAAGCCAAGCTCAACGAAGTAGTGCCCAGAGACTGACGTGTTTGCAGCATCAGCATGTTGGCGCCTTCTTCGTTCATGTCGGCGTTGGTCAGGTTGGCAGCGCCATCCTGCAGTGTATTGATCATGCCCTGGGTAAAGTCCTGACGAATGGTGATGGTGCTCAGGTTGGTGGACAGTTTCTGGGCTTCGGTACGCAGGTTGCCGCGTGCACTATCCAGTCTGGCAATAGCGGAGTTGATCTGGGCCTTGTCGGCCGTACCGCCGGCGCTCACCCACGCATTAGTGGCATTGGTCTGCAAGCTCAGCGTTGCGCCCAGCGAGGCAGCGTCAAAACCGGAAATGGTCAAGCTGGAAGAGCCGTTTTCATTGAACTTTACCGTGTGAGTAATGAAGGTGCTGTCCAGCAGGTTGACGCCTTTGTAGCTGGAGTCGTTGGCCATAAAGTCGATTTGGCTGAGCACTTCATTGTATTGTCTCATCAAGGTGTTGATTTCACCGGTCGTGGCGCCGGACAGAGCAGATTGGGCCAGAGATTTCGCGGAAGCGATCAACGAAGTGATCTGGGTCACGCCTTCGTTGGCCGACGAAATCAACTGAACCGATTCTGACATCTCGTCTTTACGTCCTGACAAGTCATCCGCTCTCTGTTTGTGTGTCAGTGCTGTAAAATAGTTGACCGGATCATCAACGGCGCTGTTTACCCGCTGACCAGTGGCTAGCCGTTTCTGGGTTCTCTCTAAAAGATTGGAAGTGTTCTGCAAGCTGAACAGGTTCTTGCGCATGCCCGAGGTAAGGGTGATTGTGTTTTCCGCCATGGTGATTCTCCTTTTCTAGGTGTTTTTGGCCTTCTGGCCTGATGAACATTATTGTTTGTTATTAATTTCCCACTTATCGGCGCGCGCTCAACTCCAGAATCGCCTCCTTTCCCGCTCCGATTGCGCCATACGTTTTTAATATCGGGCGTGCTCCGTTAAACTTTAGAACTTTTTTTATTTTTATATAAAAAAGTTGCTTTGCATATTGCAAAGCAAGGCTTAGCTTTTTGCACTGTTTTATAATTGTATTTAAATTAAGTAAGTTAAATATAATTTGGTAATTAGTTGCCGCTAATTCGGGATGGAATTGAGGGCCTTTTTTTGGATTTTGCAAAGGAATTGCCACGCCTAAAGTTTTATCAACAGCAGGACGATAGATGAGTAGGGGTGTTTTTCACCACCAGGTCGATTTCTTTCTTGTCGGATAAAAATCTTGTCCTGTCATGGTGTTACTCAATTCATAACGGCTCGTCTGAAGCGTTTTTTAGATTTGTTCACTCTTTAAACCCTTTTGGTGGCATATGGCTTGCAGAGACCCTCGTAACCCCGAATCGAAAAAAAATCTTCACCCCAACCAGATGGAGGTCCGACGTGCAACCAATCGCGGCGAGTCAACCCCCCAATGCTGAGAATGTACATTGCATGAGCAACCTTTCTGGTCATGAAACTCTATCGCCGCAGATCGGTTTTCAAGGCGTGGTCGGCAAGAGCCGGCCCATGCGGGAAGTCTTCCGCATGATCGAGCGCGTGGCCGACAGTGACAGTACAGTGCTTATTAATGGAGAAACCGGAACGGGCAAGGGCCTGGTGGCCAAAGCGATCCATTTGAATTCCTACCGCAAGGACAAACCCTTCGTGGCCATCAATTGCGGCGCCATTCCCGAAAATCTCCTCGAGAGTGAGCTCTTTGGGCATGTCAAAGGAGCCTTCACCGGCGCTACTGCGGCCAAGGTCGGAAAGTTTGAAGTGGCTGACGGCGGCACTATCTTTCTGGACGAGATCGGTGACATGAGCCCGGACCTGCAAGTCAAGGTGCTCAAGGTGCTCGAGGAAAGGGAATTCGAACCGGTCGGCGGCTGCAAATCTATTAAAGTGGATGTGCGCATCATCGCCGCTACACACCGCGATTTGGAAGAAGAAGTCCAGAAAGGCAATTTCCGCGAAGATCTTTTTTATCGACTCTATGTCATTCCCATTCAATTGCCTTCACTCAGCGAACGGCGCGTGGATATCCCCCTGCTCACCCATTACTTCCTGAACAAACTGAACATGGATAAAAACGCCCGGATCAGCGGTATCAGTTCAGACGCCATGGAGCTGCTGATGCAGTATGCGTGGCCGGGCAATGTGCGTGAGCTGGCCAATATGCTCGAACGCTTGGTGGTGCTAAAAGCAGACGGCGAAATTCAGGTCGACGATTTGCCGGCCAAGCTGCGACTTGATTCCATTGATGAATCGGACGATGCCACTTTTGCGGTGTCCTGCCCCGAACTGGGCACGGAAGGCATTTGTTTGAACACCGCCGTCAGCGAGTTTGAAAAGAATCTTATTTATCAATCTCTTGAAAAGACCGATTGGGTCAAAAACAAGGCCGCCAAATTGTTGCAGGTCAAGCGTACGACCCTGGTTGAAAAGATCAAACGATACGATTTGCAAAAATGCGCTTAATGCGCTGGGTCACCCAAAGGGTATTGTGATTCAATGATAAAAAGCCAGCCCAGTGCACCCGGTGATAAAGCGCGCGACTTTCGTTGCATGCCGTTTTCGAGCTCCTCGGCAACCCCAGCTGAAAAAGGGGGTGATGCCTGTACCTTATTTAAGCCTCTGTTCAGCTGCGCCGGAGAAAGTGGCTCTGCCGCGGCAAAGGCCAAGAAAGATCCCGCGATTCGCATGGCCGAGGCCCGGGATAATGGATTGGAAAAGGGCTTGAAATGCGGGTGTGAAGAAGCGCTGGCCATGGGACGCGCATCGTTGCGGCCCGGTCTGCGCGCTTTTATTCAAACACTCAATTCCCTTGGACATCAAACGGAACAGATCAAAACGCACGTTAGCGCCGGTATCCTGGTGCTGGCCTTGGAGGTCGTCCGGCAGATCCTGGGCGAGGAGTGTAGCATAGGGTTGGAGGAGCTCTCGGCTCTTAAGGAAAGTCTTGGTGTTGCTCTAACCGATGCCAATCGATTGGGATGTGCCTTGCATCCCGATGACCTGACAGAGCTTCAGTCCCTCGTGGCAGCGGATGAGCTATGCTGGCCCTGCCTTTCCGCGGTCGATTTCCTTGCCGATCCTTCCCTGCAGCCAGGCGAAGTACTGCACCAGGAGCAAGCCCGCCAAAGCGAAGCGCTCGACGCCACTCTAATAGAGGCGTTGACCTCTATCTTCTCAAATCATTTCAGTGATCGCTCAGCACAGTAAAACATCACGTATAAATCTACTCATCGCGTCAACAAAGTGACGACCTTGCGGCTCGTTGATGTGTTCGATGGATGCCGAATCCCGCCCTTTTGAATCGCACCATCCGCCTGAAACAGTGGACAGTCGTTCAGTTTGCGGCCCATCCGCGAGTGTTTGCCGTACGCAGCGCACTTCGTAATGCAGCTGGCATATTTATTGCCAAATTACTGCCATGACAAAGCAATCCCCATCGGTTGGATTTGATCTATAGTTGCCGGGTCGGGGCGTGTGGGAGTCATGATCGTTTTGCACAAAGCAAAGACTTAACCTTTTATTATCGTACTCGTACGCGTACTCGTACTCGAATGATTTTCAAATAATTTCCAAGTACGCGTACGACCTGCACGAAAGCCTTCAGGCTGCAACGGTTGTGACTTACACCCAGTCTTTGGGAGCAAACAATGGACAAGGCCGTCATCGGCATATTGGAAAGCGGGACTCAGCTCTACGACAAGTATGCGGGAAGTATAATGAAAGGTGGGCTTGGGGTCCAACGGCTGTCTCCTGCCCTGGACTTTTCTTCTGAACTGGCAACGCGCCGCTGTGATGTGTGGTTGGTCACTGATCCTTTACGTAACGCTCGCGCGATCGATGTGCTGAATAGTCTAAAGAAGAATGGCGTCGATGTGCCCATCGTCTTTGTGGCTGCCGACGCCTCGGTCCGCGAAGCGGTGGAAGCGCTTCATGGGGGCGCCAATGATTATCTATTGATCTCCGATGATCCCGATCTGCTGATGAAGCGCATCGAGCATATCCTCCGAGTTAATGAAAAACAGCCTCAGGCGACCCAGGACGGCACGGCGTGTCCCCGGATCATCAGTGCTTGCCCGGCCATGGTGCAGTTATTGGAGATGTCTCGACGCATCGCCCCCTCGGCCGCAACCGTGCTCATCCAAGGGGAGAGCGGGACCGGCAAGGAGTTGCTGGCGCGCTATATTCACACCCATAGCGGGCGAGCCAAATATGGGTTCTTGGCCATGAACTGCGCCGCTTTGCCTGACACCCTGGCTGAGAGTGAGCTTTTCGGTTATGAACGCGGCGCATTTACAGGCGCGGTCCAACGAAAACCTGGTAAATTCGAGCTGGCCCATCAGGGCACGCTTCTGTTGGATGAAATCAGCGAGATGCCGCTGGCGTTGCAGGCCAAGCTGTTGCGGGTGCTTCAGGAAAAAGAGGTGGACCGGTTAGGCGGCCAAAAAGCCGTGCCCGTAGATGTGCGCGTGGTTGCCACGACCAATCGCGATCTGGGACAGATGGTTCAGCAAGGCAAGTTTCGCAAAGATCTTTACTACCGGCTGCGTGTCGTTCCCATCATCATACCGCCGCTCAGGGACCGTCAGCCGGATCTTCCCCTTCTGATAGAATATTTTTTAAAAAAGCATACCGCCCCTGGAGAGCCGCCCCTTTTCTTTAATCATGCCGCCATGGAAAAGATGCAACAGTGGCCATGGCCCGGCAATGTGCGCGAATTGGAAAATACCATCGAGCGGGCCGCATTAATCCGAACCGGGTCCCAGATAGGCCCTGAGCTGCTGCTTTTGGATGAAACCCCACAAAACGAAGATTATGCCAAAACCGCGGAGCTGGTCGGTCTCACCGTCAGAGAACTGGAAGAGCGCCTGATCATACAAACCTTGCGGCATGTAAACCACAATCGCACCCACGCCGCCGAGATGCTCGGCATCAGCATCCGCACCTTGCGCAATAAGCTGCGGGAATACCGCGAGGGCGAAGATCTCCTGCCCGAGGCCGCTGAGGGCTGATTTGTTGATTCGTTGATTAGGAACTTTTAATCCCAACATTTGACGTTTAGCACAACATAAAAAAACTATTTACGAATTGACCAATCAACGAATTAACCAATCAACGTGACCTTCCAGGCAAGACCCGCCAACCTCACTAGGCAAGCTTTTCCGCCGCCGTCGATCCAATGACGCTCTCAAACTGATAGAACGGCTTCCAACCAAAGATTATTTGTTAGCATTACAATGTGTTAGATATGGCCAAGGCAGACCGTGCCACGCTGGTACGCTATTTGCTCAACTCAGATCGGTCGCGGAAGGAGAGCGTCAATGGAAACAAACACACTTTTTGACAATACCGTCCATGTCGCCGAGCGCGCCTTGAATTTGCGTTCACGGCGCCATGAACTGATTCTTTCGAATATTGCCAACGCCGATACGCCGAACTACAAGGCTTTTGATCTCATGGTAGAGGAAGCGCTGGCCAAGCAAGCCCCGCAACAAAACCAGGTCGAATTGCGCCAAACCGATCCAAATCATATTCCCGCGGGCGGTATCGCCTGGACGGAAAATCCGGTTCCTCAAAAAATCGAAATCTCGCCCCAGGCCACCTTAAGAGGCGATGGGAACACCGTGGATATGGATCGCGAGATGTCTTCTTTGGCCGCCAATCAGCTTAAATATAGGGCTTCGTCGCAGATTCTATCAAAGAAATTTCAATCCATTCACAATGCCATCCAGGGGAGTAGAAGATAATTATGAGCTTTCTTGATTCGCTGCAAACCAGCGCCACGGGCCTTAGCGCCCAACGATTCCGGATGAATTTGATCTCCAGCAATCTGGCCAACATCAATACCACCCGGACTCAGCAAGGCGGCCCATATAAACGCAAGGATGCGGTCTTTGAGGCCAAACCCCAGCAGCCATCCTTCCAGGAAGCATTATCGAACCAGGTGGCCCCAGAAAATACCGATGTGGAAGTCACCCAGATTGTAGAAGATGACCGGCCCCCCATTCTCAAATACGATCCCGGCCACCCGGACGCCGATGCCGATGGGTATATACGTTTGCCCAATATCAATGTGGTCGAAGAGATGGTGAACATGCTGTCGGCATCCCGCAGCTATGAGGCCAACATCACGGCGTTGCGTTCCACCAAGGATATGGCCTCGGATGCCCTGGATATAGGAAAATAATTATGGCGGATATTAATTTCTCCCCAATCGGATCTCAGCTTCAGTCGCCGGTGATCAAGACCGTCGGTCCCAAGCCGGAAATGGAAGCGGCCGAAGCCAAAAACGGAACGTTCGGTCAATGGCTGACCAAATCGCTGGGCGAAGTGGATCGGCTACAGGACGAAGCCGATAGCGCTTCCCAGAAATTGATCACGGGTCAGAGCCAGGACATTCACGGCACAATGATCAGCCTTCAGAAAGCCAGTATCGCCTTTGAGCTGGCCATGGAGATTCGCAACAAGGTGGTTGCCGCCTATGAAGAGATCAAACGGATGCAGTTTTAGTTGGTCAATAGGTTGATTGGTTCGACGGCGGTATTCAGACGGTCGCGGCAGCTCAAATGAATCAACCAGTAAACGAATAAAAAAATAGACGAAGCAAAAAGCCATGCCCAATTCGATAGCAGATATCCTGAAGCAACTCAGAGCCATCATTCAGACCATGTCTGCCAGCAAGATGATGGCGCTCTTTATTCTCGTCGCGGCCACCGTTGCGGGCTTGGTGATGATGATCACCTGGTCCGGCAAACCTGACTTTGTACCTCTCTATGCCCACCTGACCCCCGAAGATGCCGGAGAAGTGGTGGCCGCCCTGCGCGAAAAGAAGATCGACTACCAGCTCTCCCACGACGGCACCACTGTTCAGGTTCCCCATGAAAAGCTTTATGAGGTGCGCTTGGATTTAGCTTCCCAAGGTTTGCCGCGCGGAGGACTTGGTTTTGAAGTATTTGACAACACCAAATTGGGCGTTACCGAATTTGTTCAAAATATCAACTACCAGAGAGCCTTGCAGGGTGAACTGGCCCGCACCATCAACGGCCTGGAAGAAGTGGAAAGCACCCGCGTTCATATCGTGATGCCCCAACGATCGTTGTTCGTTGAAGAAGAAGAGCCGGCCACGGCTTCGGTGATCTTAAAACTGCGACATGGACGGTGGCTCAATGACGAACAGGTTCAAGGCATTGTGCATTTGGTTTCCTCCAGTGTGCCGCGATTGACCCCGGCCAATGTTACGGTGGTGGATAACAACGGCAAGATGCTTACTTCCAACCAGGACGATCAATCCGTATCCAAGCTGACCGCCGATCACCTTGAGTTCCAGCACCGCAAAGAACGCGAGACCGAAAGACGAATCACCAGCATGCTGGAAAAGGTGTTGGGACCCGATAAAGCGATCGTGCGGGCAGCCTGCGATCTCGATTTCATTCAACAGGAAAAAACCGAAGAGATGTATTTGCCTGAGAATCATGTGGTTCGCAGCGAACAGCTCACCAACGAATCCTCTTCCCAGGCAGAACCCGGCGCTGGTGGAATTCCGGGATTGGCGGCCAACATCACCCAACCCCAGAGCACCACGACCACCACAACACCCGCGACGGCCAAAGGTTTTCAAAAAGCCGATGCCACCCGCAACTATGAAATCGGAAAAACCGTTTCCCGCAAGATCATGCCCGTGGGCAAGCTCCAACGGTTGTCCGTGGCCGTGGTGGTCGATGGCACTTACAAAACCGTCATGGTGGGGACCGGCAAGAATCAGCGTGAAGAAGTGCAATATGTTCCACGCACCAAGGAAGAGATCACCACATTTGAAAACATCGTCAAAGGCGCGGTCAATTTTGACGAATCCCGTGGAGATAAAGTGGAAGTGGCCAATATGCCCTTCAATACCGATAAGCTGATGGCAAGTTCCAATGAAGACGGCGTTCGCTGGATAGATCGGCTGAAAGGATATGGCAGTATTTTTAAATATCTGGCCGTGGCCTTGTTCGTATTTTCCACCTTTGTTTACGTGATTCGGCCATTGATCAGTTGGTTGACGGACACTTCCTGGGAAGATGTGGACTTGCTGGAACATCTGCCGCGCACCATTTCCGAGATCGAAAGCCAGTACGCGGCCAAGGGCGCCACCGATAATTATGTCGCCCAGGCCACCCAACTGATTACTACCAACCAGGAGGATTCCACAAGGTTGATGCAGCAGTGGTTGAAGGAAACATAGAAGAGAATCGGACTCTGACTCAGGATAAACCGCCAACACTGAAGCGAATGTAAAACGCCATGATGGACACCAAACAACTCAAAGGCTCCTTGAAAGTGGCAATCCTGACCAAAGCGGTGGGGGGTGACGCCACGCGGACCATCCTGGATCGCTTCTCTGCCGATGAGCGCCAATTGATCGCCAAGCTGCAATCCAAAATCGGTGCGTTGCCGAAAAGTCTCATTGACGGTGTGGCTCAAGATTTCGTGCAGTCCAGCGGAATTCCCATCCAGTTGCTGCAGCCGGGCGCGACCAAGGAAGAAGGTGAGGCGGCCAAGGAGACTAAAAAGGGGCACCCCAAATCCACCCTGGAGGCCATCCAGGATATCGAGCCCAATCAGCTGATACAGCTGATCCGTGACGAACATCCGCAAACCATCGCGTTAATTCTGGTCCATTTGGAGCCGGCTACGGCCAGCGAAATTCTAGCCCGCCTGCCGGATCAGACCATGACCGATGTCGCGCTGCGCATCGCGAGTCTGAATAAGGTTCAAGCCGGCATGGTCAAAGAGGTGGACAAGGTATTTGAAGAGATCCTGAAGAACAAGGATGGCATGAACACCCAGGAGGCCGGTGGCGTCGGTCGGCTGGCCGAGCTTCTCAACCATATTGACGGCAGCACGGTGGAACAGATTATTGACGAAATTGAAGAAAATAACGCGGACCTGGCTGAAGAGATCAAGCAGATGATGTTTGTCTTCGATGACTTGGTCCTGGTCGATGACAAGGGATTGCAAAAAGTGTTGCGCAATGTAGAATCTCAAGAATTGGCGGTGGCCTTGAAAGCCGCCACCGAAGAGGTCAAGCAGAAGATCTTCCGGAATATGTCGCAGCGCGCCGCCGAGATACTCAAGGAAGAAATGGAAGTCTCCGGTGCGGTGCGGATGAAGGATGTCACCAGCGCTCAGCAAAAGATCACCCGTATCGTGCAGGAGCTGGAGCGCAAGGGCGAAGTCATCATTGCCGGTCGTGGCGGCGAAGAATTTGTGGGCTAATGACCAAACAAGATCAATACAAATCCTACTGTTTTCCCGAAATCAAAGGCCATGACCTTGAAGGCGAGGGTGGCGGCGGTCAACGGCCGGAGAATTCGGAAACTTTAGAGCAGAAACTGGCCGCCGCTGAGGCCTGCGCCTATGAAGAGGGCCGAGCCCAAGGGCGGGAACAGACGCTGGCAAGTAGCAAAGCCAAAGTAGAACGTCTCAATCGTTTGCTGGGCCAGACTCGTATCGGCCTGGAAGAACATCAAGCCCGGACCCGGAGCCACTGTGAGGAAGACACGGTGCGACTGGCTCTGGCTTTGGCCAAAGATATCCTTGATTTTGAAATTACGCGCCATCCTGAAAAGATTGAACGAATTACCCGCAAGGCGCTGGACATGACCGCCGGCCAGGAAAAAGTAAAGATTAAAGCCCATGCCGCCGAAGCAGAAACCATTCGCGCGATTTTGCGGGAAAAAATGCCTGGCAACGATAGTTGGCGCGATTCCTATCAGATCATTTCCGATGCTTCAATGCCCAAGGGCGGATGTGTGATCGAAACTGACTTTGGTATTATTGACTCCCGCATTGAGCAACAGCTGGCCGCCATCAGCGATAAACTCTTTGTGAAAGTGGCTGAAGCTAAGGCTGCGGTCCGTGAAGAGCCAGGCAACTTCGCAACGCTGGAACACTATCGACAAAGCGTTACTTCCACGGAACCCATCAAAATATATGGCCATGTGACCAAAGTGGTGGGCCTGGTCGTCGAAGCCAATGGCCCGGCCACTCAATTGGGCTGCATCTGCGATATCCATGGGACTGAAAAAGAGCGGCCGGTCACGGCCGAAGTGTTGGGGTTCCGCGACCGTACCGTCCTAATGATGCCTCTGGAAGAGATTCGCACCATCGGGCCCGGCAGCCGGGTGGTGGCCCGCCAGGACAAGGCCTCAATCGCGGTGGGGCCGGAATTGCTCGGCCGCGTGATCAATGGATTGGGCAATCCCATTGATGGACGAGGGCCATTAAACCTCGAAGGGCAATATCCTATTTATGCCACCCCCATCAATCCTTTGCTGCGGCAGCGCATCCGTAATCCTTTGGATCTAGGCATCCGGGCGATCAATGGTTTGCTGACCGTAGGGTGTGGTCAACGCATGGGGATTTTCGCCGGGTCAGGCGTGGGCAAGAGCGTGCTGATGGGCATGATCGCTCGTAAAAGCAGCGCGGATGTGAATGTCATCGCTCTGATCGGCGAGCGTGGCCGTGAACTCAACGACTTTATTGAAAAGGACTTGGGAGAAGAAGGGCTGAAGAAATCAGTGGTGGTCGTGGCCACTTCGGATCATCTGCCTCTGGTGCGGGTGCGCGGCGCATTTGTGGCCACCGCCATTGCCGAGTATTTCCGCGATCAGGGCATGACGGTCAATTTGATGATGGATTCGCTGACCCGTTTTGCCATGGCCCAACGTGAAATCGGGTTGGCTCTGGGTGAGCCGCCTACCACCAAAGGGTATACGCCGTCGGTTTTTACTTTACTGCCCAAATTGCTCGAACGCGCCGGCACTTCCGATCACAATGGGTCCATCACCGGCCTCTATACGGTCCTGGTGGAAGGCGACGACATGAATGAGCCCATTGCCGATGCCGCCCGTTCCATCCTTGACGGCCACATTGTGCTCAGTCGGGATCTGGCCCATCACAATCACTACCCGGCCATTGATGTATTGCGCAGTATCAGCAGAGTGATGGAAGATATCGCCACGCTCCAGCATAAACATAATGCCGGCAGGATGAAGGAACTTTTGGCCGTCTATCGCAAGTCCGAAGATTTAATCAACATCGGCGCTTATGTGCCCGGCACCAATGCCGGCATTGACCGCGCCATGGCCAAGATCGACGGGATCAATGGTTATCTAAGGCAAGACATTAACGAAAGCGTCAACTTCGAACAGAGTCTCCAGCAACTGGATCAGGTAATGAATGGGTAGGGGAAATAGAAGGTCTTGTTATTGATTAAGTCGGGGTATTCAACGGGCCAATCCCGCCAAAGATCGGCGGGATCAAGCATCAATTAGATTAAATCAAGGTGTTTGACGGGCCAACGGGTTACGGGCAAACGGGCTAACGGGTAACGGGCAAACGAAATGGCCTTTCAATTCAAACTCGAAGCAGTACGGCGCTATCGCCAATTTGAAGAAGATCGTTGCCAGCGGGAGTTTGCCGATGCCCAACGCCAGGTTGAACAGGCCAAAGCCATATTGGCGGCCATGATCGCCCGGCGAACCCAGACCGAAGAAGATTTCAGACAGGGCCAAGCCGATGGTGAAAGCGCGGCCCAGGCCGCCATGTATCGCGGATTTCTGGAACGCCTGGGTGACGAAATTGAAACTCAACAAAACCATTTAGCCAGCGCTGAAAAAGCCTGTGAAGAAAAACGCCAAGCGTTATTGGAAGCCATGAAGAAGCGCAAAACCATCGACCGTTTGAAAGAGAAAGGCGAGCAGGCCTTTATGGCTGAACTCAATAGTGAAGAGCAGAAGTTTATCAACGAGATTGCCATTAACCGACATATACTTAAAAACCGATAAAGGAATACCTCATGCAGTGCACGGTAATGTATTTCAATGTCCCAACCGCAACGAACATCGCCGGGATAGGGGCCCAGAAGGTGGCGGTCAAATTATCCAGCAAAACCGCCGCCGCCCTGAAAAACGATTCGGGCCAGTTCGCCGAGATCATGGCTGCTTTGATGTCGTTGCCAGCCAGTGGTATCAACCCAACGCAGAACAAGCTCCAGTGGGTGTCTGCTGAAGATGGCTCCAAGGAATCTGTTCCTCTGCTTGATTTGAGCGGTGTGAGCAATCCCGAGAGCGTGGGGCCAAAAATGGTCCAGCTCCTGATGAATTCAACAGGACAAGGCGCGGCCCCTGGCCGCTCTTTCCAGCAATATCGATCGGGACTGGCCGATGTCGGCAGTGATAAAACCGCCAGCGCATTGACAGTGGCGCCTGATACCGCGAATTCAGCCGAAGTGGATCTGGACCAACTGATCTTGGGTAAAAAAGTTGACTGGCCGGCTTCCAATAAGAGCAGGGTGGCAACTCAGGCGCAACCGGAGATGCAGATGTCTGAAACGCCAAATGCGGCGCAGCCACTTTCCGCGGATGCGGCCTCCCCCTTGTTGTTGAAGAAAACTGGCCATATCAAACAAGACCTGCTTTCCAATATGAACGCGGGAGAAGAGCGGGCTGACTTGACATCCCTTCCAACAATAGATGATGGGGAGGGGAATTTATCTTCCAATAAACCGATAGCAATATCCACCCAATTGCCACCGGCGACGGAAGAAAAAAAGGCCTTTGGACCTCTTAACCAAAAAATTCTACCGGACAGTAAAAAGGTCGTGCAATCCCAAGCGGTGGGAAATACTTTGACAACCCAAGAGGGGCAGGAGACCAATTTGTCCGATACTATCACCAATTCGGAACATCGCTTCAATGACGGGCTCCGCAGGCATGCCTCCGCGCTCAAAAAGGAAGTTGACGGATTCTCCAGACCATCCCAGGCATCGGCGTCCGGCAATGGGTCCGGTACCATGCCAGCCGGATCAGTGCCTGACGACATGAGCCCAAGCTTTGAGGCGCATTTGAAAAACAGTGAACACCTTAAGTCTTCCAACCTCAAAGGGGCAACCGACCCGCAGGCCAATACCAAGGATTTGCAAAGTGATGTGGTGCATCAAATTGTTCAGCGCATGACGGTCCGGTCCGACGGCCAATTATCCCAGATGAATATCAAGCTTAAGCCTGAATTTCTCGGCAATATGCACCTGGAAATCACGACCGAAAATCAACAGGTCGCGATCCGCATGACGGCGGATAACCATCATGTCAAAAATATGATTGAACAAAACATCCAGGTGCTGAAAGCGGAGATGCAGCAACAAGGCCTCCAGGTGCACAAAATCGATGTTTTTGTCTCCCAGGACCAGGACGCGTGGAAAAATGGTCAACAACAGACCGCTTTTCGCCAGTCCCAGGATCACCCCCGGCAGCAGGCCGGACAGCGGGAAGGGCGGCAGAAGGAGACCATGAACCCTTCGCTTTCGGCTGTGTCGGAAGTCAATGCCAACGCGGCCCTGCGCGCCAATAACAGTGAAGTGGATTTCTTTGCCTAATCGAGAAGGAGAATTTATATGGCTATATCCGGCGTGAATCAGGTAGCTGCAAATGCTGGTCAGAGTAGCGGCACAACTACTTCCAAAAATGGTGTGATGGGCAAAGACGACTTTTTGCATTTGCTGGTGGCGCAGCTACAGGCCCAGGACCCGCTCAACCCCATGGACGGAACTGCTTTTACGGCCCAACTGGCGCAATTCAGTTCACTGGAGCAACTCCAGAACATCAACACGGCCTTGGGAACCCTGAGTACTTCCCAATCGGCGCAAACCAACAGTCAGGCGGTCGGGTACATCGGCAAAACCATTGTGGCCCAAGGCAATTCCTTCCAGCACACCCATGGGCAGAGTGACGATTTGCAGTATACTTTGGCTCAAGACGCGGCCGGTGTTTATGCCACGGTTTCCGATTCCCAGGGCAACTTCATCCGCCGGATTCAAGTCGGCGCAAAATCCGCCGGCCAGCAGTCATTTTCATGGGATGGGCGCGATTATCTCGGCGGGCAAGCGCCCGATGGTGTTTACACTTTCAGCATTTCAGCGGTGGATAAAGCCGGCAACTCGGTAAATGCGACCCAATTTGTAAATGGTGAAGTCACTGGGGTGAACTTTAAGAACGGAACGGCCTATCTGGTCTGTGGCAACCGCGAGATCGCGATGAGCGATGTCAGCCAAGTTCGAACGACACCCACGAACTAAAATAACCATAAGAAACGTAATGGATTGATTAAGATCGGAAGACCATCAGGAAAACAAAAGCGCATAAGACGAAGGGAGTAAACATATGATCGGATCGCTTTATTCTGGTATTTCAGGTTTAAAGGCGCAGACCAGCGCCATGGCGGTGATCGGTGACAACGTGGCCAACGTCAACACCACCGGGTTCAAATCTTCCACGGTAGAATTTTCTAATGTATTCAACGCTACGTTGGGACAGAGCCGGACACAAATCGGGCGCGGCGTTATGATGAGCGGCCTGAGCGCCAACTGGAACTCCGGTACCTTGGAGAACACCAACACCGTCACCGACCTGGCCATTAACGGTCAGGGCATGTTTATCGTGCGTGATGCTTCCAATAATGGGCAGTATTACACCCGGGCCGGTCAGTTCGAATTCAACGGCGCCAATATGCTGGTCAACACAGACGGCTTGGAAGTACAGGGGTATGCCATCGATCCCAACACCGGCGCCACTGGTGCCCTGGGGACCATTACACTGCCCAATGGCGTCAGCACGCCCAATGCGACTCAGAATATCACCATGGGACTTAATCTGGATTCGGGCGCGGCCGTGGGCGACACCTTTGACACCACCGTGTCGGTCTATGATTCATTGGGTGATTCGATAGAAATGAATCTGGTCTTTGAAAACACCGCCGCAAATACCTGGCGATGGTATGTTTCGCCCTCGATCGGCACCGCAACCCCCGCGGGCCCTGGCGCGACCCCGCAATATAATGTATTAGCCTTTGGTCCCACCGGCGCCCTGCTGCCCGCTAGCAGTACTCCTGCTTCAGCAAATCCAACGATTACCATTAGCGGGCTTCCCGGCAATAATGTAAGCCTCACGTGGAATATGCTGGATGGCACGGGCGCAACTGATGGTTCGGTAACCGGCTACGCGGGGCAATCGGTTAAAACTTCCCAGACCCAGGATGGTTATCCCAGCGGCATGCTCCAGGGCATCTCCATCGATGATTTTGGCATCTTTACGGCTCTTTACTCCAATGGCACCATGGCTCCATTTGCTCAGGTCGCTCTGGCGGATTTTGCCAGCTATTCCGGTCTGGCCAAGCAGGGTAGCAATCTGTTTGTTTCCTCTTTAGCCTCTGGGCAACCGGTGGTCGCCACGCCCGGCTCGGCGGGCGTAGGCAAAATTGCCTCAAGCAGCCTGGAGATGTCCAATGTCGATTTGGCCCAGGAGTTCGTGTCTTTGATTACTACCCAGCGCGCATTTCAGGCCAACTCCAAGGTGATTACCACTAGTGATGAAGTGTTGAATGATCTGATCAATATTAAACGGTAAGGATTCGTTGAGAGGCTGGTTGGTCTATTAGTTGATGCGTAGATCGGCAAGAGTCACGAAAGATAGTACGGCCGCTCTGCTTGTTGGTGCCCAACGACTCAATCACTTGATAATTCCTTTAGATACGTGGCGTTCATCGAATACTCCCAGGCACGCCTGGGAGTATTTTTTATTGGGTTCAATGTAAAGGCATTGAGCTGTCAACCCCTTGACTGCCTCCGAGGAAATTGACGGAGTCCGATGTCCGCCTCGCCTGCGAAACTCCCTCTTCATGGAAAATCAATCACCGCCCATCCGCTGATAAATAGTCATTAAAACAGCTGGTTAATTCTCCGCTGAATCACATCTGGATTGCGCGTCCATCCCGGCAGATCCATGGCACATTCCATGCTATTTCAATGCAGGGCGGTGGCTTGCGTTGATTTAATCAACACCCATCTCCCTCGGATAAAGGTGTTTGACGGCCAACGGGCAACGGGCCAACGGGTAACGGGTCAACGGGTAACGGCGGAAAAAACCATGGATTTAGCCACACTACTCGGAATCATGGTGGCCAGCGGGCTAGTAATTGTTTCCATTATAATGGGCGGTTCCGGTTCCTGGTTTATCAACTATCCTTCGCTCATGATTGTCTTTGGCGGCACCATGGGAGCCACCTTGATCAATTACCCGCTCGTTGACGTGATCAGTATGTTCAAGGTTACAAAGAATGCCTTCCGGCATCGAACCCCCAATCCGCTGGCGTTGATCCCGATCATGGTGGATTTGGCCAAACGGGCCCGCAAGGAAGGCATCGTGGCTTTTGATAACTACATCAAACAGATTGAAGATCCTTTCATGGCCCGCGGCTTTCGCATGGCCATGGACGGCATGGAAGGTGATGCCATCGAAGAGGTGCTCAGCACCGAGATCATGTGGATAGAAGAGCGCCATCGTCTGGGCGCCGAGATTTATACCACCATGGGCACCTTTGCGCCGGCGGTGGGCATGCTGGGCACTATCATCGGTCTGGTGCAAATGCTGATGCAAATGCGCGATCCTTCGGCCTTGGGCGCCCCCATGGCTGTGGCGTTGCTGACCACATTCTACGGTACGGTCCTGTCATATCTGCTTTTTCTCCCCATTGCCGGCAAGCTGCGGGTGCGCAGTAAACAGGAGATATTGACCAAGCAGATGGTCATGCATGGCATTCTCGCCATTCATTCCGGTGAGAACCATCGCGTGGTGGCCGAAAAACTCAAGGCTTTTCTCTCTCCGACCGCCCGCTCGGCCAATAAGGATGGGTTCTGACATGTTGGCCAAGAACAACAAATTGGTGAGTGGCAAACGCAACAATGTGGATAACTTTGCCAACGGCTGGCAAGTGGTCTACACCGGCTTTGTCCTGATCATGTTGACATTTTTTGTACTACTGACTTCGTTTGCGACCATGACGCCTTCAAAAATTACTCGATTTGTGGGCTCGTTTTCAAAGGCGGTCAATGTGCTCCAGCATGGCAAGAGTATTGAGAGCGGCCACGGCATCAAGGATGTTGAGGTGAGCATAGTTCCGCGGGAGAATTTGATTGCGGATCTCTTCGAGCAGGTTCGCAATGTGAGCGCCGATGTCCATTTAGATATGGCCGAGTTGCGGCCCACCGCCCAAGGCGTGGAGATGACGTTGAAGGATACGCTTTTGTTTGACAGCGGCCAAGCCAACTTCACGGCGGGTGCCTATCCGCGGCTTGAGAAGATCGCCCAGTTGATCCGTCGGCTGGATGTTCCGGTGGAGATTGAAGGGCATACGGACGACCGGCCCATCCACAATCGTTACTTCTCTTCAAATTGGGAACTTTCAACCACACGGGCCGTCGCGGTATTGCGCTATTTCATCGAAAAGGAAAAGATTAACCCGCAGCATTTGTCCGCGGCGGGCTTCAGTCAATTTCGTCCCCTGGTGAGCGGCGAGTCTTTGGGCGATTGGGCCCTCAACCGCAGAGTTAGTTTTGTCTTTAACGTTGACCGGCAGTAATGAAAGTCATGAAACTCATCCGACTCCAAAGAAACGCAAACATACAAGCCTCGGAAAATCCCTTGGCGTGGATGACCACCTTCAATGATCTGATGACCAATTTATTGGTCTTTTTCGTGCTTCTGTTTTCAATGGGCAGCCTGGATGGCTCTCGGTTCAGCCATTTCCAAAAGGGGCTTCAAAGCGCCATGGGCGTATTGAACGAAGGCCGCAATTCAGCGGAAGGCGTGATCAGCGACAAACCCTCAAATGCCACCAAACCTGCTGAAGAATCAAAGCCTGAGGCGGCTCCACGGGAGGATTTCCAAACCTTGGCCCAGGCTCAAGGCTTGGAAGCCGTGTATACGGCCAAGGGCTTGCACCTGACTTTAAATGACGAGCTGCTATTTTCTTCGGGCAGCGCCAAACTGACCCCACAAGGATTTTCCATGCTGGATAAGATCGCCGCCGTGATCAAGCCTCTCAATCGCGCCATTCGCGTCGAGGGGCATACCGATGATCGCCCCATTGCGACCGAGCGTTACCCATCCAACTGGGAGTTGTCCACGGCCCGGGCGATCAGCGTCGTCAATTACTTTATCTCCCGGGGGGGGATTGCGCCGTACACCTTGTCCGCCGTAGGTTATGGCAGCGTCAAACCGCGGATGCCCAATGACACGGATCAGCATCGGGCCATGAACCGGCGCGTTGAGATCATTTTAGGGCCAACCAATCCCGGCCAAAGCGGGACATGATCGATCGAAGGAGAATAAAATGTCACAGAAAGTGCTGATAATTGTTCTTGGCGTAGTGGTGTTGATGATGCTCGCCATGGGAGGCGGATTCTTTCTGATGTGGTCCAAGATGAACACCACCATCGCGGAGGTCAAAAGCCAGAATGGATCAGGCAAAGATGGCGAAGAAGCCAAGAACGAAGAGGAAGAGGGGAAGATCGGCCCGATCTTAAAGCTCGATACGATGATCGTCAACCTGGCCGACCAAGGCGGCAAACGCTATCTGCGGGTAACCATGGAGCTGGAACTCAGCGGCAAGGAAGTCGAAGAAGAGATTAACAAACGCCTGCCCCAGGTGCGCGACGCCATCTTGATGGTTTTGCCTAGTAAAACGTACAACGATATCAGTACGACGGAAGGCAAGGTGGCCCTGCGGGACGAACTATTGGCGAAAATCAACGCGCTCCTTAAAACGGGTACGGTCAAAGTCATCTACTTCACTGAATTCGTAGTCCAATAGCCAATAGCGGGGTCGGATATGGCCGAGCAGATACTATCCCAGGAAGAAATTGATGCCCTCCTCAACGCCATGGACTCTGGCGAGGTTAAGGTCGAGGAAGAACCTCAGCCTAAAGCCAAGAGTGAGGCTCGTTCCTATGACTTGACGGCCCAGAGCCTCATGCTCAGGGATCAATTCGACGCCCTGGATGAAGTATACGATAAGTTCGTTAACCTGCTTAACGTTGGCCTCACGAGCGCATTGCAGCGGGCCATCGAGGTCAAGCAGGTATCCAAAGAGATCGTCAAGTTCGGCGAATTTCTACATGCGTTTTCCAACCCCACCGGTTTCAGCATTTTTACCATGGAACCCTTGATCGGTTCCTCCTTATTGGCCGTGGAGCCCAATCTGGGTTTTGCCTTGATTGACTGCATGTTCGGCGGCGTCGGCCGCCCGCTGGCCAAGGTCAGGGAGTTCACCCAGATCGAGCAACGGATGCTTTCCCGATTTTATGCTGATGTGCTGACGGAGCTGGAACGCGCATGGCAGGTGGCCTATAGCATTAAAGTGGTCCAGAAGAAAACAGAGACCAAACCCGAATTTGTCAACTTGGTCAACCCCGGTGATTTGGTTTTGATATTTGTCTTCTCGGTGGCCGGTGAAGAGTTTACGGGAAACATCCATGTCTGCACCCCGTTTTTGATGCTCGAACCGGTCAAAGACAAACTCTCCTCGCGCTACTTGCGAGAAAAAGATCGCGCCCATGCTTTCCGGGGGCAGCTGGCCGTTCTGCTCAAGGATACCAAAGTAAATATCGTGGCCGAACTGGGCAAAACCATCTCCACCATCGGCCGCATACTTCAATTGGATCAAGGCGACATCATCAAAATCAATACCGGCCCTCAAGATCCGGTGATCATAAAGGTGGAAGGAACGCCCAAATATATGGGAACGCCGGGAATTATCAAAGGCAATCGGGCAGTTCAAATATCAAACCTCATCATCAAAGAGGAAGGAGCATAGCATCCCATGGCTGACTCAGGAAAACCCCAAAAGCCGAATGCCCCGGATGCCGAAAATAATGCGGCCGAGTATAAGGGATCTCCTCCGGCAGATTCGTTTTACTTCGCTGATATTAAAAACCAGGGGGATGGACAACGTTCGGCCAACCTGGATTTTATCCTCGACATTCCGCTGGAGATTACCGTGGAACTCGGGCGCACCAAGATGTTGATCCATGAATTGCTAAAGCTGGGGCAAGGATCCATCATTGAACTCACCAAACCAGCCGGTGATACCCTGGAAATTTTGGCCAATAGTCGTTTGATCGCCAAAGGCGACGTGGTTGTCATCAACGATAAATATGGCATCCGGCTCACCGAAGTCATCAGTCCCGTTGAGAGATTGGAGAAGTTGAAATGAGCCCGGCCCCGGATCTCACTATGGCGACCATCAAAATGGTACTGTCCCTGGCCTTGGTTTTGGCGTTGCTATGGGGTCTGCATCGTTACGTGCGACGCGTTTTGCCAGCGGGGAGATTCGGCGGTCGTGAGCGACTGATCAAAGTGCTCTGCAATCACTCTTTGGGAATGAAGAAATCAGTTGCCTTGGTGCAAGTACCAGGCAAAGTGCTGGTTCTGGGGATTGGCACGGATCAAGTAAACCTGTTGACCCTCATCGATGACCCGAGTCTGCTATCCTCTTTGACTACTGAGGCGCCACGGCCGGATTCAACCAGTTTCACCGACCAGCTTCAACGCCTGACGAATCAGTTTGGACATGCATTTAAAAAGACCAATGCTTCCGGTGATCAGAGGGGCATGGCATGAAAAGTACTTCCAAAATCCAAAATTCAAAATTGTGCTGGCTCCGAATTCTCCCACTGCTTGGCTTGCTGCTCCTTCTTATTTTTCCCCATTGGGCCGCGGCCGCTGACCCTGCTAACAGCAACAACCTGATTCGCATCGAAATGGCGCCAGGTCAGAGTCCGGGCAAGGTCAATGTGGTCATGCAGATCTTTTTGCTGATGACCATTCTCTCCCTGGCCCCTTCCATTCTGATCATGGTGACCTGCTTTACCCGTATCGCCATTGTGCTGTCGTTGCTGCGCCAGGCCATAGGCTCCAACCAACTGCCACCGACCCAGATTATCATGGGGTTGACGCTTTTTTTAACCATCTTCGTCATGACGCCTGTTTGGCAGGCGGTTCACAAGGATGCACTCAAGCCCTATCTGGACAATCAGCTGAGCGGGGCCGATGCCTTGAAAAAAGCCGAGACCCCCATCCGGCAATTCATGATCAAGCAAACCAGGGAAAAGGATCTGGCCCTGCTGGTGGAAATCGCCAAACTGCCGCGCCCTAAGAACATTGATGAAGTGCCGACCACGGTGTTGATCCCCGCGTTCATGATCAGCGAATTAAAAACCGCTTTCCAGATCGGATTTATGCTCTATATCCCATTCTTGATTATCGACATGGTGGTGGCCAGCGTGCTGCTCTCCATGGGTATGATGATGTTGCCGCCGGTCATGATCTCATTGCCCTTTAAGCTGATGATATTCGTTCTGACTGACGGCTGGTATCTGATCATCGGTTCGCTGGTGAAGAGTTTTGTGGTGTAGGGAAGGTGGAAGACAATGAAAATAACCAATCGTACTCAGCGAAGCGGTACTCGTACGCGTATTCGGAAGAAATTTTCGAGTACGTGTAGGTGTACGAATTAAAAAGTTGAGTTCAGGCATGATGAGCACCGCCGGAGTAAGAAGTATTTTATCGAGTGGTCACAAAGGAGAATTTCAACCATGACCCCTGAATACATCACCGGAATGCTGTTGCACTCCTTGCAGACTTCTATCCTTCTGGCTGCTCCCATGCTAGCCGTTGGGCTCATCGTGGGTATCCTGGTCAGCATGTTTCAAACCGTGACCCAGATCAATGAAATGACCTTGGTATTCGTGCCCAAAATGATAGGGGTGGCTTTGGCTTTGCTTTTCTTTTTCCCATGGATGCTGCAGATCATCATCGAGTTCACGACCAGCGTTTTTGTGAATATGCACATGTATGTACGCTAGCGTTGAGTGGTTGAGCCGTTCATTCGTTGATTCGGCCACCACGATTAGACCAATCAACTAATCAACGATTTAATCAACCACTATGCTTCTTCTCAACCTCCCCCTCGACCAATTGCAAGCCTTCATCTTTGTGCTGGTGCGTGTCGGCGCCATTCTTTTCTCCATTCCATTTCTGGAAGCCCGCAACGTGCCCTCGCTGCTGAAGGCCACCTTGGCGTTGGCTGTCAGTTTGATGCTGATGCCGCAGTTGCAATTGCGGGAGGTTTCCCTGATCGACAGCCCCTGGACCCTGGCTGGGGGACTTGTGGGCGAAGCCCTGGTGGGGATCATGATCGGGTTGGTGGTGCAGTTGTTGTTCTCGGGTGTTCAATTGGCCGGTCAGCTGGCTGGCTTTCAGATGGGCATTGCCATTGCCAATGTCGTCGATCCATCATCCAGCTTGCAGATCCCGGTGCTGGCCCAATTTCTGAATTTATTCGCCTTATTGATCTTTTTCGCCATTGATGCCCATTTCTACTTCATCAAGGGTTTGGTCGAATCTTTCAGCCTGATTCCACCTTTAGGGGTCCATTTCAAGGGGGAAGTACTCGATCTGTTGATCAAGATGATGGCCAATGTCTTTATCTCCTCCTTGCAACTGGGCGCACCGGTAATGGCGGCTTTGCTTCTGACCAACGTGGCGTTGGGATTCACCGCCCGCACTGTGCCCCAGATGCAGATCTTCGTGGTTGCCATGCCGTTGCAGATCATCCTGGGGCTGATTTTTCTGGGTCTTTCCCTGCCATTTATAAAAGCGGCCCTGCAAATCAGCTTCAATGCCTTTGACAATTCTCTCATCGACTTAATCAAGTTGTTCAGGTAGAGGAGGCCGGCCATGGCCGACAGTACAGATCAAGAGCGCACTGAGCCAGCAACCCCTAAGAAGCGCGAGGACGCCCGCAACAAAGGGCAGGTGGCCAAAAGCCGGGAGATTCCATCGGTCCTGGTTTTGCTCAGTTCTTTGACCGTTTTTTACTTCGCCGGGACCTGGATGTTCGATCAGCTGAACTTGGTCACCAAATCGATATTTCTGCAATTGGGTCAGTGGACGCCATCCATCAACAACGCCCACGCCCTGGCCTGGCATTTATTTCTGCGGGTGATCATTATCCTGGCTCCCTTGCTGCTGGCGGTAGCCGCGGCGGCGATTGCGGGCAATGTGGGCCAGGTGGGGTTCATGGTGGCCAATGAAGCCCTTACCCCCAAGTTCGAAAAACTCAATCCCATCAGCGGATTCAAGGGGTTGTTTTCTTCGCGCTCGGTGGTCGAACTGCTCAAATCGATCTTCAAAGTGTTGATCATCGGCGGCATGGCTTATTCGATATTGAAGGGGGAGATGAATCAAATTCCTTCTCTGGTGGATGCTTCCCCTACCTTCACCTTCTCGTTTATCGGCAAGGTTTCCCTCAAGCTCGGCTATTATACCTGCTTGATACTGCTCATTCTAGCGGTGGCGGATTATGTGTTCCAGCGCTATAAATTCGAAAAAGATTTGCGCATGACCAAACAAGAAGTAAAAGATGAGCACAAACAGCGCGAAGGTGATCCCACGATCAAATCCCGCATTCGAGCCGCCCAGCGCGAAATCGCCATGCGCCGCATGATGGAAGCCATCCCCAAAGCCACCGTGGTGATTACCAACCCCACGCACCTGGCCATAGCGCTCAAATTTGAGCGGGATATGCCCGCGCCCATGGTGGTGGCCAAAGGCGCCGGCCACGTGGCCGAGCGTATTCGGGCCATTGCCACGGAAAATGATATTCCCATTATTGAGCAAAAACCCCTGGCCCGTACCATGTTCAAAAATGTGGAGATCGGGCAGTACATCCCCGTGGAACTCTACCAGGCCGTGGCCGAAGTGCTGGCTTATGTGTATCGGTTGAAGGGGTTGGTGCATGCGTAGATTCGTTGATTGGTTGATTGGGCGTTTTCTCAGTTTTTGATATGATAGTGAGTGGTGCGCAAAGCGCACCCTACAGATGCTGAGGAATAATCGTACTCGAAGGTTTTTACTCGTCATTTCGAGTACGAGTACGAGTACGCGTACGAGTACGAAGCGCTCCCACCTGCACGGCAATGTGATCAACTGCTCACCGACTCAACGAATCAACGAATCAACGAACTCAACGAATCCCCAACCGCCTAATTCTTGACGCGTCCAAAATCTGACCTTTCCTGACTCGGTCTATCAAAATGATATTCCTATTTATTCTTCATGATTACAGACAGATTGCGGTGCAATGGAAGAAGCCCGGCATCCCGGAGATGTTCTCCCGCCCCAGGCATGGAAAATGCACCGCTCATGTGCGGCCTAGCGAAACCACCATTGAATAGGGGCTTTTATGGATCTTGCGCAACCAAAACCACTGAGCGGACGCCTCGCCTTCTTATCCAACAACACCGATGTGGCGTTGGGAGTGGCGACCATGTGCATCCTCATGGTCATGATCATCCCCATCCCCACCATGTTCCTGGATCTGTTGCTGACTTTCAATATCACCTTGTCGCTCATGATTCTGCTGGTGGGTATGTATGTGCTCAAGCCCCTTGAGTTCTCGGCCTTTCCTTCCATTCTACTTCTATCGACGCTCATGCGGCTGTCGCTGAATATTGCTTCCACCCGCTTGATTCTGTTGCGCGGCAGTGAAGGCGTGCAGGCGGCAGGCAAGGTCATCATGGCCTTCGGCAGTTTTGTGGTGGGCGGCAACTACATGGTGGGCGTGATCATCTTCCTGATTTTGGTGGTCATTAATTTTGTCGTTATCACCAAAGGCGCCGGCCGTATCGCTGAAGTGGCGGCCCGCTTTACTTTGGATGCCATGCCCGGCAAACAGATGAGCATCGATGCGGATTTAAATGCCGGCATCATCGATGAAAAAGAGGCGCGCGAACGGCGCCAATTGATTTCGCGCGAGTCCGAATACTACGGCGCCATGGACGGTGCCAACAAGTTCGTGCGCGGTGATGCGGTAGCAGGCATCATCATCACCATGATCAATATTGTGGCCGGTTTTGCCATCGGCGTGTTCCAAAACGGCATGTCCTTTTCTGAGGCGGCCCAAACCTATACGCTGCTTACAGTGGGTGATGGTTTGGTCAGTCAAGTGCCGGCGCTGATGATTTCAACTGCTGCCGGTATTGTGGTCAGCCGGGCCGGAGCTGAAAGCAATTTGGGTTTTTCCATCGGCTCCCAACTCTTCACCCACCGCCGGGCCATGGCGGTTGCGTCCGCGATTTTATTCCTCTTTGCCATAGTTCCCGGTCTTCCGACGCTTCCATTCTTCATGCTGGCCCTGGTCACCGGCGCAATTGCCTATCTGCAATATAAATCCACGCACCGCAAGCCGGTCGCTGAAGCAGCTGAATCAGTAGAAGCAAAGAAAGAAAAAGAGAGCGAAACCGCTGAATCGTTTAAGCCGCTGCCTCCCGTGGATGTACTGGGACTGGAAATCGGCTATGGCCTGATTCCTCTGGTGGATACCCAGCAAAATGGCGAACTGCTTCAGCGCATTAAATCCATTCGCCGGCAAATGGCGGGTGAAATTGGTATCGTGGTGCCCAGCATTCATATCCAAGACAACATGCAGCTCAAGCCGGGCGAATATGTGATCAAGCTCAAAGGCAATGAATTGGCCCGGGGCGATCTGATGCTCAACTATTACCTGGCCATGAATCCGGGCAATGCCGACGATTCCCTGCGCGGCATCCCCACCAAAGAGCCGACCTACCAAATCGAAGCGGTCTGGATCAAAGAGCGCCAGCGGGAAGAGGCGATTGCCAAAGGCTTTACGGTGGTGGATCTGCCCACGGTGATGACGACCCATCTCTCCGATGTCATTCGCCGTTATGCCCATGAATTGATCGGACGCCAGGAGGTTCAGGCCCTGCTCGACACCCTCAAGGAGACCCATCCCAAGGCCGTGGATGAGCTGGTTCCCGGCTTGTTATCGTTGGGGGGCGTGGTGCGGGTATTGCAGAATCTGCTCATGGAACAGGTGCCGATCCGGGACTTGCTCACCATCGTGGAAGCAATTGCCGACTGGGCGCCCACCATCAAGCAGCTCGACGCCCTGACCGAATATGTGCGTCACGCCTTGGCCCGTACCATAACCCGCCAATACGCGACCGCGGAGGGCGAACTGGTGGTGGTGTCCCTGGGCCAGGTAGCCGAGCGCCGTATCGCGGAATCCATTCAGCGCACCGATCATGGCGATTTTCTGACCATTGATCCTGGAACCGCCCAGAAACTGATGCGCCGAGTGGCCGAACAACTCGACAAATACGCCCAAAGAGGTCTGCAACCGCTGCTGTTGTGCTCGGGGCAGATTCGATTCCATGTCAAGAAAATGGTGGATCGATTCATCCCCCAGTTGGTGGTTCTGGCCTACGAAGAAATTTTACCGAATATTAGAATTCAATCCGTGGGAGTAGCGGAGCTCAAGGATGAAAATTAAACGATTCGAAGCAGAGAATATGGCCGAGGCCCTTCGCTTGATCAAGAAAGAGTTTGGCGAAGAAGCTGTTATTTTATCGGCCAAGACCATGAAAAAGACTGGACGGCTGCTTGGGCTTGGCGCGGGCTCACAAGTGGTGGTGACCGCGGCGGTGGATGAGTCAGCGGGCCAGCACGCTAAGGCAGACAACGGTTCGGTAGGCGCCACACCCCGCTTTGAACTTGACGAGGCCGCCAACCAAACCAGCAATCGCCAGGGATCGGGGATTGGGCGCATTTTGCAACATTTCAACCCCATCACACTCACCGGCCTAAAGAAATTGCAACCCAAGATCGTCCAGATGATGAATGAATCCCAAGTGGACCAAGGACGATTGCCGAGCAGCTCACCCCGCCGTTCGTTTTTGGATGAGCTGATGAGGCAGGGGCTTGAGCGGGCCGTGGCCATGGAATTGGCGGATCAAATGACGGACTTGACCCCCGATCATGCCAAAGCTGATGACGAGACGGTGGCGGTGTTATCCCAGATCATCGATGCCAAGGGGTGGGTGGCGCCCAGAACCAAACCCGGTGAAGCACCGGGCATCATCGTTTTGGTCGGACCTTCGGGAGCTGGCAAAACCACCATGGTGGCCAAAATGGCGGCCCAGGCCCGGATGCAAGCCCGGCTGAGCGTGGGGATCATCAGCTTAGATGACCAGCGCATCGCTGGAACCGTCGAATTGCAAAAGTATGCCGGGATCATGGAGATCCCGTTTGAATCCGCCGCGAATGAAATGGCGCTGGAGCAGGCCCTGCAACGACTCGACACCATGGAGCTGATTTTGGTGGATACCCCTGGCCTGGGCCCCCAGGACCGCGTCGGACGGGATGCGCTCAAGCCGCTGCTACAGCAACTGAACGCCACCGAGATTCATCTGCTCCTGCCAGCCGGCGCCCGGGCATCGGTCATGACCAGGGCCATTGACTTCTTCGCGCCCCTGGGTGTCAACCGCTTATTGCCGACCCACTTGGATTGGAGCCCCCAGCTTGGACCGTTGGTCAATATGGTTGAGTTCAACCGGCTGCCCATGGGGTACTTGAGCACCGCCCCCCATGTGCCCGAGGGGATGCAGCTCCTCACGGCCCGTTACCTGGCCGCCACGCTCCTGTCCCACGACGGGGCCAGGGCCGACCAAGGCATGGATGAACCAGTGACCATTGTTCAATCCCGTCAGAGCGAAGTGAACCGCGGCATATATGTGGCCAACCGTAATTCAGACATTTTCCATCATCACCAATGCAAGGCGGTTCAGCGCATCAGTAACGAGCATATCGTGAACTTCAAAGACTCTCGCCAGGCCATGGATCAGGGCTTCAAACCCTGCCGCATGTGCTGCATGGCGCTGTTTGCACCTAAACCCATAGATCGTCCGGCTCGCCATCGCGTGGCCGGCCTCAGGAATTGACCGCATGAACCCCAACGACCAATCCAGCAAAATTATTCATCTCAGTGATCACAAGGCCGCCAATTCCGACCCGGCGCTCAAAGGGATGCGCACCCCTGGCGTCAATGCCCCCAAGATCATTTCCATCACCAGCGGCAAGGGCGGCGTGGGCAAAACCAACATCGTGGCCAACCTGGGATTCACTCTGCGCCGGTTCGGCAAAAAGGTCCTCATTTTCGATGCGGATCTAGGGCTGGGCAATTTGGACGTGCTGCTGGGGTTGACGCCCCAATTCAACCTTTCCCATGTCATTCGCGGAGAGAAGCAGCTATCCGAAGTGGTGGTGCCGGGTCCCGGTGGCATGCAAATTCTGCCCGCGGCTTCGGGGATTCAGGATCTCACATCGCTGACCCAGCAGGAACGCTACCTGGTGTTCAGCCAATTGGATGCCTTTATCAACGATTACGACATCATGCTGATTGACACGGCGGCCGGCATTTCCTCCAATGTTCTCTACTTCAATATCAATTCCGATGAAATCCTGCTCGTGGCCACACCGGAGCCCACTTCCATCACTGATGCCTACGCCATGATGAAGGTGTTGTCGGTCAAATACGGCACGGCCCATTTCAAGCTGGTGGTCAATGCCGCCAATTCAATTCAAGAAGGCGATGAGGTCTATCGTCAACTTGGATTGGTGGCCGACCGTTTCCTCAGCATTTCCCTGGAATACTATGGCTGCATTTTGCTGGATGAAAACATCAAAAAGGGGGTCCGCCAGCAGCGGGCCGTGACTGAGATGGCCCCCATGTCCAAAGCCAGTCGCAATTTCGTTTCCCTGGCGCGCAAAGTTGCCAGCGCACCCGTGCCGGAGCGCGGCAGCCGGGTGGGGAATTGGTATTTAACTGAATTGCCTTGTTAGGTTGGTAGTAGTTGGTTGATTAGTCGATTGGTTATGGTGGCGAGGGGTTCTCACCTTACCGCGCTCTCCATGGGAATTTGTGCCCATTCAACGAATCAACGAATCAACCAATAAACGAATTCATGGAGAATCCGAATGTCAGCGATGGAATCCCAACTCAAGAAGTTGAAAAAGGATGACCACCTTTTGCGCAATGAGATCATTGCGGAGTACCTTCCTTATGTGAACCGCATCGTTAACCGCATTGCCACCCATTTGCCGCCCACGGTGGATGTCGATGATCTGGTCAATGTGGGGATCATTGGATTGATCCAGGCCATCGAGCGATACGATCCAGCCCGCGACAATAAATTCATGACCTACGCCGTGTTCCGCATCAAAGGGGCCGTGCTCAGCGAACTGCGTTCCAGGGATTTCCTTGGCCGCACCACCCGCAAAAAGATCCGTAACCTGGAAAAGGCTTATTTGAAGCTGGAACAGCAGCTCGGCCGCGATGTGAAGGATGAAGAGGTGGCCCGGGAAATGGAGATCGACCTGGATCAATTCTATCAGGTCAAACGCATGTCCAGCATCTCCTTCATCAGCTTTGAGGAGATCGGCGTCACCAGCCAGGAAGAAAAAGAGACCTTGATGGACTTCCTGAGCAACGAAGGGGGCGAGGATGCGTTGTCGCTGACCGCCATCAAAGAGATCAAAGCCACCCTGGCCAAACATATTGAGAACCTTCCGGAGAAAGAGCGCCTGGTGGTTTCCATGTACTACAGTGATGAAATGACCATGAAAGAGATCGGGCTGGCCCTGGACATCACCGAATCGCGGGTTTCACAAATCCATTCTCAGGCGGTTTTGCGGCTGCGCAACAAGCTTCGCAAGGACGGTTTCATAGAGGATTAACGCTAAAAAAGGAGCGACAAATGCTGAGTATCACCATTCCCCTCTGGCTGATGTTGACCACCGCTGGTGTGCCGACTCTCTTGCTGGCCCTCCTTGTAATAAGACTGCTGCGGGTGAAGCACAGAAGAAAACCTCAACGCTCAACTCAACCTGTTCCAAGCCAACAGGATAAATTCATTAACCATTTCAGCGGCCAAATGCACCATGAAATCATGGAGCAGCAAATCGACGCGGTCTTCAATGCCTTGGCAACCGTTCTGGAGACCGAGCGCATCAAGCTGAAAGCGCTGGTTACCCACGCGTTGCCCGCCATGGCCCTCCCCACTAAACCGATAATTACATCAATCCAATCTCCCGCAGTCCGTTTATCCGCTGATTACGAACCTGTACAACCCGCCGAGACCACCATCGCTCAGCAGATCGCCGGTATGGTCAAAGATGGAATGAGTTCTGAGGAAATCGCCAAACATTTGGGGATTTCCCAGGCGGAAATCACTCTGGCCATGAAGATGAATGCCGGCCGTGTGGGCGAAACCGGCGGAAAGCTTCGCGCCATTGCATAGGCAACTATTGCCGGGTTATTGACACGGTTCTAGTGTCTTAAATTTAAATAATTGTAATTTAAAGATTTAATCGCAACGGTCCCATGGCATAAGGGTTGCTTTATCTTAGATTGACGACTGTAAAATGGAAGGAACAGCATGAGCGGAACAGTGTACCAAGCAGCGGCGGGGGCCTTATTGCAGCAGATGCGATTGGATATGCTGTCCAACAACCTGGCCAACATCAACAGTTCCGGGTTTAAGGCGGATGTCCCCACCTTCCGTATCACCCAGGAGACCGCCTCCCCATCATCAGCCAACACCCCGACCGGAATCACTCCCTATGCTCCGCCCATGACTTCCTATATCGACTTCAGTCCTGGGCCCCTGGCCAAGACCGGAAACGCATTGGATGTGGCCATCGTCGGAAAAGGATTTTTTGAGGTTCAGGCACCGGATGGCCTGCGTTATACCCGCAAGGGAAATTTTACCGTCAACGATCAAGGGCAACTGAGTACCTCTGAAGGGTGGCCGGTGATGGGGCAGGGGGGCGCCATCGCGGTCGAAGGCAGCCAGGTGCAGATCAGCGAAAAAGGTGATCTGATAATCGATGGTGATACGGTTAATTCATTGAAAGTAGTTAATTTCGCGAATTCCAATCAGCTCAAAAAAGTGGGCGATACTTTTTTTGTACCGACCAATGGGGCCCAGGCACAAGACCTTGACGACAGCGAACTGCAAGTGGCCCAGGGATTTTTAGAAAAATCCAATGTCGACCCCATTCGGGCTATGACGGAATTGATTGAGACCAGTCGAATATTTGAAACCTACCAACGCGCCATGCGCTCGGCGGATGATGCCAATGCCAAGACCGTGAGCGACGTGGGGAAAGTATAATTATGGTTCGCCCGTTAGCCCGTCCGCCCGTCAGCCCGTCGGTTCGTTTTGTTCTTCTGACTCATTTATGGGCGTGCGTGCCAACCAATAAAAGGAGAACGCCATGATCCGCAGCCTATGGACCGCAGCCTCGGGAATGCAGGCGCAATCGACCAATATCGATGTGATCGCCAATAACTTGGCTAACGTGAATACGACCGGTTTTAAGCGAAGTCGGGCCGAATTCCAGGATTTGCTCTATGAAACCATGCGGCCGCCCGGAATTACTTCAGCGGCCGGCAACCAGGAGCCCTCCGGTATTCAGATCGGGCATGGAACCCGAACGGCTGCCACTCAAAAGCTGTTTGTAGACGGGGACTTCCAGCACACCGAAAATGAGCTGGATATGGCCATCGAAGGGGAGGGCTTTTTTCAAATCACCCAACCCAGTGGGACCGTTGCATATACCCGTGCCGGCAACTTCAAGCTGGACAGCGAGGGACGCATCGTGACGACTGACGGCATGTTGTTAGAGCCTCAAATCAGCATCCCCACGGATGCCCTTTCCGTAACCATAGCCACGGATGGTACTGTGTCGGTGCTGCAGCCGGGTCAGACCGCTCCCAGTGATGTCGGCAATATCCAGCTGGCCCGGTTTGTTAACCCGGCCGGACTGGAGGCCATAGGGCGCAACTTGTTTTTGGAGACTAAGTCCTCCGGCACCGCCACCACGGGCACGCCCGGTCTGGAGGGTTTTGGTACCGTCGCCCAGGGGTATGTGGAGCTGTCGAATGTGAGCGTAGTGGATGAGATGGTCAATATGATCACAGCCCAAAGAGCTTATGAAATTAACAGCAAGGCGATCCAGTCAGCCGATGAAATGCTTCAAACCGCTAATAATTTGAAGCGGTAACGATTATAACTTAAAAGTTTAAATAATATTATTTAACATGTTGTTATTTAATAAACATATAAGCCACTATAACAAAAAAGTCCCAGGCATGGTTTTTATCCATGTTCCTCATTTTTGGAACACTTCCAGAGAGTTCAAAGGCAAGTTGTTTTTTCTCTTAGTCATATTGTTTGGTTCGCTTGGACTGGGGCCTGCCTGGGCCGAAGAGGCCATCCAGATCAATTTACTAGACCAGGCTACCGTGAATGGCGATGTGATCCAGCTTTGTCAAGTCGCGCAAATAAGCGCACCCAATAAAGAAGAAGCCCAGGCTCTGGGAGCGCTTGAAGTCGGCCGAGCCCCGTTGCCAGGACAATCGCTTTACATTCATCCGGCGCGCATCGAAGCCATTTTGAAGCCACTTATGGAAAATGGCGGGCATTATCAATTGATCGCCACTGCTCCCGTGAAAGTGGTGCGCGGGCACGACACGGTCAGCGCCAGCCAGGTCCGCGATGCCGTGGCCGGTTATATTACAGCACATGCCCCTTGGGATAAGGCCCAAATGAAAATCAGGCCTATTTCCTACGATCAAGACCTGATCGTTCCCCCGGGCGATGCTGCCCTCGAAGTTGAAGAGCCCGCTCACAATGACTGGATGGGCGCCGAAACCTTCGCTGTCCGAATTATGGTCAATGGCGAATTGGCCAGGCGGGCAGTCGTGGGCGTATATATCGAGGTGTGGCAAAACGTCTATGTGGCCGCCAAGCCGTTAGGGAAAAATCAGCCCGTTAACCATGAGGACATTAAGGTCCAAAGAATGGATCGGGCCGGCCTGCCGGCAAATGCCATCGTGCGAGAAGATCAGGTGGTTGGGCTGCGCGCCAACCGTTCCATCGCCATTAATACCATTTTGCGTGAAGACCAGCTCGAACGGGAGCCAGCAGTGCGCAAAGGGGACTTGATCCAGGTTTTGGCGGAATCCTCCCTGCTCAAAATAACCACCCAGGCTGTCGCCCTGGAATCAGGATGCATCGGCGACCGGATTCTTTTGCTCAATGCCAATTCCAAAAAGAATATTTATGGACGGGTGGTGGATTCCCAAACCGTCAAGGTGGAGTATTAAGATTGGCGCAAGGGTGGCATGGCGGCGGAATTGTGTCTCTTGGTGATGATATGAGAATTCAAAAAAATAAGGCTAAAGGGAGTTGCTCCATAGGAGGGTTGGTGGGGTTTGTGGCGGTATGGGTGGTGATGGGGGGCTGTGCCAGTACCCCATCATCCCCTGCCGCCAAGACGCCTCCGGCTGTGGCAGCTCCACAGTATAAAATGGTGGCATTAGAGCAAAATGAAGATAGCAAGCCTTCGGATGGCTCCCTTTGGGATGATCGCAGTACTTTTGGTCAGATGTACACCAATCCCAAGGCCCATCGGGTCGGCGACATTGTGACCATCAAGATCATGGAAAACGCCAGCGCCACCAATAAGGCCGGAACTACTACCGATCGCAATTCAACGCTTTCCGCTGGCCTGACCAACTTTTTCAACGCTGAAAAAAATTACCCCAGCGATCAACCCTTTTTCAATCCCTTCAGCAGCGTGGCCGGCAGTATCGATAGCAAGTTCAAGGGAACGGGTTCCACTGAACGCAGTGGCGCTTTGACGGCCTACATGACCGCTCGGGTAGTGGAGGTGCTGCCTAACGGGAACCTGGTTATCGAGGGAAACCGTGAAGTGCGCGTGAACGAAGATAACCAGATGATCACGGTGACGGGCATCGTCCGCCCCAGGGATATTTCAGCGGATAATGTGGTTCAGTCCACTTATATCGCCGATGCCCGGATTGCATACAGCGGTACCGGAGCGCTCAACGACCGCCAAAAGCCCGGATGGTTTACGCGAATCATGGATAAGATTTGGCCATTTTAATCTTTCACGGTGGGGTGTTGTGAAAAAATCAAAGTATGGTTTGACGGGTGAAAATTAATACCAATTTAGACGAGGTTCATAAAATGACGGCTCACCGCACCTATCGATGGCTTTGGGTTGCTGCTGTTCTCCTGGCGGTGTGGGGCGGATTTTTATCTACTGCCGGGGCTGTGCGCATCAAGGACCTGGCCAATATCAAAGGCGTGCGCCCTAACCAACTGGTGGGCTACGGATTGGTAGTGGGCCTGGATGGTACGGGTGACGGCAAGAAGGCTGTTTTCACGGTTCAATCCATGGTGAGCATGCTGGAAAAAATGGGGATTACGGTCAGTGCCGACGATATCAAGGTAAAAAATGTCGCTGCCGTCATGGTTACCGCCGAACTGCCGCCCTTTGCCAGGTCTGGGACCGCCATCGATGCCCTCGTCAGTTCCATAGGGGATGCCCAAAATCTGCAAGGGGGCAACTTGTTAATGACGCCTCTTAAAGCAGCCAATGGACAGGTGTATGCCGTGGCCCAAGGGCCGGTCAATACCGGCGGGTTTGCCGCCGGCGGCGCGGGTGCCAGTGTGCGCAAGAACTTCCCCACCGTGGGACGCTTATTGGGCGGCGCCATTGTCGAGCGTGACACCAACTCCGATTTCAACCAACGTGACGCCTTGACCATTGGCATTGATCAGCCTGATTTCACCACCGCCCTGCGCATGACCGAGGCGATTAACACATTGTTTTATGATCCCATCGCCACCGCCGTGGATGCCGCCACTATCCAAGTCAAAGTGCCGACCCCATACCTTGGCAATCTGGTGGGGTTGATCGCCATGATCGAGAAATTAGAAGTGATGCCGGACGGTATGGCGCGGGTGGTGATCAATGAACGCACGGGCACGGTGGTCATGGGAGAAAATGTGCGCATCTCCACCATTGCCATCGCCCATGGCAATTTGAGCATCGTGGTCAAAGACAACAGCCGCGTATCCCAACCGCTGCCCTTTTCACAGGGGCAGACCGTGGTGACGCCGGACACGGAATTGTCGGTTAAGGAGGGTGAAAACCAGCTGGTGTTGATCCCCGGCAGCGCCAGCATCGGTGAAGTGGTCAAAGCGCTCAACGCACTTGGCGTTTCACCAAGGGATTTAATCGCCATATTTCAGGCCATTAAAGCTGCCGGTGCTTTGCAGGCCGATTTGGAGGTGATCTAATGGCTGATCCAATCGTGAAAGTTTCGCCTCCAATTGGAGCTATGGGTAAGGCGGCTTTGGGGGCCAAGAAGCCCAACACGGAGCAACTCCTCAAAGCATGTCAGGATTTCGAAGCGATTTTCGTTCAGCAGATGATGCAGCAAATGCGGCAGACGGTCCCCCAAAACGGATTGTTCAGCGGCGGCCGTGCTGAAGAGATTTATACCTCAATGATGGACGATGAGCTGTCCAAAACCTTTGCTCAAGGCCGAGGACTGGGGTTGTCCGAGATGCTCTATCGGCAGTTGTCCTCGCTGCAGGAGAGCAAGAATGAGGAAGAGTAGGTTGATTGGATAGTTCAAGGGCTAAATGGTTGACCACTGTTTACGAATCAACCAAGTAAATGATCAACCAATCAACCAAAATCGAGGGATTAAAAAAATGCTAAAGTTTGCGGTCTATGTGTCGATAGCAAGATCAAGTGGTATTGCTTTCATGAATTGAGGCGGTATCGATTGACATGGGTAAGGTCCGATGCGGCTACCAGAAAGGGATGACGGCAACGGCAAGCAGGTATAGACCGCAAAAGGAGGTCCTCGATGAAAGTGAATTCCAACAATCCGTCCGTCGAACTCAATGCGTATCTGAAGCAGGTTCGACAAACACAAGCCAAAGGCAACGAGTCACCGGCCAAGCCTGCGCCGGCCGCGAACCAGGAGGGCGGCGATAAGGTCGTCCTGTCGGATAAGGCCCGGCAGCTCCAGCAAGCCTCCCAGGCGGCCAAAAGCGAGCCCGATGTGGACATGAAAAAGGTCCAGCAGGTGAAAATGGAAGTTGAAAAGGGCACATATAACGTGGTCGGCGCCCAGGTGGCCACTGATATGATGCGCGAGTCGTTTGAGAACAATTTGATTTTGCAAAAGGTCAATACAAAGGTCTGACGCCAGACCCAATGACCGGCTACGCCTCCCACGCCTGGTGCTATCATTCTGGCTAGGGAGGCGGATCCAAAATCCTATCTTGTGACTGTAGATGATGAGCCGGTTCAATGGACCTGATTGATACCGGCACGGTCTTGGCGTTGGACGGATTACGAGTCAGTCGCAGCCCTTACACGGAGCGGCTGACCCATCCAAAAGAGGTGAATACGCCATGAACCGACCCATCGAACAGCTTCTTCATGCCTTGCAGCAGACCGAAGCGCTTTATCTTCAACTGTTACTTTATATTGACCAAGAAAAGCGGGCGGCGGCAGGCGCCGAAGTTCAAGATCTCATGGCCGCAAGCAATGAAAAACAAGCGGTGATCCTCCAGCTTAAATCCCTTGATCAGCAAGTTGTCGGGCTTATGAACCAAATCGCCCGAGAAAAGAAAATTCCCAAAAACCGTATAAGTTTTTCATCATTAGCTGAGGACGTGCCCGCCCCCTTTGATGGCCGGATTCGCGATATGAATCTGCGTCTGAAAACCGTGATCAGCAAAGTACAGACCGCCAATGAAGAGTGCCGCCAATTAATGGTGCACTGTTTGCGGCTGGTCAAGAATAAGCTTGGCTTTCTCGGGCATTGGATGGGCTATTCGGCGGACGTGTATGCCGCCTCCGGCAATATCCGGGGGGCTGCCAATGGGGGCCGGGTAATTCGTGATTTGGCCTAACCGCAAGACATCACGGGAAGGGTGACATATGCCAAATATAAGTGCATTGCTATATATCGGCCAAAGCGCGTTGATGACCCAGCAAAAGGCCATCGATATTACCGGTAACAATATCGCCAATGTCAATACGCCCGGATATTCCCGCCAGCGTTTGAACATGGAACAAAACAACCCCATCCGCGATCAAAACGGCACCATGAGCACCGGCGTGATCGCCAAAAAGAAAATACAGCGCTTTTACGATCAATTCATCAATGCCCAACTCAACAGTGAAAACCAGAATCTTGGCAGCTGGGAAGCCCAAAAGACCGCTTTGGAAAAAATCCAGGTGCTTTTTGACGACGCCTCTGGTTATGGCATCAGTGACGCCATGACCGGTTACTGGAATGCATGGCAAAACCTGTCCAATAACCCGTCCGGCCATGTGGAGCGAACCAGCATGCTGTCAGCGGGTCAATTTTTGACCGCCACCTTTAATCAGGTGAGAGACAATATCACGAAGGCCCAGGATGACATCGACAACAATGTCACCAATATCGTTGGCGATATCAATCGGACAGCCAGCCAGATCGCGGAATTGAATGTAAAAATTGTCCAGGTGGAAGCCGGCGGTCATAACGCCAACGATTACCGCGATCAGCGTGACCAGCTGGCCTTTAATTTATCAAAAATGATCGATATCAGCAGTTTCGAGGATGACCATGGCAACCTTGCGGTAATGGTCGGCGGAGGCAAACCTTTGGTGGACGCCGCCGCCACCTGGCAGCTGTCTACCGCGGATACCGGCGGTGTGCAGGACGTTTATTGGCAGGACAGCAATGGCAATCTTACCGATATCACTTCGCGAATCAACTCCGGAGAACTCAAAGGCTGGATCGATGCCCGTGATGTGGTGATCAATAACTACGCCACCCGCCTGGATGATCTGGCCAATGGGATTATAACCCAGGTCAACGCGCTTCACAGTGCTGGTTACGCGCTGGATGGCTCCCAAAACGCATTTTTCACCGGCACCAACGCCTCGGATATGGCGGTCAACCCGGCCATCGTGGCGGATGTGAACCTCATTGCCACGGCCAGCAGCGCGGCGGCCCTGCCTGGAGACAACAGTACCGCCCTGAGTATTGCTCAATTGCAGAACACCAATACCATGTCCGGCGCAACAGCCACTTTCGACGATTATTACACGTCGCTGGTCGGCGATGTGGGGGCGGACGTGCGCAATGCTGACCTGAACTTTGATCACCAGACCACCATGGTCAATTACCTGCAAAATTACCGCGAGGAGGTCTCTGGAGTTTCTTTGGATGAGGAGATGATCAACCTCGTGAAATATCAGCATGCGTATAGTGCGGCAGCTCGTTTGATCACCACCACCGACCAAATGATGCAAACCATTCTCGGTATGGCGCAGTAATAGGAAGTTATCTTTAAATCAGTTCGCTCCGGTCGAGATGGTAGTAAAGAAGAGAAGATACCAGGGAGGTCCCTATGAGAATCAGCAATGCGATGATGGCCAATAACATCCAAGGTTATTTATCAAAACATACCGAATCGCTGCTCAATATCCAGGAACGCATCGCCAGCGGCAAACGCATCAACCGCCCATCGGATGATCCCGTCGGGATGCAAAAAGTATTGGATTACACCAAACAGGTCTCAGGTCTGGATCAATACAACAACAACATCACCATCGCCCAAAACCATGTAAACAGCGTGGACGATATTCTCAGCGCCGTCACCGATCTGTTGTCCCAGGCCAAAAAGATAGCCGCTGATACGGAGCCGGACATGCGCGCCACGTTGGCCGATCAGGTGGACATTCTTCGTGAGCAGGTGGTGCAGCTGGCCAATTCCAAAGATAATGGTAACTACATCTTCGCCGGTGATTTGACCGATATCCAGCCTTTTGATCCCACGACCGGCGTCTATAGCGGGGACAATGGCACGAAAGACTATCTGATCGGCGATGGCTTGCAGATCAATATTCAAGCGGATGGGAGCCAGATTTTTGAAACCGGGGGCACCTCCGTCTTTGATGTTCTCACCGATCTCTCCACTCAGCTCAGGGCCAATAACTCAGCCGGCATCACGGCCCAAATGCCTTTGTTGGATGATGCCGTCCAAACCCTAAATTCCACCCGCGCCGTTAATGCCGGCAAGTATCAGTTGATGGATGCCACCTCAAAACACAACTCCCTGTTCAAGGTCAATGTCCAGGATCTGCTTTCGAAAACCCAGGATACCGACATCGCCGCGGCCGCCATTGATTTCAGCGTGGAACAGACAGCTTATCAGAGCACCCTGGCCACCGCGGCCAAGATCGTTCAACCGAGCTTGATGGACTATCTAAAATGAATCATTGCCAGGAGTAAAAGGCCATGCCCACCGTGCGGGCGTGGCCTTTTTTTATTGCTCGTATAAAATTAGCTATAGTCTTGCGCTCCGGTGGCCGATAACTCAGTTACGCCGGGGAATTATTTCTTGGAATAACCGGTTTATGTCACAGGGAGGTGACCGTAATGGATGTCCGATATATCAATCCGTTTCTGACCGCGGTTCAGAATGTCTTTGAGACCATGATCAACATCCCTTTTGATCTGGGCAAGCCCAGCGTTAAGAGAGAGGCCGCGGCGCCCTTTGAGGTCAGCGGCATCATCGGCATCACCGGTGAGGTCATTGGCTCCGTGGTGGTCAGTTTTCCGGAAAATATCGCGCTGCAACTGGCTTCGGCCTTGCTAGGGGATCAGCTAACCACGGTCAACGCGGATTGCACGGACGCCATCGGCGAGATCGCCAACATGATCGCCGGCGACGCCAAGAACGGCTTTCCCCAGGGCGACACCTCCGTGTCCGTACCCACCGTTATCATCGGGAAGCATAAAGTGGCTTACCCCAGCGGCGTTCCCATCATCACCATTCCATGCAAGACCAACGGTGGCTGGTTTGCCATTGATGTGGCGTTGAAAGTCAAGGAAGGTTGATTGGTTGATTGGTTGATTGGTTGATTCGTTGATGGCTTACTCGTTCCCAGACGGAGCACTTAGGAACAAGCAAACGTATCCACCAATCAACGATTTAACGTATCAACGAATCAACGCTTAAAATCCGGCAATCCCCCCAAAATAATTTCTACCCGCCGATTCATCTCCCGGCCGCGCTCCGTGCGGTTGCTCCCGATGGGGCGAAATTCGCCGAAGCCCATGGTCGCGATCCGTTTGGGATCAATGGTGGAATTGGCAAGTAAGAATTCCGCCACCACCGCGGCCCGGGCAATGGATAAGCGCAGATTGCTTCTATACGGCCCGGTGCGCACGGGCACATCATCGGTATGCCCGGCGATAATGATATTATTTTTGTCTTGCTCCAAAACCTTGGCCACATTGATCAACAGGGGTTTGAGTTTATCCCGGATCTCCACGCTGCCCGAATCAAAGGTGCTTTCGCCCATCATCCGGATCACCACCTGGTTTTCCGAAGACTCCATGGTAATCTGGTCCTTAAACTCCTCTAAATTGTTGGCAAGTTGATCGTCGATCTCTTTGCTCAAATCTTCCCGGATTCGGGCTTCGATGATCTCCTGATCGAAATTCTGGGTGATGATCGTCATCCCCTTGGGGATATCCATGATTTGGGTGGCGCGTTTGACGCCAAATGCTTTTTCAAGGGAACCGGCCACCTGCTTGTATTTCTGACGATCCATCTCCGAAAATGAGAGTAGTAAAATAAAGAAGCACAGCAGCAGACTCATCATGTCGCCGAAAGTAACCATCCAGGCAGGCGCGCCTGTGCTCGGTTTGGGCGTCTCGTCTTCGATCCATGCCATCAATCGGCCTCTTTGAGATCGGCGGCGGGCATTTGGGATTGTACTTGCTTCTCTTTTATAGAGATCCGCTGGCGGGGCGCCAGAAAGATCTTCAGCGATTCCTCCAGCACCAAGGAGGACATCCCGCGGTTGATGCTGACGGCAGCTTCCAAAACGATATTCCGGTTGAGTTTCTCCTGCTCACTGCGCAGGCTGAGTTTCTCGGCAATGGGTAAAAAGATAAAGTGGGCCAGCAATGCACCGTACAAGGTGGTCAACACCGCCACGGCCATGGCTGGTCCGATGGTGGCCGGATCATTCATCGCGCCCAACATTTTCACTAAACCCACCAGCGTGCCGATCATGCCGAAAGCCGGCGCGCTGTCACCCATGGCCTTAAAGACATTCTGGCCCATGGCGTGGCGCTGTAAGGTCAGCCGGATCTCCTTGCCCAGCAATTGTTCGATCAGGGCCCCATCGTAACCGTCCGACAGGTAGCGCAGGGCTTTGGCTGAAAAAGCATCGGGGGCCGGCTCGTTTTCCAGGGCGATCAGCCCCTCTTTCTTGGCGATGCGGGCATAATTAATCATGGCGTCGATGAGATCTTCCGGGTTGGAGGCTTTGACCAGAAAGGCCTTCATGGCCACCTGGAACGAGCCGAACACATCACTCATCTTGAACTTGATAAAGGTGGTGGCCAAGGTGCCACCGCCAACCAGCAAAATGCTGGGCAGATCCACAAAACCGCCGACATGGCCGCCCAATGCCACGGAAACCAATATCAGCACCGCGCCGCCGATGAATCCTATAATTGTCGAAATATCCATGATTTTCCCTGCCGGGCGTATAATCATCCAGCGAAAAAGAACAGCCTATCGTGGAGTAAACTCCTTTAAACACCTAGTCATTATATTGCCCGATTTGATGAGGTTCTTTAGGTTTAACAAGCCAAACGACCTTCTTTGCGGCAAACCCTCGGATTAAAGAAAAGTTTGGGGAGGCCGATAGATATTCCCAAGAGGAGAAAAACAGGAAAACCATGAAAATTCTCATCGTTGAAGACACTTTTACCTCGCGAGCCATGGTGTCGAAGGTGTTAGCCGATGACGGCCACGAGATCATTGTTTGCGAAAACGGCAACAAGGCGTGGGAGATCATTCAACAGCAGCCTGTTCAGATGGTCATCACCGATTGGATGATGCCTGAAATGGACGGATTATCTTTGTGTCGAATGATCCGCAATGCTTCCTATGACCACTATATTTATATCATTGTGCTGACTTCTCGGGACAGCAAGGGTGATCTGGTTGCTGTATTCCAGGCGGGCGCCGATGATTACATTAGCAAGCCATTTAATCCAAATGAGCTCAGGGCGCGAGTGGGAACCGGAGCCCGCATGACGGACCTCGAGTACCGCCATAAAAATCTTCAACAAAAATTGCTTGAAAATCACAATAAGCTGCGAACCGTGCTTGATTCTCTTGAGGAAGAGATTGTCGCGGTCTCACCGGATTACAAGATTGAGTCGGTCAATAAGGCATTCTCAAATATTGTCAGTGCGAGCGCGGACGACCTGGCGGGAAAATCTTGCCGTGATTTGGGCGATCAAGCAGTCAAAGGGTTTTGCGGGCAATCCATCAAATCATTGATTACGCAAGTTTTTGAACAGGGGCGGCCTCAGCGGGCGTTGCAAAGGGTTGAAGGCGAGGACGGTTCGGCTCGAAATAAACGTTTTGCTATCTTGCCCGTCAAGGATGACGTCGGTAAAGTGGTACAAGTGATTGTGGTTGCTAAGGACGTTACCGAGGAACATCGCCGCATAGAAGAGATTAACGGCCTCAATGAGCGTCTTACCGCGGCCAGCGCTCAATTGGAAGAAAAAAATCGAAACCTTGAAACTGCTCTCAAGCAGCTTCAAGCCACCCAGGCCCTAATGCTCCAGTCGGAGAAAATGGCCTCCATCGGACAATTGGCGGCCGGAGTGGCTCATGAGATTAACAACCCCACCGGGTTTGTCAGTAGCAATTTGAAGACTTTGGACAATTACAAAGATGATCTCCATGGCTTGATCACCAAGTACCAGTCATTGGCCGATTTGCTTAAAAAGCCAGACATGGCCGCCGGGCTCAGTCCTGAAGCGCAAAACGCGCTCCAGACGATCAGCGTGTTTGAGAACAACATCGATATTTCTTACATCATGAATGACATCGGTGACCTGATCAAGGATTGCCGCGAAGGTACCGAGCGCATTAAGAAGATCGTCCTGGACCTGAAGGACTTCGCCCACCCTGGCGAAGACAAGCCGGTCAGTGTGGATATCAATAAAGGTTTGGAATCCACTTTGAATGTGGTTCACAATGAGATCAAGTATAAAGCAGTAGTGGAGACGCAGTTCGGGGTAATTCCCACAGTCAGTGGTTATCCCCAGCAGCTCAACCAGGTATTTATGAATATCCTGGTCAATGCGGCCCAGGCTATTGAAAGGCAGGGCCGAATCACCGTTAAAACCATCGCCGAAAACGGCTCCGTGGTAGTAACCATCAGCGACACGGGTTGCGGCATTCCGCCGCAAAACATTCCGAAGATTTTTGATCCTTTCTTTACAACCAAGGAGGTGGGCAAAGGCACGGGGCTGGGCATGAATATCGCCTATAACATTGTAAAGAAGCATCACGGCGCCATCGAAGTACAAAGTGAGGTGGGCAAGGGCACCACTTTCACGGTGCGGCTGCCGGTGGAGGCCGAGGAACCCTCTTAAAAGGTTTTCCCGGCAACGAAGATTGAAGCTATGGAGCCAACTACTCAGACCATTTTATTCGTGGATGATGAATCCGAAATTCTTAAGGCTCTGCAACGGGCTTTGAGAGGGGAGCCATATGAATGTCTTTTTGCGGAAACGGGCCATCAGGCGCTGAAGCATTTACGGGAACTTCCGATCAGTGTGCTGGTATCCGACTTGAACATGCCCCAAATGGATGGGATGGCGCTGCTCCATCAAACCAAGCAGGAGTATCCGGATGTGGTTCGTTTGGTGCTATCCGGACGCTTTGATGGTGATGCGATTGTCCAGGCAGTCAACAGCGGACAGATCCACCGGTACATCATCAAGCCATGGGATGACGGCGAGCTGAAAACGATATTGCGCAATGCCCTGCAGGTCCACGCCCTGCATGTGGAAAAGCGATTGCTACTGGCCCGGCTTGAGGAGCATAACCGGCAGCTTGAGCAAAAAGTTGAGCAACGTACTGAAGAACTGCTCAAGACGCGCAGCCAGGCGGAAATCGGTCGCTATGCGGCCCAGATCGTACATAATCTGAAGAATCCGCTGCATGCCATGGGCGGGGCTTTGGATTTGGTTGAAATGATGCTCAAGGACGAAACCCATGATGGAAATGAACTGCTTGAGGTAATCTCCTTGGGGCGACGCAGTCTGAATGATTTGAACAAAATCGTATCCGTCATATTGGACCATGCCCGCGCCCATGGAGAAGCGCATCAAGAAAGGATCGATCTCAATGCCGTGATTCGCCAGGAGGTGATCTATTTTGAGCTCGATCCGCTATTCCACCGAAAGATTAAAAAGGAAGTAAATTTAGCCGAAGGAATCCCAACCATTTTGGGAAGTACTACGCAAATCAAACAGGTGCTCGACAATTTGATTCGCAATGCTATTGACGCCATGGCCCAGTCAACCGAAAAAAAACTCAAAGTCAAGACAGAGAGCGACGGTCGCTGGGTATTTGTGGAGATCGGTGATACAGGGGAGGGGATCTCATCCGAAGACTTACCACGTATTTTTTCAGGTGAATTCACCACCAAATCCACTGGAGTCGGCACCGGCATCGGACTCTCCAGCGTGAAGCGCATCGTTTCTTCTTATGGCGGCCAGATTGCGGTGGATTCCATTCGCGGCAAGGGAGCGACCTTCCGGATATCCTTTCCCGTCAAGCCGGAAAACCAAAATACGCTCGCAGTTAACGCGATGCGTTCTTAACCTATCGGCGGTTTTCTTCGGTTTTACTCATCCATCATTACCGATCCATCCTCATCGCGCTCCACTTTGGTAATACCAGGAAACTTTTTCTCCAGTTCGCGCAATATGGCATCCCTGCTTTTTACCTTTTGCAGCAGGCGATCTCTTTCCAAAACCAGATCGAGGGATTCCATGGCGCGGCGCAAGGTGATGATCAGGTCCTGATCATTCCATGGTTTTTGAATGAATTTGTAAATGCCGACTTCATTGATGGCGTTGACAGCCACCTCCAAATCACCTTGGCCTGTCAACATGATGGTCAGAATGTGGGGGTAATCGGCTCTTACTTGCGTCAGGAATTCCAACCCGTTCATCTTGGGCATTTGAAAGTCGCTGATGACGATGCTCACTTCACGGGCTGAAAGCAGTTTCAAGCCTTCGTCAGCGCTGCCGGCCGTGAGCAAAGTGAACTTCTCTTTGCGCAATGCGCGTTCCAGCGCCTTGAGCACATTGGCTTCGTCATCTACCACGAGCACGGCATGATTGGGCATGGATAACTCCTTTTTCCATTTTTCTTCTCTTGATCAAGTGGCACATGGCGCCACGGTCATGATGGTGCCTTTGCCATGAAAATGTCCGGTCAACGGCACAAACATCAAATCGTACATCGTGCCGCTCTTCTTCCCGCGTCCACTGGCGTGATTGATTTGGCGCGCCGTCATCATGAGCGCCAGCTGGTCTTCATTCAATCCCTCGAAATAATCCAGGACCGTATTCCCGCATTCGAAGATGCCTTCTTGTGAAAAATGTTCGTTGGCCGCTCGATTGGTAAAAACGATCATCAATTCCGCGCTAACGCCCACAATGGGCACCGGCAGGTCCTCGAGCATGGCATGGGAAAGCTGCAGAGCCCTGTTCTGCATTTCCAGGGTCTGGGTTCGTTCCGCTACAATTGCTTCAAGGTTCTCATTGATGATTCTTAGTTCTTCATTCTGTTTGACGGTCATATCATACAAGCGTCGGTTCTCTTCGATCAGATCATACTGCTCCAGGGCCTGGCGGATTTCCAAAGTCAGGTGCTGATCGTTCCACGGCTTGAGAAAGAATTTATAGATATGCCCTTCATTAATGGATTGCGTGATGCTGTCCACATCGGTATAGCCCGTCAGAATAATGCGCATAATTTGCGGATAAGCTTCCTTGACCCGGCTCAGGAACTGTGTGCCGCTCATGATGGGCATGCGCTGGTCGGAGATGACCACCTGCACCTTTTGTTGGGCGAGAACTTGAAGTCCTTCTTCGCCGCTGCCGCAGGTGATCAAAGAATAAGGTTCTTTCCGCAACAACCTTTTCAATGCATTAAGAATGTTGGGTTCATCGTCCACGCAAAGAACCGTATGTCTGTTGGGTTCCATCTCTCATTATACCTTGTTGAAAAATTCGCAAGCCTCGTTCATCTCTTTGTGTATAACCGGCAGCCAATTTTGCAGGTTGCTCAGGCATTTCATGATGGTTTTGCTATCACCATCGTTTTCCTGATTCTCTTCGGTCTGCAAACTGTAACCGACATCACCCGTCATCATGTGCACCAGGCGGTTGCTGATATCGATGATGGCGATCAGTTGCGTTTGTTCGGAGCGATCAGCCTTGCTGTGGTGATATTGAATGGTCTTGATGAGCGGATCAGGCAATAGCCAGCGCTGAGCCAGGAAACTGCCGACCAGGTTATGGGGACAACTGTTGATCTTCTCCTCGGCATCGAAAAAATTGATGCGGTCGCTTTCCATGGTCCGCAGAATCTGTATCAGATCTTCCTGAAAAAAGGCGGCCAGGACAACCTTGCCCATATCATGCAGCAAGCCGGCGGTGAAGGCGTCTTCGCCACTCGCCAGGCGGGTTTTGTTCGCGATATAGCGCCCCATGACCGCGACATGAATGGCGTGCTTCCAAAAAGAGTTAATGTCGAAGTCCGTGAGTATGTTTTTAAGCGCTAAGGCGTCAATGATGGCAACCGTCACCACCGCGTTGCGCACGGTGTTGAAGCCCAGCAGCGTCACGGCATGCCGAACCGAGTTCACTTTACTTCTCAGACCATAGAAAGAGGAGTTGACCAGACGCAAAATCTTCACCACCAGGCTTTGATCTTTTTCCAGAAGAGCCACCAGTTGATCGGTAGGGGACTCATAGAGCTGAAGCAATCGGTTGACCTCCAGGGCGATTACCGGCAAAGTGGGCAGGTTGTTGATGGACTTCATCTTTTTGATCAGAAGATCGCGGTTCATTAGCCCCCCATCCCCTCATCCGTGGCTGGATTGGGTTCAGCCACCTCAAGCGGTTTGTCGATCAAGCCGCGCTCGCCGATGTCCTGGATGCTTTGCACGGTTTTGGCGCTGAGCACGGTGCCGCGGTTCAAGAGCAAGCGTCCGTCCTTGAGGCGCAAGTCCTGTCGTAAAATCATGCCTGTTGTCAGCGCTTGATAGGGGAGTTTCAGATCTTCTTGATAAGGCTTTTGGCGCGCGGATCGCATGAGGAACAGGCGAACGATGCTGATATCATAACGTGTGCCCATCCCTCTCTCAATAATTTTTTCGGCAATTTCCTCTCTCACGGTGCTGTCGGTGATATGGGCGGCCGCAACGGTCTGGGCATCGAGGTGGCGCTTGGCATACGCCAGCATGCGCTGGATATTCTCTGGCCACAACTGGACAACGGTGTAATAGTCCGCGGCCACCGCCAATATTTTCGCCCCCAATGGGATTTGTTCGGCCGCCAGCCGCTTGGGAAAGCCGCTGCCATCCACATTCTCATGATGGGCCATCACCAGATCGCCGATCTCCTTGAGGTTTTCCACCGACGACAAGGACATGGCGGCGATGATCGGGTGTTCCCGGAAACTGCTGAACTCCTCGGGTGTCATCACCTTGACGTCTTTTTCCAGGATCGATTCGGGCATTCCCAGCAACCCGATATCGTGAACCAAACCGGCGGTCTCAATCCGGTTCTGCTCAGCTTCATCCAAGCCCGCCGCGGCCGCCAGCTCCTTGGCAAGGCCGGATACTGCCTTCATATAGGTGCCCAGCCTGGGGTTGCTGGATTCCACCAGTGACACCAACAGGCGGATGGCGTCCATGAAGCTTTTTTCAAGATTTGCATTGGCCTTTTGCAACTGCTTGTACTGGTACTGCAAGGCCCAGGTACGCTCCTCGACTTTTTTTTCCAGTACCTTGTTCAGCTCGGAAAGCTCCTGGTTTAGGCGTTCGGTGAGCGCGCTCAGCCGTAGGTTTTCCAGCCGCAGCTCCACCTGGACCAAGGCGCCGTGCACATGGTTAAGCAACTCCTCATCATCCCAGGGTTTGGTGATGTAGCGATGAATTTTGCCCTTGTTGACGGCATCGATGATGGCATCCATGTCCGCGTAGCCGGTCAGGATGAAGCGCACTGCGTCCGGCGCCAAGAATAGGGCTTGCTCCAGAAACTGCGCGCCGGTCATTACCGGCATACGCTGATCCGAAATGATCAGCGATACGGGCTTGGGCGCCTGGGCAAGCTTCACCAACGCCTGAGCACCGCTTTCAGCGGTGATGATCTCAAAGCCATCCTTGCGCAACAGCCGCTGCAGCGATTTGAGAATAGCGGCTTCATCATCGACCAGCAGCAGTGTATGGGGATACTTCAATGCCATGGAGCAATCCTCGGCCGAGCGCGGTATGGCATAAGGGAATGACCGCGCGAACTATTCACATCATTATATCGGCCGGCGCGTGCGGAAGATTAGCAATAATTGGTCAGCTTCATTATTCCTTGGCGCAATGCCTTTGGCTAACAATCTTTTGGCTTTGGTTTTGCGTTGAAAGGCGGGCATATTATCAGCATTGCGGAATTTATCCCCTTATGGTCGAACCAAGGGAAGAATGCGCAGGCGCGTACGTTTGGCATCGATGGAGATCAATGCACCGGCATTTAATTCCGCCTCCACCTGGCGCAGAGATAAAAGCACTTTTGCTCCGATTACATCTGGACTGATGTCATTGCCCCGGATTTGCACTACACTCGGTTTGGCACCTTGGGTGGCAGCTAAAATGGCGCTGAAATCTAAATCGTGTGTCATCACGATATAGTCATTTGCGCTTGCCCATGCCATGATTTCCCGGTCGCTGGCGTTAATTGGACCAACTTTTGACCAGTGCATGGCGTGCAGCCCGGCGTTGGCAAATAACTCAATCCAACGCGGCGGCAGATTCATATCGATCAGTATTTTCATGCGTTGGCGATCAGAACTTCGCGTTCTTCGGCCAGCCAGGCGGCATACCGTGCGGCTTGCAACACGTCTTCACGTTCGAGGTAAGGATAGTCCGCCAAAATTTCCTCAATGCTACGGCCTGCGCCAATCTGTCCCATGATCATACCGACCGTGACGCGCATCCCTCGGATGCAGGCCTTGCCGCCCATCACATCGGGTTGTTGGGTGATGCGATCAAATGGGGTCATAATCCATCCACTCCTTTATTAAAACTAATTAAAATAATAGGTTGCCGCGAACAATATTTCAAGAACTATTTTCGAGAATCCAAGCGTCGTAATTATAGGGGTTTTTCATTGCGAAAGCTTGTTTCACATAGATACGGCGTACTGGCGTGAACTGGATAACGACGTGCTATTATTCCGCCGCGTCGGACAAATCTATCGGCAGCTTGATCGTAAAGGTGGTTCCGCGTCCGATTTTGCTTTGCACGTCAATACTGCCGTTATGCTTTTTGATGATATTGTAAGCGATGTTCATTCCCAGACCCGTGCCCTTGCCTACTTCCTTGGTAGTGAAAAAGGGATCGAAGATCTTGTTCAAATGCTCCGGGGCAATGCCGCAACCCGTATCGCTGATTTCAACCTGTGCATAGCCATCGTTGAAAAAAGTTTTTACGATGATATCACCCATTTTTTCGATAGCCTGGGCCGCGTTAACCAGAATATTGATAAAGACCTGATTCAACTGCTGGGGATTGGCCTTGATGATCGGAAGCTCGCCGAACTCCTTGACCACCGTGGCTTTGTATTTAAGTTCGTTGTGCACCACGCTTAAGGTGGTTTCCAACTCCTTGTTGAGATCGGTATCCTGAACCTTGTCCTGGCCCGGATGGGCGAAATGTTTCAGGTCTTCGACAATTTTTTTAATGCGCTCGGTGCCTGAACGGCAATCGCCAATGAGGGCCGCTAAATCCTGGCGAATGTACTCAACATCTATCTGCGCTTCAATGTCCTCAATCTCTGCCACCATCGCCCGGATGTCCGGCGTTACAGCGCAACCGGAATCGGTGGATAGGCTCTGTTTGAGCATGCTATAGGAGCAAAAAAGACGATCCAGCTCTTTGCGATAGTCCTCCAACGTGTTGAGATTGCTGCTGACAAAACCGGTGGGATTGTTGATTTCATGAGCCACGCCGGCCGCCAGTTGGCCGATGGAGGCCATTTTCTGGTTCTGCAGCAGCTCCCTCTCCATGTTCAGCTTCTCCGTGATATCGTCCATCATTTTGACGATAGCCGCGACCGCGCCGTCAGTATCATGGATGGGCGTTGTGACCATTCGAAAGGTGCGTATCCCTTGAGGTGTCTGTATAGTTTCAATGGCTTCCTGCACTTTGCCGCTGCTCAGAGTGCGCAGAGCCGGACAAATGTCGCATGGGCCTGGTTTGGCGGGGTGATGTAACGCTGCAAAGCAAACCGGTTGCAGCGCGAGATCGACCCCCGGAAACCACTCCCGCATCTTGCGGTTCATTTCCAGAATCTGCATGCGCGGTCCGATCACGGCTACGCCGATGCCGATATTGTTTATAACTTGGCGCAGCTTTTCTTCCGACTGACGCAACGACTGCTCGGCATTCTTGCGGCCGGTGATATCGGTCATGACCCCTACCAGGCCGTCTATGTGGCCGGCCGAATTTCGGACCACCGATTTATTGATCAGCACATCCCGCATGCTGCCGTCGGCGAATCTGACCGGCGCCTCATACACCTGCGTCTCCTGGCCTTGAAGCATTTCTTCATCGACTTTGGCATGAATCAAGGCTCGATCTATGGGAGCAATTTCGTGGATGGTTTTGCCGATGATGTCGTTGCGCGAACGCCCTAAAAATTGCTCAAACGCCTTGTTGCACCCCTGATAACGGCCGGAACCATCCTTAAAATAAATGGGGCTGGGAATGGCATCGCGCAGGCTTTGCATAAACAGAAGTTGATCCTGAACCTGGCGAGTGGCGGCGGCGGTTTTTGCTTTCTCATGTTCCAGATCAGATAAAGTTTGTTCAAGCGCGGCTGTTCGTTGACGGACCGTATCTTCAAGATGATTTTTTAAGGCATGCGCTTCAATTTCCAGATCGCGGCGGGTCAATGCATTATGGACCGTGATTAATGCCTGCTGCATATCGAAAGGCTTGACGATATAACCGTGGATACCTGCCTTGATCAGGGTTTTAGCGGTTTGGGGGTCATCGATGACGGAAATAATGACGATGGCGGTTTGGGGGTATTGTGTTTTTACAAAGCGCGCCAGATCCAGGCCCGACTCGCCCGGCATGTGAATGTCGCTGATCAATAGATCAAAGGCGCGGTCCGCCAGCAGTTTACGGGCCTGGGCGGCATCAGCCGCCAGCTCGCACCTGAAGCCTTCAACGGCGAGCATTTTATTAAGAAGCGCCGCGATGGGAGTTTCATCATCCACGATTAGGATTTCGGTCATCGCCATCCCCTTGTCCGATCACGATATTCGGGCCGAACTGTTTATCGGCCAAGGTGTGTATTTCCTTAAGCAAAGATTTATGATCTTTGAATTCATCAAAATAAAAAAAAGATTAAACTTATTCATCCAAGCGCCGATGATGAGATAAAGTTTAGCCGTTATTTTATCGGAGGCGAAATTCATGCAGGCATTAACAACCAATCAGGTAGCGGATCTATGCGGAGTAAACCGAACCACGGTAGGCTATTGGGTGCGCACCGGCAAAATTCAGGCCCGGCGTTCGGGCAAACTCTACTTTATCCATGAAAATGATTTGCGTTTGTTCCTTGAATCCTCTGGACAAGCCATTCCGCCGGAGTTGGCCCGGCGAAGCCATCAAATCAGCGACTTTCCCACGGTTCAACCCTGTTGGGATTTTTTTAAAACAAATATTGCCGACGGCCGGTGCGATGATTGCGCGGCTTCGAAGAATTCCGCGGAGCCTTGTTTTACTTACCGGGAAGGCGGGGTGGATTGCCGCGACGCCAAGTGCCTGGATTGCGAATACTACCGAAAATACTATTTGCCGCGGATTAAATTTGTTTATCAGATCAACTTGCCGGCCGCCGTCTACAGGGGCACGACGATCTGGGGCGCCAACAGTCTTTTTGAAGCGCTGCGCGGCTTTGACCGGGGCGAAGTCATCGGCCTGGGTATCGAGCGCGTCGTGCATCAAGACTCCATGGAGATGGCCATCTCAAATGCCAAAAGAAGAACCATGGGCGACCGCAGTGTCCCTAAACACTACCAAATGGATATTCGGACGAGGGAGGGCGACAAGACCGCGGTCCATCTATTGGTGACGCCCTTGAATGAGCCATGGGGAACTTTTTTAGCGATATTTCATCCGATGGTCGGATAACGGTGTCGCACGGCAAGATTATTTTGAGATAGCTTGTAGTCAGCGAGGAGATCTATGAGCGACAACCAGCTTATCGAGCAAACACAGTGCTACCTGAGAATGGCGCTGCCCATGATGTCCAGGCACCGCGTGCCGATCACGCCCCGCAATTACGATGTTTGGTATCAATATGTTTCCGGCTGTAACCATGAGCTCAGCGGAGCAATCGATGCCTTCAGGAACAAGGGCGAAGCATTCACCGAGGAAGTCAACGAGAATCTCTATCGCAAGTACTGCGCCGAAATCAGTGAAGGAGCCGCGCAAAGGCTGCGTGAGGATCTGAAGAATATGCTGACCAATGTCGTGGAAGAATTTGCCGCCATGACCGGCAAGGCTGAAAAATACAATTCCGTGCTAACCGGTTCCATCGCCAAATTATCGGACGATCTCTCCGCGGAGACGATCAAGGTCGTGCTGGATGATATTTTGGACGAGACCAAAAAGATCAGCGGCCATGGTCTTGAAATGCAGCGCCGGCTTCAGCAAACCACGGCCGAGCTGGAGAATATACAAAAAGAGTTCGAACGCGCCAAAATGGAAGCATCCGTCGATTTTTTGACCGGTGCGGCCAACCGCAAGACTTTTAATGAAAACCTGGAGCGTCTGGCCGGCGAAGCGGTGCGAACCAGCGAGCCGTTGAGCTTGTTGCTGCTGGATATTGATCATTTTAAAAAATTCAATGATGAGCATGGGCACCTGGTCGGCGACGAGGTGCTCAAATTCGTGGCCAAAATCATTAAGGAGCACGTGCGCGGCCAAGATTTGATCGCGCGTTACGGCGGCGAGGAGTTTGTCGTTCTGCTGCCGTCCACGCCGCTGGGCGGAGCAAAGATCCTGGCGGAGAAGATTCGCCGCTTTTTCGACCATGCCACATTAAAAACCATGGATCAAAGCAAAACGCTGGGCCGGATCACCCTCTGCATCGGTGTGGCCGGCTACCGGCCGGAGGAGAAGTTAAGCGATTTCGTGGGCCGGGCCGACAAAGCCCTTTATCTTGCCAAGAACAATGGACGCAACAAGGTGGTCGCGGAGGTTGATATCCAATGAATGTACTGATGACGGATAAGAGCGGAGCAGAGGTCGAGCGCGCCATCCAGAAGCACGGGGTTGCCCACTATTTGCCCAAGCCCTTTTCCGCCGAACGGCTGAGAAGTATATTGAATCAGTTATCGGAAAAGGCATCAAACAGACCGGCGCTGCCGGCGGGGAGGTGACCAATGGATGTCGGCTATATCAATCCTTTTATATCCGCGGTGCGCAATCTCTTCGACACCATGATCCAACTGCCCGTGACGCTCGGCAAGCCGGAGCTGAAAAGAGGGCAGGCTACTTCCAACGATATCAGCGGAATCATCGGCATATCGGGCGATGTGAGCGGTAGTGTGGTGGTCGGTTTTCCCGGCGCCATCGCGAAGCGGCTGGCATCAGTCCTGCTTGGCGAAGAAGTCAATGAGATCGATGACTATTGCACCGATGTCATCGGGGAAATTGCCAATATGGTGGCCGGGGATGCCAAAAATGGTTTTCCCAAAAGCAATACGACGGTTTCGGTGCCCACCGTGGTCATTGGAAAGCATGAGGTGACTTTTCCCAGAGGCGTTCCGATCATCACGATTCCATGCGCCACTGGAAGCGGAACCTTTACCATTGATGTAGCGCTGAAGACCTGAGCAAGGAAACAGACCATGGAGCAAAATGATACCCTGTTTGCCGGCCTGCAGGCTCTGGCGGATGCCACTTTTCCCAAGAAGTGCTCGGTGTGCGGGAAGTCCTATGAGAGCGCCGTGCAGTTCATGAAGGAGACCCAGGGGTTGAACCAGAAAAGCGGCCTGAAAAGCTCACGGGATGATAATGACAAATCCATTGTGGAGATGTTCCGCAACTGCGCCTGCGGCTCAACTCTGATGAGCACCTTTGCCGACCGCCGCGACACCAGCACGGCTGGTTTGCGGCGCCGGGAGCTTTTCGGCCAGTTGTTGACAATGCTGACTAGTAAAGGGGTCAACCCCCAATTGGCCCGCGCCGAGCTGCTCAAATTCATCAACGGCCGGCACAGCCCCTTGCTGGAGAAGATGGGGCTGAAAGCCAAAACATCCTGAGACCTTTGCGGCTTGGCGCCTTTGTGAGAAAATACTTTGCAAACTTCCCCACCCTACGGTAACAATATTCGCATGCGCGCAGGCAACCACCCTTGCCGAACACACCTTCTTCGCTGATCTACAGCTGATCCGTTCCAGCAACCGCGGCCAATTCATTTCGTCGATGTTTTGACGCGCGCGCCGCGCCGTGATCCACGCCCGCGGCCAATCTTCCACCGAAGGAGCCGTCCGATGGTTCGCATTTACTCTATCGCGGTCCATAGATCCCTCCATCCATGGCGGATGCTCTGCATCCTCTTGGCCGCTTGGAGCGTTTCCGCTGGAACGGCCTTGGCCGCCGAACGCATCGTGAAGGTTGGCATCTACGAAAACGCGCCCAAGATCTTCACCGCCGAAGACGGCCGGCCGGCTGGCATTTTCATCGACATACTGGAGCACATCGCCGCCAAAGAGGGCTGGCGCCTGGAATATCTTCCCGGTAACTGGCCCCAGGGCTTGGAGCGGTTGGAACAGGGGCGAATCGATCTGATGCCCGATGTGGCCCTGACCTCGGAACGCGAGACGCTCTACGATTTCCACAAAGTGCCGGTCCTCTCCTCCTGGTTTCAGGTCTATGCCCGCAAGGGCAGCGGCATTCAATCGATCCTGGACCTCCAGGGCAAACGTGTCACGGTATTGGAAAAGTCGGTGCAACAGGAGGCTTTCAGCCATCTGGCCGGCGGTTTCGGCCTGGAAGTCACCTTGATCGAGCTACCTGATTATCAGTCTCTTTTTGAAAAGGTGGCCCGGGGCGAGGCCGACGCGGCGATCACCAACCGCTTTTACGGCGCCATGCATTTTAGAAAGTACGGCTTGGAAGACACGGCCGTGATCTTTCACCCCACCGATCTTTTTTTCGCGGTATCCAAGGGTGGCAACCAATCCTTGCTCGACGCCATCGACGCCCATTTACAGAGCCTGAAAAAAGACCCCCAATCGGTTTACTACCGGTCGCTGCAACGCTGGACCGCCCAGGAGGTCCGGTTTCAGCTTCCGATCTGGCTCAAGGTGGCGGCCTTGACCCTGGCGGCACTGTTGATCCTCAGTCTGATGGGCTCCGTTTTGCTCAAGCATCAGGTCAACGCGCGCACGCGGCAATTGCGCCAAATCAACACCGAGATGGAGCAGCGCATCGCCCAGCGCACCGAGCAACTGTTTCATGCCATGGAAAAGGCCCAGGCCGCCGATCGCATCAAGACCGCCTTTGTGGCCTCCATGTCCCATGAGCTGCGCACGCCGCTTAACTCCATCATCGGATTCACCGGCATCCTGCTGCAAGGGCTGGCCGGAGCGCTCAACGACGAGCAGACCAAGCAGATGCGCATGGTTCAAAACAGCGGCCGGCACCTGCTCAGCCTGATCAACGACGTGCTGGATATCGCCAAGATCGAGGCTGGGCAACTGGCCGTGGCCAGCGAGCCCTTTGATTTAAGCCAGACGGTGATCAAAGTGGTGGAATCGCTGAGCCCCCAGGCAGAGAAGAACGGCGCCCGGATCACGCTGCGCATGGAATGCAGATTGGATACCCTGGTGGGCGACCGCCGCCGCACCGAGCAGATTTTAACCAATCTGATCGGCAATGCGATTAAGTTTTCGCCCCAGGGCGGCGAGGTTACGGTGCAGGTCCAAGGCCCGGCCACGGGCCAAACGGCCGCGCCTGCCGAGGCTCAAACCTTAGACCCAGCGCCGGACATGGTTCGGGTGTCGGTGCAAGATCAAGGTATCGGTATCAAGGCCGAAGATATCAAAACCCTGTTCCACCCCTTCCGGCAGATCGACACCGGCATTACCCGCAAGTTTGAAGGTACGGGCCTCGGCCTTTATATCAGCAAGCGCCTGGTACGGATGCTGGGCGGTGAAATTGAGGTGCAAAGCGCCGGTATTGGCCAGGGCAGTTGTTTCAGCTTCACCCTGCCCCTGGCCGGCCCGCCGGCCCCAGTGGAGAAACCGGAATGAAAAAACGATTGCTGCTCATTGAAGACAATCCCCAAAACCGTTACCTGATCACCTTTTTGCTCGAAAAGCACGGTCACGAGGTCGTCCAGGCTGAAGAGGGGGCCGCTGGTATCCAACTGGCCGGCCGGATTCAACCGGATCTGATCATGCTCGACATCCAGTTGCCGGGCATGGATGGTTACGAGGTGGCCCGCCGGCTCAAGGCGGACTCCTCAACGGCCCGCATCCCCATCGTGGCCATTACTTCCTATGCCATGACCGGCGACCGCGAACGGGGTCTGGCGGCCGGCTGTGACGGGTACATCGAAAAACCCATCGACCCGGAGACGTTCGTGGAAGAGATCGAAAGGTATCTGTAAAAAATAAACTCCTTGGCGCCTTAGATAGAATAGCTCGGAGAAGATCATGAAAATATTGGTGGTGGACGACAAAGAAGAGGGCCGCCTGTTCATGGAGGCGTTGCTCAAGGGCCACGGCTACGCGGTGACGGTCGCCGCCGACGGCGCCGAGGCCTTGAAGGCGTTGAAGTCAGGCGCTTACGACCTGGTGGTCAGCGACATTCTCATGCCGGTCATGGATGGGTTTCAACTGTGCCGCGCGGTCCGGGCCGACGCGGCATTACGCGATATCCGCTTTGCCTTTTACACGGCGACCTACACCGGCCCCCAGGACGAAGAGTTTGCCCTGAAGGTGGGCGCCGATGCCTTTATCCGCAAACCGTGCGAGCCGGATCAGTTCATGGCGACCGTCACCGCTTTGCTTGCCCAATCGTCGCATCCCGGCCCTGCCGACCACGCCCAACCCGCGCCCGAGCAAGAGATTTTGAAACTTTACAGCGAGCGGCTGGTGCGCAAGTTGGAGCAGAAGATGCTGGAAGCCGAACGGGAGGTGCTGGCGCGCAAACAGGCCGAAGAGTCGCTGCGTATCAGCAACCTGCGTTTGCAATTGGCCTTGCAGGCCTCCAGCATCGGGTTGTGGGATTGGAATATCAAAACCAACGAGGCGTGGTTTTCGCCCGAGTGGAAGCGGCAGATCGGTTACGCGGATCACGAAATAACCCACCGCTACGAGGAGTGGGAGAACCGGCTCCATCCCGAGGAGAAGCCCCAGATTCTTGCTCGGCTCAACGACTATCTCAACGGGAACAGTTCGGCCTATGATGTGGAATTCCGCTTCCGGCACCGGGATGGTTCCTATCGCTGGATCATTGCCCGCGGCGAGAAGACTGCCACGGAAAACGGCCGGCCCAACCGCATGACCGGCTGCCATGTGGATGTTACCCCTTACAAGGAAGCCATCCATTCCCTGCACGAAGAGAAGCACAAGTTCCAGGTGCTGGTGGATCAATCTCCCTTGGCCATCGCATTGTTGGATGAGCGGGAGTTGTTCCGATACTTCAACCCCCGCTTCGTGGAGATGTTCGGCTACACGCTGCAAGATATCGAATCGCGCCGGGCGTGGCTCACCCAGGCCTTTCCCGATCCACGCTACCGGCAAGAGGTGGTCGATTTGTGGCGTCACGCCAAGGCCACCGGCGATGTCGGTATTTTCTCCGGCCGTACCCTCAACGTCCAATGCAAGGATGGAACCGTCAAGAAGGCCGATGTCCGGATTACGTTTCTCTCCACGGGCGATCATGTGATCACCTTCGAAGATGTCACCGAGCAGACGCGCCTGGAAGAAAAATTGCGGCAATCCCAAAAAATGGAGGCCCTGGCCACCCTGGCCGGCGGCATTGCCCACGACTTCAACAATATCCTTTCATCGGTAATCGGCTATACGGACTTAGCCCTGGCCCATCTTCCCAAAGAGAACACGGCGTGCGCCTATATCGCCGAGGTCCAGACCGCTGGCCGGCGGGCCAAGGATTTGGTGGCGCATATCTTGGCTTTCAGCCGCCAGACCCGGCCCGAGCGCATGCCCATTGCGCCGCACCTGGTGATCCGGGAGGTGGTCGGTTTGCTGCGCTCGACGCTGCCTTCCACCATCGAAATCCGCCTCAACGCGGCGCCGGCCGGAACCATTTTCGGTGATCCCACCGAAATCCACCAGGTGCTGATGAATCTGTGCACCAATGCTTATCATGCCATGCGGGACAAGGGCGGAGTGCTTGAAATCAGCACCAAAAAAGTAGTGCTGGATGAAACCGCGCGGGAAATCCATCCGGATTTAACACCCGGCGGATATGTGCGGCTTACCGTCAGCGACACGGGTTGCGGCATCCCCACGCAACTTATTCCCCGGATTTTTGACCCCTATTTCACCACCAAGGCTGAAGGGGAGGGCACCGGGCTGGGCCTGGCCGTGGTCCATGGCATCGTCAAAAGTCATCAGGGAGCGGTCACCATCTACAGCGAACTTGGCAAGGGTACTCTTTTTCACATCTACTTACCCTTGCTGGAACAAGCCTCCACCGCTGACCAGGCAACCATGGAAGCGCCGTTGCCCATAGGCTACGAGCGGATTCTTTTTGTCGATGATGAAGTGGCCCTGGCCAATCTGGGTAAGCAGATGTTGGAAACGTTGGGGTACAACGTGGTTGTGCACACCAGCGCGAGTGACGCCCTGACCCGGTTCAAGAGTGATCCGGCCGCCTTTGACCTGGTGCTCACCGACATGACCATGCCCGGCATGACCGGCGCGGAGCTGGCCGCGCAAATGCTTCGTCTGCGGCCCGATCTGCCCATACTTCTATGTACCGGCTACAGCTACTCCATGACCGAAGTAAAAGCCAAGGCCATGGGTATTCGGGAATTTCTGCTAAAGCCTTTGATGCGGCGGGAGGTGGCGGTCATCATTCGCAAGGTGTTGGATGGGAAGGGTTTCAGAAGTGTTGCATGATATGGGCTTTCACGCATGTCGTACTCGTACGCGTACTCGAAAAACTCTTTAAATCATTCGAGTACGAGTACGTGTACGATAAGGGAGAGACCCCATGCTTCATGCAACAGTCGTGACTCACACCCGAAGAAAATGAAAGTAGAAGATCATGTCAACTCAGGGTAGAATTTTTTGGCGCACTCAGGGCAAATGCCGTGGCTGAATTCCGCTTCCGAATGCCGCTGAATGTAGGCTTCAATTTAAGAAGGCGGTTGCCGCATAATTGATAAGGAGGGCGCTATGGATGAAAATAAGCTTCCAGAACGAATCAGTTTTAATCCAAAGATTTTCGGTGGCAAGCCGATCGCTGGCGGACGGCGTTTGGCCGTCGAACATATATTGGGCATGATAGGTGCGGGAGACAGCGTCGAAACCATCTTGGAGGGCTACCCCTGGCTTGAGCCGGAAGACATCCAGGCCTGTTTGGTCTATGCGCGCCGGATTATCAGTCACGAACGTATTGAACCGCTACAAATGGAGTCGGCTTAATGAAAGTACTGTTGGATACCTGTGTGTGGGGCGGTGCATTGAAGCATCTCGAAACCGCAGGCCTCGACGTGGTCTGGACCGGGAGTTGGCCGGAAGATATAGGAGACGAAGAGATGCCGATCAAATCTTTTAAAAAGATATCCTGTGTGTGCTTGCCGGCGTTATTCATGGGCACCTCAACTGAAATTTGTCTTCGCGCCCTATAAGCTGGTGCGGATTTTCTACCCCGCGATGGACTGGCCTTCGTCGTTGTTTGGCTCGTCGTGAAGTGTTCCGGAAGGCCACTCACAACTCGATTCACCGTCGGACTCCAGCGCCTCACGGATTTTGGCGGCCAGATCCCGCGTGGAGAAGGGTTTCTGGATAAAGATAAATTTTTTGCCCAGGCCGCCGCGCTGGACGATCACATCGGGGGTGTAGCCGGACATGAAGAGGCACTTTACGCCGGGATAAATGCCTTTCATTTGCTCGGCCAAGTCCCGGCCGTTCATCTCGGGCATCACCACATCGGTGATCAAAAGCCGGATTTCATCCCGGTGTTGCTCGGCCAGTTTCAGAGCCTCGGAGGGAGTCTGAGCCTTCAGCGCCCGGTAGTTCAGGGCGGTGAGAATCTTTCCGGTCATCTCCAATATCAAAGTTTCATCCTCTACTACTAGAATCAATTCGCCTTGGCCCATGGGAATTTTTTCGGATTTTGCTTCTCTTTCCTCGGGCATCTCCCCCGTGTATCTGGGCATGTAGATCCGGAAGGTACTGCCCTTGTCCGGTTCACTGTAGACATTGATATACCCATTGTTCTGCTTGACGATGCCGTAGACCATGGCCAAGCCCAGGCCTGTGCCGATACCCACCTCCTTGGTGGTGAAAAAGGGATCGAAGATCTTCTCCATGGTTTGCCGGTCCATGCCGCAGCCGGTGTCGCTGACGGACAACATCACGAAATCGCCGGGCGTTGACCCCGGATGAATGTCACAGTAGTCGGAGTCAAAGTTTTTCATGTCGGTTTCGATGGTGATTTTGCCTACTCCCGCGATGGCGTCCCTGGCATTGACGCACAAATTGGCCAGGATCTGGTCGATTTGGGTGGGGTCCATCATCACCGGCCACACATTGGTTTTGGGAAGCCAGGCCAGATCGATATCTTCGCCGATGAGGCGCCGCAGGATCTTGAACATGCTCTCCACGGTGGCGTTGAGATCGAGCACTTCGGGCGCGATGACCTCTTTGCGGGCAAAGGCCAGCAGTTGCCGGGTGATGTCCCTGGAGCGGCAGGCCGCCATATAGATCTGCCGCAGGTGGTCATGGAGCGGTTCCGAAGGCGCCAACTTAGCCAGGGCCAGTTCCGTATAACCCAGAATGACACTGAGGATATTATTGTAATCGTGGGCCACGCCGCCGGCCAGTCGGCCCACCGACTCCATCTTCTGGGCCTGGAGCAACTGGGTCTGAAGCCGTTCGTGCTCTTGTTCGGCCTGTTTGTGTTCGGTGATGTCCTGAATGCTGCCGTACACCTTGACCACCTTGCCCTGCTCGATCACCGACCGGCCAGCGGTGCGTATCCACAAGTTACGACCTTTCACCGTGGTGAAGCGGCATTCGAGCTCATACGGCGTGCCGTCGGCGACGCAACGTTCAAAGGCGGCCTGGATGTTCACCTGGTCTTGCTCCGCGTAGCAGGCCACGCTTTGGTTGATATGGGTCTGGCCGTTCTTGGGATAATCGCCGGGTTCGAAGTCGTGTATGCGGTAGGTCTCCTCGGTCCAGAACATTTCCCGGCGCGCCACGTCCCACTCCCATCCGCCGATCTTGCCCATATGCTGGGCCGCGTTGAGCAGCGCCTCGCTGCGGCGCAATGCCTTCTGGGCCTGTTTTTGGTTGCTGATGTCCTCCACCGAGGACATGATGCCCACGATGGCGCCATCATTATTGTGAATGGGCGCGGCCGAGAGGCTGGCGTGAAACCGGCGGCCGGCCTTGCATTGCAGAACCACTTCCCGTCCTGAAAAGGGTCCTTGTTCCAATAGCTGCTGGCGCAAGGCGCCCAACTCCTTGCGCCGATCCTCGGGGACCACCGGCAGAAAGCGGCCGATTACTTCAGCTTCGGACCAGCCGAAGATCTTCTCGGCCGCCTTGTTCCAGGTGAGCACATGGCCGCTCAGATCAATACTGTAGATCGCCAGGGGCGAGCAGGAAATGATGGCGCGCTGAAGCTCCTGGCCGGCGCGCAGGGCCTGCTCGGCGCTTTTGCGCTCGGTGATATCCACGATTGTGGTCACGAAATGCAACGGCCGGCCCTGGTCGTCGCGGCGCAGTGTGACGCTGACATCGGCCCACAGGATTTTTCCGCTCTTGTGGATGTAACGCTTTTCAAAACGTTCGCCTTTGCTTTCGCCGGAGATCATCCGGGCAATGACTTTCTCTGAGTCGCCGATATCCTCGGTTGGGGTGAGGTCGCGCCACGTTCTACCCGTCAGTTCTTCCTGGGTGTAGCCTAGAAAATCGGTCAATGCCTTGTTGGCATTGACTTCTCCGGTTAGCAGGGTGATGGATTTGCCTACGTTGGCGGCCTCGAAAATAAACTTGAATTGCTCCATGCTTTCCCGCAAGGCTTGCGTCTTGGCCGCCACCTGCCGGCGCAAGGATCTGGACCAGAGGAAAAAAAACAAAATGATGAGCAGCAGGGGGGCGATGATCATGGCTGAATAACGCAGGGCGCCAAACATCGTGAGGGGCTGCTCTTGGTAAACCCCCAACCATCGCTCCTTCAAACGGTGCGACTCGCCGCTTTGCTCCACGACTTTCAATTCTTCGTTGATTTGGGCCAGCAGGCGCTGAACCACTACGGCGTCATGGCGTCCCTGGGAAAACTCCAGCAGGGCCTGCTCGAAGGTGGCGGTGGTGTGAATCTGAATGCCGCGCTCCTCGCGCCGCAGAAACTCCTCGGCATTGTCGCCCTTCATGGCTTTCAGGGCCGCGCGCGGCAACTCCACCGCGAATTCACCGGCATCACCGTTGGCTTCAACGATGATAGACGGAGGACCTCCGATTTCGGCGGCGCCACGGATGGGCGCCGCGGCCTTGGTCACGGGCGCCATCAACAATATGCCGGCCAAAACCCCGACCGATAGGGCGATGACCCGGAGCATCGTCACGTAAAGCCGTGAATAACGCTCGCTGATATCTCCAGATGTTCGGATATTTTCCATGGCCTTACGCTCCATGCACTTTAAGGTAACCCAATTAGTCGGACGCTTGGGTGCAAGGTGGATTCATGGTGATTGAGCAGATGATTTCCCGTTCAAGAGGCGGGGCTGGCGGCGCTTCGGGACGAAGTTGAATCGGTATTGTTTTTACTATCTGAAAAGTTGGCGTAACTGTCAAGGTTTTCATTGAAAACGAGTGTGAGTCACAAGCATTGCACGGCCTTTTTTTCGGTATCGGAATCGGTATCGGAATCGAGTCACCACGATAGCGATACCGATTCCGATCAAAGCAACTTTCCTGACTGATACGCATTAAAACCGCTAAAGTCCGCCCTTGAACAGGCGATATGGATTTTAAGCGGGGGCGTACGTCTATCCGCAAATCGGCCGGCCCTGATCCCGCTGCCGGCGTCGCAGGTTTCTAAGCGGCATCAGGTTTTTAAGCGGGTACACATGATCGTGATGGGTCAGGGCGCGGCCGTGGCTTTCACTAGGATGAGTCGGATGGAAATTCTTATTGCCGAAGACGACTTTATTTCACGCAACTTGCTCAAGCGCATGCTCACCGATATGGGCCACCAGGTCGTTGAGGTCGAAAATGGCCGCCAGGCGTGGGACCTGCTGCGCAAACGGCTCATCCGCTTTGTGGTGAGCGACTGGATGATGCCGGAAATGGATGGTTTAGAGCTGTGCCGCAACATCCGTGCAGCCGCCTTTGATGGCTATATCTACATGATTGTCCTGACCGCCAAGGATCGCAAAAAAGATTTGGTGGAAGTGTTCCAGGCCGGTGCGGACGATTACATTCCCAAACCGTTTGATCCCGAAGAGCTCAGAGCTCGCATAATGACCGGCCTGCGGGTGATCGATCTGGAAGAGCGCCATAAGCGCATGCAGAGCAGTCTGATTGACAGCCACAACGATCTGTTGAGCATCATTGACGCATTGCAGGAACAAATTCTCGTGATCAATTCCGAACGCCGGGTGGTTACGGCCAACCAGGCGTTTTGCCGGGCTTTGGGCGTCAGCCCAATCGAACTTGTGGGCGAACACCTTGCGGCACCCTCCGAGGACAACCAAAAGCAGAGTTTGCAGTCGAAAATCCTTCAAATGGCCCAAGAGGCTTTTGAGACAGGTCGATCCGGGGAACACCGTCATTTACACCAGGGCCAACAAGGGGCGCCGGTTTATTATCAATTCACTAGTTTGCCCATGGTGGATGAAACCGCGCAGGTGGCTCAAGTAATTCTTGTGGGCAAGGAGATTCACCAGGATCATGATCCCGAAGAAGAGCACGGAGTGCGCGGGGATCAAATCTCCACAAAGGACAACAACCAGGAAGATAAAAACAGGGAGATTGAAGTTCTCCGGCAGCAGTTGGCGCTGACCCGCAATCAGATGCTGCAGTCTGAAAAAATGGCGGCCATCGGTCAGTTGAGCGCCGGCGTGGCCCATGAGATCAACAATCCAACAGGCTTTGTGTCCAATAACCTCAATACTTTGAAAGAATATCAACAAGGAATCGCTACCTTGATCGGCCTCTATCGACAGCTTGGCGATCTCCTGCAAGCGGAATCCAACCCATCCACCTTCAGCAGCGGGTTGATGGAAAAACTCAATGCCGTGGCCAAGCTGGAACAAGAGCTTAAGATCGATTTCCTTCTAGGTGATATTACTGATCTGATCAGCGACTGCCTTGAAGGCACGCGCCGGATCAAAAAGATTGTCGCCGATTTGAAGCATTTTGTCCATCCTGGCGAAGATGCATGGCAGCTGGTGGATATCAATGAGGGGCTGACCACAACCTTGAATGTGGTCAACCATGAGATCAAGTATCGGGCGGTGGTAGAGACCGAACTCTCGGAGTTGCCCATGGTTAACGGCTATCCCCAGGAACTGAATCAGGTGTTCATGAATCTGCTGGTCAATGCCGCCCAGGCCATGGATAAGAACGGCCGCATTCGAATCAAGTCGCGGCTTTGCGACAGATGGGCGGAAGTGATTGTCCAGGATACAGGTTGTGGTATTCCCGCGGAAAATCTCTCCAAAATCTTCGAACCATTTTTTACTACCAAAGAAGCCGGAAAAGGCACGGGGTTAGGCTTATATATCGTTCGTAACATCGTTGAAAAGCACAAAGGCTCCATCGATGTTGAAAGCAAAATCGGCGAGGGGACCACATTCACCATTCACCTGCCGGTGCCTTCCCAAGCCGCCTAAGATCAATGCAGGCAAGGAAGGTGAAATACTACCGGCTTGAACATTGCGCTGTGTGGAGAAGACCGCAATATAAATGGCGTTGAAGCAAAAACATACCCTGTTGATCGTGGATGACGAACAGTCGATCATTCGATCGTTGCAGCGTTTATTCACCAAGCTGGGACATGAGGTTTTAACCGCGACCAACGGGGCTGAAGCTCTGGAGGTGCTCTCCAAATGCACCCAAGGGGTTTCCATAATCATCTCCGATCATCGCATGCCGGCCATGAACGGGGTCGATTTTCTCAAGCATGCCAAGCAAATTTGTCCGGATGCCGTCCGTATCTTGTTGACTGGTTTTTCAGATACAGAAATCATTGTCCAGGCGGTCAACCAAGGCGAAATCCATGGCTATTTCACCAAGCCGTGGGAAGACCAGGAACTGGCATCCCACGTTCACAACGCTTTGGAGCGCCATGAGTTGCAATCCGAAGTGCGCCGGTTGACGGAAATGACGATCCAGCAAAACCGTCAACTCAATTCGCAGAACAAAGAGCTGGAACATCAGGTTCAAATCCGCACCCAAGCGCTGGTGGAAAAAAGCAAAACCCTGGAAGAGGCCAACCGAATGTTGGAACAGGGGTTTATGGATTCCATCCACTTGCTCAGTTCTTTGGTGGAAATTCTAAACGCCTCCCTTGGCAATCGCATGCGGCAGGTGGCGGCGCTGGCTCGCGGCACGGCTGAAGCATTCGGCCTCGGCAGTGAAGAATTAAACCAAATCGAAATGGCCGGCATGATCCACGATATCGGGCTGCTTATCCTGCCCGAAGAGATCCGCACCATGGATGTCAGCCGCATGAACGACAAACAGTTCCGGATGTTCAGCCATCATCCGGTGATGGGGTCCATCCTGCTGGAGCGGGTGCCAAAGCTCGCGGCCGTCGGCGAAATCATTCTCTATCATCATGAACAGGTGGATGGCCAAGGCTTCCCCAATGGATTGTCGGGCAGCCAAATTCCATTGGGCTCGAAAATTATAATGGCTGCTTCCGATTATTATCAAACTTTCGATACCTGGCCCAAAGATATACGTAAGTTGATTGCCAAAACCAAACAGCACTTTGATTCATCGGTATTTGAGAGTTTTACCTTAGATGATGATCCGGATACGATTATCAGCGAAATTGGCCAGCAGTTCTTAAGGAATGGCGCAGATAAAAAATATGACGCCCAAGTAGTATCCGCGCTTATTATGCAGATCTGTAAAAAGAGCAATATTGAGCCCAAAATGGCCGTCTCTTTGAATAACATCCAGCCCGGAATGACTCTGATGGCCGATTTGCGGTTAAAGGACGGCCGGTTGCTGCTGACCCGAGGCACGGTCTTCAAAGAAGCCTCCATCAAATCCATCCAAACGCTTGTAGAACGCGGATTGCTCGATGGCGAAGTCACCGTGTCCCTTCCCCCGGAAAAAGAGGCCGCGTCAAATGCATAAGAATGCAGCCAATCACAGCCAGGCAAATGGCGCGAAATACGAGACTCCGGCCGCGATGATGCGCTACCTCGAAACCATTCAGGAGCTTCCCACCCTTTCGTCGGTGGCGATCAAGGTCAACAGCATGCTGCAAGATGCCGATGTCACGGCCAGGGATCTTTCGGATGTGATTGAAAAAGACCAGGCCATGGTCGCCAAGCTGTTAAAACTGGTCAATTCATCGTTTTTTGGATTCAGCTCCAAAGTCTCCAATATTGCCCATAGCATCATGATCCTGGGGTTTAATACAGTCTATAACGCCATTCTCTCCATGGCGGTCATCGATGCCTTGGGTGCCAAAAACAGGATCAATGGATTGGATATGGCTGGTTTTTGGCGTCACGCCATCAGCGTGGCCGTTGTCAGCAAGTATCTCAGTCAAGGCCTGGAAGGCCAACTCCAGGAAAAAGCATTTACCGCCGGTATCCTGCACGATATCGGCAAGGTGGTAATGGCGCGCTACTTCACGGAGCGGTTCTCCACCTTATGGGAGGTGATCACCCTTCAAGAGATCAGCTTCGTGAAAGCCGAACGGCAACATTTCCCCATGGGGCATGATGCCATGGGGGCCTTTCTTTCCCGCTGCTGGAACCTGCCCGAAGAGCTCTCAACCGCGGTGGCCCAGCACCATCATCCTGAAATTCTGCCTCGCCCCTGTGTCCTCGCTTTGGTAGTGAATGCCGCCGATGCCCTGGTGAACATACACCTGGAAAACAGAAAAATGCCCGATCAGTGGGCCATCAGCAATGCAGCCAAGTCATTGCTGGGCGAAAAAATTCGGACCGTGGATCAGTGGTTCCCAACAATTGTGGATGAGATCAACGCCGCTCAACACTCTATTCTGGACTGAGTACAGCCAATTATTTGACGGCTAAAGGGGCAAAATCCCTTCCTGGGAACCCGCGCCCGAGAACAACAGGATGTTTATATCCAGATAAAAAATGCGCCACTTCATCTCCCGCATCGGATAATCCAGTATTCAAACACCTTGCTGGTTGTCTGTCGCGTCAATAAAGATGTGAGAACAGCGGAGTTGGAACTCTATTTCGATCTTATGGGGGATATCCAAAAATAACCAGCTTGGCACATCCAATGCAAAGTCCTTGGTTAATCCGGACAAGTGCTTCGGGAAACTCGGCCTTGCGGGTATCAAACACCATTTAAGGAATTAGGATCTATGTTTGTCATTATCGGTGCCGGAGCTGTCATATTTGGCGTTATCGGCGGCTATTTAATGGAACATGGCAATTTGAGTGTGCTTTTCCAGCCAGCCGAAGTGGTCATTATCGGCGGAGCGGCCTTTGGCTCTTTCCTTATCATGTCGCCGCCAAAGGCGGTCAAATTGGTCATGAAGCACTTGCCCGAGGTGATAAAACCCAGCCCAGTCACCAAGGAGCTCTGCATTGAGCTTTTGATGACCCTGAACAAACTATTCCGCAAAGCCCGTCAGGAAGGCATGCTGGCCCTGGAACAAGACATTAATGAACCCCACTCCAGCCCGTGTTTCACTGAATTCAAACAAGTAATATCCAAGCATGAGCTGGTGGAATTCATCTGCGACAACTTCAAAGTGGCGATCTCAGCCGGGTCTGCGCCCCATGAGTTGGAGAACATGATGGATGTGGACATCGAAGCCCGCCATATGGATGAAGCCATCCCCAGCGCCATGATTAAGACCGTGGGTGATGCTCTGCCCGGCTTAGGTATCGTGGCAGCCGTGCTGGGCGTTGTAATCACCATGGGGAAAATCAGTGAACCCCCCGAAGTGCTGGGTCACAGCATTGGGGCCGCTTTGGTGGGCACCTTTCTTGGCGTTTTGGCCTGTTATGGCTTTGTGGGCCCTTTGGGAACAAACCTTGAAATGCGGGCCAAGGAAGGCGCGGCCCTTTTCAATGTGATTAAAACAGCCATCGCGGCAACTGTGAGCGGCTCCGCTCCCATGGCTGCGTTGGAATATGGACGCCGGGCAATCCCAGGTTCGTCCCGGCCTTCTATACAAGAATTGGATGAGGCGATTAAAAAATGGGGGACCAAAGAGCAGCAGTAATTATTAAAAAGGTAAAGAAGGCGGATCACGGTGGCAGCCATGGCGGCAGCTGGAAAGTGGCTTACGCTGATTTCGTGACCGCCATGATGGCATTCTTTTTGTTGCTGTGGCTGGTTTCGATGGTGTCTCCCGATAAAAAGGCACGCGTCTCACAGTACTTCAAGGAGTATAGTCTTTTTGAAAAAAGCGGGTCTTCCATCATGGATTTAGGCGACCCGGCCAACGTGCAGATCGCCAACCCTGAAGGTCTATCAAGCACCGGACCAGCCAAGGAGTTCAATGAAGACAAGGAAGGCGAAGGTTTTCAGGCTCGCTTTATGGAAAGTCTGCGCAAGGAGATCGAATCCAAACTATCGGATTTGAAGGACCAGATTCTGGTGCAAAGTTTTGACAATGGGGTGCGGGTGGAAATCATGGATAAAGAAGGTTCGCCCATGTTCCCATTGAGCAGTACCGAAATGTCAGAGGATGGGAAGAAGATTTTGAAGGTGGTTGCGCAAACCCTTGAGAAGGACAACCATCCCATTGCCATTGAAGGCCATACCGATGCCCGCGCCTTTCCTTCAATGCGCTACAGCAACTGGGAGCTTTCCACGGCGCGGGCGTCAGTGGCCCGCATCGAGTTGGAAAAAGCCGGTCTGCCATCCAACCGCTTGGTTCGTGTAGCGGGTTTTGCCTCAACTCAACCGTTGATCGCCAACAACCCGATGGACCCCAAGAACCGCCGGATCAGTATTCTGGTTTTTAAATGATATCTAGTGCCTGAAGGAAAAGCCCCTATTTTTCCAAGTTCAAGGCGGAGGCAAAATTTTAACCGCAGACATACGCATAGTATTTCGAGGATTAAAATTTTGCCCCAACGCGGAAATTGGGAAAATAGGGGCTTTCCCTTCAGGCACTATTTATGGCTGATTGATGCACGATGCCATGTAGCCGGCGCCGAAGCCATTGTCGATATTGACCACCGCAACGTTGGAGCTGCAACTGCTCAGCATACCAAAGAGGGCCGTAAGGCCGCCCAGGTTTACGCCATAACCCACGCTGGTGGGCACCGCGATCACCGGTCGGCGTACCATGCCGGCCACTACACTGGGCAGGGCCCCCTCCATACCGGCCACCACAATCAAGACCCGCGCCGCTTCCAGCAGCTCTTTATGCGCCAGCAACCGGTGAATTCCTGCCACTCCCACATCGAACACCGTCTCGACTTCATTGCCCATGGCGTCGGCTGTTAAATAGGCTTCGCGCGCCACGGGAATATCTGAAGTGCCGGCCGACACCACCAGGATCTTGCCCAGTCCGGTTTTGGGCAGAGCGACTTTTTGCCAGACCATCATGCGCGCATCCGGATCGTAGAGCGCATCAGGGATTTGCTTCAAAACGATGGCCGCTTTTTCTGCCGACACCCGTGTGGCCAGAATAACTTGTTCCTGTACCTTCATGCGTCCCATAATACCCGCGATGTGCTCCGGGGTCTTGCCTTCCCCGAAGATCACTTCGGGAAAGCCCTTGCGCAGGCTCCGGTGATGATCTATATGGGCGTAATCCAAGTCTTCCATGGCCAACTCGGACAGTCTGCCCTGGGCCTCTTGGACGCTGAGCCGGCCTTGGGCCACGGATTCCAAAATTTTTGATAGCATGTGGTGATTCATAAAGCGCTCTCCATTCGGGCCCTATATCAGAGAAAAAGGATAACCGCCATGCGAATTGTCGCCGTCATTCCCTCCCGCTTTGGATCAACCCGTTTTGAAGGAAAGCCCTTGGCCCTGATTGCGGGTAAATCAATGATTCACAGGGTTTATGACAGCGCCAAGCAAGCCCGGTATATCTCCGAAGTGGCAGTGGCCACCGACGACCAGCGGATCTATAATGCGGTTCAAGCTTTCGGCGGAAAAGTGCTGATGACCTCGGTCAGCCACCGCTCGGGCACCGATCGTGTGGCCGAAGCCGCTGAATTGTTGGGGTTGGGGCCTGACGAAATCGCCATCAACGTGCAAGGCGACCAGCCTTTGGTGCATCCCGATTGCTTCGATGCCGTGGTTGAACCGTTGCTTAAGGACCCGACATTGGGCATGAGCACCTTGGGGTATGAAATCACGGACCGTCGTGAATATTACAACCCCAAGGATTGCAAGCTGGTAATGGATCAGCAAGGCTATGCGCTTTACTTTTCACGGGCCGCCATACCATTTGCCCGGGATGGGGGCGACCATTTTCCCGTCTATAAACATTTAGGCGTCTATGCCTACACGAGGCGCTTTCTGGATATATTCCGACAGCTGCCCACAGGCCTCCTGGAAGAGCTCGAAAAGCTGGAGCAGCTCAGGGCGCTGGAGTACGGTCATCGCATCAAAGTGATTCTATCCCCCCATGATTCACCGGAAGTGGATCTTCCTGAAGATATTCCACGCATTGAAAAGCTTATACAGCCCTGAACAGGGTGTGATGATAATGCCGTAGATTATACCATCGTTCTCAACAGCGTCCCAAAAACCGGATTAGAATAGGGCAAGCATAGCGGGAGGCGTTATCTCTGTAACCTCCCGGTGTAGGCATCAAAATCCTTTTCTTCCAGGAATCGAGAGATGACTTCACTGACCTGGTCTGCGGTGTCTATGCGATAGGACCCCTGGCCGTCTTTCTTAGCTGCTTGTTTTGCATGGGCGACAATGGCCTGGAGCGCGGCGGCGGTAATTTCTACATTAACATGGATGCGGAGTTTTTCTTTTTTTTCTGACATGGCCGTTGCTCCTTTGCTTCCTCATCGAGGCACAGGGGGTTAAAATAGCTGATGGTAGGCCAGGATCTATTTTAAAACGGCGCGACTTGATGACGATTGTCTCCCCAACCCGCTGGTAAGTCACCATTACCATTGGATTTACCATATCAACGGACAAAGTCAGGGTCAAGCAAGGATCATTTTCGGTCCAAATCAAGCTGTTGCATTGCATCAGCCATGTTATTTTGTTACTAAGTTATTTCTAAAGAATTCATCGTGGTGAGCCGAAAGAGCTTTCAGCAGTACTCTCGGTCAAAAAGTGAAAGGCTGTGCAATGGAAGTCAACTTCCCGATTCTTGTTGTCGACGACGATGTGGTATCACGCACGGTGATGGAAAAGTACCTCCACAAAGCCGGCTTTGAGGTAATTAGCGCGCCCAACGGCAAAGAGGCCCTGGCTCGCATGGATGAGCAGTTTTGCCCCATTGTTTTGACCGACTGGATGATGCCTGAAATCAGCGGGCCAGAGTTGTGCCGCTTGATCCGGGAAAAGAAGACCGACCGGTATGTTTTTATTATATTGATCACGGCCAGGGATTCTAAAACCGACATCGTGTCTGGGTTGGAATCGGGAGCCGATGATTATCTGACCAAGCCCATCCATCCCGCCGAGCTGGTGGCGCGTATCAACACCGGCATCCGGATTCTGAAATTGGAACAATCGCTGAAAAACGCCAATGAAGAGATCCGTCTGCTTTCCATCACCGACCCTTTGACCGGGTGCTTTAACCGAACCTATCTGGGCGAACGATTCCCCCAGGAAATAAACCGAGCCCAGCGCTATAGCCACTCTCTTTCAGTGGTCATCGCCGATATCGACTATTTTAAAAAGATTAACGATGCCCACGGCCATCACGCCGGTGATTTGGTATTGAAGAGCTTTGCCAAGTGCCTCATGGGTTCAATTCGGGAGAGCGTGGACTGGGTGGTGCGCTATGGCGGAGAAGAGTTTCTGATTATTCTGCCTGAAACCGCCAGCGCCGGAGTGACCAGCGTGTCTGAAAGACTTCGCCGCGCCGTGTCCAATCTTAAAGTTTCCCATGATGGCAAAGAGATTTCCGTGACCGCCAGCTTCGGCGGCGCCTGCCTCTATTTCGGTCAAAAAGGCAACCAAGGCATTTCCATGGAAGAGCTCATCAATCATGCCGATGAGCAATTGTATCGCTCCAAGAACGAAGGCCGCAATCGCGTCAATGTGGTGGAAGTGATGCGACCCGTGGAAAAATCCCGGTAGCAATTGGATGAACGATTATCAGCAGCAGCAATGGGACGCTTTGCAGCAGGCCCGCGAAGGAATAGCTGTTCTCGAAGTCTGCGAAAAAGATGCTCTATTGGCGGAACTTCGTGAGTATTTGGATTGGCGGACGTCGCTGGATCATTTTTTGTCGGAACATTTCAGCGCCCACTGCACTCAAAGCTGCTATGAAAACCGCCGCAGCGCTTGTTGCAGCAAGGACGGCATCATCACCTTCTGGGCCGACGTGGTGATCAACGTGCTCTGCTCCAATAAAGATCATGTAGTTGACTTGGAAAAGGCTCTGACCCAGCCAACTTATTCCTATAAATGCACTTATCTGGGGCCCATGGGCTGCTGTTGGCAGATTCGTCCCCTGGGATGCGCGACTTTTCTATGTGATGAGGTTCAGCAGAAAATTCTTAGCGGTAATAGCAAACTTCAAAGTCAGTGGACCGTTTTGAACAATCGTGCCAAATCATTTCGATGGCCCGATCAACCGGTACTATTTGATCGCCTGGAGATCTATTTTTTGGAGCGCAATATTCGCTCTCCCTTAATGTATATCAATACCAGCCCTGGATTGATGCGTATTAAACAACGGGCAGGCTTGCCTGTCTTTGCTCCTGCTCGGTCACTTTTATCCCGAACGCCCTGAACAGCCCTTTATCCATAATTGCTTCATAGCCGGACATGCGGGCGATGATCTGCTTCTCCTGATCCAGGAAGGTAAAGTCCGCAATCAATTTGCGATCCGTGGCCTGGATGACCTCCATGACCGCCGAAACCCCCTCGGTTGGGAACCGATCGCGGTACTGACGATAGGCCGCCGCATAGCTGGGCAGCGATACGACGCCTTTTTGCTGATGGCACCAGACAATGGCCATTTGGAAGGCGCAATCCAGTACGAGTGGGTCGGCGATCCAGCGGCTGCGCAAAGGTTCGTTGAGCCATTTTTCCGGAGGCGGCGCACATAATACTTTGGCGGTCATGCCGTGTTTTGAAAGCCGAATGATTTGTTGAATACCCCGGAAGTGATCTCCGTGGAACAATACTTGGTCGTAGATCTGTTCGAGGGAGGGCACTTTGCTGGACCGTTTGAAGTGACCGTTCTCCTCAAAGGCTGGCGCGGAAGGCAATCGGTCGGTCAAAATCGCCTTGGCGCTGGAGTGAACTTGAGCGTGGCCATTTTGACCACCGCCTCGGATTTGGACATCTACTTCGTAATGCTTTTCCTTGCGTTTGGGGCTTCCCGCCATCAGTCGAATCGTCTTGGCAGGTTCATCCAGGGTTATTCCTTTGAGCAAACGCAGATGATCCATACCGTGCAACACCAGGCCAGGATTGGCGTGCAGGGCGCCGTGGGCCAGCCACTCGGTGATCAGCGCCAGGGGTACGACCGGCCGGCCGTCGAGCATGTGGGATTGCAGTACCGGACAGCGGTCCAAGTCAATTTCGCGCTTGGCTGTTTGTGAAAGCGTATCTTCATGGCAGTCGGTCGTGGCAACTGTTTTGGGCGGTGTGATGGTCATCGATGATTCCGGGCGCAACGCGCCGCCAATTACTACTTCCACCGACCCATTGGAGGCCGCGCCCATCTCGGCCACGAGGGCCTTTGCGCCCGCCCTGAGTGGGATCAAAGGGATACCATGGCTTTCAAAATTTCGTCTCAGTGAAGGGGTCACCATGCCGCCATCCCAGGGGCCCCAATTGATGGCAATCACTTTGCAGTTAGTTCTGACATGAGATTCTTGGAGGGCCAGTTTGTTGATAGCCTCGTTGGCCATGGAATAGTCTACCTGACCGACATTACCCATGCGAGCACTGACCGAAGAGAAGAGGACCAAATAACGGAGATGGTCGTCTTTTGTGGCCTTTAAAAGTGAAAGCAGCCCTCCAACTTTTGTCTGATAAACAGATTGAAATTGTTCCATGGTTTTATCGACGATCAACCGGTCTTCTAGGACGCCAGCTCCATGGATCAGCGCCTTGATCGGGCCCATATTTTTTCGAATAAGCGCCATGGTATCTTGCAGCGCCGCGGTTTGGGCTACGTCTTGGGAGTAGTAGTTGACCTTGACTCCCAGTTGGCTCAATTGATTCAGTGTTGTCAGGATTTCACGGTTGGCCATCAGTTGGCGGTAGCGCTGTTCCAAGACTTTTGGCGAGGCTGGCCGATCTTTGAACTCATGCCGCAAAATCGCCTGTTTGATCTGGCCTTCTTCCAAGAGATCCATCAACCATTCAGGCTCGCTGTGGGGATGGGGGGAACGTCCCAAGAGCGCGATACCGCATGGGGACTGTGCCGCCAGCGCCAAGGTTGCAGCCGCGGTGACGCCTCGTCCGCCGCCGCTGACCACTACCACATCGTCGGGCTTGAGATCGATTCCTTCAAATGATGGCACTGTCGTCGACACCATATCCAATCCGATGCGTGTGTCGGGACTTAAACCGATCTCCATGGAAGGTTCATCGAAGCCGCGAATGATCTCCTGGGCCAGCGACTTGTATGCCTGTTCGGGATTCGTCCAATGGCAAGCGATATCATACGCTCGGCACCTTACGGCCGGCCATTCCAGAGCGGCGGTTTTGACCAATCCGGCCAGCGCTCCTTGCTCAGGAGAATTCAAGGGGCGTCCGGAGAAACCAAAAGCACCGTCCAGTTGGGTCACGGTGTGGAAAATGGCTGGTCCGCATTGAGAAGCTTTTTGTAAATGGGGCGCACATCGTTGAGCCCAGCGAAATGCTTCTTGTGCCGCAATGGGAGCCATGAGCACCAAACCCGCCAGCTGGGTTGCATCGGCCAAATCCTCTTGTACGCTAAAATGCCGAGCGGGGCACCCCGATTCACTCAAAGCGGTCGTTAAGGTATACGCCGATGATTCATCTTCGGAGACAATGGCTACCATTTGCTCCGGCGCGGCGCAAAAAGTACTGCCATGAACTAAAGGTCGGTCGATTATCTTGATTTCATATCGTGGCAATGTTGCTTGGGTGGGCTCATCAGACTGTAAGGGGGTAGCTTTAGTAGTATTTGGAGTAAGTACTGGGACAGTGGCACTGGTCGGGGGCTGATTGTTAGACAAGTAACCGCAAATCTGCCCCAAGGTTTTCAGGCTTCCCACAAGGTCTGGCGTGACCTTGGGCAGATGTGGCATCTTCTCTTCCAAGGCCGAAAGAATTTCTACTCTCTTGATGGAATCAATGCCCAGGTCGGATTCGATATCCATTTCTAAACCCAACATTTCAGTTGGGTACCCGGTCAATTGACTGACAATAGTAATCAGGGCGCCTTGGATTTCGAGCGTGCCAGACGAAGTCGAGCCAATGGCTGGGTTGGCGGCGACCAATCTATTTTCGGGAAGTACAGTAGCGGAAGTACTTTTACTCGCTCCAGCGTTGAGATAATCACAAATCTGTCCCAGAGTTTTCAGAGTGCCCACCAAATCGGGGGTCACTTTGGGAAGGTGGGGCATTTTTTCTTCCAAGGCCGAAAGAATTTCCACCCGTTTGATTGAGTCTATTCCCAGGTCGGATTCAATGTCCATATCCAATCCCAGCATTTCAGTTGGATAGCCGGTCAGTTGGCTTACGATGGAGATCAAAGAGTCGGCAATGGCGGCTGATGGAGCTGCGCCAAAGGCGGTAGAGCTTGCTGTGTCGACCGCCGATGGTGGGTTGTTTGCCGGAATAGGCGTTGCGCTCTTTGGATGAGATGCTATCTGGGGAGCCGGATTTGGAGTGGAGGAGGGCGCGGAGATATTCACCGTCCCCAGCGGCTTTAATTCTTTGGTCACCGTAGAATTGATCCTGGGCAATGGAGCAGGAACGCTGAATTCAAGGCCTTTGCCGCCCATGAAGGCCGCGGTCAGCTGCTGGGTGGAGTGAACCATTTGCTGCAGTGTCCGCTGAGCTTCGGTCTGGGTTTCCAAGTATTTTTGGTGGGCTTGCGTCGTTTGGGCTTGCAAGGCCTGCATGGCCGCCAGGCTTTGTTGGACGGCGCCCAAGGCCTGAGTCAAGTAATTTTTATTGGAGTTGTCCATGACTTCACGCTGAAAGATTGGGCCTTGCGGCCTTTTGGTATTTTGATTTTGAGGCCGGATGGCAGGCGGAACACCATGTGCCGGGGCCTCATTATTAGGTACCGGGACTTTGATTCTGACCGGCTCCATTTTGAAAGCGCTGTTATCGATATCCTTTTGATGGGAACCGGCTTGAACGGGCTTTGCACGCATGGGCGCAACTGGATTGCGGTAATTGGCGCCGGACAATGGTACCCGCATGCGCGGGGTTCGGGTATCGATTAACGGTTTTTCCCACTGGTCCAGGCGTACCGGATATCCCCAAGCCGCCAGTTGAGCGATTAGTGATGCGAGATCTACCAGCCCTTTTTGCCGTCCGTTGGAGCGATCCAAAGCTAAGGCATTGAATTCCCGCCCCTGCAAAGTAGTCTGCACCAGGCGGGTGAGAATTGATTTGGGTCCAACCTCAATAAAGGTGCGAATGCCTTGGGCATACAGTTGTTCAACATCGGCGACAAAATCCACTGGCCGGGCCAGTTGAGCGCCCAGAATTGTCTTGGCTTGGTTCGCATCCGCTGGGTAAGCATGCCCGCGGGAGTTGCTCATGACAGGGATGGCGCCAGGCGTAATCGCAATTTTGTCCACCACTTCCGCAAAGGGGATTTGGGCATCGGCCACCAGATGGCTGTGGAATGCTGCGGCCACTGGAAGTCCCACACATTTCCATCCCTTTTGTTGGCACTGGGCCTCAATGGCATCAATTGCGGCGCTCGCTCCTGAAAGCACACCCTGGCTCGGGCTGTTGCGATTGGCCAGAACCACCGGCAACTTGGCGGCCTTAACCATCTGGGCCAGTTGGTCGAGCGGGGCGCTGACCGCCAGCATTTTGCCCGCATCTTCAGTTGTCTCACCGGCCTGGGCCATGAGCCGGCCCCGAGCCGTCGAAAGTTTCCAGAGGGTTTGGCGGTCAATCCATCCTGCGGCGTACAAAGCTACCAATTCACCATAACTGTGGCCACAGGTGGCGGCAGGTGTGATTCCGAAATGAGCGAGGGCCTCAAGCATGGCCACACTGATGGCCCCAATCGCGGGTTGCGCGATGGCCGTGTGGCGCAAACGTTCTTCATATGACTTCTCTTCGCCGGCCATTCGAGGAAAGACATACTCGTTCAAGGGATAATCCGCCGCCAGATTCTGTTGGGCTTCCTGAAATGCTTCCAGGCTGGCGGGAAAGCAGTTGACCAAATCACGCCCCATGCCGATGTACTGGCTGCCTTGTCCGGGGAACATAAAGGCAATGGCCCCTCGATGTGCTTCACTTCCCAAGAAGATCGCATCAGAGGGTGTGGCCGGTTTTGGTTCTTGTTGAAGCTTTTGTCGGGCTTCTTCGCAGCGTTTGTGGAGTATATCTATCTTGTCCGTGGAAAAGACAAGCATCAGGAGGCGGTGAGCGGAGTTAATATCGAAAGTTTGTCGACTTTGGGCGGCCAGTCTGGCGATCAGGTTAAGATCGGCAGTTGTGTGATTTGAGGAAAATTCTTCTTCAAATTGTCGCAGCTGATCAGCGAGCACTGGTTTGGTTGCGGCTGAGAAGGCCACAATTTCGACATCGCCATTCCAGGAGGGTTCGCCTTTGCGCTGGTCGTACTCTTCCAGAACCGCGTGAAAGTTGCTGCCGCCAAAACCAAAAGCACTGACTCCAGCGCGCCGGATCTGACCGTCAATGGCAGGCCAAGGCCGAAGGTTGTGATTGATATAAAAGGGGCTCTGCTCAACCCCCAGTTTGGCATCCACCGGTTGGGCCTTAAGCGTCGGTGGAATAATTTTATGGTAGAGCGACAGAGCTGTTTTTATTAAACCCGCTGTTCCGGCGGCCGCCTTGGTATGGCCGATATTCGATTTGACCGATCCCAGGGCACAACGATTGCCATTGGACGATTTCGCTCCGAACACCTCACACAGGGCTTTAAATTCTACCTGGTCACCCACGCGGGTACCTGTTCCGTGGGCTTCCACCAGCTCGATGCTCTCCGGTGCAACATCCGCCAGATCATACGCCCGGCGCAACGCCAAGGCTTGCCCGCTCTCGCGCGGAGCGTAAATGCTCTGGGACTTGCCGTCACTGGCTGAGCCGAGCCCCTTGATGACCGCATAAATACGATCACCGTCACGCTGGGCATCGTCCAAGCGTTTGAGCACCACCATGCCAATGCCTTCACCCAGGGCCGTGCCATCCGCATTCTGGGAAAAAGGTCTGATATCTCCAGTGGCTGAAAGTATATGGGTCTTGGAAAAACACATATGCATGAACGCATCATTGATAGTGTCCACACCACCGGTCAAAACCATGTCCGAGCGATGGGCGCTTAACTCCATGATCGCCATGTGAATGGCGCTCATGGAGCTGGCGCAAGCAGCGTCGACCACACAATTGGTGCCGCCCAGATCCAAACGATTGGCGATCCGGCCGGCCACCACATTGCCCAGCAAGCCTGGGAATGAGTTTTCCTGCCAGGAGACAAACCCCTGGGAGATGCGTTCAATAACCTCTTCAGCTTTGTGTTTATCAATACCCGATTCCATCAAAGCCCGCCGCCAGGTAGGATGACCCAGCCGGGCGCCCAGGGGAATCACCAACTCCTGGGTGCCGGTCACGCCCAAGATGACGCTAGTTCTGCTGCGGTCAAAAGAACGTCCTTTATCGTTGCCGTACCCAGCATCTTCAAGGGCCTGTTTGGCCACTACCAAGCCAAGCAACTGGGAAGTGTCCGTGGCTTCCAGGGCCGAAGGGGGAATGCCGAATTCAGTGGGATCAAAATCGATGCGTGGTAAATATCCTCCCCGATTGCAATAAATATGATCCGGTTTTTTGGGGTCTGGATCAAAATATTCACATAAGTGTTGATGGGTTTCGGGTGGATCACTGATGGCATCAATGCCGTGCATCAGCAGCCGCAAAAAAGCTTTGGCATCCCTGGATTGAGCGAACATGCACCCGATACCGATGATAGCAATAGGTAAATGATGGGGTTGTGAAGGTTTCATGTCTTAAATCAATCTTATGAGGGAAAATAAGGAAAAACTCTTTGGTCTGAAAATGATCCTATTGCGCATATTTTCCGGCAGCTAACTTACGAGCTGGTCCAAGGGGAAATTGTTGCTGCGATTGGAAATACATAATCCATCGGTTATTAATTTTCAATACTTGAAGAAAAACTTATTAGTTGTTAAATAGATATAACTACTGAACAAAGCTGATAAGAAATGATTTATTATAATAGTAGATATTTATCCGAAAAACTGGGGATCAACCTGGCAAAGTGGAAACGCTGGTCACGAGAATTTCTTGACCCGGACCCTTTAGGAGGGCTGCAATCTGGGGTTACTCGCCAGTATAGCTTGCGAGATGCGTTTAAGGTCTATTTTGGAGGCTATCTGGTCAACACATTGAAGTTTACCATTCCAGAAGCATTGACGATCATTTCCGATCTTACTCCATGGCTGAGAGCAAATGGATTCTTCAGCCTCGATACGAAGCTCCGACAATCGGATCAGAGTGCGAGACCGATTCACCATCTTTACATTTGCACCCTGGGGAACCTTCAATTCGCGTATGCAATTCGAACAATTATTCGGCTGGACAAGGGAGGGCAAATCGAAGAGCAACAAACTGAGCTTTATTCAGTAGCCCTTATCAATGCAAATACTGATCCCCTGTCGGCAGGGATTTGCACCAGCGCGGAGGTGGTGGTTCTATCCGTTTTGTACAATAGATTCTGTAAGCAGATTATGCAGTGACGCTGCTCTTACGCCTGTAATCTCTGCTCGATTTCTTGAGCCGGCATCGGCCTGATCATTGATACTTCCATCGGCACCTCCACACCTTGAGTGCGCAGCCAGCTGCATCGCAACACATACGTCGCACCATAAAGGAGATTCAGACTGACTTCGGCTGTCCGGCGATTGGCTGCTTTTTCCATAAAGGAGCCTTTACACCAGGCATTGAATGCGCCCATAGCCGGACCACACCAGATCTGGTAGTCCATGCGGCGGCTGGGCTCGCCCCGCTTGGCCCATAGGGAGGCTTGGCCCAAATAGGATCTGAAGACCAGCGCCATTTTATGTTTGGGATCGCGTTCGGCCACTGCGATTTGGGAAGGGTCACGCTGTTCAAAAAAACGTTTGGTTTGTTCCCAGTTTTGGTCAAAGGTGCATTGCAAGAAATCCCTTTCAACCATGGCCCGGGCCTGGGCCGGAATCTGATCATAACGATCATAGGTCCGGTAAATATCGTAGAGTTTGGCTGCCCGCATGGCAAACATGGTGCCGCGCTTGAGCACTTGGACCTTAACTCCCATCTCAAACATGTCGGCTGAAGGAGCCATGATCACGTCAGCCTGTTCGGCGTGAATTAGAAGATCGCGTACGGCGTCGGAGGTGTCAGCCTCCACGCAGCTTTGATTGACGGAGCCGGTCAGGACGTAGGCCGCGCCCATGGCAAAAGCCGCGGCCGAGGATTCGGGCGTCGCGATTCCGCCGGCCAATCCCACCCGAAGGGGCATCGCAAACTTATATTGGCGCATCGCTTCGTCGCGTAAAGTCGTGAAGGTCGGTAAAAGCAAAATCGCCGGTCGGTTGTCGGTATGGCCTCCCGAATCCGCTTCGGCGGTCATATCCTGAGCTATGGGAATATGCTTGGCCAATTGGGCTTCCTGTTCGGTGATTTTGCCTTGTTGCACCAAGTCACGAAGAATCTTTTCCGGTGGTGGTTCAAAGAAACGCCGGGCGACTTCCACGCGGGAAACTTTGGCCACCACGCGATTAGGAACCACGATTCGTCCATCAGGGGCTTGGTGGATTCCTTTGACCCGGAAGTATACCAAGGCCTGGGTGAGCCCAAGGAAAGCAGATGCTTCGATCAGCCGCACACCCCGGGAGAGGTAGAGATCCACCACCGCTTGTTCCAGCTTTAGGTCATGGGGGGTATGAATCAGGTTGAAACCGAAAGGCATGGTGTTGTTCTCGGATTTCAAGCGATCAATGGCAGAAGCCACTTGTTGCAGGGATAAACCACCCGCGCCAAAGAAGCCGATAAAGCCATTGCGGCCGGCGGCCTGCACCATTTCCACCGAGGTGATGCCATTGGCCATGGATCCGGCGACATAAGCGTATTTGATGCCCAAATCTTTTTTAAACCCCGGATCACCCAGATCCGTTGGCAGCAGCTCAGGAGCGAATCCTAGAAGTTTGTTGTCGTCTTTCAGCCCGTCGAGTGCTTCGCCCCACACACAGGTGCCGGTGTGGGTCACCGCCATGCCCTTAGGCGTGGCAACGACATAAACCGGCCGCCCCACATTGGCCATTGCTGTTTTGAAGGCATCGACACCATAATTCAATGCATTGGGATCACCCTGCCACTTTTTTATCATCGCCTTGCCACCCATTTCAGACACCGCCTGCTTAAGAAAGTTTCGAGATTTAGGGGGGGGGACCGTATTAATAATTCTCATGATCGAGATTAGGCCGGGGCATATTAACATTAAAGTATAACGTGTCAATCATTTCATCCCCGCGGATGAAATTGATGATGGATCTCAATAAGACGCTTTTGGGCGACGTGGGTATAGATCTGGGTGGTTGCGATATCCACATGCCCCAACATCACTTGAACGGCCCTTAAGTCGGCGCCGCCCTCGAGGAGATGGCTGGCAAATGAATGCCGCAGGCTATGAGGAGTAATTCTTTTCCGGATGCCGGCCTTAAGAGCATATTGGCGCAGCATTTTCCAAAATCCCTGGCGGGTCATGGGTTTGCCGCCCCAGGCAGGGAAAAGAATAGGGCTAACCTGATTTTTCAATAGCAGCGGCCGTCCTTCAGTGAGATATTGCCGCAAACACGAAATAGCTTTACTGCCGATGGGAACGATCCGCTCCTTGCTTCCTTTCCCCAGGACCCGCACAAATCCTGCTTCCAGGTTCACGGCGGCCAAATTCACTCCGACCAATTCCGAAACCCGCAGTCCGGCCGCATAGAGCAGCTCCAGCATGGCGGCATCGCGCAGTCCCTTGGGCGCTTGCCGGTTGGGAACGCTCAGCAATCGTTCTACTTCTTCTACATTAAAAACTTCCGGGAGTTTGAGGCCGCTTTTGGGGAGATCAATCAGCTTGGCCACATTGCTCGAAATTTTTCCTGACTGCATTAAAAATTGGAAGAAACCGCGAATGGCCACCAGGTGCCGTGCCCTGGTCTTTGGACCATGGCCAGTATTGCGCAGATCGATCACATATTTTAACAGAGCAGCCGTGTCGACTTCATCAACGAGGGTGATATTCTGCTCCGAAAGAAAAAGAAGAAAAGCATTCAAATCACCGGCGTAAGCCTCCACGCTCTTGGCCGCCAGCCCTTTTTCCACCAGGATATAATTTAGGTATTCATCGACCCACTGATGAAGGGTTTCGCTATTTTTCGACATCGCATCGTCCAGGAACTATATCTGGTCAATGAAGCAGCTGGTGCTTAAGTGATTCAGCACTCGGGGGCCATCGGCCTCAACCACAACCTGGTTTTCAATGCGCACTCCTCCCCAACCCGGTAGATAGATGCCGGGTTCCACCGTCACCAGCATACCCTCCTGAAGAACGGTTTCCCTAAGAGGACTCAATCGTGGCGCTTCATGCACAGCCAGGCCGGTCCCATGCCCCAACCCATGGCCGAATTTGCCTTCATACCCGTTTTGATGGATATGATCACGGGCTTTTGCATCCACATCTTTGCTGCTGATTCCCGATTTAATCGCTGCAATGGCTTTTTGCTGGGCATCAAGAGTAGTGCGATAGACTTGTTTGAAAGTGTCATCCGGTGAGCCGATCACAACGGTTCGCGAGGTGTCGGAGCAGTATCCATTCAATTTGGCGCCCCAGTCAAAAAGAATAGGCTCCCCGGCTTGAATTTCTCTGTCACTGGGAATGGCATGGGGCAGGGCGCTGTTGGGTCCGGCGGCTACAATCACCGGGAAAGAGAGCGCATCAGCGCCGGCCTGGCGCATTCCCATCTCCATGGCCCAGGCGATCTGTTTTTCGCTCATACCGGGTTTGAGGGTCTTAACCACATGACGGTAGACCTCTTCGGCGATATGCAGTGCCTTGGCCGTTTTTTGGATCTCATCTTCAGACTTGATAACTCGCAAAGATTCGACAAATTCTTCAAAAGGGATAAGTTCCACCTTTTGGGAATTAGCATCGAGCTCTTTTAAGAAATTCCGATGCTGCTGGACTGAGACCCTCACACTCTCAAATCCCATTTTACGGATGCTGAGCTTGGCCGCCAAAGCAGCCAGCTCCTTGGACAGTCCATTGCGGTAGATAATGGTTTCAAACAGGGGGGCTTCCTGCTGGGCCTGCAGCTCGAATCTTGAGTCCGTGGCCAGCACCTGAGAGTCCGCAGTAATGATCAAGACACCGGCCGACTCATCAAAATGATGATCTTCGCCGGTAAATCCGCTCAAATAGCGGCGGTTTTCCTCGGTCATCACCAAAAGAGCGTCAATTGCGTTTTGGCTCATTCGATTGCGAACTTCGCTTAATCTATCTCGGAAAATTTGCGACATGGTTTGTCTCCGTTAACGCCTTTATCCTTTTGACTTCCATTCTGGGCTTTGCCTATAATGCCGCCGTTGTCCCGACCGGTTGATTATAACATGATTTATTAACGATCTTTACACGATAAGGCAATTCAAACATGGATATCATTACCCATCAGGCCATCGATCCGGATCTTTGCGGTCGAGCCCTGGAAGTTGAGAAAGGGTACAGCCGCGTTGAGTTATTGACTTCCCAGGCCATGGCCGCCGATCGTTCCGGTCTGGTCCACGGTGGTTTTATCTTCGGGTTGGCCGATTACGCGGCCATGATCGCCGTCAACCACCCTAATGTGGTATTGGGTGCGGCCGACGTCAAGTTCCTCAAACCCGTGAGAGTGGCTGAGACTGTGATCGCCGAAGCCCGGGTGGAAGAAGTGCAGGGCAAGAAACATTGGGTGGCGGTTTCGGTATCGCATGATAATGAAACGGTGTTCCAAGGGATGTTTACCTGTTTTGCGCTGGAAAAACATGTCCTGGGTTAGCTCAAAGGATTGAACCATGGGTTCGGTTGTAGTTCGGTTTGCTCCCAGCCCCACCGGCTATCTGCATATCGGCGGGGCGCGTACAGCTATATTCAACTGGCTCTATGCCAGAAAGTACAACGGAAAATTTATTCTGCGCATCGAAGACACCGATGCGGAGCGCTCCACGGTGGAGGCCATTCAAGGCATCCTGGATGGGCTGCGGTGGCTGGGCTTGCAATGGGATGAGGGGCCCAATTTTCAAAGTCATTATACTTCTGATCATCTTAGCGCAGCCCATCGGCTTATCGAAAGCGGATATGCCTACAAGTGTTTTTGCAGTAAAGAGGTTCTGGAAGAAAAGCGGCAGGCAGCCCAGGCGGCAAAAAAAACCTATCAATACGACGGTACTTGCAGGAACCTTCCGGCTCAAACCATCGCTGATTTGGAGGCTGCCCATCGACCTTATGTCATTCGGCTTAAGGTACCGCGGACCGAGGGGGCTGTTGTCTTTGATGATCAGGTATGTGGCCGGGTGGAAAAACGCTATCAGGACATCGAAGATTTCGTGCTGGTGCGGGCCAATGGCATGCCGTTGTATGTGTTGGCCAATGCCGTGGATGATATCCGCGATGGTGTTACCCATATCATCCGCGGGCAGGATGGTTTAGCCAATACGCCCAAGCAGATATTGGTTTACCAGGGACTTGGCGCGAAGTTGCCGCTGTTTGCCCATATGTCTTTAACCCTGGACCCCCAAAAGACCAAAATCTCCAAGCGCAAGCATGGCACCCAGGTAGCCATTCACTACTACAAAGAAAAAGGCTTTTTGCCCTGGGCCATGGTCAATTTTCTCGCTCTGCTGGGCTGGGCCACGCCCGAATCCCGCGAGTTCTTCAGCAAGGAAGAATTGATCCAGGCCTTTAATCTGGATGGCATTGGGCGCACCAACTCGGTATTCAACATCCAACCCGATGATCCCAAATTTATCACCGATCCCAAACTGCTCAGCATCAACGCTCACTACTTGCGCTCTATGCCTATAGAAGAGTTGTTACCTTATTTAAAAGAGCAGCTGCTTGCCAGCAGCTTGTGGAATCCTGCTTTTGAAAAAGACCAAAAGCAATGGTTTCTCCATACTGTCGATCTGATTCGCAGCCGTTTTCATCTGCTCACAGATTTTTCCACCCTTGGCGCAGCATATTTCGGTGAAACGTTTCAGATGGACCAAAGCGCGGTGAAAAAAAATCTATTCGAACAGGGGCGAGTACATCCCTGGATAACCGCTTTGGCCGATGAGCTCGCCGTACTGGACCCTTTTAATGCCCAAACATTGGAAGCAATGCTGCATTCATTTCTCTCCCGATATCAGCTCAAGCCGGGCAAGCTCATTAATGCCGTACGAACTGCCGTAACCGGTCAATCCGTTGGACCAGAATTCATACAGGTATTACTCTGCTTGGGCCCAGAACGAATTGCGCGGCGTCTGCGGCAAGTTCCGGGGCTCTCTTTTGATGTGAAAAACAATTCTTAATTACCCATTCAAGTATCACCCTTACTACCTATCCTTTCTTCATCACCTATTATAATCTACTGAAATAGCCACATTTAATTTTTTGGTGAATTTGGCACACTCATTGAATTGAATTTATTCGTATCCATATCGCAGCCCACTCCTCGAAAGAATCCGTTTTTTATTTTTCCGCCTGTTTTACCGACCTCCTGAGAATGGCCACTTCTGGATCTGCTCAGAACACTGCCGCGAAGGATTGCTGTTGGTTCATCCTTTATAACCCCCCAACAAAGGAGGAAGACTATGAAGAAGCTCAAAGAGTACCTGTTTTTATCAGCGCTGACTGGGCTTATACTGGCACTATCCACCACCATTGCCTTAGCCAGCGGCTTCAATTCAACAGACTTAAATGCAAAGGGAGAAGGCTGGGCCACCTTGACTGGAAGGGTTACTATCATGTTTGGGACCGCCGCTCTTTTTGGTGATCTGATGGCTATATCTGGGACTGAATTGGGAATTCAGGTCGATGCCATCGCGGCCGACACAGGGTTCAATCCTCCGTTTCCTGGGCCATATCCGCAGGATGCTCAGTTCACCGCCGGGATTGGCAACGGAATATCAAATGCTTTGATCGATCTCTCCTCCTATTTGTACAGCGACGCAGATAGCGAAATCATGGGTGCTGGGCACAACCCGCACATCAACTCCATCAATACTGCCCCGGTCCCTGAGCCCGCCTCCATGCTGCTCTTGGGCGTTGGTTTGTTGGGTTTGGCAGGACTCAGCAAGAAGAAATGGTTGCTGCCATAATCGATGAACAGAAGGCGGTCGGTTTCGGTCCGAACCGCCTTCTTCTTTACATCTTATTTCGATATAGGTAGATAAAAATTGCAGGCGACGAGTGGGGTTCCGAAAAAGTTGAACTCACCATTTTTGCATTTCGCATCCACAGGGAATAATTTTAACGCACCTTGTCAACCTTCTCTCGGGTTCATCACACTTGAAGATCCAAATCAGCAATACGTTACGACTGACGCAGATACCCGTTAACATTCGCGCGGATCTTGAGCGCCGGCTCCTATTGGACAATCCCATCTGGATCGAGAATGAGCGCATGGGGCGTTGGAATAAAGGTGTTCGCAAGACCCTGAAGTTCTATAGCCGCAGCGGCCGGGATGGTTTGATTGTACCACGTGGCCTTACTCGAAGAGTCATTTTGTTGGCCCGCAAAGAGAATGAAGCAATCCTCATCGAAGACCGTCGGCGGAAGCTGCCGGAGTTTGAGTTTACCTTCAATGGGGATTTGCGGCCCTATCAACTAACCGCCGCGGAGGCCATGCTCAGGCGTGACTTCGGTACGCTGAACGCACCTACCGGCAGTGGCAAAACAGTGATCGCCCTTTACATGGTGGCCCGCCGCCGACAACCGACGATCATCATTGTCCATAACAAGGAATTGGCCCTGCAATGGATGGATCGTATTCAAACCTTTCTATCCATTCCCAAGGATCGGATTGGTTTGATTGGCGGCGGTAAAAAACTATTGGGCGAGTCCATTACCGTAGCATTGGTGCAATCGCTTTATAAATGCGCGAAAGAGATTGCTCCCCGCTTTGGTCATTTGGTGGTGGACGAATGCCATCGGACTCCCAGTCGGACCTTTACCGAAGCAGTGACCGCCTTTGACACTCACTATATGATGGGACTTTCCGCGACTCCCTGGCGCCGGGACCAACTATCCAAGTTGATTTTCTGGCATTTGGGGGATCAGCACCATGAAGTAAAAGCCTCTGATTTGGTGGCCACCGGTCAGATTCTAAATGTGGAGGTGATCTATCGGACGACCCGGTTTGTCCCTTATGCGGACCCCATCAACGAATACAGCCGAATGCTGTCCGAGCTGACTCATGATGATGAGCGCAACTGGATGATTGCCGCTGATGTGGACAACGAGGTCAATGTTCATTCCCGGCCAGGGGTGTGCTTGGTGCTTTCCGATCGTAAGCAACACTGCCAATCTTTGCAAACGATCTTGAAATACAAATATGGGATTAAGGCGGAATTGCTTACCGGCGATTTGAGCCTGGTTGACCGCCGGGCGATCATTGAAAGGCTTAATGGCGGGGAGATCCAGGTACTTGTGGCCACCGGGCAACTCATTGGTGAAGGTTTTGATTGCCCTCGATTATCCACGCTCTTTTTGGGAACTCCAATCAGGTTCAATGGCCGGGTGTTGCAGTATCTCGGCCGCATCTTACGACCATCGGAGGGTGTCGAACGGGCCAGGGTTTATGACTATGTGGATTCACAGGTAGCCCCACTAGTTGCAGCAGCACGCTCCAGACAAAGGATCTATGAAAAAATGAAGGCAGGAAGATGGTAGAAATGAAAAAAAATGAGAAACAAGTGCGGGATAGCAACCGTGTTTAATCCACAATATGAAGATTTCATGGCAACGCTCGAAGCAAGAGGGCTCCGGTTATACCGAAGCAAGCCTTCTACTACTGGAGGTGACCATGAATGGGGTGCAGCCTTCCATATTGGTGCCACAATGATCTGCTACCCCACACTTGTTTGCAAAGAAAAGCTAAATTCTCTGAGTTGTCGGTCGTGAATAAGTACAAGCGGTTTCAGTTCTTTGGACATCACCGGCAGAATGGGTAGAAACCCGCGCAGATAATAACAACACTTTATCTATCCCTCATTCGCTGTGTCAAGCAATATGGCCAACCTTTCCACGACCTTCTTCGGGTAATTCGCATTCTGACAAAAAAGACAATACTTCGCGATAATTACGGTTCTATTTTTTCACGGGTGGTGAAGCCGTAGCGGAGGGTACCGATGTGGGAGTCGGCGCCAAGGTCGGTGCTGGTGTCGGAGTCGATAAAGTTCCAGCCCCGATAACTGTTGCCTTGATGATAATGACCGGTTCAGTGGGGACATCTCTTTGTCCGGCCCGAATGGTGGTGCCCACCCCTTCGATGGCCTGAACTACATCCATACCCTGCGTTACTTTACCGAACGCACAATACCCCCAGCCCATCTGATTTTTAGAAGTAAAATCGAGGGCGGCATTGTTGGCGGTATTGATGAAGAATTGGCTCGTGGCCGAGTGGGGATCACTGGTGCGAGCCATGGCGATGGTGCCCTTGAGATTTTTCAACCCATTATCCGCTTCGTTCATAATGGGCGGCTGAGTGGGTTTGCGCTGCATGTCGGGTGTTAAGCCACCGCCTTGAATCATGAACCCTTTGATCACGCGATGAAACAGGGTTCCGTCATAAAAGCCCGATTTTACATAAGCGAGGAAATTTTCCGTGGTCTTCGGCGCGGCCTTAGGGTCAAGCTCGATGACGATAACCCCTTTGGAAGTCTCCATTTTGACCAGCGGTTTTTGTGATTGGGCCAAGGCGGTTGACCCTAAAAGGGCAACCATAACAGTGACGGTCAGAATCCACATGGCTTGTTTCTTCATGTTATTCTCCTTTTTAAACATTGGGTTGAGCTATGGAATGATAAACACACGTCTGCGTTGGTCCAGACGAGTAATACCTTCTTCATTTGCTTCTTTTAGCGCTTGATTGAATTCAGTGCTCGTTAGAGCGCCTCTTAATTCCGGTATGTCATGGGCTCGGCCGCAAGGTCGGTACTGGGGCATGATATTGACATAGGTATTGCGCGAGAGGTTGGCGGCGATAAAACGCATGGCCTGCCGAGTTCCAGCCATGCCCTTGGGCATGACCAAGTGTCTGACCAGCAGTCCCCGCTGGGCCAATCCATAGGCATCGATGAACAAATCTCCTACTTGCCGGTGCATTTCCAGCAGTGCTGCGCGGGCCACCTCGGGATAATCGGGGGCTTGGCAGGTTTTTTCGGCCATCTCACTGTCCCAGAATTTGAAGTCCGGCATGTAGATGTCTACGATACCTTCGAGCAGTTTAAGGGTTTCCACCGTATCGTAACCGCCCGTGTTGAATACCAGCGGGATTCTCAATCCATCCCCGGCCGCGGTTAGAAGGGCAGCCAATATCTGGGGCACCACATGGGAAGGAGTAACAAAGTTGATGTTATGGCATCCCGCGGCTTGCAGGTCGAGCATGAGATCAGCCAGTTGGCGGTCCGTAACTTCGCGCCCTTCGCCCAGATGGCTGATTTCATAATTCTGACAAAAGTTGCACAACAGGTTGCAATGGCTGAAAAAGATAGTTCCTGAGCCATATCGGCCCACCAATGGCGCCTCTTCTCCGAAATGGGCATTGTAGCTGGCCACTTTGGCCCTGGCCCCGGTTTGACAAAAGCCAGTATCTCCCGCGCTGCGATCAACGGCGCACTGGCGCGGACAAAGGGTACAGCATTTCAACGCTTCCATGGCTTGTATGCTTTTGGCCTGAAGCGTCGAAAGACGGAAAGCATCCAGGTATATTGGAAGGGACGGTGTCATTTTCCAAAGCTACTCGTGGACCCGAATTTAAGGTTTTGAAGACGCTTTCTTACGATATTTTCATGAAAATTGGAGAAAAAGCGCATCCTCATGGCCTTCTGTGCGGGGATGTCCCTTGGCCCATTCATGAATGGTGCAGGCATTGCTTTGTTCCGTGGGCACAACACAGGAAATGTGCGGCAATAATGGGTCTCCCACGTAGGAGCGATAGTTGAGCATCACGGCTTCCTGCGTTGGCACTTGGTCGAATTCGAGCAGCTGGCTAATATATATGGTGCATTGACCTTCAAAGAGAGAAGAGGATTGGCGAAAAAGATCCAACCGTTGCCTGAATTTCTCCAATGCCACTTGGGAAGAGGCAGCCTGGACCATCATTGAAAAAAAACCATGCCGGCGTTCAACTTCGCTGCCTTGCTGCTGGTTGGTGAGATACTGAAAATTGCCAATGAAATACATGGAGTGGTCCTCTCGCTTTTTTGAAATCAAATACTCTTAGGCTTTCCTCATCGTGGGTATTTTTTCAATGATTTTAAGCCGATTGTCAACAAGGTTTATGGGCACTGGGCGCGCTCTGGTATTAGGGGCTCCTCTGGCGGATCGCGCGCGAGATTCGGTCCAAACCAGTTTCAAGCAATTGTCGTGGGCAGCCAAAATTCATCCGAACGAATCCGGGAGCGCCGAATAGGGCACCATCCGATAGCCCCACACCTGCATGCTCAAAGAATAGGCTTGGGTTCTCTATGCCAGTCGCCCGAGTGTCGAGCCAGGCTAAATAGGTTGCTTCAACGCGCTCCATCGTTAGGCCAGGAAGCTGATTGATCGTTTGATGCACCAAAGCTGCGTTGGTACGCAGGTATTCAAGCAGTGCTTCAAGCCACGGGCCACCATGCTGGTAGGCCGCCAGGGTGGCCGTAAATCCGAAAATATTGACGTGGGGAACGATGCCGGCCATGGCCTTTTTAAATCGTTGGCGCAATTTTGGATTGGGTATTATGGCAAAGGCGCAGCCTAACCCTGGAATATTATAAGTCTTGCTTGGAGCCATGAGGGTGATGGTTCGCTGGGCCGCTTCAGGGCTGATGGTGGCGGTGGGAATGTGACGGTGCTCCGGCGCCAGAATCAAATCACAATGAATTTCATCCGAGCAGATGGTGAGGTTGTGACGCAGGCAAATATCAACCAAGCTTTCCAGCTCCGCGCGGGTGAAGGCCCGGCCGGTGGGGTTATGGGGATTGCATAGCAAGAAGAGAGCAGTACTTTTATCCATTGCCTGATGCAAGCCGCCCATGTCGATTTGCCATCTGCCGTCAGAAGAGATCATTGGAGATGTTTGAAGTTTTTTTCCAGCAAATCCTGGGGCTGTCAGAAACGGAGGGTAGATGGGAACCGTGGTCAGTACCCCGGCGCCGGGCCGCCCCACGGTCCGGCAAGCGACGTTGAGACCGGTCACCAGACCGGGTAACCATATGATCCAGGATGGCGACACGCTCCAGCTGTATGCTCTCTGAAGATGGTCTACAATTGCTTCTTTGAGCTTGGCATCGGGTTCGGCATAGCCAAAAACGCCGTGGGCGACCCGCCGGTGCAAGGCTTCAATTACTTCCGGCGGCGATTGGAAATCCATGTCCGCCACCCACATGGGAATGATCTCTTTGCCACGATAGCTTCGCCATTTGTGGCTGTCGGAATTGGAGCGGTCAATGAGAGTGTCAAAGTCAAACATACGGATCAATTACTTATTGAGATTAAGCAAGTAGCGGCCGGTGATGCCCCCTGCCATCATTTTTGAGATCAGCGGTTCCAGATCATCCAATCCTACCTCCTTTACAAAGCGGTCGAGGCCAGTGAGCTTCCAATCGCTGGACAACCGTTGCCACACTTTGTGGTGCAATTCCATGCTGCACTCGGCGGAGTCAATGCCGATCAGTCGAATCCCGCGCAATATGAACGGATAGACCGTTACCTGGATCTCGGCTGAGGCGGCATTGCCGCAACAAGTCAGCACTCCGCCATACTGGGTCGAGCGGATGGCGTAGGAAAGAATTGGCCCACCGACTGTATCAATCACGCCGGCATAGCGCCCTGGCATCAGCGGCTTGTTCGGCGCATCGAGGATCGTCTGGCGATCCACGATTTCCTTGGCGCCCAGTGAGGTCAAAAAATCTTTGGCTTCGGCTTTTCCGGTAACGGCTGCCACGGAGTAACCCCTTTGAGACAGGATGGCCACTGCCAAGCTGCCCACGCCGCCGGTGGCCCCAGTCACCAGGATTTGGCCATTTTTCGGGGTCAGGCCAGTCTCCTCAAGCCGAATCAAACTCAGAGCAGCGGTAAAACCGGCCGTGCCGAACATCATGCTTTCTTTGAGTGTCAGCCCTTTGGGCAGCGGTACGACCCATTGGGCCGGTACCCGAATGTACTGGCCGAATCCGCCCGAGGTGTTCATGCCCATGTCATGGCCGGTGACCAGTACACGATCGCCCACGACAAAGTCGCTCACGGTGCTTTCCGCCACTTCTCCAGCCGCATCGACGCCTGGCGTGTGGGGATAACGCCGGGTAACGCCCTTATTGCCGTTGGCTGAAAGCGCATCTTTGTAATTCAGCGAAGAGTAATGCACCTTGATTAATACGTCGCCTTTGGGTAAAGCAGAGACCGTTTTTTCCGTGATGCGCCGGATAAAACGGTGATCTTCCGTCTCTTCCACCACCATGGCGCGGAAAGATAACTGGTTCATGGCTGGTGCCTCCATTCTCTAAATTTTTTGTTTAAGTCGCCACAAGAGTCTCTAAGATGAATAGTTCGCCCATTCTCGAAACAATCCATGTGACGAAACGCTACGGTTCCTTGATCGCCGTCAATGATTTAAGTCTGCAAATTCCCAGTGGAACCTGCTTTGGTTTGCTAGGGCCCAATGGCGCGGGAAAAACCACGCTGGTCGAAATCATTGAAGATATTATTCCACCCTCCTCAGGCCAAGTCCTTTTTCAAGGTCGAGAAAGGGCCGCCGAGTTTCGGGAGAAAATCGGGATCATGTTTCAACAGACCGCCTTGACCGCCTTCATGAGCGTCTATGAGACATTGGCGACCTTCCAAGCGCTCTATCCCCGGACCATGGAAATTGAAGTCCTGATTCAGATGTGCCATCTGGATGAGATCCGCAAGCAATACAACGATAAAATCTCTGGGGGGCAACGTCAACGATTGCTTCTGGCCCTGGCCCTGATCAATCAGCCAGATCTGCTGTTTTTGGATGAGCCCAGCACCGGCCTTGATCCCCAGGCACGGCGCAACTTATGGGATATCGTCAGCCACGTCAAGAAAGAGGGTAAAACAATCATTCTGACGACCCACTACATGGAGGAGGCCCAGGAGCTCTGCGATATCGTGGCCATCATGGACCATGGCCGGATCATTGCTCAGGGTTCACCGCGACAACTGATTGATCGTTACACCGAAGGGGTCCATCTTAATCTGCCGGCCGATTGCGAAGATAAAGTCCCTCGTGGCGCTGGGTTCGAAATCAAGAAGATTAATGACCGGCTCATGATCCAAGTCAAAGACATTAATTCGGCCGTACAGCAATTGTTGGCGGCCGGTATCAATCTTTCCCAGATGGGGCTGCAAACGCCGACCCTGGAGACGGTGTTTTTAAATCTGACCGGACGCAAGCTAAGAGAGTAACAATGAACTTCAGACGATTATGGGCCATGATCAAGGCTCGCAATTATGAATTTTTTCGAGACCGGGCCGCCTTTGGCTGGAATTTTTTATTCCCCTTTTTGATCATCGCGGGGTTTGCCATCATTTTTGGTGGCAACGATCATAAGGATTTCAAGGTGGGAGTTTTTCCGTGCGGAAAACCTGAGCAATCAAAAACAGATGCATGTCTGCCGCGCCAGCTTGCCGCCATCCAGCAAATTCAATTTGTTCCATTTGAAAATCAAGAGGATGGCCTCAATAAGCTCAAGCATCACAAGATTGATCTGTTACTGGAAAATCAGGGTCCGCCCTTTGCCTATTGGATCAATGATACTTCTCCCAAGGGTAATGAAGTGGAAAAGTTGTTAATCGGTGCGTTGACGCCCGAACCTGATCGGAGCATGATCCGCCAAACGGTCATCGCCGCCCGCCAGATTCGATATATTGATTGGCTTTTCCCGGGCATTATCGGCATGAACATGATGTTTTCCGCTCTTTACGGCGTGGGGTATGTGGTGGTGCGCTATCGTAAAAACGGGGTCCTCAAACGCCTCAAGGCCACCCCCTTGACCGCTTTCGAATATTTGAGCGCTCAGATGCTTTCGCGACTCTTTGTCCTAATCTTCTCCATGGTTATTCTGTGGATCGGCTGCGACCTCATTTTTCATTTTACGGTCGAGGGCTCCTTTGTGGATTTGATCATCATATTTTTAATGGGCAGTTTGAGTTTGATCGCCATGGGATTGGTGGTTGCATCGCGGGGAACCAGCGAAGAGTTCGCCAATGGTCTGCTTAATTTTATCACCTGGCCTATGATGTTCCTTTCTGAGGTGTGGTTTTCCATTGAAGGCGCCCCCCATTGGGTCAAGCTTTTCGCCCAGGCTTTACCCTTGACCCACCTGCTCAGCGGAGCCCGCAAAATTATGAATGACGGTGCGACGTTGGCGGACGTGAGTCTTGAGCTAGGCGCACTGGCAGGATTCACATTGCTTTTCCTGAGCATCGGCGCGCTTCTTTTTTCGTGGAATAAGTAAAATCCGTTCAAGGAGACAACAGCCCTAAAAACCACGGCTATGCAAGCGGCAGTAACTGTGATAAGTAGGTATTCACCTTTGCATTAAGTGCTTTCATCCCAGGGTGGTTCCTCCACAATAGGCCTTGGGGCATTAGCCATCGCTTCTGATCATAATAAAATGAAAGATTTTAAGTATATATATTTAGCCAAACCGGCACAGAATTTAAGTTTAAAGGAGATTCTCTAATGAAAATCATGGTCTGTTACGATGGTTCCGGCGCGTCGCGATCGGCCCTGCGCGTGGCGATCCGGCATGCCAAAGCCTTCAATGCCAAGGTTTACCTGGTATCGTCCATGGAAAAGGGCACCGAGGAGGAGCACGAGGCCATCAGGGAAATTGAAACCGAATTGAATAATGCCAAAGAAAAGATCCAGAGCGAAGGAATTACGTGTGAAACCCATCTGCTGGTGCGCGGTCTGACACCCGACGAGGACTTGGTGAGTTATGCCAAGGAGCAGGGTATTGACGAGATCGCCATCGGCATCCGCAAACGCTCTAAAGTGGGAAAGCTCATTTTTGGATCGACCGCCCAGTATCTGATTTTAAATGCCCATTGCCCCGTGATCACCGTCAGATAAAACCCACTCAATTTTAATCACCACATAAAATTCTTGCTTACAGTAAAACCGCCGGGTTCCCAAAAGACCCGGCGGTTTTATTAGTGTTTGAACCAAAGCCCCTATTTTTCCAAGTTCAAGACGGAGGCAAAATTTTTTCCGCAGGAATACACGTAGTATTTCGAGGATTAAAAATTTGCCCCAACGCAGAAATTGGTAAAATAGGGGCTTTGGTCCACGCACTAATTGGTTAAGCTGTGAATGGGGGAGGGGATCAGCCCCCCGCGTCGGATAAAGAGATTCTCCCCCTGGCCATTATTGACCGCCATGATGGTGGCTTCACCGAGCAGTCCGCCAAATTTGGCGAAATCACCTGCCTTTTTCCCCGGCACCGGGATTAGCCGAGTGGCGGTTGTCTTTTTGTTGATAACCCCGATGGCCATCTCATCGGCCATGATGGCGGATAGGGTTTCAGCCGAAGTGTCGCCCGGCACGGCCACCATGTCCAGACCCACGGAGCAAACACTGGTCAGGGCTTCCAGCTTTTCCAAGGATAGTTGTCCGCTCCGAGCAGCCTCGGCAATATTGAGATCTTCGCTCACGGGGATAAACGCCCCGCTCAGTCCGCCCACATTGGAGCTGGCAAAGGCGCCGCCCTTTTTTACCGCGTCGTTGAGCAGCGCCAGGGCCGCTGTGCTGCCTGGAACGCCAATGCTTTTGAGCCCCAGGCTCTGGAAGATCTCTCCCACGCTGTCGCCCACATTGGGGGTCGGTGCCAGGGACAAATCTACCACGCCAAAACGAATACCCATTTTTTCGGCCACCTCACGTCCGATCAACTCTCCCACCCGCGTCACTTTATAGGAGGTGCGTTTGATCAGCTCGGAAATTTGCTGCAGATCCATGGTGGGGTTTTCAGCAACGGCGCGATCAATGGCTTTCTTTACCACGCCCGGCCCGCTCACCCCCACATTGATCACGGCATCCGCTTCACCCACACCCAAGTAGGCGCCAGCCATAAAAGGGATATCCTGGGGGATATTGGCAAACACACATAGCTTGGCGCAGGCAAGCCCGTCTTGGGCGGCGCTTAACTGGGCCGCCGCTTTGATTTGACGCCCCAGCAATAAAACCGCATCCATATTGATGCCGGCCCGGGTGGAGGCCACATTGATGGAGGCGCACACCCGCTGCGTACTGGCCAGAGCTTGGGGCAGGGCCTCAATCAGAGCTCGATCTCCCACGGCCATGCCTTTTTCCACCAATGCCGAAAAGCCGCCGATAAAATCGACCTGAACCGTCTGGGCCGCGCGGTCCAGGGTTTGGGCAATGGTTGTCATTTCATCACTGTTGAAAGGAGCCGCCGCCACGGCGATGGGGCTGACGGAAACCCGCTTATTCACCACGGGGATGCCATATTTTTCCCCGATTTGATCGCACAACGTAACCAAATTCTCAGCTTTGCGGGCGATGCGGTCATAGATTTTGGCGTTGAAACGTTTAATATCGTCGCTGGCACAATCCAGCAGACTAAGTCCCAGGGTGACGGTGCGCAGATCCAGATGTTCGTTGCGCAACATATCCAAAACAGAGAGAACCTCACGATTGGTGAGCATATGAAACTCTCCTCGCTAAACCCGATTAACGGCTTCAAAAATATTTTTGTGCTGAATGCTGACATCCAGATTCAATTGCCGGCATTTGCCCTTGAGGGTATCACGCAGCTTTTGCTGATCGATGTCGTTGGGGATATCCACTTCATAGATCATATAGTTGCTGCCCGGCGCATCACCGCCGCGAAACGCGGCTTGCAGCTGGGTGACATTGACATTGAAATCCGCCAATACTCTGGTGACCTGAGCCACAAGCCCTTTTTGATCAGGGCCAAATGTGGTGATCACAAAGGATTGGCAAGCGCTCTGGGTCCATTTGGGAGGATTTCCCTCCAATTCACGGACATGAAACTGCATATTTAAGGCGCTGGTCGTTTTGTTCAAAATGGCCACCAGTGCCTGGGGATCGCTTTTTTCAGGACCCGCTACGATAAAGATGGATGAAAACTCACCTTGCAGAATAGTTTGACTCACATCTTCGATATTAAACCCTTGCTCGAACAATACCTGCGTCACCGCGGCGATAATGCCCGGCCGGTCCTGGCCCAAAACCGAAATGCTGAACTTTTTCATTGGTTTTTGCTCCAATGGGGGTGAAGCGTCCTGCGGAAATAGGGATATTTGACAGGCATTACAAGAGCCTATATGGATGAAATCCCCAAGCCTGTCAATCGGGTTTCATGATATACTGTACGCTACGTTGGGAACGTCCGAGTAAAAAGATAATGAATTAGGAAATGATTATGTCGCCCTTGCACTGCATTGCAAATCAGCCTGAAATGGAAACGATCATTACTACCCACAAAAATACCGACTTTGACGCCATCGCCTCAATGGTGGCAGCGACACTGCTTTATCCCGAGGCCAAACCATTGCTCCCCAAACCGGTCAACCCCAATGTCAAAGCCTTTCTATCATTGCATAAGGATATCTTCCCCTGGCTGGATAAACCTGCGCCAAATCCTGAAGCGGCCGAGCGTCTGGTGATCGTTGATACGGCCCAATGGGAACGCCTGACCGGCATGGCCACCTTTCGCAAGCACCACGACCTTGAAATACTGCTCTGGGACCACCACACCCAGCCCGCCACCATTCACGCTTCATGGATGTGCCAAGCGGCTGTGGGAGCCAATATCACGCTGATGATGCGTTGTCTTAAGGCCGAGAAGATCAGTCTGAGCCCCATCCAAGCCACCCTTTTTCTGGCCGGGCTTTACGAAGATACAGGCCAGCTCACCTTCACCAACACCACGGCCGAGGATGCTTACGCCGCGGCCTATTTATTAGAGCATGGTGCTGACCTTAAAATTCTGAGCAGCTTTTTGCGTCCTGCTTACGGCGAAAAGCAGAAGAACATTCTCTTCGAAATGTTGAAACACGCCCGGCGGGAGAAAATCAACGGCCACGCCATTAGTATCAGCCGGCTGGCCGTGGAGGGCCATATTGACAGCCTGGCGCTGGTCGTGGGCATGTACCGGGACATCATGAACGTGGATGCGGCCTTTGGCATTTTCTGCATTCCCGATGATGATCGCTGCATGGTTATCGGCCGCAGTGATGTGGAAGATCTCAATATCGGAGACATCATGCGCGGCCTGGGCGGTGGAGGACACCCTGGCGCCGGCTCAGCCATGTTGCGCCAGGTTAACCCCGATGTCGTTTCCGAGATGATCTGCGGTTTGATCTCAGGCAACCAGCAGTCGTCGGTTCAGATCAGCGATCTGATGTCTTTCCCCGTGCATACCATCAGTCCCGATGCCACCATGGAAGAAGCAGCCAAGATCATGCGGGTGAAAGGATGCACCGGCCTGCCCGTGGCCGAAGATGACAAGCTGTTGGGAATGATCTCGCGCCGCGATTTTGTTAAGGTGCGCAAAGATGCTCAGCTTCAAAAGCCCGTGAAAGCCTTTATGCGCCAGCCGGTTATGACCATTGACCCAGGTAAAAGTCCCCTGCAAGCCGCCCGCATCATGATCCGCCAGGATATCGGCCGATTGCCGGTAGTAGAAGACGGACGACTGATCGGAATTGTGACGCGATCGGATGTGATGTGCTACTTCTACGATCTTCTGCCGGAGTAGCGTTGATACGTTGATTGTTTGATTCGTTGATTGGTTGATTGGTTAAGTGGCAGCTTGGGGAGTTGCTGCGAGAGAGTTCTTAGCCTTAATTAGTCAACTACTCAACTATTTGACCCATCAATTTTTTCCAGCCATTCTGCCAATCTCCGCAAACCTTCTTCAGTCGAGACGATGGGCGCATATCCCAAGTCCTTTTTAACAGCAGAGATATTGAACCAGTGGGCTTTGGCCATGGCGTTGGCCTGGAAGCGGGTGAGGGGTGGTTCGGAGGGGATGCGAAGCAGGCGGTACATGCCCTCTAAAAGAGCGGCGATAACGCGGGCTGAACGTGGAGAAATTTTTCGGGTAACGGGCGGCAAACCGCCAGCCGCTAAAATCTGATTGAGCATCTGGCCAAATGCGATGGGCTGGTCCTGGCTGATGAAGTAAACCCGTCCCGAAAGTGATGGATTTTCTTTGAGGCGTTGTTCGGCTAAAATGTGTGCCCAGGCGGCGTTGTCCACGTAGATGGTGTCCACCAGGTTGCGTCCGTCGCCGATCAGACGCAACCGTTTGGCTCGGGAGAGAATGCGTTCCACCAGATGAAAGCCCAGGGGGCCCCAGATGAGATGGGGTCGCAATGCAATGGCTGGCAATCCTTCGCGTGCGGCCGCCAGCACGGCTTGTTCCGCCAAAGCCTTGGTTTCCGGATACGGCCCTTCGAAGCGGGCCGGGTAGGGCAGGGACTCATCCCCGCCTTCAATGTCGCGGCCGTCGAAAATCACGCTGGGAGAGCTGGTGAAGATCAGACGTGAAACCCCGTTTTCCTTACATGCCTGGATGACATTGATCGTCCCCAAAGTATTGGCCCGGTAGTACTCTTCATAAGGCCCCCAAGTTCCGAACTTGGCAGCCACATGAAATACCGCCTCCACATTGCGGCAGGCTTGATTCAGGGCGTTGATGTCGTTCAAGTCGGTTGCAAAATGCTCCACCCCCAGCCGTTCCAATTCAGGGTAGCGGCCTCTGGAAACCGTACGTACCATTTCACCGCGCGCCAGCAGCATGCGCACAATGGCGCTGCCCAGAAAACCGGCGCCACCGGTGACTAGTACTATCCTATCCGCGGGCATGGTCTGCTTTACTCCAATTTCTCGGCGGCCCAAACCGCAAGCTGCTCTCGGAAAATTTTGGCGTTATGGCGGATATCCACGGGAAAACCGGGGTGAAGGAAAATAGTGTCGATCTTCTCCGTGAGCACATGCTCCTTGGCCAAAGCCAGCAATTCTTCGATCAATTTGGACTTTTTATACTTTCGATGGGATGATTCCAGCTCAATGCAAATGACCGGTTGTTGTCGCGGCGGAGTGCCAATGCCCACCAGGGCGCTGCGATAGACGGCTGGATGGTTGTTGAAAATAGCTTCACACGGGATGGTGAACAAAGTGCCGTGCGGGGTGATGACCCGGTGGCTTTTTCGGCCGCAGTACCATAACCGGCCCTTGTTATCCAGCCAGCCCACATCTCCCATGCGGTGCCAAATCTCTTGTCCTTCACGAATTTTGGATAGGGAGTCTTCAATGGGCCGGTCGAAGTAGCCTTTGGTGACAATATCGCCTTTGACGCAGATCTCGCCGATTTCTCCATCGGGTACGCTCAAGTCCTCGCTCCAATGGTCTACCCCCAGGTCTCCAATTTTGATGATGCGCAGTTCAATTTCTTTGATCGGCCGGCCCACGCACATGCCATATCCTTTTTGGGTCAGAGGGGCTGTTTCGGTCAGAATCTCCTTGCTGCCGAAGGAGGAGATAGGCATGGCCTCCGTGGCGCCATAGCCGGTATGAATTTCGGCATCTTCTTCCAGCATGGTAGCAAAAAGGGAGATCGTTGCCGGTGCGATGGGGGCCCCTGAGCTGATCACGCGTTTCAGGGACGGCAGCTTGATGTTGTTGGCTTTGCCATAGCGCCCCACTCGATTGAGAAGCGCTGGCGAGGCAAACATGTTGGTGACTCCCTGGTTGAGAACGGCTTCAACAATTTTGCGCGGGTCCACATGGGCCGGCCGCGTGGGGTCCATGTCGGGAATGATGGCCGTCATGCCCAGGGCCGCATCGAACAGGGAGAATAGGGGAAAAGTGGGTAGATCTATTTCGTCAGGCGAGATGCCGAATTGGGATTTTATCATTCGTACTTGGGCATCGAACACACCATGCGTGTAGACGGCGCCTTTGGCCGCGCCGGTGCTGCCGGTGGTAAACAAGATGCCGGCCATATCCTCTTTGATTGTGTTGGCGATGGGGTAGGGTTGCCAGGGCAGGTGCCGAATATCTTTGATGGTCAAGCCCCGCCAGAACCAACGCCTTCCGATGGTAATATGGGTTTTTACTCCTGAAAAGAATTTGGGCTGCAAGACCCGCAATACATGGGCTTCCGGGACACCGATCAAGGCCTGGGCACGGCTCTCTTTGAGGCAGGCGAGCATGCGTTTGACGCCCATGCCCGGATCGACCATCACGAAAACCGCGCCTACCTTGAGCATGGCGTAGGTGAGGGCAAAAAGCTCCAGGCTGGGGCGGACCATTAATATGGTGCGGGTGCCGCGTTTGATGCCGGCGGCCTCCAGGCCATGGGCAAAACAGTCTGATTCGCGGTCGAGTTGTCTAAAGGTGAGATGACTGTAAGCCACGCGGCCGTGATGATCACGTGCCGCCGGAAAGACCACGGCCCGGCGATAGGGTTGGATGCGGGCAATGGTTCTCAGGCGCTTGGCCACATTCACATTTTCTTTCAAAGGCGTTTCATCGCCGCGAGAATCCATCGAATTTGTCATGGCAGGCTCAATTCCCATTGGCTGTGGGTTGATTCAAAAAGTTTTGAATAATACCGGCAATCTTTTCCGGTGCATCTTCCAATAAATAGTGGCCCGCTTCGGTCAGCCAGTGACTTTGGGCATGGGGAATTCTTCTGCGGAATTCTTCAAAATAGCCACGGTCAAAGACAAAGTCATGAGCGCCCCAAATGAGCAGAGTTGGTCTGGCACAAATTCTTTCCAGATGTTGCTGTACTTCTGCCACAATACTTCCACTGGGATCATCAGGCGTCAAAGGAATATCTTGGACAAACTTCAAGGTGGCCAGCCGGTGTTGGGGACTGCCATAGGGAGCGATCAAGCCCTTTTTGACATCTGCTGACAGTTTTTGTCTGGGCGCCATGTAGAGTGCTACCCTGGCAAACAAATTCAAATGCAGCACGGCCCAATCCATGATGGGGTTAGGGGTGCGCAGAAGCTTCAATCGAATCGGAATGGCTTTGCCGTTGGGAGGAAAGAAACCGGCAGTATTGGTAATGATCAAGCGCTTCACTTGATCGAGATGACGCAAAGCCCACCCCAGGCCGATCATGCCGCCCCAATCGTGGACGATCAGCGTCACCGGGCGATCTAATTTTAAGTGTTCCATTAAGGCGGATAAATCATTGATGCGGCTCTTGAGCCGGAAATCGTACTGACGGGCATTGGGTTTATCTGACAGACCACAGCCAATATGGTCGGGTACGATCACCCGGTAATGACCCCTAAAGGTTTGGACTAAATGGCGGAAGTAGAAAGACCAAGTTGGGTTGCCATGGATCATGAGCAAGGGATCGCCTTTGCCTTCATCCAGGTAGTGGTAGCGCAGCCCATTGATGGTCACGTAGTTGGACCTGAATGGGTAGAGATGCGTGAAGTCTGCGGTAGTCATTACCACTCTATTCCTAATATCATGCAATTGAGCCCGCTGCCGATTCCCAAAAAGCCAACCATGTCTCCGGTTTGCAGAAATTGGCGTTCGGTCGCGATGGCCGCGGATATGGGCAGGGAGACCGTGCCGATATTGCCGAGATAGCGAAAGGTAGTAAAGTCCTTAGATTCGTCAATACCGATGGATGCAAGAATGGCCTTTTGATGGGCTGATCCCACCTGGTGGCAGATCACTTTATCGGGCTTATCCACAGACCAATTCAGCTCTTGTCTGAAGGCTTTGAAAGTTTCAATGCCCAGAGCCACGCCGTGCTTGAGCACTCCAACCGCGTCTGTGCGCATGACCAGGGGGCGGCTGGCTGGAATGCCGGTGTCGGGTCCCCAGGTGCACAAACCATGGTGCTGCGCCGCGCTCCGGCAAACTCCTCCCAAAAATCGATGGCCGCTTATATGCATGGAAGTATTGCACAACACAACGGCCACAGCCCCCGAACCACCGGTGAGTGTAGCAATCGTCTCTTTAAATACTTCCATGTCCTTGGTTTCCAAAAGCTTCTGGATCATCATCTCCACGATTTGGCGGGCCGATTCGCAAGAAACCACAATGCCGGCATGGATCTGACCCAGCTCAATGGCATTGGCGATTTGCACCATGCCGTTTAATACTCCCAGACAGGCGTTGGAGACGTCGTAGATTTGTGTGTCCGCGACTAGGCCCAAACCGTGGGCCACGGCGCATCCAGTGGCGGGCTCCAGGTTTTCGCGGCATACACCGCCGTAAATCAGCATGCCGATGTCATGAGGGCTGATTCCGGAAGCCGCCAGGGCCTTGCGGCCGGCCTGGATGGCGCCCTCAGACAGTTTGAAATCAATGTCCCAGAAGCGCCGCTCGGCGATTCCGGTTAACGCTTCCAGTTGACCCGGTTGCAGGCGTAACGTTTCATACACCGGTTTTAACCGTTTTTCCAAATCGTCGGAGGTGATCACATTGGGAGCCAGCTCATAGCCAAAGCCGGCGATATTTACTTTTGCGTAGCGCATATGCTTCAGTTCTTCAGTTATTCAATTTGTCGGAGGTTCAGATTTGCCAACTTTAATCCAAAATTCTTCATACTATAAATGGTCAGCCCATCCACATGCAACCAACCGTCGGCCATGATGACGGGTTCCGGGCCGTCCTGGATCCTCGTGATTACTGCATCCACCTGGACTTTCTGATTGGTTGGGATCACTTGGCCGCGGTATTGCCACCCATGGGCGGCATTCGTCACCATTTCAAAACGACGGGCGGCAGTCAATTGGGGCCATTGCTGGAGCGCGGCGAATTTGATGAGCTGCAAAAACGATTCAACGCCCAAGGAGCCAGGGCACACCGGGTCCTGGTAAAAATGGGCTTTGAAAAACCACTCATCCGGATTGACTATTTTGGAACCGCGCACATACCCCAGGCCATGAGGTCCACCTTGGGGATTATATAGATCTACACCGTCGATCATACGCAGGGCCTTGGCCGGCATTTGCAACCCGGTGGGATGATGGATCTGGCCCTTGAGCGCAGCCTGGGGCGTGAACGGGGCATCATCCTTAAATACTTGCTGCTGATTATGCCTCAAATCATCGGCAGTGGGGGTGTAGTGGGCTTCGCGCAATCCTACCTGCTGGGCCAAGGCTTGATGGGTAAAAAAACCAAAATAGGTGTTGCCAGTATAAATAAGGCCATCGGCTGACAATACTTCGAAATCGAAGTGCTCGATGATCATGTCCGCGGCTTCGGATACTTTGGTGATGCGGGAACGCATGGTTAAAGTTTGACCCTTAGGCAGTATATTGGCATGCTGGGTGGCGTTGCCGCCCAAGTTGCGGAATTTCAGATCCTTATTGCTTTTTAAAGCAGAGCCGACATAAGCCGCCAGCCAACCACATGGCTGCAGAGCTATTTCCAAAAGCACGCAAAACGGCATCACGCCGCTACGGTCGGCCGCAAAATACCATTCATCGGCAGGCAGATCGTATTCTGCTTGGACCCAGCCGTCGGCCTTGAGCACCCATGGCGGGGGTTCGATGGCAACCACGCGATCCATGAAGCAATAAGGTGGACCTGGCAATCGGGCGATTTTGCGTTCGCGGTCGAAGATGCGGTAGGGCTCCCCATAGGCCTTAGAGGGGCTGCCCACCGCGAATTCCAGAATGTGCTCCTTGGAAAATATTGCTTTGGTTTTGGGTGAATCGGTCGTAAAAATTTCTTCTTTTCCTGCGGCGGTCCGGGCGGCTGAAGATGTTCTTTGCCGCCAAAACGATACGATCTCTTCTCCCGTCACGCCGCTCATCTGCATGGACATGTCTTTGAAGAATACGATGTAGTCGCCGTCGGCATACATGTGAGCGTCAGCCAGAACATAGGGTTCCGGGCGGTAGCCGATCTCCTTTACTTCCACCGTGTAGTGCACGTGGCGGGTGCTGGGGGTCACGGGCCCGCGGCATTTGAGGCGGCAGGGGACACCTTGCACTGGCTCGTAGCACACATCAGTCTTTTTAGTGATCCATCCCAGCCGCAGCAGCAATACTCGCAGGGTGTGAGCGCAACACTCGTACATCAAGGTGCCGGGCATTACTTTGTCATCCACAAAGTGGCAGGTGAGAAACCAATCATCAGGATGTATATCTGCTTCGGCCGTGATGCAACCTAAGCCCCACCGCCCGCCGTTCGGTTCCAGTGAAACCACACGATCGATGAGACGCATGCGGCCGCTGGGCAAGCGCAGGGCGGGAGGCAACTCAACTTTTTCAAATAGAAGTCCGAAACAGCGGCTGGCATCACCGGCTCTGAGTGCGTCGAGTTGGGCCTCATCATAGGATACTTTTTCTAAAGGAAGCAGAGATGAGTATGGAGTACCTCTCAATCGGAGGTTTGCGGCACGGTCCTCTTCGGTAAGAATTATTCCACCGGAGTTTTGCACTTCTGATTGGGTGAAAAAACCGGCACAGCCATCGGTCATGGTGATCAGGTGTTGATCTCCAATGTAACCTTCGAATCGGAAGAAGAAAAGAAAAGTGGCACCTTGTCTGACGAATTTATCAATGTGAATATCATAGCGAATGGTTTCGCCAGGGCGAGGCAGTCCGCGATGGAATTGGATCTTGGCATCGAGCAGCCGATACGATCGATCTCCTTGGACCTGGTGGTCGATCCCCAAATAGCTGCTCAGAAAAAGATCGGCTTGGCCGGCTTCCACGGAGATGCATACCGGCGCGCGGTCACCATCCAAATACCATGCGCCTGGAAGCACATCATGTTCAGTGATAATTCTTCCGGGGCCAAGACTACATTTCTCTCCTTCTACTATTAGAATGCGATCCACCAGCATCAATGGTTCATCGGGCAAGCGCACTCGGACTTTATATGTATCGATAATGTCGAATTGGTGTCCGAGAACTTTGCCAGCTGATCCCACTGCAAATTGCAGACATTGTGCTCGGGTGAAGGCGACTGGAGCAATGGGCTCGCCAAAATGGCCTGCGCTACTATTTCTGTCGTTGGGGAATGATGGGGATCGAAGATCGATTTCTTCTCCGGCTAACATTCCGAGGAGTTGATTTTGCAGATGGAAGGTCGCACCAAATTGCCGTGTCATCTCATTTGATAGCTGTAGAAACTGTTCATGGGCTTGGGCCGTGGCAGCGGCATTGGCACTCAATTCGGTCATCATGGTTTGCAGCCGCTCGATTTCAGGCGGTATCTTCACAGCCTGGGTTGGTTGACTCTCATACGCTGGCGGGGGCGTAATGAGCTGATCGGGCCGGACAATCTCTTCGATGACTTCCGATGGCTTTGCTTTTACCGGTAGTGGCGGCAATAAAATCGGTGCTCCCCCCACCTGTACGCGAATGGCGTTCGCACTTGGTGCTCGCTTGGGGAAGAAATGGTTTTCAGGATAGCCGTAGAGAAAATCCAGGTCAATTTTAACTCCAGCGGCGGCTAAATTTCCAAGACACTTGAGCAGAGTAAGGATTTCATCTTCGCCGCGCATGTGGGCGGCGACGGCCAAATGAGGTTTGTCGTTCAGAATCTGGCGGATCATGCGAGTACATGACGATTGGGGGCCGACTTCGAGAAAAAGACGTACCCCATCATCATATGCCTGCCGAATGGTGCGGGGGAAGTCAAAACCCTCCAGAGCTTGTCGCTTGATAGAATCCGCAGCCGCAATCGAGGTCAAATCGTATGCCTGTCCGCGGGCACAGCTGTAGAAACGCACACCTGGTATTGCAGTGGTTGGGAATCGGTGCAGATCTTCATAGGCCTGGGCCACTGGCCGGGCGGCATCACAATGAACCGTCACCACACCATCCAGGTCAAGGGCTTCACACTTAAGTTTCTGAATCGCTTCGGCCACCTGTTCATGAAGCCCGCCGATAACGCATTCGTTTGGGGTGTTGATGATCAGTCGACGCACATGGGGGATGTCGGCAATAGCTTCATCCACCTGGCTGGACGGCCGATTGACGACTGCCACACGCCACTGTACCGGCTGATCTTGCGGCAAATTCCATGCTTGGCGCAACGATCGGCAAGCACCAGTGAGTTGATTTTTAAAAAGATCTGATTCAGACAAGCGCCCGAGCATCTTTCCTTGGTCTGTCCAGGCCCCTGTAGCGAATAGGCCAGCCGACTCACCCAAACTGTATCCGATGACCGCATCTGGGTGGACATTACTTCTTTCTAATAATTTGGTCATTTGGACGCCGAATACTACTTGTCCGAAAATGCCATGCAATGGGTCGGCGCTGATTGCCTGGTAACTTTGGCGCTGCCAACCAGGATGCCAATCCGTACGCCAAGGATCATAGAGGTGGGGAAGCATTTGGGACTTAAGATAATCCGTCCGTGAATGCATGTTTCGTAGAATCTCGGGAAAGTGGGCGCCCAAGGTACGACCCATCCCGACATCGTGACATCCGGAGCCAGGGTAGATAAAAGCAATTCTTCCATTGGGCAATAATTTTTCGGGATAATAGCTAATACCGCCGCGCGCGGCCATTGACAGGATTTGATTTTCTTGAATGGCTTGGCGCCCTTCGATGATTCGGGTCCGCAAATTTTCCGGCGAGTGCGCCAAAATAGCCATGGACAAGCCCTCTGTTTTCACTTGACCGCTTTTGCGAAACCATTGGTGCCCGAGTTCTTCCATGGTCCCATAGGCTTCCACGCCAGAACGGATCTTGTGCTGTTGGACCATGATTTCAAGTTGATCCAGATGGCTCAATAGATCGTTGGTGTTAGCGCCCTTGACAATAAACAGCCCATAAGGCAAGGGGCCCATGGGCCGACGCCGTTGATCTTCATAATGGGCAGTCTCATCCGGGATATTCTCCCCTGGTTCACTTAATATGGCGTGCATGCAGTTGCCATCGATGGTCATGGCCGCCACAGTGGCCCTCCGAGTCTCTTTGCCGCGATTGCTGCTCCAGTAGGTCGCTTGTCTGGGAAAGAAAAAGGGAGCGTCCTTCCATGAAGTAAGACGAGGCTCACTATATTGGATTGTTGGGGGTATGATTTGGTGAAAAAGGGAAATGGCGGTCATGGTCAGCGAAGCCAGGCCGGATGTTACTCCGCTGTGGCCGGATATCGATTTAAGGGTGCTGATCGCTGAACAATTCTCCGGAGAGTGGGACTCGGATTGGAAAAAACTGTTCAGTGCTTCGGCTTCAATGTCATCCTCCGACGGAATGCCGCTGCCATGGGCAGCCACCAGACTGATTTCGTTGGCGGATACACTTGAATCATGAAGAGCGCTTTCCAATGAGCGTATATAAGCGGAAGAGGAAGCGCCCATTTTTCCGCCATGGGCGCCGCCAATACCACTGATAACGGCGTAAATGCGGTCTTTCGCTGCGTTGGCATCTTCCAGCCGCTTGAGCACCAGGGCCACTGCGCCTTCACTGGGAAGGGTGCCATCAGCGGACGAATCAAACGGTCGAATCTGTTTTGATAGGCTGATGATTGAAGGGGCGAAGGCTGTGGCCAGATTGCGTTCGTCGCATGTCAGGTCAACGGCTCCCACCAGCATGGCATCGCTTTGACCGGATTGCAACATGCGCATAGCAATTTCCACGGCGCGCAAACCCGATGCCTCTTCCGCTGACACTGCAAAGGAAGGTCCGCCGAAGCGGAATTCCCGCGCGATGCGGCTGGCCACGATGCCGCCCAGAGCCCCCAATGTGCGGCTGGGAGTCAAGGGGGGGCCGCAAGCCGTTTTTGCTTGCGCGACCCATTGGTTCAGAATTGCCGCATCGATAGAAACACCCATTTCCTTTTGCCAGCGTTGAACGAGGTGGGGTAGGGTCCAGCGCAGATTGAAATTGGTGGCCTCATAATCAAATCCGATGCCGATGATCGCCCCCATGCGCTCTCTGAGCTCGCGCAAAGGCAGACCTGCATCTTGCATGGCTCCAGCGGCGGTTTTAAGCATTAATAGCTGCTGCGGCAGAATATCGGGAATTTCGCCAGGAGGGATCTGAAATTCTCCCAATTCCAAGATTACTTCATCGATAAAGCCTCCCAAACCCAGTTTTTTTTCAAAGAGAGCGAAGAGTCCTTCCTGCATTTTCCATCGGCCAGCTGGAGGTTGGGCCAGAATGGGCAAGCCATTAAATAACGCGTGCTGAAAGGCATCGAGCGAAGTAATCGTCCCTATGCAGAGGTCCATCCCCACAATCGCTATTTCAATGTTATTCCTGGATCTGGAGATCCCGGCATGGGATATTGTTTTAGGATTATTTTTTATGATGAAGGTTTTGGAGAAAGACTTCTGATAGCATTTCTCCTCTGACCATTCTTCAAGAAGCAGATGAGCGTTGATGCCACCGAAACCAAAGGCACTGACAGCGGCCCGGCGCGGCGTGTTCACGTCCCGTCGATTCCAAGGTTCTGGCTCGGTCTGGACTCTGAAGGGGCTGTCGATAAGCGGGCTTCCTTCGGATGGCCGTTCAAACTTGAGCGAGGGTGGCAAGATCTGATAATGCAGGGCAAGCAATGTTTTAATCATACCAGCCGCACCGGCACCGGTCAGCAGGTGGCCGATCATCGATTTGATCGAACCAATCGCGCATTGTCCCTTTTGCCACTTACCATCCTGCCAAAGGGTTGTGAGGCTGCGAAGCTCTGTAGAGTCGCCTACTGGCGTGCCGGCCCCATGGCATTCGATATAATCGACATCCCAAGGATGCCATTGAGCCTGGGAATAGGCAGCTCGCATGGCGCGCACTTGACCGTCGGATTCAGGTGCCAGCAGATTGCCGCGCATGTCATTGGATAATCCAATCCCGCGGATGACTCCATAAATCGTATCTTTATCGCGGAGGGCATCTTCCAAGCGTTTTAAGATAAGGATACCAGCCCCTTCGCCGACCACCAACCCATCGGCGGACCGGTCGAATGGAGCACATCGACCCGAAGGAGAAAGAGCCCGCAGCTGACTAAAACCGATTTGCGTATAAAGGTTATCCGCGGCGGACACTCCTCCCGTGATTATTGCGTCTGCTCGATATGATTGAAGTTCATCACAGGCCAGCTTAACCGCATATAGTGACGATGCGCAGGCGGCGTCAATAGAATAGGTGCCTCCCCCAAGTTCCAACACTTGGGCGATCAGAGCCGCTGGCATGGCCACGACTCGCCCTGCAAACGTATTGGCGGAGGAATAAAGCGGATCGAACATTGGCCTGAGGCCCAACTGCGATTCAAATAAACGCTGTGAAAACGTGGTTGAATAAAATGTCGGAAGCGCAATAGCAGCGAGAATTGTTCCAATTCGACTTCGATCTGTTTTTTCAAGCCGGCATTTGTGAAATGCCTCAATTGCGGAAAGTGCCGTCCAACGAAAGAGTGGGTCTAATTTATCAAAGTTAAGAAGCTTCTCGGCTTCAATTCCATTCGCATTAATTTCAGTCTGTGTAACAAGACAAGCATGCTTCGAGTAGGCTTTATCCGTTGCCGGCTGGGGTTCAAAAAAATAACCCCCATCGCCGTTCCAGCGTTCGCTTGGTATCTCTAAGGTTGTGTCAATTTTGTCGAATATATTATTCCAAAACTGATCGATTCCGGTAGCACCCGGAAAGACACCCGAAATAGCTACAACAGCGATTGGTGATTTTTGGATCATGACAGCATAAGCTTATTATTCTGATATAATTTAAAAAAAGATCATATATCCGAGGAAAACAGTTTAGGCAAGGTAAAACCAGAAATTGCCGACCATTCATTTCCCGCCGCACTTTTTATTGGGTCATGTGAGTGAACATTCTTTGTTGTGGAGCATAAGCGCTAATTTTAACATATAGATATTACAATATGTATTGGGCGATATTACCTAAATAGGCACCGTATTAAACCCCAAAATTAATAGTATTGACAGCCGACCAACATCTTGTATTGTAAGCACAATTTCACAGATTGGGCGCAAAGAGCTTCTACGGCACTTTGCAAGAGAGGGCAATCGAGAGAATTCCGGAAGGGAGGTATGATGAAACAAAAGGTTATGGCTCTGATGACTATGATGACAGTAGCACTGGTAATGGCATTAGCGGCTCCGGTTCTAGCCGAGGAGGAGGCCGCTGCACCCGTTAAGTCGATGGGCAAGGTAAACATCAATACAGCCTCAATCGAACAACTCATGAGTATGGATGGCATTGGCGAAGCTTATGCAAAACGGATCGTCTCTTATCGTGAAAAAAACGGGCCCTTCCAAACTCCCGAAGACCTAATGAAAGTCAAAGGCATCGGCCAAAAAACCTTTGATGCCAATAAGGACAGAATTGTGGTCAAGGGCAGCAAGCAGTAGTAATTTTAGGTGAGATTGTTTTCTTTAATAAAAGATCAGAAACGACTCCAATTGTTTCTGATCTTTTTTTATCTTAGTCAGGTGCAAAGTAAAAGGATAGGCAGTCTGGTTTTTAACATTTTTGGATCACCTCTTTCAGGGAAAGTTTCCTTACAATTTTTTATTGACAAGGACATTTATATATGTTCAAAGGCTGAACAACCAGGCTGGCTTAATCTCCTCCGTGATGTCGGGACGTGAACTCTCCTTGTCGGCTTATTGGCAATTACAGCCTGCCCCGGCTGGTTTGGCAAAATCTACAAATCGTATATCGTTTTATAAGAATTGTTCTTGGAATTCACCAAGCGGAGCTATGAGAATCAACATCACTCAGGGCCAAATGTGGATCAGCAAGAGATAAAAATTTTAAAATTGTTTGATGCATTAATCGAGAATAACTCCCAAAGTCAACGGGATCTCTCGAAGAAACTTAATTATTCCTTAGGAATTGTAAATTCCATATTAAAGCAAACCATTAAAAAGGGATATATTAAAGTTGTATCTGGGGATAGAGGTAGATTAAAATACAATTTAACACTGAGTGGAAAAGCAAGAAGATCAATACTGTCTTATGAATATGTCCTATACTCAATACGATACTACAACGAAACTCGAAATAAAATCAAAACTCTTTTTTGCAAATTTGAAGAAGATAAAATAAAAGCAATTATATTAATTGGAACGGGAGAATTGGCGGAGATCGCCTACATCACCGCAAAAGAAAAATGCTTAGTTATAAATGGCATCATTGATGACAAAAATTTAAATTTTCGATTCATTGATTTACCAATACTCGATCTTTCAATTCTTAACCAGAACCAATATGATGCAGTTGTTATTACAGACATAGAAAATGCGCCAACAATAAAAAACCATCTAATTCAAAAAGGGGTTGCAAAAGAAATGATTTTCGAAGTCATATAAAGGGATGATTTCGACTTGCATTTCTATGGCAGTAAATAAATGACTTTTAAGGAATTAAGCAACGCTTATCGCGGTAAAAGAGTTCTTGTGACTGGACACACGGGATTTAAAGGCTCATGGCTGTCAATCTGGCTTAAAGAGCTAGGCGCAAATGTGATTGGATACTCTCTTGACCCTCCAACCAGTCCAAGCAACTTTAAGGTATGTAATCTTCAGGATCACATAACTCATGTCTGTGGTGATGTTCGCGACATCGACTTGCTCTTCAAAGTTTTTGACGAACATAAGCCTGAAATCGTCTTTCATTTAGCCGCTCAACCTATCGTTCGAGAGTCATATATTAACCCTAAATTAACTTTCGATATTAACATTGGTGGTACGGTCAATCTTCTCGAAGCGGTCCGGTGTCATGATTGTGTTGAAGTGTTCGTTAATATTACTAGTGATAAATGCTATGAAAATAAAGAATGGATTTGGGGTTACAGAGAAATCGATCCAATGGGCGGGCATGACCCGTATAGTGCATCAAAAGGTTGCTGCGAGCTGGTTTTTGCGGCCTATATGAAGTCTTTCTTTACGCCTTCCAAATCTAATCAAAGAAAAATTGGTATAGCTTCCGTTCGCGCCGGCAATGTAATCGGCGGCGGTGATTGGGCGATAGACAGACTGATTCCTGACTGTGTCCGAGCGTTGGAGGCAAATGAGACGATATGCCTTAGGAACCCTGAATCAATTCGTCCCTGGCAACATGTATTGGAACCATTAGGAGGATATCTCGTAATTGGGGCTCGCTTGCTGGAAGAGCCATTTCAATTTAGTGGTGCTTGGAATTTTGGTCCTAACGATTCGAACTATTTGCCTGTTAAAAAAGTTGTCGGTAAATTTTTGGAATTTTGGGGGCACGGGAATTGGCAAGATATTTCAGATAAACATGAGAAGTTACATGAAGCAAAGCTGTTGAGGCTTAGTTGCGACAAGGCAAAAACATTTTTAAACTATAGCAGTATACTCTCAATCGAAGAGTGTCTCCAATTTACAGTAGAGTGGTACAAGAAATATTGTGGAGACAATTTAAATAAAAATCTCTACAATTATTGTGCGCAACAAATTAGTACCTACATGGAAAAAAACGCAAAACGAGATGTGCTTAAATAAAAGTAATGCACATGTCACATTTCCAACTTGATAGCAGGAGTGATTCATATGAAAGCCGTCATTTTAGCAGGGGGCTACGGGACGAGGATTAGTGAGGAAACGCATCTCAAGCCTAAGCCAATGGTTGAAATTGGTGGCAAACCAATCATTTGGCATATCTTGAAAATTTATCATTCCCATGGGATAAATGACTTCATAGTACTCTTGGGATATAAGGGTTATGTAATTAAAGAGTACTTCGCCAATTATTTTTTGCATATGTCCGACGTAACATTCGATATGACTAATAACCGAATCGAATATCATCACAATTACTGTGAGCCATGGAAAATTACGTTGGTTGATACAGGTATTGATACAATGACTGGTGGCCGTTTAAAAAGGATTAAAGATTATCTTAGTGATGAAGATTTTTGTTTTACCTATGGTGATGGTCTTAGTGACGTTAATATTAGGGCTCTTATTTCTTTCCATAAGGAATCTAAAACGCTTGCCACCATGACCTCTGTTCAGCCGCCAGGTCGTTATGGCGTTTTAGAGATAGACCATTATTTAGTAAAGCAATTCAAAGAAAAACCGGAAGGGAACGGAATATGGATAAACGGTGGATTCTTTGTTTTATCGCCTAAAGTTATAGATTACATCAAAGACGATTCGACTGTTTGGGAAAAAGAGCCGCTCGAAAAGTTAGCCTCAGATAGACAATTAAACGCTTTCAAACATCAGGGGTTTTGGCATGCCATGGATACTCTACGGGATAAAAACAAGTTGGAAGAGCTATGGAAATCGGGCAATGCTCCATGGAAGATATGGGCTTAGCTTTAATGTATTTCTACGCATAACATTTTAAGATACCGAATGAAAAAAACAGTATTTATTTCCAGCGTTAGTACAGGAATTGGCTTAGCTATTCATAAAGAGCTCGAGGCAACGAATCGTTACCCATTACTTGCGTCGGCTCGTGCAGAAATTTATCTTAGCGATATAGAATCAATTGATTCTTATCTAAATAAAAATAGCAAAATTGATATCGTTATAAATAATGCTGCAATTATCTGACCTTGGTGCTTGATTATCTGACTGGCCGCATTGTCTTCGTTGGTAAAGACCGCAAAGCCGAAACCTTGATAGCGTTTTTGACCAAATGAGTCCTGAGCAACGAAAGAGCATCACCGCCGTAGTCATGGATATGTGGGACCTTTTCATCAACGCAGTTAAAAAAACTGCCATGGACTAAGATCGTCTTCGATCTGTTTCATGTTGTTGCCGCTTTTAGCTGGGTCATTGATAAAGTCCGCAACAGCGAGTATCGCAAAGCCTGCACGGAGAACAAAGTTGTTTTAAAGGAGCACGCTATTTGCTTTTGAAAAATCGCAACAAGCTGAGTAAACAGAGCCAGCGCGATCAACTCAATGAACTGTTGGAAATCAACGAAACGCTGAGCACCGTGATGATCCTAAACGATAGTCTAAAGCACATTTGGCAGTATCGGCATCGCACTTGGGCCAGCAAGTCCATCGATAACTGGTGCCAGCTGGCGTGCTCAGATAGTCATCCCGAACAAACCTCCTTTGCGAAGATGATCGAGCAGCATCGGTACGGCATTGTCAATCACTGCGACTGCCCCATCTACACAGGCAAACTAGAAGGCGTTAACAATAAGATTAAAGTAATAAAGAGAAAAGCGTATGGTTTTCATGATCTGTGATACTTTGCATTGAATATTTACCAGGTTTTCACCAACTAGATTGGAGAAGAACCTTAATTACTAACTAGGAGGAAATATGAATATTTTAGAAAAAGAGATGATTTTTACACTAAAATCCTTAAAAGAAGATTTTGGCGTTTTTGAGATAAAAGCAGAATTTGAAGCTGAAGGAAGTCGAATGGAAGAGCTTATGCGACTTAAAGATATCACTTCAGCTGTTGGTTTACCAATAATTTTAAAAATTGGCGGTGTTGAAGCCGTTACAGACGTCTACAACGGACTTGCGATTGGTGTTAAAGGCATAATAGCCCCCATGGGAGAAACTGCCTATGCGATTTCAAAATATCTAAATTTGATTAAAACGATGGTCCCTGAAGATAATGCCGCAGATATTGAATTCGCTTTCAATCTTGAGACCATTACCGGTTATAATAATTTTGATGATATCCTTAATCTTAAAGATCTATCATTATTGAGTGGCGTTACGGTAGGAAGGGTAGATTTGACTGGATCAATGCAATTGGGAAGAGAAGCCATTAACACGGATCAAAATATCTTCAATATCTGTTCCGAAGTTTTCCAAAAGTCCAAACATAAAGGGCTAAAGACTGGATTGGGAGGCGGCATATCCAAGCACGCATTACCTGTTATTACGCAATTAGCGGAAATGAAGATACTCGATAAATATGAAACAAGAAAAGTTGTTTTTCCTGCCACCTCTGTCAAGTATGGCGAGGCCGCGATTTTGAAAGCCGTAGAGTTCGAGCTTGCCTGGCTAAAAAGTAAAAGAAGGTATTATTCAAGAATTAAAGCTGAGGATGAAATGCGTATTGAAATGATAGAAAGTAGGTTAAAGTAATCAGCACATCATATACGATAGATTAGTGATAAAATACCCCATATTTTTTCAAAAAACATATGGGGTATTTTTATTAGCAGATCATCATAACAGAATGGCTTAACCAACCAAATTAATGAGAAAACTAACAATGAAAAAGATCGTTTCCGTAGTTATTCCCGCATATAACGAGGAGGGCAACATTGTAGAGTTGGAAAGGCAACTCAAAGATGTATTTACAAAAAAACCCGAGTTTGATTTTGAAGTTCTTTTCGTTGAAAATGGATCAACCGACAGTACCTTCCAAAAAATGTTACAAGTACATTCAAATGATAAGCGGTTCAAGATCATACAGCTATCAAGAAATTTTAGAATGGATGGAGGCATAACAGCCGGTCTTGCATTTGCTCAAGGTGATGCCGTCATCATTATGACAGCGAACCTTCAAGACAAACCCTCAACGCTTATCGAATTCCTGAATAAGTGGGAAATAGGCTATGAAAATGTCTATGGAATAGTAAAGAAACGTCCTGGCAAAAGTATATTCCGAAGATTTAATTCTTGGATGTTTTATAAAATTTTAAGATTCATGACCGGCAATATGATACCTGAGAACGTCAGCGACTTCCGACTGATTGATAAAAAGGTTTTACTGACAATAAATTCAATGGAAGAAAGAAACCGCTTTATCAGAGGTATGATTGCATGGACCGGTTTCAGATCTATTGGAGTCGAATACGAACGCGCCCCACGCTTCTCCGGCAACTCTCATGCCCATTTTTTTAAAGTTTTACAATTAGCGATTCGTGGTGTCTTTGCTTTTTCATACTTTCCCATTAAATTAATCACTTTCACTGGTTTTTTCGTTTCTGGCATGTCGTTCATTTTTCTATCATACAGCATATTGAAAGCGCTCTTTTTTGGCGTGCCATTTGCCGGATACGGAACTATCATTTCGATAATGTCATTCATGTTTGGCTTATTGTTTCTGCTAATTGGAGTATTAGGCCAATATATTGCCCAAATTTATGAAGAGGTAAAAAGACGTCCTAACTTCATTGTTAGCCGATTCTTAGGATCTATGGGTGAATAAACGTATTAGATGAATAGATAGAACATTTATTCTTTGAATACTACTGATCATGCAAACATTGAATCAGATTACGACTACTAATCAACCACCTTGGTCCTTGCAGCAAGACTTAAATGACGTATTGCAGCAGACCGCCCTGGTATGGCCGAAATTACAAGGTGCTCAATTGTTTATTACCGGCGGCACTGGCTTCATTGGCTGCTGGCTACTGGAAAGTTTGCGGTATGCTGACAAGTATCATAACCTCGGTGTACAAGCCACTATCCTGACGAGAGACGCTCACGCTTTCGCAATTAAGGCACCACATCTGGCAAATTACTCTGGTTTTCATTTTATCAACGGAGATGTCCGCAATTTTGAGAAGCCGTCGGGTAGGTTTACGCATCTCATTCATGCCGCTACAGATGCCAGTGCCGACCTTAACGAAAATTATCCGCTGCAAATGTTCGATACAGTAGTAGAAGGAACGCGGAGGGCGCTTGATTTTGCCGTAGAAAATGCTGTAGACCGTGTACTCTTTCTTAGTTCCGGCGCTGTTTATGGACAACAGCCATGGGAAATGGAAAGAGTCACGGAAAGTTGGACTGGCGCCCCTAGTTGTGTTGATCCACGAGCTTCCTATGCGGAAGGAAAAAGAGCGGCAGAGATGTTATGCGCGCTTTATGGAAAACAGTTTGGCCTTAAAATTGCCATCGCGCGAGTATTTGCACTGCTTGGACCCTATTTATCTTTGGATATCCATTTCGCTGCCGGAAACTTCATCCGAGATGCAATACAAGGCAAACAGATTATTGTAAAGGGCAATGGCTTGCCTTGCCGTTCTTATCTTTATGCTTCCGATCTCACCGTTTGGCTTTGGCACATGTTGGTACGTGCTGAACCGGGTAAGCCCTATAATGTCGGTTCCGATGAATCTGTGTCAATAAGAGAGCTGGCCGAAAAGGTATCAGATACTCTTGGCAATGTTGGCTATAAGGTACTGGGTGCCCCGGATATAGGTTGGAATCTCGGACGTTACGTTCCGGAGACAAGTCTTATACATCGCGATCTGGGCCTTCATAAAACTGTCCCACTCGATGAAGCAATTCTAAGAACTGCTCTTTGGCATCAATGGAAGGGAAAAAATAGCTAAATGAAATTGTCGGATTATATAGCTCAAAAAGTCGTTGAACATGGCATACGCCATGTCTTTATGGTAACCGGTGGCGGCGCCATGCACCTAAATCACTCCCTTGGTACCCACAAGGGACTAGAATGCGTGTTTAACCACCACGAGCAAGCCTGTGCAATTGCAGCCGAAGCCTATTATCGGCTAACCAATCGTCTGCCCTTGGTCAATGTTACCTCCGGGCCTGGCGGCACCAATGCCATTACTGGAGTATATGGCGCCTGGACTGACTCCATCGGTATGGTAGTTCTATCTGGCCAGGTAAAGTTTGAAACCACCGTTCGTAGCACTGGCCTGCCCCTGCGCCAGTACGGTGATCAGGAGCTGTATATTGAGGAATTGGTGCGTCCTATAACAAAGTACTGTGTCATGGTGACGGACCCCCAGACCATCCGGTACCACCTCGAAAAAGCCATTTATCTGGCGACTTCCGGACGTCCTGGCCCATGCTGGTTGGATATTCCCTTAAATGTCCAAGGCGCGCCGATCGATCCAAGCACCTTGCCAGGCTTTGACCCAGTCGAGCTTGATGAACCTTGGAAACGTGCTAACCTCAACGCAGCGAGCGCTGCCATCATAGAGAAAATTGCTGCTGCTAAGCGTCCCGTGGTCTTTGCCGGCGGTGGGGTGCGATTAAGCGGTAGGCATGCGTCTTTCATGCGTCTAGTGGACAAGCTCGGTATCCCGGTGGTAACCGGCTGGAACGCCCATGATGTTATATGGGATTCCCATCCAAACTACGTCGGCCGTCCTGGGACAATTGGAGATCGGGCCGGAAACTTCGCGGTACAGAATGCTGACCTCCTACTGATTCTGGGCAGCCGTCTCAATATTCGCCAGGTTAGTTACACCTGGAATTCCTTTGCGCGCGAGGCTTACAAAATATGGGTAGATATAGATGAAGCCGAGTTGAAGAAACCCACCGTCAAAGCGGACATGCCAATACTTGCAAGTCTTGCCGACCTCTTGCCAATCCTTAGTGATCACCCCTGCTCTGGCCCCACCCCGGAACACAAGCTATGGCTTGAGTGGTGCAAGGAAAGGCAGCGGCGCTTTCCCGTGGTCTTGCCCGAGTATTGGAATAATGACAAGATAAATCCTTATTGCTTCATGCAGACACTGTTTAAGCAGCTGGAAGAGGGTCAAACAGTGGTGTCAGCAAATGGCTCCGCCTGTGTGATTAGCTTTCAAACTGCCGAGCTGAAGCCCGGTCAACGGCTATGGACCAATTCAGGCTGCGCTACCATGGGCTACGACCTTCCCGGAGCCATAGGCGCCTGCAAGGCATCTGGTGAAAAGCCTATTGTTTGCCTCGCAGGGGATGGCAGTATCATGATGAATCTGCAAGAACTGCAAACCATTGTCGGTAACCGGCTACCGATCAAAATATTTATCCTCAACAACAGTGGATATGTCTCCATTTTTCAAACGCATCGCAATTTCTTTGGTGATGTTGAAGTGGGCGCAGGCCCCAAAAGCGGCGTGACCTTCCCAGATTTCAGACGCCTGAGCGAAGGCTTTGGTCTGCCATTCCGCCGTTGTGCGCGTCATGAAGAAATGGCACAGACGATTGCGGACACCCTATCGGTGAATGGCCCATCTGTGTGCGAGGTCATGCTGGATGAAAATGTGCCTTTTGCACCGAAGCTGGGGGCTAAGCAATGGCCAGATGGGCGCATCACCTCACCACCTTTGGAAGACCTCTCCCCCTTCCTTCCTAGGGAAGTTCTGCAGGAGAACATGCTGATTGACCTGATTGAGGAGCAGTAATGATGCGATTGCAGCGTTTCATAGAGATGGGTTATGATCTTGCCAACAGGCATCAAATAAAAATTAGATTTCTCCTGACTGGTCTGCTTAATACAACTATTGGTCTGATAGTCTATCCAGTGCTCTACTTTCTCGCGGCACCATTGAAACTCCATTACCTGACAATCCTTGTAATTAGTCAAGTATTGTGCATTACGTTTGCTTTTCTGACTAATAAGTTTTTGGTGTTTCGCACATCCGGGAACTATCTGCGAGAATCGGGGAAGTTCGTCACGTTTCATTTAACCTATTTCTTATTGAATTTTGCAGCACTACCCGCTCTGGTGGAGTTATTAGGAATGAACCCGGTCTGGGCTCAAACGCTGTTCGCATTAATGGTCATTGTTACCAGCTATTTTTGGCATAGTCGCATTACCTTTTCCTCTTCTAGGGTAGCTAAATAATGGAAAATGACGAATTCCTACGTCGAGTTTGCCCAGTCTGTGCAAACAAACCTTCAGGGAAAGTGATCATAAGTACTAAGGTGAGGGCGGAAACGATTGAATATGAAGCCTTAGTACCTCACTGGAATGGATTTTTTAAGGATAAAGTATTTTTTTCATATGTACGCTGTAATAGGTGCGGACTTCTATATGCCCCGATCTTCTTTAGCGGCTCCCAACTGGAACGACTATATAGCCAGATGCCCCCCAATATGGCGGAAGTTCCAATGCAAGCGTTACGCCGAACACAGGCAGGCTATTTTGAAGCACTGAAAGGTTGTTCCGAACTGACAGGTGGATTCATTGAGGTTGGACCGGACATCGGACTCTTCACAGAGAATTGTGTGCGTGAAGGCCAATTTGAGGAATACTGGCTGTTTGAACCGAACCGGGAGGTGCTGCCAGCTTTAAGCAAAATCGTAGAAGGCCACAAATTTCACGTCATACATGACATGTTCGGTTTTTCAAACGTTCCCGATTACACCGCATCATTCGCTGTGATGATACACGTCTTGGACCATCTATTGGATCCGGCGACAACATTGCGTGAGCTTCGACTGAAGCTTAAGCCCGGTGCCAAGTTGTTGCTGGTCACTCACGACGAATCATCTCTATTGCGGCGCATAGTAGGCCGGAGATGGCCAGCATTTTGTCTTCAGCACCCACAAATATATAATCCAAAAAGCCTGTACGCCTTACTCAACGCTGCTGGATATGAAGTTCTTCATTTTCACAAGACCGTTAATTTTTTTCAAATTAATTTTTTACTGAAACACCTGCTCTGGGCCTTTGGAATAAAAGTCCAATATGTGCCGAGTTTAGGCCATCTCACACTGGGCCTCAAACTCGGCAATATGCTTACCATCGCAACACTGAAAAAAGAAGAATAATAGGGTAGTTCGGCAATACTTCGATACTGCACTCCTCTATACCGCCGATTGGTGATGGCTGGAAAGCAATGGAATTAATATTGATCGATTGGGGAACCATATCAAGTAATTGGCTCCGGAGAAGGCTTGCATATATATGCATGATATTGCTGCTTAATATCGTAGGCATTTCTTATTTCATTTATTATTTATTGGCAAACGGGTATTTGCCTAGCCCTTTTATATTTGACAAGTCCGACACTTTTATGGACTTTTTTAACGCATTGCATTGGGCGTATGACAACGGCCGCTATACAGAGTGGGGTTCTGTTTATCCGCCGTTAAGTTTTATTATTTTGAGGGTAATTAATTTTGTATTTGCTGGCGGAGGGTTTGGAGATCCATCGCTTATGCGAGATAATTCGCAATGGGTTATTCTGGGGATTTGCCTATCCTATCTATTAATTCCAGTCCTTTTATTAAAGACAAGATACTGGCGGGATTTTTCATATAGCGAAAAACTTTTAATCTATTTTGCAATCATACTGAGTTCCCCAATGCTTTTTACCCTAGAAAGGGGTAATTTAATTTTACTTGCCCCCATTCTCTTGGCATTAGCGTTATCAAAAATCGGAATGACAAGAAGTGTTTTTATCGCTTTACTAATCAACATTAAGCCATACTTTGCTCTTCTTCTAATTTACTACATAGCAAGAAAGAATTGGAAGGGTTTTGTAAATTGTGCTTTGATGTGTGGCATGATTTTTACCTTATTCGGGCTGTTACTTGATAATAATTTTCTTATCTTTTTTAAAAATATTTTTAATTTTTCGCAAGAAGAAGGACTTTTTTCTTTAAGAGAGGTGATGGCCATGCCATCAAGCATTTCCGCATTTTCCTACGTACTCAAGCACCCAGATGGTGCCATGTTTGCATCAGGCCTTCTAACTCAAGAAAAAATTGCACTTATTGTTTATACTATCGAAGCGGCAAAGTGGAGCGTGCTTGCGATTGCTTTAATCGCATTGTTTACGAAATCAAAGCTGATACGTGATGCAGAAATTTTCGCTCTGCTTTCTGTTGTCATAAGTAATTTAGGTATCTGGGTCGGTGGCTATACATTTATTTTATATGTTGCGCTTATTCCTATCCTAATTAAAATGAATGCAAGGTGGCTATACATTGGTCTGATATCCCTAATGGCGATCCCTTTAGATATTATTCCATTGTTAGGAGATTTTATTGGGCGACAATATTCCTACCTTGCTAACCAACGCATCGAAATTTTTTGGACTATGGGATTGGGGAGCGTAATTCGCCCCATTGCGAACCTTATATTGCTTCTATCCTTGTCTTATGAATTCTTAGCAAAAAGGAATGTATGTACATACAACAATGTTGTGCAGCATGTATGCTTTTTTCTGGGTGGGTCTAATATGAATTATGGATTTCGTGACAAATAGCCAAAGTAAAAGCAATAAAAACCTACCTCAGAGGAGCCAACTTTTGTTTACTGTACCCAAGGGGGAGCTACTAACCATAAACTTGTGTAACCTGTTGTCTCTGACCGTGCCCTAAGGGATAAGTTTTCCATGTTTTTAATAAATATGGCTCATCCGACATTTTAATGGGCCTACCCAAGATATTGTGGTTCAAGTATATTGATAGAGGGCTTTTACAGCCCCTGTGCCATTTGACCCGGGATGATGGTCTGGGGGGATTTTTTATGGGTC
>JAKALP010000027.1 GCA_021824175.1 Deltaproteobacteria bacterium
AAAAAGAGTATCAAGACCAAGCGCCTCAGGGCCGGTTGGGATAATGACTATTTGTTGAAGGTCTTAAATGGATGATTTCCAAATGCGGTTACCCTGGATAATACAGCCATTTTGCTTGACGCTGCACTCATTCTCTGGTCTAGATGGCGTTTTCTTTCAAAAGGAGTCTGCCATGGGAAAAGACTTTATCCACATCGACGATTGGTCCCAGAATCAAATTTTAGCGTCCTTTGATCTGGCCTTGGAAGTCAAAGCCAAGCTTAAAAAACGCGAATCATACAAACCCTTCCAAGACTACACCCTAGCTATGATATTCGCCAAACCTTCAGCCCGCACCCGGGTCTCTTTTGAGACCGGTTTTGTTCGATTGGGAGGGCATGCCCTCTATTTGGGACCGACCGAAATTGATATCGGCCAGCGCGAGCCGGCCAAGGATGTGGCCCGTGTCCTGAGCGGCTATAATGATATGATCATGGCACGGCTCTTTGATCACGCCCACATCCTGGATCTGGCGCGCTACGCCACGGTGCCCGTGATCAACGGCCTCACAGACTACAACCATCCGTGTCAGGTAATGGCCGACATGCTGACTATCAAGGAGTGCCGCGGTCACTTGGACCAGCTCAAGATTGCTTATATTGGTGACGGCAACAACATTGTCCACAGTTGGCTGCGTATGAGCATGCGACTGCCCATGTACTTCATATGTGCCTGCCCGCCCAATTATCCTCCCGATCACGCCACTTTTGAAATGGCCAAGAATGGTGGTTTGAGTACGGTGGAAATTGTTCATGACCCCATGCAGGCGGTTCGTGAGGCCGATGTGGTATATACTGATGTGTGGGCTTCCATGGGCAAGAAGCACGAGCTGTCCGAACGCAAGCGTCACTTCAAAGGGTTCAGCGTGACCGCCGAACTCATGGCCAAGGCCAAACCTGGCGCTCTCTTCATGCACTGCCTGCCGGCTCAAAGGGGGCTGGAAGTCACTGACGAAGTCATGGAGTCCCCGGCCTCCATTATCTTCCAGCAGGCGGAAAACCGCATGCACATGCAAAATGCCATCATGCTGAGATTGGCGGACAAGGATTAGCGCGAGCCATTGAGATAAGCTGCATCCAGCTGGCGCTCGACCAGCGGCAAGGGCGTGTTCGCGGGCAAGGCAAAATCAAACACCATGCGCAAAAAATCCTGGGTCAATCGATAAGTGGCACCCCAAAGCATCTCTCTGCCGGCCTCTTCCTGATGGATGAAGCAAGGGAAGTCAACCGCGCGCAAGGGTTGCCTTTGGTCACTGTCGGGAGGCAACACCAGCGGGCGGAAACGGCCGTAATGGGCTGGATCTAGCAAGCTCGCCAGAGAGACGGGAACAATGCGCTCTACTTCCCAGTTGGGCGTATAGGATGGGCTGGTGGCCCACCCGACGATGGGATAAATCACACGTTTGAACATCACCAATGGCTGGGGCGGCAGTAGTCCCAAAAAATGAAACCTCAAGGGATTGAGACGCATCTCCTCCCACGCTTCTCGGAGCCCGGCGGCCAGTAGTAAATTTAAATTCTTTAACGATTGCCGGTTTCCACTCAGATGGCTGCGGTAAAACCCCCGATAGTGCCGGAAAGTGCCTGACAACGGAAGCAGTAGAGATAGAAATCGATCTAATGACCACGAAAGACTTCCCCCTGGGCAACAAAGATCACCAGCCTGGCGAACCTGGGCCGAGCGTTTATTCAGGATCAAACATGGCATCGACCGCTGTTGGCCACTACACCCGCACACATCGCCCCTGCTCAATATAAACAATACTACTGAGGCATTCTTGACTTCTTCCAGGCTCAGCGCCGCCAAATCGCGGTAAAGGCCTTCTGACCAAAGTTTTTCTTCAATCAAGTTCTGAAGTGTGGGAAGATGTTTTGGCATTTGTTCAGTCAACTGCGAATCTTCTCGTTAAATATAAAAAAGTCCAGGCGTTGATAAAAAGCCAAATATGCCGCCATATGGGCTGCTTTATAACCCGATCCATCACTGAATGACGAATGGTTGAAAGGAATCTTGGCGGCCTTATTTAAGGCCCTCAAGGCTTAAATACCTTCATCCCTTGGGGTGTGTCCTGCACCACAAATCCAAGGGCCTGAATTCGATCGCGAAGTTGATCGGATAAAGCCCACTGCTTTTCTTTGCGGGCCTTGATGCGCGCATCGGCCAGGGCTTGGATGTCGGCTGGCAGCGCTTGCCCGGCGCCCGCGTCTTTGAGGTTCAACCCCATGACTTGATCATAATCAAACAGCGTGGCCAGTTTGATGGGCGCGGGCAGTTCCGATTTGAGCATGTCCTGCACCACGGCCAGAGCCTGAGGCATGTTCAAGTCGTTGTTGACGGCCTGCATGAATTTCTCCTGATATTCAGGGTCCACCCGGGTGGGTTGGGCGCTGTCCATCAATGTACGTGCCTGATTGCGCAGGTGTTGCATGCCATTTTGGGCCGCGATAATGGCATCCTTGCTGAATTCCATGGGCTTGCGGTAATGGGTCTGAAAAGCCGCGAAGCGGTAGGCCAACGGATCAATGGCGTTATCGGCCACGGTTCTTTCCAAGGTCAAAAAGTTGCCTTCGCTTTTGGCCATCTTCTTGCCGCCGGCGATAATTAAAAAAGCGCCGTGCATCCAATAGTTAAAAAAGGGTTTGCCGGTGGCCGCTTCGGATTGGGCGATTTCATTGGTGTGATGCACGTCCACGTGATCAGTACCGCCACAATGAATATCCAACATGTCGCCCAGATATTTCATGCTCATGGCCGAGCACTCGATGTGCCAGCCGGGAAATCCTATCCCCCAGGGCGATTCCCATTCCATTTGACGGCGTACATCCCGGGGGGAGAACTTCCACAGGGCAAAGTCGGTAGCATTGCGTTTTTCCGGATTCTTTTCCACCCTGGCTCCTTCTTGCAGGGCTTCGAGATCCTGATGGGAAAGCTTGGTATAATCTTTGAACTTGGAAGTATCGAAGTAAATGCCGTCACTCGTAGGATAAGTGTAGCCCTTGGCTTCCAAGGTCTGAATGAGCGCGATTTGTTCGCTAATCGTTTCAGTGGCCTTGCACCAAATGGTTGGCTCCTGGATGTTGAGCTGAACAATGTCTTTCTTGAAGGCTTGGGTGTAGTACTCGGCAATTTCCCAAGCGCTCTTACCTTCCTTGCGGGCGCCGCTCTCCATCTTGTCTTCACCCATGTCGCGATCGCCGGTCAGGTGACCGACATCGGTAATATTCATGACATGGTTGACCTCATACCCATTGTAGGTCAGCACCCGCTTAAGAATGTCGGAGAAGATATAGGTGCGAAGATTGCCTATGTGGGCGTAATTGTAAACCGTTGGGCCGCAGGTGTAGAGACCGACCTTGGGGGGATGGACCGGTTTAAACACCTCCTTGACGCGGGACATTGTATTATAGAGCTGCAATTCCATATATTCTCTCGTTGAGTAAGCAGTTGCTAGTGGTTGGGTCATCAATGCAGAGAATCTCAACTCAAGCCCAAGCACCGGCCGCCACAGCGTGAATGGCACATATTAACCCCTGCCTCCGGCGTTTTATGCCTTAAGGCTCAGGCAGATGTCAATTAAATCCCAGATAGATGGTCTCGTTATGGGCAGAGGCGTTTCGAGCGAAGACTTGTCTGGGAACAGGCCGAACTGTAATTCAGCGGACAAACCTGTAGTGCAAGACCAATATGCCGGGTTCGATTTCTTTCGTCTCCATCAGATCAAGGTTGGCCTCCAAGTGCTCCGAGAAGAGTGAGAGTCCTTGCCCAAAAATTTTCGGCACCATTGTAACCATCAGCTCGTCAATCAAATTCTCGTGGGCAAATAGAGTGTTTATCGTGGCGCCGCCGGTCAGAATGGCTTGGCTGAACCCACGCGCGGCCAAGTCGGTCAAAACAGACCGTGGCGGGGCCGCTGTGAAAATCAAATTCTGGCTTGGTTGCCACTGTTCCGGTGTACGGGTCATGACCACATTGAGGCGCCCAGGCAGTGGTTTGGCAAGTGTTTTAAAGGTGCGGGAGCCCATGATCACCACCCCGGCCTTGGCGGTCAGCTCCTTAAACATGCGCTTGTCGGCCTTACCCGTCCAATCCGGGAAATGATCATTGCTCCGGGCAATCTTACCATCCGCGGTCATGGCCATCAGCAAAATCAGCTTCATTCCAATGTCCAGTTTATTGGTTTTTATGAACAAGCTATCTCAAAACGCCCTGCCCAATTATGTGTTCCCGATAATGGCGGCCCCGATTAATTCAGACAGCCGATTTAATGAGTTAGCCGATTTCAATCAATGGCGGTATAATCCATCAAGGGACGCCGCGTCAAAACCAAAGATCTTTCTAAGTTATGTTAGCTGTAATCAAAGGATTTGATATTAATCATAAACGGTCTAAAAAATTATTCTCAACCTTTTGATTCATGAAACCGATAATAAGACAGAATGCGGCTTCGGAAAGACGATGCTCGCACCAGGATGGACCCGGCTTTAGCCTAAAAGGTAATCCGGAGCTCCATGGCAGAAGATGCCTGATCGATTCAGGCATTTGAAATGTGAGGGTTTTTTATGCGCATTGATTGTCCCTCGTGTAAAAAAGATTATACCTTACCCGATGAGCGCCTGCCCCAGGGCAAGGTTGTCTCTTTTCCCTGCCCGAGGTGCAAATCAAAAATCACATTGGACCTGCGACCCGCAGAGGTCGCTGAAGAAGCCGGTTCAGATCGATTGATCTTTAAACCCCTGACCGATGAGCCTGAAAGCGAATTGGATTCTGATGATTTAAAGAAGAAAATCATCAAACGCATCAATGACCTCCCCCCCATGCCCAAAGTTCTGCTTAAGGCACGCCAAGTGTTGTCAGATCCCAATTCCAGTTTTAAGGATATCTCCAAGGTTATTGAAACTGACCAGGCCATTGCGGCCAAAATATTAAAGGTGGCCAACTCTGCCTATTATGGCTTAAGTGGCTTGGTCAGTTCTATCCATCAAGCTTCGGTGGTGTTAGGCTACCAGACCTTGGAACAAGTCATTACCATGGTCTCCTCAAGTTCATTGCTGGGCAAACAGTTGCGGGGTTATGGGCTTAACGCGGGTGTACTTTGGAAACACAGCCTGGCCAGTGCTCTGGCATCCAAAATCATTGCCAAAAAGCGCGCTCCCACAATGGAAGGGGATGCCTTCTCCGTAGGGCTGATTCACGATGCGGGCAAGCTGGCTCTGGATGCGTATGTGGCCAAAAAACGCCCGGAAATCGACCAATTTCTTCGGGAGAAATCTCCATCCTTTTTAGAGGCAGAAAGAGCCATTCTGGGGTTTGACCACACCGAAATCGCATTCGATCTTTGCCAAAAATGGAAATTGCCTGAAACCCATGCTGCGGCTATGCGTTTTCATCATAGCCCGGAACAAGCCAACGGAAACCAATTGGCACAGATTGTTTATGTGGCCAATTGTATCGCCGAACAAGCTGGATATGGCGGTGGCCCAGGATTCGAAAACCAATCCATCAATGCCGACACTTTAACCAAACTTCGCTTAAAAACCGAGGAGCTGCAGGAGATCAGCCAGCAAGTAGCAGCCTCGGTGGAAGAGATCACCACCACTCTTTCAGGCTAAATCCTTTTGCCTGATTCCTTCTGCCTCTTGCTTCTTCTGCTGCTTTTTGAGATGATCGGAGCATTATTAATCATGCCATGGCTCTCTTGGAGCTGACTGAAAGGAGCAAGATAATGCCTGATTCCAAAGGTATGCTGAGTAGCCAGGAATTCGCGGAAAAAGCCGGTGTTTCAACCTCTACGGTGTCCAAATGGTTGCGAAGCGGAAAAATAAAAGGAAGTAAGGAAGCCGGCAAATGGATGATTTCAACTGATCAACTGGCAGCAGTTTCGTCTCCGGCCGCGGCAGTAATCCCGGCAAAATCAGTTGCGCCCACCGCTGCGAAGAAGGAGACCACCCCAGCGAGCACAAAAGCAAACAAAGCCGCCTACACCATTGAAGAATTCAGCGCCATCTCGTACCTTACTCCTTTTGGCGTCGAGCGATATTTAAAGGAAGGGCGTCTTTCAGGCCTGAAAAATTCTTCCGGCCAATGGCAGGTGGATGGCTCGAATATCACAAAAGAAGATATTCAACATCTACTGCGAAAGTAATTAAAGATTAACCGAGCAATCCCTTATACACAAAATATGCATACGCCAGGGATAAAATCAGCCCTATGAGTCTCGGCAAACGCCCAAAAATAGAAATGAAGAAAAAATGGATGAGACAAGCCACTAAAATGATCAGTACTCCCAGATTGAAATAAGCGGGGATTCTGATCTGCCCGAAGAGCGCATAAAGACCAATGCACATGGGGATACAGATGTGACCATCTCCCACTTGTGAGCTGTAAACAATATCGGCGCGCTTGCCCCATGCGTAGTAAAAGGCCAATAATGCGTTAGGCAGCACCATCAATAAACCGCTCAGCCAGCCAATATTGGAAAACACCAATAGACCCGGACCGGTCCTGGGTATCCACGTCACCAGTCTCTCAATGGCTTGGAAGACGCCGATACCACCGCAGATCACCAGGATCACGTCCCACAGTAAAGACCAATGGAGGGATCGTGCTCGATAAACATTTTGCTTGAGCACGTCGAATACTTGAAAAATCTGCCAGAATACAAATAGTCCCACCAGAACGAGACCATCACTGAAGTCTATCGCCGCGTCTCGCGCCAGCGCCCATAAAACACCGGTGAAAAAAAAAGCTGCCAAGAGGGTAAGAAGCAATGAAAGTTGATTGAGCCGATGGGCACGAGAAGCAATTCTACCAACGCCTGGTTTTTGCTTTTCGGGAAAAACGGTCAATGACCAAACCAAGGCGGGAAAACCTATCAATAGGGTCAGGTTGGTCACGTTGTTGACCAGACAATTTTCTAAAACCTGCGCTCCATCACCCGATGTGCGCCCCAAAATAAAGGCAAACATTAAGTTAGAAAAGCCCGAAGCATAAGGCATGATGACCGTTCCCAAAACCGTGCCCTCCAAGCCTTTACGCTCCAGGGCACCCAGGCGCCAAATCATCAGAAAAGAGGCAATGACAAACAAAGCCAGTGAAAAACCCGGCTCGGCTCGGGGAATAGCAGTCTGAGCCATGATCAGATAGGTTTCAACCAGTTTGTACCACGCTGAGGTCTTAAGCCAATCCAGCACAACGGCGGGCATAATGGTTTCCCGAGGGAGTTAGTTCGTTTGAACCAATTGACGCCAGCTATCATTGACTCTTTGGAAGTCCCGTACAATAACCTCTACTGCATCCACATCACGGCGCGTAATGTCAAGTTTTTCGGCAAAGCTATAGACCTTTTGTTTTTCAGCAAGGGTAAAATTGTGATCCAAGGACGCCAGCAAGATGGCATCCCGAATGACACTGAGGGCGGTGAGGCGGGAGACTTTTTGTTTCTCTAGGATAAAACTCTTATCGGTGCTATTTAAATATTGCTCATAATCAAGTCCCAATCGACGGGCTTGCCGACGCACGAAGGCATACTCCGGAGGACCGTTTTCCTTATCGGATTTGGCAATAGCGACAAGCATCCGAAGGTAAATATTAGAATCAAACCCATGTGAATCGGCATCAGCGGTAAAATACATATGAGGCTCCCAATTTTGTGACTATCCGAAATACTGATGTTCAATTATGATTGGAATTGGCTGCTGAACACACAAACAGTCGATGAGCAGCACTTTTGATTGGAAATGCTGAAAGCCAATAGAGAATTCAGCCGCGCCAACTGCAGGATTAAATATGCCATAGAGAATCCGTTTTTCAAAGCGGAATAACGCTGGCCAAGGTCTGTTTCTATCAATAATGGGAGACATGGATTGCACGAGCGAAAGAGTGGCTGGTCGAATACAAAGCCAATTTTGCAATCTGCAATATAAATTTGCACAATGCAATGAATAAAATTCAAATTCTCAATCCACCTTTTGGGGTAAAAGATTTTTAATTAACTGAAATTAAATAAAAAAAATAATAATTTTCGAAATCCCAAAATATGGCACGCCACCTGCATTCGTTATAAACGAAGCCTAACTTTTTCATCATCTTCCTCTCTTGCTAGCAGGGTGGCGCGTGGCGCCACCCTGCCGCCCCTCCTAAGAACCGAATTGCGCGGTAATCAGTTTTAGGCTGTCTTTTTCGTCACCCAGTGGTCTGCCCCCCTAAAATTAATTGCAGGCCCTTTCATCCATACGCAAGACTTATGATGGCAAGAGCCCTGTTGGCAAGTTAACAACTACAAAGACAGTTCGTTCTAAGCCAGACTAAGCGCAACAATTTGATCCAAGCGATCCAGAACCAAAGAAGCCGGTGCCCAAGCACCGGCTTCTTTGGTTACAACGGTGGGATCATTTCAACGCTCAAAACGCGGTTTGATTTTCCGCTTCAAGCATTTTTATGATTTCATTAAGTTTTTCAATGTGAGTGCGCTCTTCCGAAATGATCAGCTCCAATTGCCGCATGGTTTGCCTATCATCCAGAAAATCACTCAGCATTTCGTAGAACAAGATAGTGTCCTTTTCAAATTCCACCGACTGCCGCAATGCATCGAAGATGTTCGTGACTTTAGCCAATGTTTCGGATTGAAGAGAAAAAGTCTGTTGGGCCATCATGTTTTGGAGCAATTCACGCCCCATCTGCACTATCTGTGGATCCTGGCCCTCCACCATCACCGGTGGTTCCAGGGTCGACATTTTTTCAAACCATTGAATATGCTTGTGCTCATCTGTGGCCATCATCCGGAAAAGCTTTGCAATTTCAGGATGGTTGGTATTTTCAGCCGCATGCTGGTAGGCGGCCTCTCCGTTTCGTTCAATTTGCACGGCGATATCGCGAATATCTTCAACGGTAAACATAGCTCCTCCTTGATACGAAGCCGCTTTGTACCATCAACCGCCAAGGTGTTCAATCCCAGGTCCAAGACAGCCAGTTGTCTAAAAAAATGGGTTTTGATTTGAAATCATTATTAGGGATAGTTTGTAGACAGGTACCCGGTGGCGCCCTATTTCATTTGGACAAGATCCAGTATTTCAGAAAAGGTTGGGTTTTCAATCAATTTAGCAATTTGGGAGTGTAAGTGGATAAGTTCCTGGAGATTATTAAAAGCAAGATGCAATCCAAAGGTGCGCCCTTCGAAATTCGCGGGGGGCTCCAATCGGATGGACCTTGTCATATTCAACTTGCATAGGGCGCTGCGATACTGCTCCTCAAAATGGGTGATGACAGGATAACGCCGTCGCTTTAAATACTCTCTGACCAGCTGGGTTTTACGGCCGCGATCCAATTGGGAATCATTTAACCAGCCGGCAATGGGATCTTTAGTCAGCACATCTTTTATAGCCATTGCTTCTCGAATCGAAATGGCTTGGCACCAATCCAAGACCTCACGTTGGCGATTCAAACTCATGTTCAGCGTATTATAAAGAAAGCAAATTCCATCGATCTCTTCCGCGCCAGACAATTCATTTAATCGCAGTGCGATGGGCAGCGCGATCGTGCCGTCAATTAATCCTTGCTGAACCGTCCGTCTCATTTGGGTGACGGCCTTTAACTTTCTGCAAAGTTCGATATTAACCTGTAGGCCCAATTCATGAAGTGTTTTGGCGGCTGCCACGTCGTCCATAGCCGCCTTAGACAGCAAATTAAATGCCCTTGCCATCTCGACGAGATTCAGCTCTCGCTGTGCGGAATTATCGACGATGGCAATGCGAGCACAAATTTCAAAAGAGGTTTCGGGTGACAGTACCCGGGCGTGAATCTGATCCCACCCCAAGGAACGACATGCGGCAACGCGGCTGAATCCGCTGATGACAACAAATTCTTCGCCTTGGGGCCAAAGAATGGGAGGATTTATCAGACCGACATATTTAACGGATGCGACAAAACTCTCCTGCACCTTTCCAGTGGTGATGCGAAAAGTTTTATCATCACCCCGAATGTGCGCTATCGAAACAACTCGATGTTCAAATTCCATGATCAGTACTGGTGATCGACCGCAACGCCTCTAAATATTTAGCTCGTGTGTTAGTGATCACATCTTCGGGCAAATGGGGGGCCGGAGGTTTTTTGTTCCAATGGATGGAATCCAAATAATCCCGCAAGTACTGTTTATCATAACTGGGTTGAGGACCGCCGGGGCGATACTCGCTCTGGGGCCAAAATCGGCTCGAATCGGGAGTCAATACTTCATCAATGAGGACAATGTCATTACCAATTTGTCCAAATTCAAATTTAGTGTCCGCGATGATGATTCCTTTGGCCAAAGCTAACTCAGCTCCCTTTTTATATAAAGCCAGAGAGATGTCGCGAACCCGTTCGGCTAATGGGCGGCCAATGCGCTTGCATGTTTCCTCAAAATCAATATTGATGTCATGAACGCCGACTTCTTCCTTGGTTGAAGGCGTAAAAATCGGCTCAGGTAGACAATCAGACTCTTTCAGCCCCGCGGGCAAATTTATACCACAAATGCTTTGGGTCTTTTGGTAGGATTTCCAACCCGACCCAGAAATATAGCCGCGCACCACGCATTCGATGGGCAAAGGCTGTGCCTTCTTAACCAGCATGGAACGCCCGGATAGTAGTTCGACATATGGCTGGCAGTTTTTGGGGAAAGCATTTACATCGCCCGTAATTACATGATTGGCGATGATGGGGTTCATGATCTCAAACCAAAAGAGAGAAATCTGGTTCAGGATTTTTCCTTTATCCGGAATCAATTCCGGCATGACGACATCGAAGGCTGAAATTCGATCCGAGGCAACCATAAGAAACGAGTCACCCAAATCGAATATATCTCTAACTTTGCCGCGCTTAACCAGATGGAGAGACGGCAAATCAATTTCTTTAGCAGTGGCGTTCATGGAACCTCTTCACATCTTTATTTTGATGCCTGAGCATTAAAGGCGATAATATATTGCCTAAGTACATTTCGAGCCGATCCATCCATTTCAAAGAATTCAATGCCTGATTCATGCATCGCCTTGGCGTTTTGATGTGAGTAAACCACCCTTCCCTTGATATCTACAACATCTTCCTTGAACCCAATGGTCAGGGAGATCGTATGGGATATTTGCATGGGATTATGGGTCTCAAGTAAAATCCCCGCCTCGGAGACATTCAACGTCCTACCCATCCCCTGATTCACTTCTTCTCCGTTCTCATCGTAATAAACGTAGTTAAGCAAGTTGATCGAGTCGATGCGGGAAAACTTTCTTTTTTCTTCCATAGTCATGGCATATTCACCTGATAGGGTTAGCAGTTATCAAATTCCAATTACAATTACAATCAAGCGCCAATAAAGATAACTTTGTTAACGATGCCTTGAACGCTCTGTGAATGTAAATCGGAATGCATAACATATCTACTTCATCATACTAAACTTTTTATAATAGTTACACACCACTTTCGTGGAGACGGACACGCAAGTCGCTACATTATCAATAAAATTCTTAAAGGTAGTAGACAGTTGATTATATTCTTTCTGGAACTGGGCGATATCCACTTTTCGAACCTTAAGATCACTGGTAGCCATTACGGAAGCAAAATCAGGTTCATGCCCGAGATCCAAGAAGGGAATCCGGCCGAAATAATCACCGTTATACAATTGGGCCAGAGGGACACGCCCATAGTCTTCCTGTCGAACTACAGAAGCGCTGCCATCCCGGATGATGTATAGATCTTCATCGGCGGTGCCTTGCTTGATCACCGGCTTTTTGTTGTCCATGTATTCGGCGGGGTCTAATTGCTTCTGTCGAAGCTCTACAGCCCTTTCATTAAGCTGTTTGAGACGTTTGTCCAAACTCACTAACAAACCCCTGAATTCCGGTGTCAGAGTCGCGAACTCCTGGGCCAACCGTTGTGAATCCAGAACACCCAATTGAACGTTACCCACTGCCACCGCGGTGGCGGTCCGGATGTGGCCTTGGATCAAAAAGGAGGATAGGCTGCCAATAAACGATCCATCGCCAAGCCGGACAATGGGCAGCGGTCCATCTGGTGTTTCTCGCACGATTTCGACAACACCTTCTAGGATTACCCAAATCCAGCTGCCGTGCTTGCCCTCTTCGACGATGTATTCGCCATCGAAAAAATCTTCTTCATCGGCCACATACATGTAATCCACCAGCGGGCCTTTGATGATGGGGATCGTGTCGGTGTCCAGCGGTGAGGCTGTCTTGCGGCTCGCTGCGCCCGGCCCTACTCTTTTGACTTGACCGTCATCAACCATTTTTAAGCCCTCTAGAATAATTCCCATGCGGCTTTTTGTGATCACCCGCTGACTTAGGATATTTTCCTTGGTAAATTCAAATTCACCGTCGGTCCATCCGAACAGTGCATACACTGCCTCCAAACCAATGGCCGCACCGCAAGCCGCATTCACCGGATTGCCGTTTTCAAAGTAAATAAAACCAGGTTCAGCGGCGTATCGGCTAATCAATCGCAAGACGCCCGTGCTGCTGTTTGCTCCCAGCAACTGCATGATGTCGCCAAGGGCTAAAAACTTTAGGCTGCCGGCCAGAACAACGTTGTCGCGCATCGTCTCTATTTCGCCCACTTAAATTCGCGTTGGAGCGCTTGCAGCGTGAGCTTTAAACACTCTTTTAAGGTATTCCCCACACCCGTGCCCACCACTGCGCTCGCTTCAAACGCAGGTACTTTCAATTGGCGATTCAGATCTCTTTCCATTTGTTCAATGGGCATGAGGGGAATTCCCTGTTCGGCCAAATCCCTCTTGTTGTATTGCATCACCAAGGGTACTTTAAATATACTTTTGCCATAGTCCTTCAAGTTGGCCTGCAGGTCTTTAAGAGACAGCATGTTCTTTTCTCGGCGGACCTCCAGCGAATCAGCCACAAACACGATGCCATCCACGCCGCGCAAAACCAGCTTACGGGTTGAACTGTACTTGACCTGGCCCGGAACGGTATAAAGCTGCACACGCACATCACAGCCTCTTATTTGACCGAGGCCCATGGGTAAAAAGTCGAAGAATAACGTGCGGTCGCCCTCGGTGTTGATGGAGACCATCTCACCCTTGACCTGTTTCTTATAGGAGCTGAAAATATACTCCAGATTGGTTGTTTTACCACAGCGACCAGGCCCGTAGTAGACCACTTTACACTCGATCTCACGTTTCTTTAGATTGAAAATCGCCATAAATAAGGCTCCTAGCAAACCTCCGGTGAGTTTAAAATTTGTGATTCAGATCGCCTTCTGCCATCACCATCGCTTGGCAACCTGACATTCGTCAAGGGTCAAAACGCATCATGCTATCTTTAAGCGATGCATCAGTATCCAAACAATTGATCCGCCGGTATTAAAAACTGTCCTGAGTCCCCTTTCTTATGTGCTGGATATTCGAATGTCCAAACAGTAATCTCCCTGTTTAGGCCCTGTCTTTATCTGGGTTTTTGAAACCACCGTACCCACACCATTAAATATCGCGATCGGAGAAAAAAACTGGACATTTTTGAGTTTGACGCCCTCATCCAGGCCTTCTAGAAGATCCTGATCTTTTTTAGCAATAATCAAACTCAGCATATTGCCCGACTGAAAATTAACATCGAGTTCAACCATTTTGCCTTTTCTGGCGCCCCGCTCAAAGGTGATGCCGATGGAGGTGATATCCAGGAATTCTTCTTCACTCTCTTCGGCCACGGTGTCTTCTACAGCCAGCGTCTCATCCAAGGTGTCTTCCACTGTTATGGCCGAAGGCAAATCCGCCTCGATTCCTCGCTTTTGGAGGATCTCCTCCAAATAATGCCTTACGGTCTCGAGCTGTTGGGGTTGAAACAGATCGCCGGTATACCACTTTTTATACTGAGCCACCGCATCCTCAACTGAAGCGCTGGCCATATAGCAACGTAGAATATTTTTTGCGGCGTCGACTCGCATGGAATCTTTTTCAAGAAGCGCATTCAGATCTGAAAGAGCCCGGTCAAACTGGCCGAATTTGGCCAAAGTCACCGCGCCCTCCAATGCCGCTGCATCCTCGTCTTTATTCTCGGAAAAGGTGAAGAGATTTTTGATTAAATCTTGCGCCTTTTTGGAGAGTTCTGGTGTCTTGGGGCCTTTATCAACTTTTTCTTTGGTATAGTTAAGTGCCAGTATTTTTTCATGAATGGCCTTGAGCAGACTATCCTTGTTTTTAAGCTTTTCAATGGAATTGATGAGATTTACTGCATTTTGATATCTGTCGTATGCTTCGGCGATTAACCCCTGGTTTCGATATATTTCAGCTTCATTGAGCACCGTCTTAATACGCAGTTTGATGTCCATTAAGGCTCCCAGAACGTTGAACGGTAATGCCTTGTCTGCTGACTTTGCCCATTTCCGGGCCAAGCAACCCCACGCGTTTTGGCGTGATGCGGGGTACGCTGTCTTGACCTCACCTTGGCAAAAACGCCATTCTTTTCTTATACATATCGTACTATTTATTACCGTGCATGCCTGTCAAAAGTCAATATTTAATAGTCATTTGAGTAATCTATACAATAAATAGCAGTGTCGAAACAGTGGGGCACTTAAACCAGCTTTATAATGCGGGGTACATCAAACAGGCTGGGCAGCGAGCAGCTCGGCAATAAAATTGCTGGGGGTTTTGGGCCCCCAGCGATTTCAATCTATTTCAATGAGACCATCATCGGCCTAAAAGGTCAGCAATAGCCGCTTTTTCATCCAGAAGCTCGCGCTCGGTGGCACGCATCCGCTCCCGACTGAAATCGCTGATTTTTAGGCCGCCAACCTCTTTCCACGCACCATTTTCGCAAACAATCGGCAATGAATAAATGATATCCTGATCGATACCATAGGAATTTCCAGCACTGTAAACCCCCATGCTCACCCACTTGCCATTGCTGCCCAAAGCCCAATCGCGCATATGATCAATGGCCGCCGAGGCAGCCGAGGCTGCGCTGGATGCCCCACGGGCTTTGATGATCGCTGCACCACGTTGTTGCACTGTCGGGATAAAGGTTTTGGCATACCACTCATCGTCCAGCTTGGCTTTAACGGGTTCTCCTTTAACGAGTGCATAACTGATGTCGGGATATTGGGTCGCCGAATGGTTGCCCCACACTACCATCTGCTGGATATCAGTGGTGTGGCAACCGGTCTTTGCCGCCAGTTGAGACAGCGAGCGATTATGATCTAACCGCATCATGGCTGTAATGTTACGCGGATTTAGGCTGGGAGCGTTTTTCAACGTGATCAAGGCATTGGTATTAGCGGGATTACCCACTACCAGTACTTTAACTTCGCGCTTGGCCTGGGCATCGAGGGCTTTGCCCTGGGCGGAGAATATTTTGGCGTTGTCCTTAAGCAGATCGGCGCGCTCCATGCCCGGTCCGCGGGGCTTTGCCCCCACCAGAATGGCGTAGTCTGCATCTTTAAAAGCAATATTTGCATTATCGGTGGCCACGACACCAGCCAGCGTAGGGAAAGCGCAATCCTGCAACTCCATAATGACCCCGTTAAGGGCGTTCATGGCGGGCGGGATTTCCAGAAGTTGAAGGATGACCGGCTGATCCGGGCCAAGCATGTCGCCATGGGCGACCTTGAAGATAAGCGAATAACTGATTTGACCGGCAGCACCGGTAATGGTGACACGTACGGGGCTTTTCATGATGTTTTCTCCCTTTGACCTAATGACAATTCCGATTTGTTAGAAATGCAGATACCCATTTCACCTAAAAAGTTGTTGCGAAACCATAATTAGAAAAAGTTGTCAATCAAGATTATCATCGAAAATAATTCCTGCCAGATGGTCACGGATGGTCTGCGCCATGGCTGGCGTGATTCCCGGCAGCGATTGAATCTCCTCCAAAGAGGCTTTGCTGATCTGCGCCACCCCTCCGAAATGCCGGAGCAATTGGGTTTTACGCTTTGGCCCGATACCGGCAATTTCATCCAGAGCGGAGTGCAGCGCTTTACTGGCGCGGCGTTTACGCTGAAAGCTGATGGCAAAACGATGTGCTTCATCGCGGATACGCTGAAGAAAGAGCAACAAATCGTTGTCTCGCCCAAATTGGATGGGGTTGCTCCGGCCCAGTAGAAAAATCTTGTCCTGGAGTTCACCCATGGAGGGATCTTTCTTGGCGATGCCGATTAAATCTAATGTGCCCAACAGCCCCAACCCACTCAGAATGGCGGCGGCGGTGTTGAGCTGTCCTTTACCCCCGTCCACCATCAGCAGATCGGGCAGTGGCAGTGAGCCATCACCTTTGACAAAACGGCGTTGAATCACCTCAGCCATATAGGCATAATCATCCGGCTTGCCCAATGGAGCCAAAATATAATGTCGGTAGGCATCAGGCTTTGACGAACCATTTTCAAATACGACCATGGCGGACACTGGTTCTGTCCCGGAAAGATTGGAATTATCGAAGCATTCGATCCGCTGGGGCATGCGCTGTAAATGCAGACGCTGCTGGAGCCGCAACAGCAAATCCATCTGACTCTCTTTTTGGCGCCGCTGCTCTTGCAGGGCATTGGCAGCGTTCTGAAGGGCCATCTGCACCAATTTTTCTTTGTCTCCCCGTTGAGGGACGGTGAGTATGGTGCGGCGGCCACTTCTTTCGTGGAGCAACTCCGCAACCGTGGTCTGGTCATTGGGCATGTGGCTGATCACCAGCTCGGGGGGCATTTGAAGGGTCGATGAATAGTACTGTAATAGAAAACTGCTCATTTGCTCTTCTTCTGGCCCAACGGCGTTTTCAAATACAAAGTGCCGGCTGCCCAATAAAAATCCTCCCCGGACCCTAAGCAAAGTAAAGGCCGACCAGGTTCCGTCCACTACCAAACCGACGACATCCCTGTCCTTGAGGTCCGTGGCAACGGAGACCTGACGCTCCAAGGTCTCTTTCAAAGCCAACATTTTGTCCCGCAGAAGCGCGGCCCGTTCATAATGCTGTTCCTGCGATGCTGATAACATCTGCTTTTCGATTTTGCGAATCAAGGCGGGTGTCCGACCGTGTAAAAAGGCGATCACCTCTTTGACCGCCTCCTGGTATTCGGCATCATCTACCTGGGAGAAACACGGTCCCATGCAAAGCCCCATCTGATAATTCAGACATGGCCGGGTACGTTTTTTGAAGTCACCGCGGCATTTGCACAGTTTGAAGGTTTTATTGATGAACTTCAGGCTTTGTCGGACCGCACTGCTGGAAGCATAAGGACCAAAATAAAGGGCACCATCATTTTGAATTTTACGGACAATGGACAAGCTGGGGTAAGTATCCGCCACATTCAGGCGCAAAACAGGATAGCGTTTATCATCTTTAAGATTGACATTGTAGCGTGGCTTGTGGCGCTTGATGAGACTGGCCTCTAGTATCAGGGCCTCTTTTTCCGTATGGGTGATGATGGTTTCAAAGGAGGCTACCTTGCTGAGCAGTAATTCAGTCTTGGGGTCATGGGGGCGGTTGGACTGAAAGTAAGAGTAAAGTCTTTTCTTGAGGTTGCGCGCTTTGCCCACATAAAGAATCGTGCCCTGCGAATCCCGCATTTGATAGACCCCGGGTTGAGAGGTCACATGCTTGACTTGTTCGGCAAGTGTTTCCAGCGTTGTTGATATTGAAGTAGACCCTATATCAGCTGTCATCTTCTTTAATCTCGCACGATCCGGGCCACAAAGGAAAAATCCGAAAAGGTCCGGAGCATGGATAGTCGGGCCTGGGCTCGGCAGGCCAAAGGACGTCCACCCCAAGCACTATGATTCATACATTATCTTGCGCCTTAGTGCTTTGATCCGGTCGCGCAGCTGGGCGGCCCGCTCAAATTCCAAAGCCTGTGCGGCTTGGCGCATTTCCAGCTCTAAAGTTTCAATGGATTTTTCAAGCGTTTCGGTTGAACCATAGTCCACCGCGGGTTCCGCGACCGCATGGCCCGCATTGGCTTGAACAGCGTAAGCGCTCTCGAATAGGGTGACAATGCTTTTCTGAACCGACTGGGGCACAATACCGTGACGCTCATTGAATTCCGCCTGAATACGGCGCCGTCTTTCGGTCTCTTCAAGCGCCTGGCGCATGGAGGGGGTAGTGACATCGGCATATAGAATCACTCTACCGTTAACGTTGCGGGCTGCCCGGCCAAAAGTCTGGATCAGGGAGCGCGTCGAACGCAGGAATCCCTCTTTGTCCGCGTCCAAGATAGCCACCAAGCCGACTTCCGGGATATCCAGCCCCTCCCGCAACAAATTGATGCCGATCAGCACATCGAACTGCCCCAGTCGAAAATCCCGGATGATTTCCATACGCTCCAAAGTACTGATATCGGAATGCAGATATCGGACCGCCACTCCAAGCTCCGCGTAGTAATCGGTCAAATCTTCGGCCATGCGTTTGGTCAAAGTGGTCACCAACACCCGCTCGTTGCGCGCTTTACTTGCCAGAATCTCGGCATACAGATCATCGACCTGGTGCCCGGCGCCGCGAATGACGACCTGTGGGTCCACCAGGCCGGTGGGACGCACGATTTGCTCCGCCACCGCCCCCCGGGAATTCTCCATCTCGTACTCTGCCGGCGTGGCCGAAACATGAATCACCTGGTTAGTCCGCCGACGCCATTCATCGAAACGCAAAGGCCGGTTATCCAGAGCCGATGGGAGCCGGAAGCCATACTCTACCAAAGTCTCTTTGCGCGAACGGTCTCCATTGTACATTCCCCGCAATTGCGGGATGGTAATATGACTTTCATCAATAAAAGTAATGTAGTCGCCGGGGAAGTAATCCAGCAAGGTGGGGGGCGGATCGCCGGCTGCTCGGCCGGTCAGATGACGGGAGTAATTTTCAATGCCATTGCAGTATCCTAATTCCTGGATCATTTCCAGATCGAAACGGGTACGTTCTTCGATACGCTGGGCTTCAATCAGCTTATTTTCCACTCTGAAATGATTCACACGGGTTTTGAGCTCATTGAGGATGGACCGCATGGCCTGCTGCACGGTCTGTTTGGAGGTCACGTAGTGACTGGCCGGAAAAATAGTGACTGCTTCAAGCTCTTTGCGGGCCATGCCTCGCAGTGGATCGATTTCACGGATGGCATCAACCGTGTCTCCGAAGAAATCAATGCGAACGGCTTGATCTTCTTCATAGGCGGGAAACACCTCCACGCGGTCACCACGCACCCTGAAAGTCCCCCGGTGAAAATCCACATCATTGCGCTGGTATTGCATGGCCACTAGCTCGCGAAGCAATTGCTCCCGCGATTTCTCCATTTCTTTTTGTAGATCGATGCGCATGGCCAGGTAGTCTTCCGGCGCTCCCAGGCCAAAGATGCACGACACACTGGCCACCACGAGCACATCGCGCCGGGAAAGTACCGAACGGGTGGCCGAATGGCGCATTTTATCGATCAAATCATTAATTGAGGAGTCCTTCTGAATGTAGGTGTCGGAACTGGGGATATAAGCTTCGGGCTGGTAGTAATCGTAGTAGCTGACAAAATACTCCACCGCGTTTTCAGGGAAGAGCTGTTTGAATTCATGATAGAGCTGGGCGGCCAAGGTCTTGTTGGGAGCTATGACCAAGGCAGGCCGATTCAAATTGGCGATGACATTGGCCATGGTAAATGTTTTGCCGGAACCCGTGACACCCAACAGGACCTGGTCCTTTGCTCCCGCGGACAAGCTCTGGCACAATTTATCGATGGCCGCGGGCTGATCGCCGCGCGGAGCGAATTGGGATGTCAGCTTGAATGAAGTCATATAACGATCCGGTTGGAAGTGGTCCCAGGGCGATTACACCGCGTCAGCGCCAAGCAAGACCACGCACATGGCCGCCATACCGTCACCGCCGCCCACAAACCCCAATCCTTCGGTAGTAGTAGCCTTAATGTTGATCCGATCGGGTGTAGTTCGCATTGCCGCAGCCATGGTCTGAGCCATGGTTGTGTAATGGGCGGACAGCTTGGGTGCCTGGGCGAATATGGTGGCGTCGGCATTGATCAGCGCATGGCCTTTCTCACGCACCATCTGGTAACTTCGCTCCAAAAGCCGGATACTGTAAATTCCCTTGAATCGCGGGTCGCTATCGGGAAAGTGAACCCCGATATCGCCCAACCCGGCCGCGCCCAGGAGCGCATCACACAGGGCGTGCACCAGAACGTCGGCATCCGAGTGTCCCAACAACCCCTTGTCAAAGGGGATGGTCACGCCACCCAATACAAGCGGCCGGCCAACCACCAAACGATGAACGTCATATCCAGTTCCGATACGCATGCAGTCTCCAAAATCTCCATACCAAAATCTAAGAAGCCATTTCAAAACCTTCTATCAGGCTCGCGGACGCGACGGACCGATAGATTCAACCGCAGGAATACATTCAATTGAACCTATCGGTCCGACAAAGGATTTGAGCCCGCGGGAGAATTTTGAGAAGGCTTCTATGCAAACAGCACCGAGTAGGCTTGAATCGGCTCAGCCATCCCTTTGGCATGGATGGGCGTTCGCGGTGTGGCTTTGATTTCATCTTGGATAATGAATTGAGTGTATTCGGAAAGCACCACCTCACCGGGCAATGCGGCCGCGCAGAGCCGCGAGGCCACGTTCACAGTATCACCGATGACAGAGTAACTCATGGTGCGGCTGGATCCAATATAGCCGGCCACCACTGGGCCGGTGTTTATGCCGATGCCCACTTCGATGGGGGGTGCGCCACGGGCAGCGCGATCAAAGTTGAAGTTCTCCATGGCGCGTTGAATGTCCCGCGCCGCTCGTACCGCCCGCACCGGATCGTCATCATGGCTGACGGGAGCTCCCCAGATCACCATCATACCATCGCCCATGAACTTGTCCACGGTTCCTTCGTAGCGAAACACGATTTCCACCAAAAGCTCGAAATAGCTGTTGAGCATAGACAAGAGCTGGGTTGCTTCCACCTGATTGCTGATCGCCGTAAACCCTCTGATATCCACAAACATCACCGTGACAACACGCGATTCCCCCCCTTGCCGGACCAGCAGCTGTCCGTTGACCACCATTTCCGCCAAATCGGGGGAAAGCAGCCGACGAAATTTTTCGCGCGTGGCGGCATCTCGCTCCATTTTCTCCGCTGCTTTTTTGCGTTCATTCATAGTGAACTGGGCATGCGATCCGAATATAGCGAAAAGACATAACACGATCAGGCGCCCCCAAACATTATTCAGTTTGACGCCCAAGGCTTTTTCAAGAAAATTGTCGTAGGAGAGGAAAAGGGACAAGAACGAATCAAGCAGCCAGTAAATAACCGCCAATCCAAACCCGATAAGAACCATGTGGTCGGTGACCACGGTCCGGTTGAGGAGTCCTTTGTCCTTTATGCTATTTAGCGCCATTGCTGACTTATCGTAAACGGTATCGAAGCCTAAGAAGATTCACCATAACTAAGGTCTGTCCAGGATTGGAACTTGAGATATTCCAAGGCCTTTCTCTAGAATGAAGCAAGCTACACCGGCCACAACTATTTTTCAAGCGCGATATGCGGCCACCACAGCTCTTCACAAGTCGAACCTGGCCAGTGGCCTTCAACCCATGCGGACGCCGCCCGTGAACCCTTGCAACCGCGCAATAAAACTTGACAAATCAGAAGCTTTATGACGAAAAATGAGGGCTGAAAGACAACTCAACTCACCAATGGCACGCCCTGGCAAGAGGGGGGCGGGGAGAGTCAAATTGGCTGCGCCGGATGATATTCGCTCCACCGAAAGGCTGCTTAATCTCATTCGAAATCCATCGCCCCTGACCACCGCTGATTCCACGACTAAGCGCGGGCATCGCGGGCCAGGCCCTGGCAAAGCGCCACGGGTTCGGTCCATACCGCGTAAAAAGAAATTCACCGTGGGAGTGGATATCGGCCATACCTATCTGCGTATCGCTAAGACCGGCCAAACCGCCGACAACGAGCTCGAACTTCTGGATTACCTCGAGATTCCTCTCAACAAGCAGGTGTCACTCAAAGATCCGGATATTCTGGAACGCCTCAAGGCCGGCCTTGAGCAGATCTGCGGCGACGACACGAATTGTGATATTTGGAGCGCCATACCGGCGGCCAAAGTGGAAACGCGCCACCTGCTGATTCCCAAGCTGCCGCGGAAACAGATTGCCAATGCCGTCTTTTGGTCTTTTACCAAGAAAGTGGAATTTAATGCCCAAGAAGAGACGCTGGATTATGAACTTTTGGGCGACACCCTTGATGGCGGAACAAAAAAGACTGAGGTTCTGGCATTTAAAACCCCTAAGACTGAAACCGCTGAATTAAAGTCCGTTTTTGAGCAAATTGGTTATCCCCTCAGAGGCATTACCGTTGCGCCTTTCGCGATTCAAAACCTGTTTAGATCCAATATCATTACTCCTGAAGAAAAAGATGTATGCTGCCTTTTTGTCGGGCGCGACTGGACTCGCATCGCCGTCTACAGCAACGGCCATCTGATGCTCTCCAGGGGCATTAAAGCAGGCATGCGCAGCATGGTGGAAGCGATTGATATCGCGTTGCGCAAAAACGAAGGCCACTGGCAGGAAGACGGGGAGGCCGTTCATGAGATCAGCAATCCCGACGGGACCAAACCCAACGCTGCCATGCAGACCTTGGCCCAGAAAAAATTCTTTGAGTTGATGGCCGCCAAAGGTGATCGCGGCAATCCCTCCGCAGCGGAAGAGCGCCAAGAACAGCTCCGAGTATTTGAGATGATTTTGCCAGCTCTGGAGCGGCTGATCCGCCAAGTGGAGCGAACCTTCGAACACTTTTCCACAAACTTTCATAGTGAAGGCGCCCGCCGCATCTACCTCTCCGGACGTATCACTGCCAACGCCATGATCGTCAACCATTTCAGCCGGCAACTGGACATGCCCGTGGAAGTGATGAATCCTTTCACACCGGATTCTCCATTTGTGAGGCCGGTCAATATTCCCGAAACCCAGGAGGAGCGCGAAAGTTACGTTCCAGCCATCGGATTGGCGATTTCACGCAAGGGGATGACCCCCAACTGCCTGTTCACCCATCAGATGAAAGATCAAGAGGAAGATATCCGTCGGTTTAATATGCGGGTGCTGACCGGTTGCATTGCCTGCCTGGTAGTTTTCATAGGCCTTTTTTCTTGGCAGGAACGGCATTTGGACGCCAAACGCACGCAGATCGAACGGTTGAATCAACAGCTGGCCGCCTATAATCCGCCGGCGGAAAAAGAGGTCTTGCTGGCTCTTTACTCCCAAACCCAGAAGAAGCAGCAAGCCTTTCACAAAATCGTTCAGCGCTATGCGCCGGTGGCGGTGCTCAGCGAATTGGCCCAAATTACCCCCTCCAATGTGCGACTGATCGCGGTTAATGCCGACTTCGGCCACCAAACCGCCAAAGGCAAGGCCGACTCCCGCCAGGTGATGGTCGAAGGAATCATCTTCGGTGCGCCTGAAAGCCTGGAGACCGCACTGACCAGCTACTTGCTCAGCATCCATAATTCACATATTTTCAACAAACCTTCGCTTTTGAAAAAAAACCAAGAGTTCTACAACGGGCAGGAAGTATTGCGCTTCCGGGCCAGGATGGAGCTAATCTGATGGCCCGCATAATGAAGACCATGCTCCTTGATTCATATTTTGAAAATACTTTCACCCGGCGCGACTCCAGGGCATGGACACTGTATGGCAGCTTTTAAAATCCATTCCAGCAATCTACTTTACATCGGCATCTGCGCGCTTGGCATGCTGGCATTTGCCATGGTTGGTATTTTCCCCAATATGTCGGCGTCCCGTCAACTGGACGAGGAACTCGTACTTCTTAACCAAAAGGTTCAAGCCCAAGAGCTGCTCTATCCCATATATATAGAACTCATGCGGCAGTTCCGCCAGCAAGCGCCCGAAAATCTCGCCCTGCCCCAAAGCAGTAAAGTAGCAAAGAGTAAAATCGCCGATCTCACTCCCAAGTTTGCGGAGCTGGCGCGGCTCAGTGAAGTGCATTTTGAACGAGCCACGCCGGATCCCATCAGTTACCAGGAAGAGACCGGCAAAATCACGATGAATGTCTCTTTCAGCGGTGATTTCTTCAACTTTCGAAAACTTCTGATGAATATATGTAAAATGGATCTGATCAACTCCATCGAAGAAATGAACGTGGGCGTTGATGGCAATATTAAACGGCTTCAGCTCAAATTGCTTGTGGATCAAGAATAGCGCCGATGACGCAAGGCGCACAGGAAGGCAGAAATAACCCATGACCACGCGCGAAAAAATCATAGTCGGCGTTATGTGCCTGACCATAGCATACGGCGCCTATGATCTGATGGGCCCCCGCGCCTCCAAAAAACCAAACGCCAAACCGGAAAGCAACACGATGGAGGAACAGCGAAAATTCGCGGCGGAGGTGACCCAAAAAATGGCCTCGGGTAAATTGAGCCAGGCCTATCAATATCTGGTCCAGCAAGCCGGCGCGGATTGGACCAAAGATCCCTTCATTCCATCCACCCAACCGTTGAAGCAACAGGCTCCGTCCGCGCAGTCGGCTGAAAAGAAGGATCAGGAAAGCAAAAAACCGATGTTCGTCTTCACTGGTTTTTTACAACTGGGAGAAACCAAAATAGCGGTGATCAATGGCGTGGAATATGCCGTCGGAGATTCGCTGGGGGTCGATGGATATTACCTGCGCAGTGTATCCGCGGATAAGGTGGTCATTGGCCGGACCGATGGTTCCGAAACGATCCATTTGACCCTTAACGAATTTGAATAGATAATTTAGCCCACTCTTTCGATTGGATACGATTATGACAAGCTGCCATCAAAAAATAATGAGAAACTTGGGTGCCCTGATGGTCGTCCTTTGGGTATTGAGTTGCGCCTCCAGCCCAACACCTCAGGAAAAAAACATGCAAGAAATTGAGCAGTGGCAGAAGAAAGCGGAGGAGAGCAAAGGGTATTCACCCACGCCCCGCGATCGAAGCTTTGAATTGCAGCCCAAAAAGATAGAAACCATCACCCCCGCGTCGGATAGTAGCCAATCCCGTCGGGCCCTGCCGACGCGCAAAATCAGCATGAAGATGCACATGACCGATGTGCCGGTGTTGCTGCGCGCCCTGGCTCGTTCAGTAGATTTAAACATCATGATCAACGAAGGGGTTTCGGGCAAAATCAGCATCAATGTCAATGATGCCCAATGGGACAAAGTCTTCACCGGCATCCTCAACTCCCAGGGCCTGAGCTATGAATGGGAAGGCGACATTGTGCGCATCATCACCATCGAAGACCGCGACCGCCATCTTAAAAATCTTGAAGCCGAAGAGAAGATCATGGCCAAAAAGCGGGAGCTGCAGATTCAAGGCCCGCTGGTCACCAAAATCATTCCCGTTGATTTCGCGCAGGCGGACAAACTGAAGGAGAGCGTAGAGAAAGTGTTAACCACTAAAAAACCGGGTGAGCCGGTCGGAACCATCATGGTGGATAAACACACCAACTCCTTGATTGTGCAAGCCACGGCCTCGGACATTGAACAGATCATCGCCATGGTCACGGAACTGGATCGCCCCACGCCCCAGATTCTGATCGAGGCCTTCATCGTCGAAACCAGCAGCCGCACGGCCCGTGAACTGGGCGTGACCTGGGGCGGCCTTTACGCCAATAGCGGCCAGAACGCCTGGATTGCGGCCACACCGGTCACTCAGGTCACGGGTGTCAAGCCGGGCGCCGTGGATCCTACGGCCGGCGCGGGCATTACGTTTCCGGCCAATCTGAACAACGCCACCCAAGAGGGCACCGGCATGGCCCTGGGCGTGATCACCCAAGGTACCAATGGTATCCTGGCCATGGAACTGTCAGCGCTTGAGGAAGCAGGCAAATTAAACATCCTCTCCAGCCCCTCGATCACCACTCTGGACAATACCAAGGCCGTCATTGAAAGCGGTGACGAAGTGCCCATTCCAGTCCAGACCCGTGATACCCTCAACGTCCTTTACAAACAAGCGCTGTTAAGTTTGGAGGTCACTCCCCATGTAATTCAGGAAGATGCCTTGAAGCTGGAAGTCGTCACCACCAAGAACGAAGTAGACTTTACCCGCACCGTGTTGACTTATCCGACTATTGTTTCAAAAAAAGCGGAAACCAATGTGCTGCTGTTTGACGGCCAGACTATGGTGATCGGCGGATTGAAGAAAAACACCAACCAAAACGCCGAAGCCGGCGTGCCCTGGCTGAGCAAAATCCCGCTATTGGGTTACCTTTTTAAAAACGATGGGCGCAGCGAACAAAACCAGGAGTTGCTAATATTCATTACGCCTCGGATTCTCAAAGCGCGTCCTGGCGCCGGGGCGCTCAAGCCCGTGCCGGAGGGGGCGGTGCCGAATTCTTGAAAGATTTCCAACTTTGACGAGTTCGAAAAAAATCCTTAAGGGCGTCATTCCCGCGAAGGCGGGAATCCAGAATCGGCTGAATTTACTGGTTCCCCGCCTTCGCGGGGATGACGTTAACAAACATCGTGCGACTTTTGCGAGACCATCAACTTTAAGCGATTTCCAGAGCCCCGAATAATGGTGAAATTGCTGTCCACCCGGCAATTTCTCCAGACACCGCAAGCAAAACCATATGGAATATTATACGCTGCTGCAACTCAAGGGGGAACCCTTCTCCAATTCACCGGACCCGGATTACTTCTTTCAATCCCGGCAGCATCAAACCTGTTTGCAGAAATTGGAACTTGGCGTCCGGCTCAAGCGCGGGCTCAATGTGGTCATCGGCGATGTGGGCACCGGCAAGACCACTATGTGCCGCGAGCTGATCCGTAAGTTCGCCCAGGACCCCGCCATCGAGACCCATTTACTTCTGGACCCCGCCTTTCCTTCCGCTGAGGAGTTCCTCTCACTTCTCTATGCCATGCTCAGCGGCCGCAAGCCCGCCCAGGGCCGGGCCGAACTCCAGATCAAGGAACAGATCAAACAGACTCTGTTTCAAAAAGGGGTGGATCAAAACAAGATCATCATGCTGATCATCGATGAGGGGCAGAAAATTTCCTCGCCCTGTTTGGAAGTACTCAGGGAGATGCTCAATTTCGAAACCAACCATTTCAAGCTGCTGCAGATCGTGATCTTCGCCCAGCCTGAATTTAACGCGATTTTGGCCAAGCATGCCAACTTCGCCGACCGCATCAACCTGCTTCATCACCTGGGCCCCATGAGTTTCTCCGATACCCGGCGCATGATCTACCACCGGCTCAAGCTGGCCAGCCGTACCCCTAAGCCCAAGGATCTGTTCACCCTACCGGCTTTGTGGGCCATCTACCGTTCCACGCACGGTTACCCACGTAAGATTGTTCACCTCTGCCATCAAAGCATGCTGACCATGATCATCCAAAACCAGTCCAAAGCGGGATGGTCCTTGATCCGCTCCTGCCGTAAGCGAATGGTGGCTCCACAGACGACCCAGCACGGTGCCTGGTTGGCCATCAGTATTGGAATTATAGTCCTGGGCATCATCGCCGTTCTTTGGTTAAAACAAAGCTACATCACCGGCTCCGATCATTTGCCGGTCCCAGTGCTCAACGTTCCTCCCAAAGAAGCCGATCCCCGTGTGTCCGGGCAAGAAATCAGCAATTCGCAAATTTACAAAGAAGAGCCGCCGCCGATACCCAATATTTCTGAACCGCCCACTGAACTACCAAAGATAGAAACGGCGATTGTCCCCATGGTCGAGCCGGCCGTGACAACCGTGCCCAAATTAGCCCAAATCTCCGCGCAACCACCGCAACCCGAACCTCAACCGCAGGCGGCTGTGGCCATAACCGAGCAGGCCGCTTCACCCGCAGCCACCACCATCCCCCCTGCCATGATCGGCGAGCTGGCCGTGCGGCCTGGAGACACATTTCTCGGACTGATCCGCCTGGTGTATGGCAGCAACTCGAACCTTTATCTGCGAACCGTGATTGAAGCCAACCCCCATATCGTCAATCCCAACGCCATTGATTTGAATGACGTGATCTATTTCCCGGCCATTGTGGCGTCATTGAACCAGACCGCACGAAAAGAAATCCGAGTGCTTCTCGATCAACCGCCGACGCTGGCAGCTGCCCGCTCACGATTGGAAAGTCTGCACCAAAAATATCCCATGGCCATGCGTCTGGATGCTTACTGGACCCCCGGCGACGGATTGCGTTTTGCGATCACATCGTCCAAGCATTTCCCTGATCCTCAAGCCGCCCAACAATGGATGGACAAATTACCGGAAGAGTTAAGGCCCAAAAGCAGCATTCAAAATGGATGGCCCGAAAATGCCGTCATATTCTCAATGCAAACATCACAATCAGAGTAAAATCTAAGATGCTGAAGAGGTTATAGCGTGAGAAGTAAAAAGCGACTTGGAGAAATGCTGGTGGAAGCCGGATTAATGACCGACGAGCAGCTTAAACAGGCGGTCATCGATCATAAGCGCAACAATATGAAGCTGGGCCAATTTCTGGTGCGCGAAGGAATTGTGGGCGGCAGCCAAATCGCCGACCTCATCTCACGCCAGTTGAAGATCGAAAAATACCATCCGGACAACTATCCCATCGATATGGGGCTGATCGATACCTTGCCTCTGGAGATGGCCCAGAAATACCAATGCGTCCCGCTGGCCAAAACCAGCTATCTGCTAACTCTGGCCATGACCGATCCCACAGACATCAATGCTTTGGACGCAATTGAAGTATATACCAACATGGAAGTGGAACCGGTCATCTGCACCTATCAGGAGTGGAACCATCTGATCGGCACATTATACGGCACCTACTCCACCATGGGTGGCATGGTCGAAAAGATGGAAGAAATGGAGTACGAACGCCACCTGGAGGGCGAAAAGGAGCGCACCGAACAAGATCTGGAAGTCAAATCTCTGCAGGATATGACCGAAGAGGCGCCGGTGGTAAGACTGGTCAACTCCATTCTCTCCCAAGCCGTGCGGGACGGAGCCAGCGATATTCACATCAGCCCTGAAAAAGAACGCGTGCAAGTGCGCTTTCGCGTGGACGGCAAACTCCATGAGGTGCCGGCGCCTCCCAAAGCCATGTACCTGCTGACCGTCTCGCGTTTGAAAATCCTGGCCAACATGGACATCTCATTGTCCCGCGTGCCCCAGGACGGCCGTTTTACCATTCGCATGGACAACAAAGAAATCAACATCCGGGCCTCCACCATCCCCACCATCTACGGTGAAAATCTGGTCCTGCGCTTATTGGACACCAGCAGCGGCGTCTACTCCCTGGAAGAACTGGGCATGAGCGCCACTGATATCGCCAAGCTCGAAAGCATGATTTTCAAACCCTACGGCATGATTTTGGCCACCGGCCCCACGGGCAGCGGCAAAAGCACGACTCTGTACTCCATCCTCAAGCGCGTCAACCAGCCCGACATCAATATCATCACCCTGGAAGATCCCGTGGAGTACCGGGTCGCCAAGATCCGTCAGATCCAACTCAACCGCAAAGCGGGCATGACCTTTGCCAGCGGCCTGCGCGCCATCATGCGCCAGGACCCGGACGTGATCATGGTGGGCGAGACCCGCGATGCCGAAACCGCGGGCATCTCGGTCCAGGCGGCCCTGACCGGCCACCGGGTGTTGAGCACGGTGCATACCAATGATGCCGCCGGCGCCATCACCCGCCTGATTGACATGGGCGTCGAACCGTTTCTGGTCTCCTCGGTCATGCTGGTTTCCATTGCCCAACGCCTGGTGCGCAAAATCTGCCAATACTGCAAAAAGCCCTATGACCCTCCCACCGCAGCCCTGAAATTCTGGGGGCTGGATCAATATCCCGATGCCAAATTCGCCAAAGGCAGCGGCTGCTATCACTGCATGGACAAGGGCTACAAAGGGCGCACCGGAGTATATGAGATCCTGGTCATTGACGAGATGGTGCAGGAGATGATCAATAAACGCAATTCGGCTCAGGAGATCACGAGGGCCATGCAGAAAGAGGGAAAGCTTCGAACCCTTAAAGAGGATGCGGCCGATAAAGTGGCGGCCGGCATTACTACTTTGGATGAGGCGGCTTCGGCCGTGATGATGTAATTTTAATTTGCGTTCATGGATTTCTCGGCCATGGAAAGTAAACGAGACCGGTTGGCCTTCTAAGATGAGTGTGAATGCAAATTAAAATTAGTGATGATAAATTTATAGAAGTAGAATAGATCGGTGTTCGTTTGCGTCATTCCCGCGCAGGCGGGAATCCAGTTGCTGCGCTGGATGCCCGCCTGCGCGGGAATGACGGAAGAAGCTCCCAGAGGCCTGATTAACTGAATATAAAAATACTATCCTTTAAATTAACAAAAAATATGGACTCCACACATGCCAACCTATACATACCAAGCCATCAATGAAAACGGCGGCATAGTAAAAGGGACCATTGAAGCCGACACCCAGGAGGCCGTAGCCGCCATTTTGTCCGGCAATAATCTCATCCCATCCAGAATCAGGCTTCAAACCGCGGTCAAATCCAGCGCCCTGATGACCTCCATCGGCCAGCGGTTACGGCCCGTGCGCATGATCGACCTGATCACCTTCACCAAACAGTTCAAGACCATGCTCAAGGCCGGTATCCCCATGCTGGTGCTGCTGCAATCCCTGGAAGCCCAAACCGAAGATCCCCGGCTCAAAAAAATTGTCCTGACCATGAGCCATGACATCTCCCAGGGCTCCACCCTGCACGATGCCTTCAGCCGGCACCCGGATGTCTTCTCCACCCTTTACTGCAGCATGATCCGGGCAGGTGAAACCAGCGGCGCGCTGCCGGAAGTGCTCGACCGCCTGATCTACATTCTGGAACATGAGCACAAGATCCGCACCGACGTCCGCTCGGCCTTGCAATACCCAATGATTGTGGGCATTTTGTTGGCCGTCTCCTTCTTTGTACTTCTGACCTATGTCATCCCCAAATTCTCCACCATCTTTCAGCGTTCGGGACTGAAACTGCCCCTGCTCACGCAGATCTGCATCCAGTTCTATAATTTCATGGTCCACTATTGGCTCATCTTCATCGCCATTGTCCTTATAGCGGGCATTGCCGTCAGCTATCTGCTCAGAACCGAAGCCGGACGCATGGCCGCGGACCGCGCCAAGCTCATGCTGCCACTGTTGGGAAAGCTTTTTCAGAAGGCAGCCATGGCCCGTTTTGCCAGTATCTTCTCCATTTTGCAATCCAGCGGCGTGGCGGTGCTCGAATCCATGCGCATTCTGTCGGGTACCATCAACAATCGCGCCATTGCCGCTGAGTTCGACCAGTTGATGGGCCAGCTGGAAGAGGGGCGCGGCATTGCCGAACCTTTGCGACAGTCCAAATTTTTCTCACCAATCGTGGTCAATATGATCGCCATCGGAGAGGAGAGCGGCCACCTGGAAGAGATGCTCAACGACATCGCGGCCCACTATGACTGGGAGCTCTCCTACGCCGTCAAGCGCTTCAGCGACTCCCTGGGCCCCATCCTGATTGTCGGCATGGCGGCCATCATCGGCTTCTTTGCCCTGGCCATCTATATGCCCATGTGGGATTTGACCAAGATGGTGAAGTAGTGAAAGATATTCGTTTCAACATCAATCTCTACATCATCATCCCGCTCATTTTCGCTGGACTCACCATCCTCTCCCTGCTGGTCGCCTATCGATTGACCTATTATTACATCAACTCCGGACATCCGCCAGGCTGGCCGGTGGCCTTTTGGGGTCTCCTTCTGGTACTGTTCACCCTGGGATGCGGCTTGCTGATGGTGCGATTTCTCATTGAGCCGGTTAAACGCTTCGTTGAGAAAACCGAAACCATGGGAGTATTGGGCAAAATTGATCATGAAGCCCCTCCGGCCCCGAAGCTGGCCGAAGCGGAGTTAAGCCGGTTTTCGCGAGTATTTGATCAGGTCACCGAAATTCTGACCAAAGTAGAGGCCAGGGAACTCTTTCCCAACATAATCGGCCAAAGCCGGCACATGCGCGCCGTGCTCAACCAGATCATCAAAGTGGCGCCCACTGATTCGGTGGTGCTCATCACCGGTGAAACCGGCACCGGCAAGGAGTTGGTGGCCACCAGCATCCATCGCCACAGCAAGCGCCAGAATAAACCTTTTCTGGCCATGAACTGCGCTGCCATCCCCGAGGGCTTGCTGGAAAGCGAGCTGTTCGGCCATGAGAAAGGCGCTTTTACCGGGGCTGACAGACGCCGCATCGGCAAATTGGAGCTGGCCCACGAAGGCACCCTCTTTTTGGACGAGATCGGCGATATGCCCCTGGAGACCCAGGCCAAGGTATTGCGCGCCCTGGAAGAGAAATGCATAGTGCGCGTGGGCGGCTCGGCTCCCATCAAAATCGATGTGCGCTTCATCGCGGCCACCAACAAGGATCTATCGGATCTGGCTAAAAAGCAGCTCTTCCGGCAAGATCTCTATTACCGCCTCAATGTGTTCGCCCTCCATCTGCCGCCCCTAAGACAGCGAAGGGAAGACATCCCTCTGCTGGCTGAGCATTTTCTGCATCTGCAGGCCCCAGACAAAAAACTCACCTCAGAAGCCATCCAACTCCTCATGGCCTATGATTGGCCCGGCAATGTGCGCGAATTGCAGAACGCCATGCAGTCAGCCACAGTCATGGCCGGTCCGGTGATTCAGCCCATCCATCTGCCTGCCATTGTGGGTCAGTGCCAGCCCCAACCGGCATTGCAAGCGCCTTCAGCGATTGATCCCGCCCAGCCAGCCGATCTGGATCAGCAGCTGTATGATATTGAAAAGAACTTGCTCATCCAGGCGCTGACCCAGTGCCGGGGAGTTCAGAAGCAGGCAGCCCAACTTTTGGGCATCAAGGAGCGCAGCCTTTGGCATCGCTTGAAAAAGTTTGAAATCGATGCCGGGGCATTTAAATCTTGAATCACGATTCAGAAAAACGCTCCAGCCACTTATAGATGCCATCGCCTGCTGGTATCGATCCAATAGGCCAATTTATGGCATGATTCTCCACAAAGGGCATCTACCCTGCACACCCTGCACAGGCGGACATCCGTGTTCGGGCGCCTTCCGGATCTGGCCGAATCTGAATACTCTCCAACGATTCGGCTGCCCCAACAAACCCAAAATCACCACGACTAACCATCAAAACATGAATTATCACCTACAACAATTGTAGTTTTTGATGGAGAGCCCCAAATCAGATGGCATCAATAGCAATCCTGGTAATGCTGCGATTGGACAAATAACACACTGTTACTAATCAATATGGCGTTATCGAAAAATGGAATTGCAGCCTTCGCCATTTTATGGCATGTTAAGTGCATGGCCATTAACGATTTAATTAGCCTTTTGAACCTAACTTTTCAATTTTTGGAGCATTGAAAATGACCCTCCGTAAAAAATCAGCTCTGAGCAGTGACGCCGGTTTTACCCTTCTGGAAATCATTGCGGTCTTGGTTATCTTGAGCATTTTGGCTGTCGTGGCAGTTCCAAAATACTTCGATCTGCAGACACAAGCGCGCACGAATGCAATGAATACTGCGATGGCCGAAGCCATTGGCAGGGTCAACAGCTATTTTGCCTCGCAAGTTTTAAGTGGTGTGCTTCCTCAAAATATACAATACACCACAACTACTGTCGGCGGCGATCCTGCAACCATACCACCCGGCCAATACAATATGGGTGACTTTGAACTAACCGTGGTGGGAGTCACCGGCACTGAAATAACCCTTCGCGTCACACCGCATGCTACGGCCTTTACAGGCACTGCCCCACTTGAAAGAACAATCCCAATACCTGGAATGCCAACAGGACCAACACCCACACCTGGACCATAAATTGTTAGGCAACACCTTTTTAGTGATTTAATAATTATTTTGATAAAAATGATACACCAATGTCTTCTCCGGAAAGGCGGCCGATAAATTTTGGCCGCCTTTTTTCCTTTTGAACAAAGATCCAATTCAATTTAATAAATCTCTGCTCGATATCTCCTCGATTGGGCTCAAGGTCAGCTTCCTTATTTCAATCCATTTAGCTATTTGGTATTTAGAAATAATGCAAAGCAACCGACGAAAAAGAAGCTATGGCTTCACAATCCTGGAAGTTCTCCTCACTCTGGTTTTGATCTCAATTTTTGCGGCTGTGGCGGTGATGCGCCAGCCCCCACCCGATGTCTCGCTAAAGGCCGGCGCGGAGCAGCTCAAATCCCACCTGCGTTACGCCCAAACAATGGCTATGAATGCAGCTACCCCTTGGGGTATCCGGCTTTCTGCGGGGGTCTACTCCCTGTTTCAGTGCAGCCCCACCGTTAGCGTGATTGATTGCGCTGCCAATAGTGCCAATTGGCGCATCCTGCCGGGTGAATCCCAAACCAATGTGGACTATCTGGTTCAAAAGGCCGTTACCATTACCCAAGGAGATTTTATCGTAAGCTTTGACAGTTGGGGCCGGCCCATCATTCAGACCGGCGCCCTGGCCTTTTCGTCGGGTGAGGCGGCCGTGACCCTGGCCAAATCTGATCAAACGGAAACCCTTTCCATTGTTGAAAATACAGGCTTCGTCCATTGAAAATCGGCGCCACGCAGCGCATCAGGAAGAAATATGGCGGCTTTATTATCACCACAGAGAACACAGAGGGCACAGAGGGTATTTTACAAGGGACGATTCTCTGTGTTCTCTGTGTCCTCTGTGGTGCAAATCAAATGCATCAAAATAATCAATCGCCGCGAGTCCACCCTACTGACTTTATTCAACTCACGCGGCTTCACCCTCATCGAGATCATCGTGGCCATTATCATATCGGCCGTCCTGGCCACCATCCTGGCCCAGGTGGTATCCAATTCCAACGCCCGCAGCTATGCCCCGCTGCAAACGGTGAATGAAAATCTGGCGTTGCGGGCGGTGATGGAGAACATCACGGCGGACCATCGTTTTCTGACAAAAAATTATCCTGATCCTCTGACGACCTTGAGCAGTAAAATAGCCTCCGGCGCCTATTGGAACGTGGCTACAGTCACCAATGGCATACGCATCACGGCCATTGACAATGGATGTATCACCCTGGACACGACCAATGGCGAAGCCTCGGTGACATGCTCGACGGCCGGTGCTATGCTTAAGGTGACCATAGCGGTGCAAAACAATTCGGGGCATCGGTTGACGGCCCTCTTTACGCGATAAGATGAGATGATGTGGTGACGATCAGGGACAAAATAATGGCCATACCGGCGGAATTCCCCCTCACCCCGGCCCTCTCCCCGAAGGGAGAGGGAGCGCTTTTACGCGCGTTCAGTGGTATCCCTCATTCCCTCGCTCCGCGAGGGAATACATATCTTCGCCATGCTGTCCCCGCGCAAGAGCATGGGAGCAAGAGGAATATACCGTTTGTACTATTGGATTCACGGGCAGGTGCTCCCTCTCCCCTGGGGGAGAGGGCCGGGGTGAGGGGACTTCCCTGCCCTTTAAGCGGCATATCGAATTTTTATCCATCCCTTTCTGTTTCACCGACGCACCTTGTCCCATGCGATGTGCCGGTCGGAGATGACCTTAATGACCGCGGTTCCTTTTTCTCCAATGCTGGTTTCACCCTCATCGAAATGATCGCGGCCCTGGCCCTGATGGCCGTGCTGACAGCCGTGTTCGGCATGGGGCTGGTGGCAGCCATGCAAAGCTTTGACTTCAGCCGGACCAATGTGGAGGTGGTCCAGAAGGGCCAATTGGCCATGGCCCGCATGAGTCGTGAGCTGTCCGAAGTGACCGATGTCATCAATCTCAACATTGGCCCGGACCCATTCATCATCTATGAACGGGTGGAGGATTCCAGCGGCGTACCGGTCGTGAACCGCTTGGGCCTGCATTACAACAGCGCCGATCACAGCCTGCGGCTCTACTTAAACCCGCCAGATACCAATACCTTGGATGCCAGCACAATTTCCCAGGGCCGGGTACTGGTGGACGGTATCCAGACCTTTACCCTTCAATATTTCAACGGCAAAACACCGTTAACCACATGGCCCTTTGATTTACGTCAATTGTCCACCATCCAAATCAATCTGGAGTTGAACCGGCCCGACGCGCCCGCCCAGCCCCAGCGCTTTAACACCCTGGTCTTTTTGCGCAACACTCCGAACCAAGGCGGTGCCCGATGAATGGCCATTGCTCAGTGCTTGCCCCAAGAAATTGTCGCGGCAGCGCCCTGATCGCCATCATCGCAGCAGTCCTGCTCTTCTCAGTATTGGCGGCGGCCTTAGTCTCCATGGTGGGATCATCCAGCCAGCAAACCGCCTTTGCGAATCTTTCCGACCGGGCTTCCTATCTGGCTGAGTCCGGATACCGTTTGGCCATCAACCGCTTCAGTCACGCCGCCGACCTGGCGATTGACCCCTTGGACGCCCTGGATGCCGTCGAAGGTCAATACACCTTGAACGCCAACACCGGCCAAATTGATCTGACGGTCTACTCCTTCTTCTTTCGCCTGACCAACGGCACAATTTCCGGTCAAACTACCTTCGAAGCTCAGGCCCCTGGCAGGTTCCCCGCCGAAGAGATTACTACCCTCAATGGGCAACAAGTAGTAATCGACGGCCAGCTTTACACCTTGCAGCCTTCCTCGCAGTTGCAGGCCAGCAGCAATGACCGGCTGAATTTGACGGTCGATCCCGCGTTGCCGATCACACCGCTGCCGGCCGGTACGGTCGTTTTACCGGCCACAACCATTACCGATTCCCAAAGTCTCGACAGTGGCGGCAGTCTAATCTACGCCAGCGACAGCGGCGAAATATTTCCCTTACGCAACGGCACCATCCAAATCAATACCGGCTCTTTCCTGACCTACCGCGTCAACGATCGGACCAATCATACCTTCATCGATATTCAAAACCCCAATAACCCGACCATGTCCGGGCTAGTGGTGCCGGCCGGCGCACGAGTTACGCTGATGCCATATGCCAGTATTCATTCGACCGGCATTGCCGGAGGCGGCCAATTCCAGGCCCGGCGCGAGATGGTATACTCCGGCGCTCTGCCCTGGGCTCAGGCCACCCAACGAATTACTTTCGAAGATAAATTCGATACCAACGCGAACCGCTGGACCCCGTCAACGGGCACCAGCGTCACCGTTACGGCCCTGGGCGGCAACAATGCCTTGCAAATCAGCGCCTCCACCGCCGAAAGCCTGGTGACGCTGGAACCGGCCAACACCCAGGAGTATTTCAACGGCTTCCGCAATAACAATGGGAATTATCTGAGCTACGACACCCAGGTGAAGATGGGGTTCTATTCCAGCGACGTCTTAGACTTTTCTTTAAACCCAATTCCTTCCCAGGTCACTCCGTTGGCGGCTGGATTGTCTTTCCGGCTTAATACGGTCACGTCAGCCAGCTCCTACAATGGCTATAATCTCTCTTTTCTGCGTGGAGATAATTTAACGTTGCCCAACGGCATTGTTCCGGCCGGATATGAAAATGCTTCTCTCATGGTTTTGTGGCAGCAAATTTTGAGCGCTCAAGGCACTCCGTCCCGCCAATGGCTCGCCTTTAAACAGCTTCAGACCAAGCTGTATCCAGCCCCTCCGCAAACTTTTGATGATGTCATTGGTGGTTGGACTCCGGATACCAGCTTATGGACTATTCTACCGACGTCCGGACGCAATGCTTCTCCGGCTTGGTATTATCAGGGCTTCACCGGATCAGTGCTATCTTCTCCCCCAATCCCGCTGAGCTGTCCGGCGGTTTCGACAGCCTTGTGCGATGAGGCGCCCATCATCACGCTGGTTTTTTGGAGTCAGGAAGATAACGTTAATTTCCCATACAACCGAAGAGTGCGGATCAGCTATGATGGCGGATCATTTTCGGCAATTGCTCCCACTAAAGGTACCAGCCAAAACGGATGGTATCCCTTTACTTACAACCTCAGCGCTCATGCCGGACAAACGGTATCGATCCAGTTTCAAGCACAAAATTCCGGCTTTCTAAACATGGGTTGGCATGTTGATGATGTGAGCATCCGCTTTCAATGGCCGATCCAAAATTCTACTCTTGCGGTGCGTTTGCAGGAAGCCGCCGTGGTGCGGTTCAGCAACGGCGGTCCCAATCCCATTGCCAAGGGCGACTGGGTGCGGGGGGCCACCTCCAATACTTCCGGCACGGTCATCGCTCCCATACTTCTCAGCTCAGGAAGTTGGGCGGGCCATGACGCCCAAGGCACGCTGATGCTCAACGATATGGCGGGCGACGGCTTTTCGACCGGTGAGACCCTGCAAGTGATCGGCAGTACTACAACCACCAGCGCCACGGTTCAGACGTATACCGATGCCAACGACCGCCGGGTTAATATTATCCGGGCCTATTACGCCAGCTCGGCTGGTTATGGCACGGCGGATAGTGATCCCTTGGATGTGAACACGCTGCCCTACCCCCGCAGCGCCTCAGATGAATCGCTGGAGTGGCCGGTGGATGATGGTGATCCTTGGACAGCCGATCGTGATTTCTTCCGGCTGATCCAATGGGATGGAATCAATCCGGCGATCACTTCGCTCTCCTTTCTTGATCCCCAAAATACCATGCTGCGTAGCCATGAACCCAACCTGCGCTCCCAATCCATCGACTTGACCAGCCCTGAACTGGGCCTCCATGCTTACGGCACCGGCGCCGGCAACACCTACTTCGATGACTTCGGCTTCCAACAAATCATGCCAGCCACGGATCTTTATCCGCCACCGTTGCAACAGTGAGATGTATTGAGTCGGCGAATAGTCGTGACTTTACGATGCGACGATTTTCCAGGCTGATGTCGCATTATTAGCCCGTCAATGCCGCCTATGGCGTTGCATGCTTCCCCTCGTTCTATCCCTCAGCATGGGAACGGCGCTTGGGAAGATATGCATTCCCATGCAGAGCGTGGGAACGAGGGGTTTTCCTGGACCCCCGCCTTCGCGGGGGCGACGTAAACAGGCACCGTGTCATTTTTGTGAGGGTTCATACTTAACAAGATATGCGATCCCCCTGCTGACTTGCCCGCCACGGCTATGCCCCACTCCCGAACCATGCTATTAAGCCCCATTGCATTAAAGCCGATAAGATGGTTTTACAACCATGCATATAAGGAGTTTTAATGGTTCCCGCTCCCCATTTCCAAATATCGCCAGGCGCATTGAATGAGAATCAGGCCAAGCAGCTTCTTAATAGTTACGGCATTCCCACTGTGGATGAAACGGTAGCGGCCGATGCGGATCAGGCCGTGATCGCGGCGGAAGCCTTTGGCTATCCGGTGGTGCTCAAAGGAATGGGCGCGGCCTTGCAACACAAAACCGAAAAAGGCTTGGTCCACCTGCACCTGCACGATGCCGCGGCCGTGCGCCGGGCCGCGGTGCGCATCGGTGAAGCAGCGGGTAAAGATTTAGAGGGTTTGCTGGTGCAGCCCCAGATCAGCGGTCAGCGCGAGTTCATGGCTGGATTGTTCCGCGACCCGCAGTTCGGGCCAGTGATTCTCTTCGGTCTGGGCGGCACTTTGACCGAAGCCCTCGGCGATATCACCATGCGCCTGGCGCCCCTGACCGCTTTTGATATGCGCCAAATGATCGGAGAAATTCGCGCCCAGAAACTGCTGGGCCCCTTCCGGGGAGAAGCGGCCGTGGACCAGCATTCGCTGATTCAAGTGCTTCAAGGCCTTTCGCGTCTGGCCTTGGCGCATCCGGAGGTGGCTGAAATCGATGTCAACCCTCTGCGCGTCACCCCCCAGGGGAAAATCGTGGCCGTGGATGCGCTGGTGATGATCCAGCCACCGCCCGCGCCGCGGCAGTCCACGCCGCCGGTGCCGCCCAAGGAGATCGGCAAACTGTTCCATCCGCGCGCGGTTGCGTTTGTGGGGGCTTCGGCCCAAATGGGCAAGTGGGGCAATATGCTGCCGGCCAATACCATCAGCGGCGGCTTCGAGGGCAAAATCTTTCTGGTCAATGCCCATGGCGGAGAGATCCTGGGGCAGCCGACCTTTCGCCAATTGACCGATATCCCCGATAAGATCGACCTGGCCGTGGTGACGGTACCGGCTGACAAGGTGATCGACCTCATTCCCCAATGCCAGGCCAAGGGCATCCACTACATGGTGCTCATTACATCGGGTTTTGCCGAAGTAGGCACCGAAGGTCAGGCCCTGGAAGCCCGCCTCATCGAAGCGGCCCGCCAAGCCGGCATTCTGATTCTGGGCCCCAATACCATGGGCATCAACAACCCACATATCCATTTATACAGCACCGGCGCCTCGGTGACGCCCATCGCCGGCAGCACGGTCATGGTAGCCCAATCAGGCAACATGGGCGGCCAGTTGCTGGGCTTTGCCGAACAGCAGGGCATCGGCATGCGCGGCTTTTCAGGCAGCGGTAATGAAGCCATGATCACCATGGCCGATTATCTGGAAGGGTTTGAGATCGACGAGGTGACGCGCACCGTGCTGGTTTACGCCGAAGGTTTCAAAAACGGCCGCCGCTTCTTCGAAGCCGCCCGCCGCGTGAGCCGCAAAAAACCCATCGTACTGCTCAAAGGTGGTCAAACTCAGGCCGGCCAGAAGGCGGCGGCCAGCCACAGCGGCGCCATGACCTCGGATGTGCGGGTCTTCGAGGCTCTGTGCCGCCAGACCGGGATCGTGCATGTGCGTCGTCCCATGGATCTGCTGGATCTGGCCGCGGCTTTTGACTCCCTGCCCCTGCCGCGCGGCCCGCGAGTGGCCATCATGACCTTTGGCGGTGGCTGGGGCGTGGTCGCCACGGATCTGTGCCAGGTCCAGGGCTTGGAGTTACCGGAACTGGACGCAGAGATCGTGCGCACCATCGACGGGGTGCTACCCCCCTATTGGAGCCACGCCAACCCCGTGGATCTGGTAGGCCATCCCGAGCCCGATTCCACCTTTAAAATCCTGGAAACGCTGATGCGCTGGGAAGGATGCGACGCCGTCATCAATCTGGGCATCATGGGCCGCCGAGCGTTTGTCAACCGGCTTTTATCCGCGGTGGGCAAATGTGATCCCAAAATGAACGGCAATACCGCCGAGCTCTATCATCAGGTGGTGGACCAGTTCGAGCACCAATTCCTGACCAGGTCCCTGGAGCTGATGACTGAGCTGGGCAAACCTATCATCGGCGTCAGCCTGCGGGCGGACACCGATTTCAAAACCGTCATCAGTCTGCCGGGTCAAAAGTATAAGGGCGTATTCTACCAGACGCCCGAGCGCGCGGCCCTGGCCCTGGCCAAGATGGTGGGGTATCAGCGGTTTTTGAGGGAGCAGGAGAAGTAGTGGGCTTGTATCAAATTATTCCCCATGATATAAGCTTGTTATCTGAAAGGCGCCATTGTCCCAATGAATGAACGGAAATACTACGCCAAACGAGTCCTGGATTATGAGATCGGCCATTTGATAAAAAGTCCCTGCAAGGGCTGCCCGGTTCGATACCAGTTTCCAAGATGCATGAGCGCCTGCGCCATTCTGGATCGAATACAGACGCGCTTGGCCCAAAGCATTTCCACCACCAAGGTGTTGGCGCCCTGGGAGTCCCATCAGGTGTTGTTGGAACAACCGAAGGACAAATGACCAATTCAATATTCATGATCCCGAAACCGATGATATCATTGGTGCGTAAGCAATGGTTTTTGATCCCAACGGTTTGAATCCGATTCATCGTTGAGCGTCATCAACTCAAACTCAGCCATGCCCAAGCGAGTGGATCTATGGCCCAGGCAATGCCGACCGACTCCGAATTTTATAATCTGGTGGCCAGCGGGGATGAAGCCATTGGAATCCAACTCATTGGTCGCATCGATCACCATATCGCCGCTTCGCTGCTTAAAAAATTACTGACTGAAATCAAGGCCCGGCGGCCGCATCATGTGACCGTGGATCTCAATCGCGTCACCTATTTTGATGACTTCGGGGTCCTGGTGCTCTTCCAGATCCGCGGTTATCTGAATGAACTCAAGGTGCCGTTCCGGGTGGTCCAGCCTCCGCCAAAAGTAGCGGAAATTTTAGCCCTTTCCAATTTTGACACGCCGGGCGCCTGCGGCCCGTTGGTGCGCAAGAAGAGAAACAACGCGGTGGTGCGCCTGGGCGAAGCCTCGCTGAAGACTATCGACAACATCCGCTTTCTGGTCTCCTTTCTTGGATCGGTAACCCTTTGCCTGGGCCATGTGGCCAGACACCCGCGCAAGCTGCGCTGGGGGGATACCATCGAATTGATGCAAAAAACCGGCGTGGATGCCGTGCCCATCGTGGGACTGATCAGCTTTTTACTGGGTCTGATCATGGCCTTTGTCTCCAGCCTGCAGTTGGCCCAGTTCGGCGCCAGCATCTTCGTGGCCCGGTTGGTTGCTCTGGCCATGGTGTCGGAGCTGGGGCCCATCATGACCGCCATTGTGGTGGCCGGCCGCTCCGGTTCGGCCTTTGCCGCCGAAATCGGCACCATGCGCATTTCCGACGAAGTGGATGCCCTTTTCGTCATGGGGTTCTCCCCTACCCTTTTCCTGGTGGTGCCGCGCATTGTTGCTTCGGTGCTGGTGATCCCCCTGCTGACGCTCTTCGCCGATGTATTCGCTATTCTAGGCGGTTTGTTGATCAGCGTGACCATGCTGGATCTGACGGTGAGCACCTACATCGATCAGACTTTCAAAGCCTTGTCGCTGTTTGAATTTTTATGGGGTCTGTCCAAAAGCGTGGTTTTCGCGGCCCTGATCGCCTGGATCGGCTGCCTGCGCGGTTTTGAAGTACGGGGCGGATCTGCCGAAGTGGGCAATGCGGCCACCTCGGCGGTGGTCAGCGGTATTTTTCTGATTATTCTCTTTGACTCGATTTTTGCTGTGATCCGCAGCTATTGGTGAAGATGAACGATACGGCCCAATCCATTATCCAGGTCCGCGACCTTGAAGCCCGCTATGGCGATGATCCCATCCTCAAGGGCGTCAACCTGGATATCTACAAGGGCGAGATCCTGGCCATCATCGGCGGCAGTGGCTGCGGCAAAACCACCTTGCTACGCCACTTGGTGGGCCTCAGACCGCCCCATGCGGGAAGTATTGCCATCGACGGCATCGACATCGCCAATGGCGACGAGAAGAGTTTTGAAAAAGCCTTGCGCAAAATCGGAATTCTCTTTCAAGGCGGCGCCTTGTTCGGCTCCATGACCATAGCCGAGAACGTGGCCTTGCCCATCCAAGAAAATACCGATTTGCCATCAGCGGCGGTGGCGGCCCTGGTGCGCATGAAATTATGCGCGGTGGACTTGGGGGGCTACGAAGAACATCTGCCATCGGAAATCAGCGGGGGCATGATCAAACGCGCGGCCCTGGCCAGAGCCCTGGCTTTGAATCCGGAGATTCTCTTCCTGGATGAGCCTACGGCCGGCCTGGACCCGGTGATATCGGCGGAGATCGAAGAACTTATCCTGCGGATCAATCACAGCATCGGCACCACCATGGTGATCATCACCCATGCATTGAGCATTATTTTTAGAGTTGCGCACCGCATTGTGATGTTGGACAAATCGGCCAAGGGGATTGTGGCTCAGGGTGATCCCAACGAGTTGAAGACCAAGAGCCCCAACCCCGTGGTGCGCCAGTTTTTCAACCGGCAGGCCAACGTGAGCAAACGGCAATTATGGCAACCTTAAAGACCAAATTCAGCGTAGGGCTCTTTATCATCGTCGGGTTGGCGATCATCGTGATTGGCGTGATCTGGCTGGGCATGTCCAAGTACCTGGAGAAGGGCCGCTTCTTCGTGGCCTATTTTGATGAATCGGTGCAGGGCCTGGACAAGGATTCGGCGGTAAAGTACCGGGGCGTCTATATCGGCCGCGTTCATCATATCGGCGTGGCTCCGGACGGCAAGCTGATCGAGGTGGTGATGAAGATCGAATCGGATTTCAAGGCCGAGATGATCACCCAGGATGTGGTGGCCCAGCTCAAATCGGTGGGTATCACGGGCTTGATGTTCATTGAACTGGACCGCAAGCACCCACTTGAGCAAATGATCTACCCGCCCGCCACCATGACCCCGCCCTATCCGGTGGTGGCCACCCGCCCTTCGGATATCTCCAAAATCTTCAAGGGGATTGAAGAAGTATTCGCCATCTTCCGGGCCATAGACACCAAAACCATCTCCGACCAGCTCACCGCCGCGCTGAAAAAGATCAATCACACCATCGATAATGCCCAATTGGACGCCGTTATGGCCGATATGCGCAAAACCATGAAAAATCTGCAACAATTGATGGCTTCGGAAGACACCCAGCGGCTGATGAAATCTTTTGAAAGCGCGGCCGATAAAGTCAATACCATGGCTGTCAATGCGGACGGCGGTATTACGGAAATCCGGAGCACGGTGGGGCATCTGGATCATGTTTTAAATAACAGCGGCGACGATCTGCGCCAGATCACGGCCGATCTCAAAGCTTCGGCCCAGCAGGTCAAACGCGCCATGGAAACCGCTTCCACGCTGCTGGAAAACACCGATCGTAAAGTCGACACCATGGAGCGTCAGATCGTGGCGACCCTGGTGCGGATTGAGCAGGCCAGCGACACCCTGAACCGCTTTCTGGATCGCATTGCGGTGGAACCCTCGGGCATTATTTTCAGCGGCCCGCCGGAAGAAAAACCGGCGGCGCCGTAAACCCAGAGCGACGCGGGCGTGTAGCAGAAAGAACATTACTTATTATCCATCGCGTCACAATAACTTTTTCACCTATGTGTTTATAGATAACCACAGAGGACACAGAGAACCAGGAGACAAACAATATTTTCTTCTCTGTGTTCTCTGCGTCCTCTGTGGTAAAAAAAATAAAATTATGAAATGTTTGGATTAAAATCGAGGGATACATATACAATGAAGCCATCAAACCGACTGCCGTGGCGCCTGAGCATATTCTTCACGGTACTGCTTCTGACGGCCTGTTCGATACCCAAAACCAAACCCCAGCCGGTCTATTACTACACCCTGGACAACAAACCGCTGGAACTGAGTTTTCCCAATCGGGTGCCGGCAGTGGTGCGGGTGGAACGCTTTGCCGCCGGCCCACCGTATGATTCCCAACAAATCATTTATGGCGATAAAGGGCTGTATCGCAATGCGTACGCCAACTTCAAATGGATCGCCCTGCCCGGTGAATTACTGGCCTATGACTTGGCCAGGGACATGCAGCAATGCGGCGGATTTCAAGCCGTGCTGACGCCCCAGGCTTCCTCACCACCAACTCACGCCATCAACGGGTTCGTGGAACAATTTCTCGAAGAGGATTTCTCCGAGCCGGCCCAAGCCGCCTTGAAGGTCGGTATTACTTTGATTGACACGCGGGAGCCGGACCCCATCAAGCGCATTTTGCTTCAGAAGAATTACAGCTTCAAATCGCCGTGCGAAGAAAAAACCCCGGCCGCGTTGGCCCAGGCCATGAGCGCGGCCGCGGCCAAACTCAATGCCCAAATCATCCAGGATATCCATCGATGTTTGTCGCAAACCAGCTCTCACACAAAAGATTAAAGTAGGGTGCGCTCCGCGCACCATTCGCATTTGCACATCTTTTAGTCCCTTAACGGTGAAATTGAATGCATTTTGCGTACAAATTTTTAGAAGACATTTGCGAAACCACCACAGGCAACTGTTTACAGAGTTTTTGATCGAATCCAACTTTTTGGTTCCGGCTTGCCCGGCTTAGGTATAGGCGCGCGCCGCGCCCCTGCTATAATAAGGAGAAATTATGGTGCTCTACCGTCAAGACCAACTCGATACCCACACAGAACTTAAAAAACGCGCCACGGTGATGAAACGCCCCCAGTCCCATCTGCGCAATTTACTCCAGAAGCCTGACCGCCTGGCACGCTATTCCGCAGAGGGCGGCGGCTTATTCTTCGATTACTCCCGACAACGCCTCGATGACACAACCCGCCAACTGCTATTTGATTTGGATAAAAAGCTCCGGCTGCGCAAACGCTTTGAACAGATGTGCGCCGGCGCCCAGCTCAATGTCACTGAAAAGCGGGCCGTACTGCACACGGCCTGCCGTAATTTCGGCCAGGCACCTATTCTGGTGGACGGCAAGGATATCATGCCCGATATCCGTCGGGTGCGCGACCAGATCAAAGCATTCTGCGGTCAAATCCACGGCGGTCAAATCACGGGCGCCAACGGCAAACCCTTCCGCCATGTGGTGGTCATCGGTATTGGCGGATCATATCTGGGGCCTGAATTTGTCTCCACGGCCCTGACGCCGCTGGCGGACAGAGGGATCGCCCTGCACTATTTGGCCAATGTGGACATTGATAACTTCGGCGCCGTAGCCGCGGCCATTGACCCGCCCACAACCCTGTGGGTAGTAATCTCAAAAAGCTACACCACTGCGGAAACCTCAGCCAACACCGTCGCCGCCGAAGAGTTCATGCGCGCCCAGGGCCTGGACCCGGCCAAGCACATGGTCACTGTCACCAGCAAAGGCAGCCCCGGCGATGATCCCAACCGGCCGGTGCTGCAGACCTTTCACATGTTCGACTACATCGGTGGCCGGTACAGCGTCACCTCGGCCGTGGGCGGCGTGCCGTTGAGCCTTTTCCTGGGGTATGACTGCTTCGAAGCATTTCTCAAAGGCGCGGCCGAAATGGACCAACACGCCTTGAATGCGCCGGTGGAAGAAAACTTGCCTTTATTGGCCGCCTTGATCTCGGTCTGGAACACGACCTACCTGGGCTATCAACAGCAAGGCATTATCCCCTATGCTTCGCCCCTGGCCAAATTGGCGCCCCACGTGCAGCAGCTCAACATGGAAAGCAATGGCAAAGCCGTGGATGTGAAGGGCAAATTCCTGCCTGAGCCGGCCGGCATGGTGATTTTCGGAGAGCCTGGCACCAATGCCCAGCACTCCTTTTTCCAACTGGCCCATCAGGGGAAGCCTTTTCCCATTGACTTTATCGGGGCGCGCAAACCCCATCATCCCCAATATGCTTCCCGCTCCAAGGGTGTAACCAACCATCAGGAGTTGTGGGCCAATCTCATTGCCCAGGCCCAGGCGTTGGCATTGGGAAAAGAAGATAAAGACAAGGCGCGGTATTTCAGCGGCAACCGGCCCTCCTCCACCATTATTATGGAAGATCTTGGGCCGGAAAATATCGGCCGTCTGCTCAGCTTCTACGAGGCTCGCACGGTGTACGAGGGTTTTATCTGGGGGATCAACTCCTTTGACCAGTTCGGCGTGGAATTGGGGAAAAAATTGGCGGATGGGCTGCGCGGTCATATGGCCGAACGCAACCGGAATTCCAACTACGATTTCGGAGGGGTGGATTCAATCTCCAAATTCTATCTGCAATTGCTTTTTGATGGTACGGGTAAAAATTAGAACGACTTGTACTGAATTCTGCTAAAAAATAGTTACCACAAGGGCACAGAGATCTCAGAGATAGTAAAGTATTTTTTCTCTGTGTTCTCTGTGCCCTTGTGGTGAAGATCCGTTGTGTAGATAAAACACAGGGCAACTTGGTAAAGCAAAGTCGTTATAAGAAATATTGCAAACCGCGCGCTCACTTCAAAGCAACCCGATACATCTCCGCTTCGCTCTCTTCGGAAAAGGCGCCGAAAAGCAAATTAGCCGGAGCACCACTCACCTTCACATAGTAAGAGGAACCGTTGCCCACTTCGTTGCGCACGGCCCAGGCGCTGAAATTCTTTCCGTCCACTTCGATCTTAAGCCCTTGCATGGGGTAGTTCAGGGTGCTGGTTTTGGGCAGCTCGCCGCTGGGCCCCACGGCCTGGAAGCTGATTTCGCCTTCATCCACGCCGAAGATTACTCCCGGCCAGGTCCCCGCGGCCGGCCGGATTTCAAACCACTGCCCAAAGTGCGGGTTGCCGACCATATCCAAGTAGTAGGCCGACGGCAGGTCCGCGGCCTTGGCATGAGCCTTGGCCACCAGCTTGGCCGGCGTGCCCGCGTCACCAGCGGGCAAAATCAAGGCGCGCTGCAAGGCAGTGGGCAATTCGGCCGCCGCTAATGAAGCACCCTCGGTTTGCAGAACCACGATGGGAAATCCCAGTCCGCGCTTGGCATGCACGCAAAACGCCAGTAGAGAGAGTCCGAAACGGGTCTCCGGTTTTAATAATGCCTCACGGGAACCCAGGATGACCCAAAACGCACATTGCGGTTTACAGATTTCTTCCTTGGGCCATAGCCAGGCCATGGCCTGAAGATCATCTTGCCACCGATGCCCTGAGCAGGGCAGCCCATAGGTCTGGAGCTTTTTCATCAGCGTTTGGACGGTCGCTTCCGCTACGGACAGCGTACTTAACCAGATTTCCTTCATGGAGATTCCTTTCTTCTATGAAATTTGCCGGCCGGCAAAATACCAGGCCCCCTCTTTCCACGACTCCTTGCGGCTCGAAACGCGCTCCTTGAGAAGATCAATGGCCTTTACCTGATCCTTGACCCGCATGCTGATTTCAAAGGGGATATCGACACCATATCTTACCACCAATTCCTCATAGGACAAACGGCGAACGAAAAACGGCGCCTTTGCATGGCATAGATCTGCCACCAAACCAAGGGCTGAGAACGGACGGCCCATGCGATAGCGCACCCCTGGCCGGAACCGGGCGGCATTGTGATGCCACCATTGGGTCCACGGGCCGGGATCTTGGGCCAACCGGGCCACGGTTCTGACCGGTTCAGCGTCCGAAGCATATGGCGCCTGGCCATTTTTATACTTTTGAAGCTCTTCATCGGACAGTTCATCTTCACTGATCTCTTCAGGCGGCTGGACCTCTTCATAGAGCTCGGCACCCGTGATCAGGTTGAGGGCCGAGGCAGCACTTTCGGCCGTTTCCTCTTCTGCCAGCAAAGATATTAGGGGCCCAATGGCTCGAATGTCGCCAAGCACGCCAAGGGCGTACACCAGGGCGGCCTGGCCTTCTGACTGCTTGAGTCCCGCCAAAATCAAGTCAGTATCGTGCGGAGTCCCTGACAGCATGATTTGCAGCAGGCGGGAGAAATCAGGCAAGTCTTTGGAAGTACTCCCTTGCTGGAAAGGAAGCTCCCCCATGCGCAGCAGGCCCAATGCCGCCGAGGCGCGCAGCATTTCATTATCATGGGACAATTTTTTTCGCAGCATTGGAATGGAGTCGCGGGATCGCAGCCGGCCCAATGCCCAAAGCAAGGGATAAAGCGATTCTTCCGGGCAATTGGGCAGCGCATGGATCAAATACGGAGCGGCCGGCAAACGCCGAAAGCCGATCACCCTGGGCAATAGCGCCAAACAGGGCTGTGGCTGGGTTTCCGCCAGCCGTCCGATTTCACTGGTCCAGGCTTCAGGCCATTCAAGAGCCAAGGCATTGCGAACGGCCAGCATGCGATCCTTGTCCTCAAGGTCCAGATGCTCCCAGAGCTGCTCAATTAAATCCAGCCGCCGCTGGCGGCAGAATACGCACACCGCGGCGTTCAGTTCGCCGAAATCTCCTTTAACGGCCCGGGCCGAACAAATCGCTAAGGCCAGCTCTTGACCGATGACCAGCGCGTCGAGATGGGCTTCCAGGCGTTTTTCAACCTCGTCGATAGCCAGCCAGGAGACTTCCGCATCGCGAAGCAACGCTCCTCGCTGTTCATACAGAAAGGAGGCTTCTTCGAGATGCTCCGCGTACAATTCAAGATAAAATTCACGGGTCGAAGCAGCCATGACTCATTTCCGCGACCTACAGGTTAGTATTCAACCACGACCCTGAATGGATCTGGATCGATACCACATCTTCAAACCCTTTCGGCAAATTCATGGATGCGCGCCAAATCAAATTTAAACGCATCTCATCGCAGTTAATGATAACCGTATCAAGCACGGTTCTCAGGGACTGATCTTCCAGACCTTGGACCCCAATGACGCACTCCGGCGCGGGCATGCCCGGAAGATCGAATTGGAGCGGGCTGTTTTTGGTTGCGTTGACAACCATCACTGGTTCATGGCCCTTGAGATATCCGGTTACGATCTGATCCTGTGGCGCGCCGCAAAAATAACGTTTGTCAAAATCCGTTGGCAGTAAAGGCATTCGTTCTTCCTGCCAGGCTGAGTCATAGGTGCCGCCTAACCCAGCGCGTGGCTGCCAGTGGGGGGAAACATAGCCGAACAATGCCGGTGCCGGCGCATCATGAAAATGCCTGATGCGCTCAGAAAAGTATTCCAGATTGGGCAACGGCATTCCCTCTTGAAAACTCCCATGTTTGGCATGGAAGCCAACCCCCACGGGATTTCGTGGTTCAAACGTATGTTTGGCAATATCTGCGTGGCTGCGGTCCCACCCGCCAAAAGCATGTTCAGCGATCAAGGGGATCTTCTCGAATGGCAGCGGCTGAGTCGCGGCAATCGTTCCCAGACTTTTGATCCAATACCGGTGGCCAAAAACCATCATCATTTTTTGAATGGAGCCGATCCGAAGGGTCACCGCCAGCTCGGCCACATGAGTGTGCGGCGCCCAGGCGTGCCCGATAAGGATAACATCCGTGGCCGGCTTGAAAAAGGCGGTTTCCGGTTCGTATTTATAACTGGACGCATCGGGTGCCCCCCAATACTCTCCAGCTAAATTCACTTGCGTCTGTTCTTCGGCCAAAAGGAGTTTCCCATTTTTTTGGATAGTGAAAGTTGCCTTAACAATGGTGGTCAACAAAGGACGGCCCGCCTCATCCATGAAGAATAGGTGCTGAAATTGGAAGCCGGATCGATTGTTGATTTCAGGATATGGCATGCAATGAAACCATTCTTGGCTACAAGCTGTACTGTAAATTTTGCCAGGCATCTCCATTGAACACGATTGCCGGAGCCTTACGGACCGAATCGGGAATATGGAGAAATGTGTCGTTGACAGCCAAACCATTGCGCTCGGCCAGCCGCACCAAGGCCAGCCCTTCACTGGAGAAATAGCGCATCCACGCCCAGATTTCCTCCGGAAGGGCGCCGCGTTGGATCATGCCTTCGATCTTCTCGGCGCGTTGCTCAAGAAGAAGCCCAAGCGTCTCTTCAAACAACGGCCGGTCGCCGTCTATCAAAGCATTGCAGATGGCGAAGCGCTCTTCTTCCGCTCCAGCACGGGCAGCATCAAAATCTTCCAGGATCTTTCGGCTATTTTCTTCCCCGGCATCAAGGAAGAAATAAGCCATCAAAAACTGCACGAAAAAAAAGTCTTCCTTGTATTCATATCCTTCGGCCCAGGTCATGCGGCTATGGCGCGCGATCTGGACAGCAGCCTCCCAGCATCCGGCGGCCAAGGCATCATAAAATGGTTTGCAATGGCTTAGAACCTTCTGCTCTTCGTGGCAGAATTTCAAAAAGTGAAGAAATGCGCCAGCGCTCTGAACCATGTTGGCGAAAAAATGGTTGCGGTTGCCGGTCCACAGCAGATGACAGACGCCGCGTTGGCGGAAGGCGGTGGTCATGCGTTGAATACCGTTCCAGTCCAAGGCCCTCCGGAGGAGTTTGGGGATATAACGCTCCAGATAGAATTCGGAGTTTTCAATGAATGCGTCCAGATGGTCGGAGCCCATCACGCTTCTCCTTGTTTCACGCCACAGCCAGCTCCTGGAAGTAAAAATTGGTAAATCCTTTGGCCTTGATGCCGTCCACCATGGCGCCGCTGAACACATAACCTCTCGGCTTCTCATGCAGCCTGAATAGGTCGGGCAGGCCGGTCAATTTACTCCGGTCCAGCACAATGGTTTTAACACGCAATATCTGTCCATCCTCTTCATCATATAGAATACGGCTTTTGGATAAATTCATGCATTTAACAGTTCCAAGGGGATTAAAAAAGACATACTCCCGGTTGTAAACCCGCTTCTTGTGGTCGAGCAAAGTAAAGGGAAACATCTCCATGGTGCCGGCATTAAAACCCTTGAAGAATTCGGCCACCGACTGATGAACCAGCAGGTAGGAACCGGTGTTGCCGATAAAAGAAGGCAGCTTTAAGCCGGGATGATCTTTGCCAAGCTGGAGGGTCACTTCAAAAGGGTCCGCCGGATAGTCATGGCCCATGGCTTGTCCGCTGGCCAGACGGTAGCCCTTGACCCCGATTCCCGAAGGCTCGTCGTCGGTAAAGCAGTAATCGCTGCGGCCCGAATTGGCGGTGATGTCGAGCAAAAAGAACGGCATGTTTTTATTCCTCTTTACAATCCGGCATTGGTAAAAACCGATTGGGGAATGTCATCGATGGTGACTTCCGGGTTCTGGCACTGGCTCAGCAGGGTTTCGCCGTAGGTCTTGAGTTCTCCATAAAGGTCGTTGGAAATGTCTTCCAATGTTTTTTTCAATTTCCTGGCCTTGGCCTTATCATGCGTGGCTCCTTGGTCGGAAATCTGCTGATAGGGTTCCAGGGCATCCTTAACCGCGTTCTCAATGGTGTAACGGTAATTGGGATGGTTGTTGCCTCGAGGATGGGTAGGCAGTCCGATACGGCAACCATCTTTCCAGCAGCAAGGCATGATCATGATATTATCTTTGTGATTGATATTGTACTTTTCTTCCAAAAGTCCGCCAGCGATAAGATTGACCAGTTCGGTCTTTTCTTTGGTTACACTTTCAATGGCATTGGCCAGGCACGACTCCGGCAACACATGGTGCGGGTTATTGGCGTAGGGGACAAATGCGTTGGTGAAGTTGCGCGCCTTGACTTTGGTTTTTTTCTTTTTGCTTTTGGTTGCGGTCTCACCGACGTAAAGCAGCTTGCCGGCTTTTTCCTTGAGGACTTGTTCGGCGCTGGCCCAGCCCCACCCTTCCGCGCCAATATGCGCATCGGGTCTATGCCGGTTGTAGATTTCCTTGTTTTCTCGCGCTTTTTTCAAACCCTGCCAGCGATAGGAGCAGCTTTGGCGCTCTTTATAGGGGTAGAGGTGGCCGGTCAGGCAACTACCGTTATCAAAGGTGCCGACATTTTTGTGCAGATCCTTGAGCTCTTTGTATAGCTCATGATTCATGGACTCGGTTTCGGGCATAGCGCTAATCAGGCTCCTTTTTGCAGCAGTATTGCTCCCACCTGGCCGTCTAACGAGCTGCACGCAATTAGACAGAAATGGCTGGAAGCGTAGCCGCGCTGCAAGGCCCTGGCGCCAATAACCAATTGCAAGGCCGTGCTGGCGGCGCCGGTATCGCCCACGGAAGTACAGGGCAGCACGAGCTGATAATCACCTAATATTTCTCTTGGCAAGCGCGATACGGCCGCGCCGAACTCATAGGCCCGCCAGTTTTCGCCGTTGAGATCAGCAATGATGTCGCCTTTGAAAGGTGCTGTTATATTGGGATGCTTCAAAACCGCTTTGATGGTGGTGGACAAAGATTTGCCATGATTGGGGGTATCGGATAAAAATGGAGCGATTTCTTCGGCATGAACTGCATGACAAATGGTGGCTAAAGACTTTGCGCCTTGCGATTTGGCTGAAGATAACGGCTCCACCATCACTGCCGCGGCCGCTTCGCCCGGCATCAGACCAGTTTCGCGTTCTTCGGTTTTCAAGCGATCCGCCTCAGCCAGCCACCCCAACGTCGATCCATCCAGATACGCATCCACCGCCAGGAGAATACACCGGGCGAAACGCCGAGATTTGAAATCTCCATCCGCCTTCATCAATGCCTGAAGAATCCCGGTTCGGCCCTGGGCAAGTAATTCAATGTTTTGGCGCCGAAGAGGATAACCCAACCTCTCCAGCAGGGGCTGCACAAAAGTGGCATCGATATTTTCAGGATGACAATGAGCTGCGTATTCCAAGCGGTCATCGTCCAGAACCGGCAGTACCACGACAAGTCCAGTGTTTTGCCAAAAAGCGGTATCCCCGTTCGAGGGTAAAGCGCCAAACGCTACAAGGTCTAGGAAAGCAAGTCGTGACAGCACCAGCCAGCGGGCCAGCGCGCTGTATCCATCGGTGAGCCCGCGGATCGGGTGGCCGCTCAACGGCCTGGCGTTCTGAGAATCCATATCCAATACCGGGAAGTGTTCGACCGGACCGATGCGGCTGATGCCGGCCCGGATCGAGGCGCAGGATGTGGCGGCATCGCGTCCCACTGAACTGATCAATCCTATGGAAGTAATTCCCAGCGAATCCAACTGTTTCCCGTCCTTAATTAAAGAAATAATACTACCACGGTCGATTGCAAACCGGGCACTCTCTTTCCTCTTCGCCCGGCAATGCTACCGCAGGCGGCTGCATTACTGGAACGGGCGGGGTGTTTTTGTCATTGTGCAGCATCAAATCCATGGCCCGAGCCACATTTTTGCCTTCGAATTTAACATCGAAAGAGAAGTTGACGAATTCGGCCTTTCCTTTGATCTTGTTGGAGGCCACGCCGCCGCCCGCGCTGCCGCCCTCGTCGCCGGTACTCATGGAGAAGTTCGAATCCTGGACGCAGACCGGGTTGCCATCGCATTTTACTTTTTGGGTTCCGCCGGCGGTGTCCGATGATTTGGCGACATTGGGATAAGGGATGGGAATGGGTCCACCGGGACTGGGGGTTTTGCACACATCCGGGAAGGCGATGGAAACGCCGTCGCTGCTCTTATGAACCACCGTGAGATTGTTTACGCTGACTGTGGCGCCCATGGGATACCTCCCGCGTTAGTTGATACTGACCGACGCACCTTTGATCTTATTAACCAAAGCTGCCCTGGAAGTGATGCGGGTTCCTCTTATAACCACCCTGCCGTCCTTTTGAAGGGTGACCGAGCTTTTGCCGCAGCGCAACACAATCTCTTCGTCGGCATTGAATACTACTCGTTTTCGGTCTACCTCCCCATGCCCTGGCCGGGTCATATCCAATTCATGCATGCGACCTGTTTCGACTTTATTTCGAACAATGCCGATGATAATTGGCAGATTAGGATCGCCATTTTCAAAGTGCAGGAGGACCGGAAGATCCTTGGCAAACCGCCAATTTTCATGCGCGTCAAAGACGCCTTCCAAAACGCGCGCCGGCCTGACACCTTGGCCGTCGGCCGGATGGTCGATAAATGCTTGGCCATCGCCGGAAATCGCAACCAGCCGCCCCACGCCTGTTTCCAGACAGGCGGGTGATCGATGAGCCTTTAATTCTCTGACTTTCGCCGGAGTAGGGTTCATTTTAATTCTCCTTTACATTGCTGCCCTTGACGATCACATCGCCGCTGCCTTTGATACTGATCTTCTTTCCTTTGATCTCGATATCGCCGTTCTTCTTCATCAGCAGTTGGGCGCTGCCAGTAACGATCTCAATCTCTTTTTCAGCCTGAATGGTAACTTTCTGGGCCTTGAGCAAATAATCCTTCTTGATGGCATCCGTCCTTTTGTCGGACACGGTGTGCTTCATCTCCCCCGCGATGGTCACCGTCAAATTTTTACCGACATCCATGGATTCGTTACCAGCCACCTTGGAGCTCTTTTGCGCGCCCACGGCCTCCAGCAGCGCGCCGCCGACTTGCACCGATTTTAGTCCACCCACGGTGGTATTCATGCCGCCGCCCACGCTGATTTGAAACCCGGCACCGACGGTGAGCGCTTTGGCCGCGCCCACGGTTTCGGTGGAAGCAATGACGACCATCTCGCTTTTATTGCCGGCGATGCGCACGGTTTCATCCTTGCCCACCGTGCGGGAGCGGTTATTGCGCACTTCATGGGTATGGTCGTGGGAGATGGTATGTACTTCATCATTGGCCACTTCAATGATGTGGTTGTGCCCGATGGTCAAATGGGTGTTGTTTCCGATGACCGTATTCCAGTCTTTCTGGCCGTGGATGTAAATCTCTTCTTGTCCCTTTTTATCCTCAAACCGGATTTCGTTATCGCCGCCGCCACCAGTGGTTGAATTACTCTTGACCGTGCTTTTGGTTTTCTCGGCCGGCAGGCTGTAAGGCGGTTTGTTGCCGCCGTGGTACACGCGGCCTGTAATGATGGGACGATCCGGATCGCCCTCAATGAAATCGACGATCACTTCCTGGCCGATGCGGGGAATGTGCATGGCCCCCCAACCGGCGCCGGCCCAGGATTGGCTGACCCAGATCCAGCAAGAGCTCTTCTCGTCCTTTTTGCCCAGACGATCCCAATGAAACAGCACTTTGACCCGGCCAAACTGGTCCGTATATATCTCCTCGCCGGCAGGACCGGTCACGGTGGCGGTCTGCACGCCTTCGACGATCGGCTTGGGCAATGCAATCTCCGGCCGGATGGTGATGGCAGAAGGAATGGCCACAAAATGATTTTCGTAGCTGGTGCCGCCGGCCGCGGCCGCCCTTTCGGCCAGGACTTGTGGTTGGGCACCGCTATGAAATACTTCGATTAATAAGTACTCCTGATTGAAGGCTGGGATATCATGCTCGCTCAATTTAAAAGTAAACCCCGGCAACAGTCTGGACACCACGCCGCGGCCTTCGGCCTTTTCCTGGTACATGACTGTCTGCTGCAAGCGAACCTGGGCGATCCGCTCGCCCTCTTCGGGCATAAGGTAATCGCCGGGATAGTCGTATACTTCCAGCTTTTTATGTTCCGAAGCGCTTTGATCAACCGTCAGGTTCAGTGAAGGTCTTTCAAAATTAAAATCTCGGAGGGTGTACTTTCCGGAGCGGATCTGCTTGGTCAATTGAAAGGAGACCACGGCTTCGGCTTCGGCCACCATTCCCGCGCCAGGATTGAACGGGATCGAAGCCTGCCCGGCGATGGGCTGGTAGTTGACGGTGCCATCTCCAAACACTAGCAGATGCTTTTGCTGTGAGTGCTCGAAAAAGTAAAATATCCCCTCTTCTTCCAGCAGGCGGGAGATGAAATTCAAATCGGTTTCGCGATACTGAACACAATATTCCCGTGGCGAATACTGGCCCTGGAGACGGAATTTGAAAAGGTCGCTGGTGATGCCGCTCTCTTGCAAAATTGCTTTAACGATGTCGGGCACGCTTTGCTGCTGGAAAATGCGGCAATCCTGTTCCAGGGCGAGCAGCTTGATCTGGGGCACGACCCTGGCCCGGTACAGGTAGAAGCGGCCGTTGAGACCGGTTTGAGCAAACTGGTCGATGATGCCATGCACGTAACGGGCTTCATCACTGCTTTCCAGAGTCAGAAGTGCCGTTTTGCCGATCACCGTATCGAACTTGACTTCATCTTCCGAAGCCAGGCTCAATTGAACCTCGAAGGTGTCTGAGATCTTCTCCCGAATCGAGAAATCCACGACAAGGAGCTCAATGGAACCCGCTTTGAAGATAAACCGGGGAGCATTTGCCGGGGGAAAAGTGGCCATGGGGTCCTCCTATGTTTGCGATGGTGCCATTGGAGTTGACCGGCTGGGAGGTACGATGCGCGCTGATGATCCCTCACGCGTGGGGTGGAACGAAGCCTGCTATCTTTTAATATATCCCATCCTAAACATTCAAGCTATTTTATTATTGACTCCGCATGGTTATACTATTGCCGGAGTTGCACATCCAATGTCTTTCTTGATAGAGTGAAGCCGTTTGGTTAGCGAAGATTCGAAAGGCCTAACACGCATGCAGTATGTTCCTACCATCCGGCTTATGCTTTTTACCTTTTGGCTATCGTTGCTATACAGCGCCCAAGTTTTTGCTCAGGTCGCGCCAACTGATTTAGCGGATAGCTACCGCTTTTTGGTCAGTGATCGTAGCGTTGGCGGTGCGCTTTACACGGCTAGTGCCGGGGTGCTCAAAGGACGGGCCCTGCCTTTGAGTTTCCTGGATAGCTCCCGATATTGGGGCGAGTTTGTGTGCCGACAACCGGGGGTAAACTGCGCGGTCACCGATATCTACAACCACGCCGATTATACTCTCAAGCCAGCAGCGGGACCGGCCGCTGACTTGCAAACCGAACGGGTCTACATCCACAATGGGATCAACATCTACGATGGCGCGGTGTGGCAGATCGCCGTGGTATTGGGCCAAGTGGTTAACGGTTTTGGCAATCCCCATAGCCAGGATGCCCATGACCTGGCCAACAACCAGAATCTGCTGTTGCGTGAGGGATACAGCGGCGATGCGGACACGGCAGTGCATGGCGCCAATCGCGCCGTCACCCAACACGACCTCTTTATTTACAATGGTCACGCCTTAGCTGATCCCCGCCAAGCCTACCATTTCCGGATGATCGGCCGAACTTGGCTTTCCGATGATCCCTTTATGGCAACCCCCTATGCTTCGCTGATCAAGGCCGTTGATTTACCATTGGGCAACAGTATTTATAAACCCGGCCGGATCTCCTGGTCGGATTGGAAACCCATCACCGGAGAAAACGCCTGGGCTTTTCTGATCGGCCCCTTGCAGGCGGCCTATCTTCACCATGTGCGGGCCAAGAAAAGCACTTTTATACCTTTTCAAGATTTGGCGGTTCAACAAGCCCTGGCCGTGCTGCCCGCCTTTGCCGCCATGCAGACGCCCATTGGCGCGGTGTGCTATGCCCCCTCGGGAACCATGGCCAACCAGGGTACACAAACCGTCAACCCCCATCAGGTGGCCGTGGAGAACAATTTCTCCGTTTATGTGGGCTTGAATCTGTTGCAGGCTACGTTGCGGGCCGAACTGTCCGCGCAAAGCACTTTGAAGGACAAAGAAAAGCGCACCATCCAAGAAGCACTGACCACCATCCAGACCATGATCCATGGCGGCCAAATAGGAAATTACCAGCCCACCGAGGGGCTGCTGAAATTCTTTCAAAATCGCGCCTGGCGCAATGGCCGATTTGTCCAGGGCGGCCTGGCCAATGATGATCAGCAGCAAAGCGACTGGATTCCCTTCCTCAAACCGCAAGCCGTGGATGTCAACACCTGGGGTGTGGCCGCTTTGGGTGCACGGCAAATCGATGCGTGGTTCGGCAGTGGTGCGGCCTTCAAGGTCTGGCAGCAGGTGAAGCAATGGGGGGCCTGCGGCCAGGGCAAAGCCTTGTGGGGCGTGGGATTTTCGGATCAGGACGGCAACGGCACGGGGGAAGATCGTACTTTCCGCCAGGGGATTTTATCCGCCGAATGGACGGCCGGAGCCATTGTCATGGTGCGCAATATGTTTAATTACTACCGAAGAGCAGATGCGGGGGATGATAAGGCGAGGGCTTATGTGGCGGCGCTGGAAGAAGATGAGAAGGCCATGCTTAAAGGAGTCATCCATTTACGTCTTGATCATTACTCGGAATTTGAAATCCCGGGCAAACCAAACAACTACTCCGATCTCATCGCCTCCCGATCACAACCCTATTTATATGCCAGCCGGCGCGTCTTTATTCCTTTTGGCTGGTATGCCAATCCCCTGCCCAGCACCAGCGCAACAGCCTGGATTATTCTGGTGGCTGATGGTTATGATCCTTTTGGATATGGCGGTGTGCCCAATTGAAGTCGAGCACGAGCCATCTCAAAATAACCTTATTGAGATGGCTCGTAGCTGAATAGCGGTTTTATCGCCCTATGCTTTGATCTCTTCGGCCAGGGCCTTGAGCTCGTCGCCGGCGATGGTTTCCTGGTGCAGCAACTTTTGGGTGCTCTTTTCCAATAGTTCGCGGCGCTCTTCCAATATCTTCTTGGCCACCTGGTACTGCTTCTGGATGATCTCGCGCACCTCGTTGTCGATGCGTTCGGCGGTGGCCTGGCTGTATTCCGGTGGACCCTCCATGCCGGGCTGTAGAAATAGCGATCGCTGAGAACTGCCGTGATATACCTGCCCCATGGTATCGCTCATGCCATATTGTTTAATCATGCTGCGAGCGATGTCGCTGGCCTTGGACAGGTCGTTGTGGGCACCAGTGGAGATATCGTCGAAAACAATTTCTTCCGCCGCCCGACCGCCCAACAGGGTAGCGATCTTATTGAGAAGCTCGGTCTTGCGCATCAAAAAGCGATCTTCGGTGGGCACCTGCATGGTATACCCCAGGGCCGCGATGCCCCGTGGAATAATGGTGATCTTCTGCACCGGATCAGTGCCGGGCAAAGTCATGGCCACCAGGGCATGACCGACTTCATGGTAGGCTACAATTTTCTTTTCTTCTGGATTGATCAGGCGGTTTTTCTTCTCCAAGCCGGCCACCAGCCGCTCCACGGCCTCCTGGAACTCCGACATGCCAACCTTTTGTTTGCCGCGCCGCACGGCCAGCAGGGCTGCTTCATTGACCAAGTTGGCCAGATCGGCGCCAACCATGCCGGGAGTCATGGCCGCGATCTTCTCCACGTCCAGATCATCGACGGCCTGGACGTTTTTCAGGTGAACCTTAAGGATTGCTTCCCGGCCGCTCTTGTCTGGCCGGTCCACCAGCACCTGACGGTCAAAACGCCCCGGCCGCAGCAGGGCCGGGTCCAATATTTCAGGCCGGTTGGTGGCGGCCATCAGGATCACACCCACCTGGGCGTCAAAGCCGTCCAGCTCCACCAAAAGCTGATTAAGAGTCTGTTCACGCTCATCGTGTCCTCCCATGGTGCCGAATCCGCGCGCCTTGCCCAACGCATCGAGCTCATCGATAAAAATGATGCACGGTGCTTTTTGTTTGGCCTGTGCAAAAAGGTCGCGAACCCGCGCGGCCCCCAAGCCCACGAACATTTCCACGAACTCCGAACCGCTCATGCTGAAAAATGGCACGCCGCTTTCCCCGGCCACGGCCTTGGCCAGCAGGGTCTTGCCGGTCCCCGGCGGGCCGACGAGCAAAATACCGCGGGGCACCTTGCCGCCGATGGCAGTAAAACGCTCCGGGGTTTTCAAAAAATCGATCACTTCGACCAGTTCCTGCTTGGCCTCCTCTACCCCGGCCACATCGGTGAATGTGACCCCGACTTCGTCTTCCACGTATATTTTTGCCTTGTTCTTGCCGAGGGTCATGAACCCCTGCTGCTGGCCCTGGATGCGCTTCATCATGAAATACCAGATGCCGACGAAGAAGAATACCGGCAGAATCCAGGAGAGCAGATCCCTAAAAAAAGTCGATTCAATTTCACCCTTGAAGACCACATTGTGATCTTCCAATAGTTGCGAAATTTCAGGGTCCACCCGTACTGTGCGGAAAAGTTCGCCCTTGTCTCCGGACTTGTCGTCCGCCCGCATCCGCCCATGGATTTCATTGGCGGTTATCGCTACTTCCGAAATCTTATTCTCCTTGAGCAGATTAAGGAATCGACTGTACGGGATGGTTTGGACGGCAACCGCCGTAGCGAAAATATTGTGCACGATCAATACGCCCCAGATGGCCAATACCACGTACCAGAGTGAAAACTTGTGATGCTTCTCCATGCGGACTCCTTTGCTTCGCGTTTAAAAATACGGCCAAATGATAAGACCCAAATCTAATCAGGCAATATGGGACATCGCATTTGCCCTACAAATATTCGGGTCAGAATCGGCACTACTTTCGGGATCACGGTCGTTTAGATTTGGCCTTCGACAAATGTCGGCCCACGGTGCGGCCCCAGCCTTGTATAAGCGAAAAGTAGCACTATTTTCAACGTGTATTCAATAAAAGGAATCTCATGCCGCTGCATCGTCCCATTCTCATCCTCGGCGCCACTGGCTATGTCGGCGGCCGACTGATCCCCAGATTGTTGTCGGCCGGGTACACGGTTCGCGCCATGGGGCGCTCGGTGGAGAAAATGGCCTGCCGCCCCTGGGCCGGCCACCCTTTGATTCAGTTGGTTCAAGGGGATGTATTGGATCTCGACTCCCTTGAGCGCGCCTGCCGGGGATGCGGCCACGCGTTCTACCTGGTTCACGCCATGATCGCCCAGGGTCACCGTTTTGCCGAGATCGACCGCCAATCGGCCCTGAATATGCGCGCTGCGGCCGAACGCTCCGGCCTGGAGCAGATCATCTACCTGGGTGGCCTGGGAGAGATTAACCATCCCCACTTGAGCGCCCACCTGGCCTCGCGCCATGAGGTGGGAGATATTCTCCAGGCCGGCACGGTGCCGGCCACGGTGCTGCGAGCCGCCATGATCCTGGGCTCGGGCAGCGCCTCATTCGAAATACTGCGCTACCTGGTGGAGCGGCTGCCGGTGATGATTACGCCGCGCTGGGTCCAGAGCCCCACCCAGCCTATCGCCATCCAGAATGTGCTCGACTATTTCATCGGCTGCCTGGAGAACCCCGCCGTCCGCGGCGGCGCTTTCGACATCGGCGGCCCAGAGGTGTTGAGCTACGGCGAGCTGATCCGCATCTATGCCCGGCAAGCCGGACTGGGGCCGCGCTGGATCATTCCCGTGCCGGTGCTCACCCCCGGCTTGAGCGCGCGCTGGATTCACCTGGTGACGCCTGTGCCGGCCGCCATTGCCCGGCCCCTCACCGAAGGGCTCAGCGTGCCCACGGTGTGCAAAGAGCAAGGCATTCGGAAGTTTGTGCCGGTGAACTTGATCCCCTGCCGTCAAGCGATCGCCACCGCGCTGGACCGCGCGCTGGAGAATCAAGTCGACACCTGTTGGAGCGACGCCGGCCAGCCGAGGCCGCCGGAGTGGGCCTATTGCGGCGACGCCGACTATGCCGGCGGGACCATTTTGAACTGCGCTTATCGTCTGAAATTGGAGGCCCCGTCGGACCAGATCTGGCCCGTGGTGGCAGCCATGGGCGGCCAAACCGGCTACTACTTCGGCAACTGGCTGTGGCGCCTGCGCGGCTGGCTGGACCGTTGGGCGGGCGGCGTGGGATTGCGGCGCGGACGGCGCCATCCCAGCGCCATCGGCGTGGGCGATGCCCTGGATTTTTGGCGCGTTTTGACTGCCCGGCCTCCCCATCGGCTAACCCTGCTGGCTGAAATGAAGGTTCCCGGCGAGGCCATTCTGGACATCCAGGTTCAGCCCCTGGGTCACGGCCAAAGCGAGCTACGCCTGATCTCGCACTTTTTGCCGCGCGGCCTTTGGGGCTTGATCTATTGGTATGCGCTCTACCCGTTTCACGTTTGGATCTTCAAAGGCATGGCGCGCGCCATGGCCAGGGCCGCCGGCGTGCTTTCCCCTGAGAGGCCGCGACGGTTTGACCCTCGCCAAGAGAATAGTTGCGCGCTTGTCCTTAAACGCAACACCCATGAACCCACCCAAGGAGAAGGCAAATGAGTCTTAAATCTTATTTTGAAACCCATCGCGGTTTCGGCGTGCTCAGCACGGCCGACAAGGAAGGACGCGTGGATTCGGCGATCTACAGCCGGCCCCACATCATGGAGGACGGCACCATCGCCCTCATCATGAATGATCGGTTGAGTCACCACAACCTGCAATCCAACCCGCGGGCCGCCTATCTGTTCCGGGAAGCCGGCGAAGGCTACAAGGGCAAGAGATTCTTCCTGACCAAAATCCGGGAGGAAATGGACAGCGAGCAGCTCAAAGCGCTCAAGCGCCGCAACTATCCCCAGCAGAAGGAGTACCAGGGGCCCAAATTTTTGGTCTTTTTCCGCATCGACCAAGAATTGCCCCTCATCGGGCCGGGGGATGAGACGGATTAGGCTCCGCCGGCGGCGGGATCCATGCGCACATAATGGGCCTGCTCAACCCCGTCGAGCATCTGCAACGCCTGGACCCGCACCCGGATCAAGGCCAAGTCGGGCCGGCTCATCAGCCCCAGCAGATGGGGGTGTTGCCGGCCCATTTTGGACATGATCTCCGGCTGCGCCGCCATATCCGCAATCTCTTCCGCCCGACCGGTCACGGTGATGGCACGGATGGCTCCCCTGGGGTCTGACTGGCGGGTGTCCACCAGTAGACTGACCCTGCCGTCAGCCATGAGATTCTTGTACTTGAGGGTCTGTTTGGCCGTGATTAAAAAATCTCACTGCCGTCGGCGTTACAAATATAAGCCATAAGCGAGGTGTGGGGCCCATCCGGGCCCACCGTGGCCAGTACGCAGATATCGTTGCCACAAATCAGGGTTTTGATTTTATCCAGCATGGTGTAAAAATCTTTCTGTAAAGTAAAAGCTCGCTGGCTGCAAGCTATCCCAAAACAATCTTTGGTCCCAAATTTTACTTGGGGATTGCCTGTAAAAGCACGATTGCCGAGCGCATGTCAAATCCCTTAACCGAGGCTTGTCATGACTGAAACCATCAAACTGGGTATCAGCAGTTGCCTGCTTGGCAACCCCGTGCGTTACGACGGTGGCCACAAATTGGATCTCTTCATCCGCGACACTCTGGGCCAATATGTGACCTTTGTGCCGGTGTGTCCGGAAGTGGAGTGCGGCCTGCCCGTGCCTCGTGAAAGCATGCGTCTGGTTGGCGATCCAAACGCCCCGCGCTTAGTGACCACCCGCACCGGCATCGATCACACCGAGCGCATGAACCGCTGGGCCCGGCAACGACTGGACCAACTGGCGGGAGAAGATTTGTGCGGGTTCATCTTCAAGAAAAACTCACCCAGCAGCGGCATGCAGCGCGTCAAAGTCTACAATGACAGCGGCATGCCGGTTAAACACGGCAGCGGTCTTTTCGCCAAGGCCTTCATGGAGCGATTCCCGCTGATCCCCGCTGAAGATGAAGGCCGGCTACACGATCCGGCCCTGCGGGAGAATTTCATCGAACGCATATTCGCCTTGCGACGCTGGCGAACTGCTCTGGCCGAAGGCCAAACGCTCGGCCGTCTGGTGACCTTTCACTCCCACGAAAAGCTTCTGCTTCTCTCCCACAGCCCCAACCACTATCGTCTCATGGGAAAACTAGTGGCCCAAGGCAGGCAGCAATCCATTGGCAAACTCTATGGGGAATATGAAAAGCACTTCATGGAAGCGCTTGCGCTGAAAGCCACCGCCGCCAAACATACCAATGTGCTGCAGCATATCCTGGGTTATTTCAAAAAAGAACTGAGCCCGGATGAAAAGCAGGAGATGCTGGAAATCATTGCGAGGTATCGTGCCGGTCACGTGCCATTGATCGTCCCAGCCACTCTGGCCAACCACTATGTGCGCAAGTTTGGGCAAGCCTATCTGGCCGCGCAGACCTATCTGAATCCCCACCCGGTGAGCCTGCAACTGCGCAATCATGTCTAAAGGAAGAGAATATGGTCACGCGCCTGTTTAAAAAAGTAGGGACGAAAGTCGGCACCTCCCCCGGTACCCTGGTTCACGTCGGTGAACAGAGAGTCGACCAGGTGAGCTTTGAGGTCATCAATTATGATGATACTACCATTGAAGGATACGAGACCATATCGCTGGAAGAGGCGTTGGCTCATTGCGACGGCGCTCGCACCACCTGGCTGAATGTGGAAGGCCTCCACGATACTAATATTGTCGCCCGTATCGGCGAGCGATTCAAAATCCATCCACTCACCCAGGAAGATATTTTACACACCGCCCAACGGCCCAAGAAAGAAGAGTTCGAGAACTATCTATACATTGTGTTGCAAATGCTGCGCTATCTGCCTGACGAAGCAGAGGTGGTGGCCGAACAGGTCAGCTTGATCCTGACCCCCGCCACTCTGATCTCCTTCCAGGAATCCCCCGGTGATGTGTTTGCGCCGGTCCGCGAGAGGTTACAGAAAAACCGCGGCAAGATTCGCAGCTCCGGCAGCGATTATCTGGCCTATGCCCTTGTGGATGCCGTGGTGGATCATTACTTCGTCATTCTTGAGTACATCGGCACTCAGATCGAGGACCTGGAAGAAGAAACCATTGACAACCCCAAGGCCGATGTTCTTCATCACATTCATGAACTTAAACGTGAAGTGATCTCCCTGCGCAAGCAGATCTGGCCGCTACGGGAAATCGTGGTGGGCCTGATCAAACAAGATTCTCCGCTGATTAAAACAAATACGACCCTTTTCTTTCGGGATGTCTACGACCATACCATCCAGATCATGGATACGATTGAATCGTATCGCGACCTGCTTTCAGGGCTGCTCGATCTCTATCTATCCAACCTCAGTATCCGCATGAACCAGGTGATGAAAGTACTGACCATCATCGCCACCATTTTTATACCCATTACCTTTATCGCGGGTGTATACGGGATGAACTTCGAACATATGCCTGAATTGAAATGGCGCTACGGCTATCTCATGGCCTGGGGGATCATGATCGCCATGGTGTCCGGCCTGATTCTCTTATTCAAAAAAAAGGATTGGTTGTGATTGCCGAGTCCCGCATCCGCATGCTCCAACCCGGGCCCGAAGATCCTAAAAGGCACTATGTTCTTTATTGGATGCAGCAATCCCAGCGTGTCCAGTACAACCACGCGCTGAACTACGCCATTCAAAGGGCCAACGCATTGAGGCTCCCGCTGCTGGTGGTTTTCGGTCTGACCGATCAGTACCCGGAAGCCAACGCCCGCCACTATGCTTTCATGCTGGAAGGACTGGAAGAGGTGCAAGCGGCGCTGCGCCAACAAGGTATCAGCTTCCAGCTGGATTTCGGATCGCCACCCCAGATCGCCATTGCGGCCGCTCGCCAGGCGGCGCTGGTGGTGTGCGATCGCGGCTATCTGCGGCATCAACGACAGTGGCGGCAGCAGGTAGCGGAAGCTACGCGGTGCCCGGTGGTTGAAGTGGAGAGCGATGCGGTGGTGCCGACCCTGTCCGCCTCCAACAAGGCCGAGTTTGCCGCCCGCACCATCCGCCCCAAAATCCAGCGCCAGCTGGAGACGCACCTGGTAGCCTTGCCACCCAAGCGCGTTATGTGCAAAGAAGCGGATCTGGCCAAGGACACGGATTTTGCGGCTATCTGGAAGAAATTGAGGGTTGATCAGGAAGTACAACCGGTTTCAGCCCATTCTAGGGGAGGCTCCGCGACGGCCCGCCGCAGACTGCGATTTTTTCTTCAGAAAGTATTGCCCGATTACGGCCGGCTGCGCAACCGGCCGGAAGTCGACGGCAGTTCCATGCTCAGCCCTTATCTGCATTTTGGCCAGATCTCAGCGCTGGAGATTTCCATGGCGGCACAGCGCGCCGAGGCTCCCGAGGAAGCAAAAGAGAAATTCTTGGAAGAATTGATCGTGCGCCGGGAGCTGGCCATCAATTACGTGTGGCACAATCCCGATTATGACCTTTATGAAGGGCTGCCGGCCTGGTGTCGCAAAACCCTGGCCGACCACCGGGCCGATTCCCGTGACCCGATTTACACCGAAGAAGAACTCACGGCCGCCGCCACCCACGATCCCTACTGGAACGCGGCCATGCATGAAATGAAGCATTCCGGCTACATGCACAACTACATGCGCATGTACTGGGGCAAAAAGATTCTTGAGTGGAGCCCAGACCCCCAGCAGGCTTTTGAAATCACCCTGCGATTAAATAATCGTTATTTCCTGGATGGCCGGGACCCCAACTCCTATGCTGGCGTGGGCTGGATCTACGGCCTGCACGACCGGCCCTGGCAAGAGCGCCGCATCTTCGGTCAGATCCGTTACATGGCGCGCTCCGGCCTTGAGCGCAAGTTCGATATGCAAGCTTATGTGGAGAAGGTCCACCGGAGAAGCAAAGTTATTAAAACCCGTCCTTCATTAACTTAATTTCCTGCTACTCTATTACCGCCACGATCTGGGGCGGTTTTCTTTTGGGTGGGGAAGGAATCGACTTGGGATAGCCCAAGATGATGGGAGCCACCACCTCGATATCATCGCTCAAGCCCAACTTGGCCCGCATCTCCGTGTTCAGAATGTAGGAACCCAGATTGATCCAGCAGGTTCCCAATCCGCGCGCGGCGGCTCCCAGCATGAAGTAGCTGGCCGCCAGGGCGCAGTCCGCCCGGATATTGTTCTTCTCCTTGGGACCGGCGATAATCACCAGGCATGGGGCATTATAAAAAACATTGAAGGATTCCATGCGCAGCATGGTTTCGTAGCGCGCAATGGGAGATTGGGGGTCGGATTTGATCTTCTCCAGAATGTTCTTTTTGCTCTCATCGGAGATGCGCTTCATATAGGCCTTATCCCGGACAATGATGAATTGCCAGGGCTGTTCATTGCTGCCGTTGGGCGCGAATGTGCTTTCCGTGATCAGGGTCTTGATCAACTCCAGGGGGACATCTTGATCGGTATAGTCGCGCACCGAGCGCCGAATCTTTAAAAGCTCCTCATAGGTTGCCATGCTCAAATCTCCTCCCGATTGCTTCTCGGCCTTCTACATTCCATCTTATTTCTTCAACCTTCTGCCTGCCGCTAGGCCGCTGGATAATTGATCTCCTTCAAGGTGGCCAGGATTTTATCCTTTGTCACCGGCGCCTGAAACTCCACCGTCACTTTCTTCTGTAAGATGTCGCCGGCCACGCTTTGCACGCCATCCAGCTCCTTAAGTTCATTTTCGATGGTGCGAGTGCAATGACCACAAGAGATTTTGGGGATACTCAATGTCAGTTTTTCCATGATACCTCTCCTTTCACCGGGCGGCGCACAGCGGCGCTATCCAAATGGGAATTATAACCAATTTTCACGCCGTCAAGAATAATCATCCGCAACGAGATGTCCAACTGAAGGGAAGTTTGCCTGTTGAGCCAGCAGTGGCGCAAGGCAACCGTTAAGGATTGTCTCTCTATCCAATTTAGGATCACTATCACGATGCCGCTTGGAGCCAAAATATAAAGGTCAGGGCCGATGCCAGCGTGCTTGCGGAAATGGCGGCCACGGCCAGATCACCGTCGCCTTGCATCTGCCTGGCCATGACATAGGATATGGTGGCCGTGGGCGAAGCCAGCAAAATGAGCGCCGGAAGGAATATATTCTTCGGAATGGCCAAGTAGTGAAACATTAGCCACCCCAGGCCAGGCAGCCACAATAGTTTGATGATTACGGCCGCGACCACAAACCAGCCATAAGCTTTCATGCATTGCGGCGAGAGGGAGCCGCCGATGACAAGCAACGCCATGGGCAGAGCCAACCCGCCCAGAATCTCTAAACAGCGGGTCATGATCAGAGGCACCGGTAACCCCAATAGCGAAAAGGCCATGCCGGCGATCACGGACAAGATGACGGGGTTGCCGAGCACTTTGAGCGCCACGCTGAGGGGATGCTGGACGGATGCGGATTGCCGCGAATAGAACTGCAGGGCCATAATCGATAGCAGATTTTGCAAAATCATCAGAAAGCCGGCTGCCACGCTGGCCTGGGCAAAGCCGTTGTGGCCGAGGTAATAAAAGGCCACGGCCAGTCCGATGTACCCCAGGTTGCCGTGACCACTGCTTTGGATAAAGGTGCCCGCCAAAAAGCGTGGCATACGGGTCAGACGGCACAGCAGCCAAGCCGTGCCGTAGGCCAGAGCCGCGGCCAACAAGGTGATCAGAATCACCTGTGGACTGAACCACTCCCGGAGGGCGGATTTGGCGATGGATTGAAAAATGATGGCGGGTATGGCCACGTAAAAAACCAACCGGTTGGCCGGCTCCATAAACTCGGCTGGCAGGAACCCCCGGCGATGAACCCACCATCCCAGCAGGATGATCAGGAATATTGGGATGATGGTGGCAAAAATATGCATGCTCGGTTCTCTTCCGAATAGATTAGTGGGGAATCCTATTCACTGGTCAAGGCGCTATTCGAATGACCTTAGCACACTCGACCCCGTTGATGCGAGCAGCGGCTGTGTGCCGCGGGAGAACCGTTTTTGGCTAAGCCGCCCGGATAAGCAACCTGGATAAGCAGCCTGCATCACAATTGAGGTTTTTAGCCCAATATTCATTTCTTAAGCTGGTTTGCAAAAAAACAGTTGACATCCAAAAAATTTGGGAATATTTTCCCAAATAAATTGAGTCAGCATCCTGCCACTGGTCCCGCGAAACATTGCCCGGTCCAGTGGCCCCCTGAAACGAACCGTGAAATTTTGGGAACCGGCATGGAAATTTCCGCGACACTGCGAAAAGCCATTATCCGTATTCTCACTCCCCTTGTTCGAATCCTGCTCCGGCACGGTATCTCCTATGGCACTTTCAGCGATGTTGCGCGCGAAGTATTCGCCCGGGTGGCTTCTTCGGAGTTTGCTTTGGAGGGTCGAAAACAATCCATATCGCGAGTCTCGGTAATTACCGGCCTGACACGAAAGGCGGTCAAGGAGATTCTCGATGCGCCCGCTGAAAACAAAGATGATCTGGGCGAACCTTACAACCGGGCCGCCCGCGTCATTGCCGGCTGGCGACGGGATGCTGAATTCCAAGATCGTCACGGCCTACCCCAGGAACTGCCTTTCAGCGGCGAGAGCAGTAGTTTCAGCACCCTGGTGAAAAAATACAGTGGCGACATGCCGGCCAGGGCGATTCTGGATGAATTGATACGGGTCGGTGCCGTCACCAGGTTGGCTAACGGCAGGGTCCAGCTCATGACGCGGGCCTTTTTGCCTTCCGGCGACGACCAGATGAAACTGCATATTTTAGGGACCGATGTTTCCCATCTGATCCGCACCATCGGTCACAATCTGGCGCCGGAGATGGCCGACAAGCGCTTTCAGCGCAAGGTCTATTACGACAACCTACCCCAGGAAGCATTGGCGCCTTTTAAGCAAATGGCCGCTGAAAAAGCCCAGGCGTTGCTGGAACAACTGGACACCCATCTCTCCCAGCAAGACCGGGACAGCAACCCCCAGGTCCAAGGCTCGGGACGCTTTGCCGCCGGCCTAGGCATCTACTATTTCGAGGAGCCCATGGATGATGAAAAGTAAACCATTTTCCAATATAGGCTACAATCTTATCAGCGCCATTCTGATTCTCTTCGGCCTTCTACTTCTTTCCAGCTGCGGTTCAGGTGGAGATAATCTGACGGCCAGCGGCGGCGTGGGCGGTACGGGTGTCACCATCGGAGAAGTATCGGGGTACGGCAGTATTTTCGTCAACGGCGTGGAATTCGATACCCAGCGCGCCCAACTCCAAGTGGAAGGCGTTCAGGTGGGTTCCGGGGATCAAGTCGTGCGCGACCATCTGCCCATCGGCCAACAGGTGGTGATCCATGGCGACTTTTCCGGCCAACGCAACGGTACCGCCCTCCGGATCGATTCGTTCTACCGGGTTTTAGGCCCGGTGCAATCCATAACCAGCATTGATAGCGACTCCGTTGAAATGACGATATTGGGCCAAACCGTTTATGCCGATGGCCAGACCAGAGTCGTGGGTGGCGCTCTTGGCACCATGGTTCAGGGAACCATCCTCTGGGTCAGCGGTCCAGTGGATGCGGACGGGGCGGTACATGCCGGTCTGATTACTGTCGAAACGTCAACCGACACTATGGGAGTCAAAGGCCAAATCGATACGCTCGACACCCATCAGAAGAACTTCCGAATCAATGGCCTGACTATCAATTACAGCGCCGCTCAGGGGTCAACAGGCAGTTTGGCGGAAGGTCAAGATGTGGCGGTCCAGGGAACCTTTAACGGCAATGAACTGGAAGCCTCGCGGGTAGAATTGTTCCAAACAGAGTCAATTGCTTCGGCTGATGAGTTTTGCATCGACGGTTTCCTCTCCGGCCCCAATGCCCAAAACCAGTGGCATATGGGAGAATATTTAGTCCAATTGGGTTCACTCACCGATTTCGAAGGGCTATCCTCGGAAGAGTTAACGGCCGGCGTGCGCATCAAAGTTCGGGGCCGCTTGCAAAACCGGCTGCTCCAGGCCGACCGGGTGGAGGCGGCTGCCGGCGTGCGGTTGGAATCCAGTGTGGTTTCGGTGGACCCGGACAACGGCACGCTGACCCTGGCCGGCATGAGCGCCATCACCATCCACGCCAACCGGCTGACCCGCATTCACGGCATGCGAAACGACCTGCAACAGATCGAACCTGGCGATTATGTGCGGCTCAACGGCTTTGCCTTGGATGACCACACGGTGGCTGCCAGCGCCATTTTCGGCACCGGTCCCAATGCGCAAAACAACCGTTTCATTTTGCAAGGCCCGGTGACCGCGGTCACTGGCTCCGGCTTTGCCATCCTCAGCGTGGCGGTGGACCCCAGCGCCAATGCCGACATCGCATTTTGGGACCCGGATCTGCGTTCCTTGACGGAAGAAGAGTTTTTCGGGGCCCTGCAAAACGGTAATTCCGTGCGGGTCTCCGGACACTGGGAAGAAAATCAGCTCATCTATGAATCCATGACGATCATTCGTCAGTAGTTCAGGCAACCACTACAACCAAAAACCAAAGGAGGAGAAGATGAAAAGAAAAGGAGTATTATCACTACTGATTGGAGTAATTCTTATTATGACCCTGTCCGCTTGTGGCGGCGGGGGGAGCGGTTCCAGCAGCGGCACCGCGAATTCCACCGGCGGCAATGGTCAGGTGGCGCTGATGCTCGGCGACGGCCCGTCCGAAGACTATGATCACATCTGGATCACCATCCAGCAGGCCGAATTGCTGCCGGCCAACGGCGGCGCGCCGGTAGTGATCTTCAATCCGGTCGAGCCGATGGAGTATGATCTGCTCAACCTGCGCCAGGAAAATGATCAGGATGGCGGCGCCTTGATCACGCTGCATGATGTCCCGGCCGGTTCTTACAGCAAAATCCGGCTGGATGTGGTCAAAGTGGTGGGTGAGAAGGCGACCGTGCAGACGGAGTTCAAACTGCCCAGCGGCAAAATCGATCTCAACCCCCAGGGCCCCTTTGTGGTGGAATCCAATATCACGTTGGCAATCTCCATCGATATCGATTGCGACAAATCGATTCATGTCTCCGGCAACAATAAAAACTTCCGGCCCGTCGTATTCGTAGACATTGTAAGGGCTCAGCATCTGCTGCGCTGCCCGCGCGTGCTGCAAGGCAATGTCACGGCCCTGACCTACGCCGAAGACCAAGAAACCGTCATCGGCTTTACCATGACCCTGGCCCATAGCCTGATCCCAATTCCCATCCTGCTGGATAACTCCTCGGTCATCATCGATGATCAGGGCAATGTAGCCGATGCCCAGGAATTGGCTGTGGGCGCTAAAGTGAGCGTGCGCGGACGATTGCAAGAGGGGGGATTACTGGCCTCCATGGTGGTCATCGGCGATATGATCCATACTGAGGGTATCGTTACCCAGGCGGTGGTGGATAGCCAGTTCGTGATCTCCGGTGACCAGGTTCAGACCATTGAACTGACCCCCGGCACCTTGATCCTGTGGGGTTGCAACCAGGAGCTTACACCGGACGCCATCCAACCCGGCATGCCGGCCCGTGTCATCGGCAAAATGCAGGACGGCCGGATCGTGGCGGTGGCCGTGCTTCTCAACCCCCATATCAACGTGAGTTCTTTGACGGCCATGGAACCTGTCCAGGGTGGCTATAATCTGAGCGTGACCTATGGCGCCCAAGGCAATGGCGACACGCAAACCGAACCGGTCAGCGCCACCATATTTCTCCCCACGGGGGCGCCCATCGAGATTAAAGGCGATGGCTTCCTGACCCCGGACCAGCTCATGAAGCTGGTGGCCTGCGCCCCGCGCATTGTTGAAATCATCATCGGCGCTCCCACGGTCGAGCCTCCCATCGCCCTCAAGGTGGTCGTCATACCGGAATTGATCGAAGCCACCGTGGCCCAGGTGAATACCGAGGAGCGCACGTTGGTCATGGATACAGGCGCCACCATCCACGTTAAAGCCGGAGTGCCGATCATGGATTTGACCAACGGCGACAAAACCGGACACCACCCCGCGCACCACAGTCCAATTTCCACGCTGGAAGATATCGCGGTCGGCGATTCGATTCGGGCCTATGCCATCGCATTGTGCCCAGGCGCGGCAACAGACTACGAAGCCACAACCATTCTCATTGAGCCGGCCGAATAAAAAGTAAAACCTTACCCCTCTCCATACCCGCAACCCCTTGGGCCGCATTTGGCCCAAGGGGCCAGGGCAACGACATTTACCACTATTTTTCATTATCATCGCAACAAACGGAACGGACGAATATCAAAAGCAAAATAAGAAAGTTGACTCCGCTTCCGATACCGAAAACACTCCCCCCTCCCCAATCACAGTTCACACCTCCAAAAATATTTTCTTGACTTCGCCCAAGGAACCGAAGCAGAGCAGATAAAATTTCATCTGGAATAAGGCTTCTGATAGAAATTTGAGCAGTAAAGGAAAGCACCACCGGTCTGGCGGCGCTGGTTTAAGGTCTGCCATATTGAACCTGGCTTGCGTTTGGACGGAACAGAGATCGATTGTATTGGGTAATAGATCCTCTCAAAATAGGCCTGCCGTTTAGCCCGCCTCTCCACCGCGCTTTTCAGTGGGGAAAAGAGTCGAGGTGAGGAGGCTAAGCACAGCCTATTTTGCGAAGATCAATGCAGACGAAAGACGCCAATCTCTGTCTAAGATGAACTCCGGCCAATTGACACGCCTATCGTTGTGACCCAAAGCCTCGGAAACACAGCTTCTGGCAGGCCAACCGGTTCCACTATCGCTGATAGTAATACAAAAGATAAAAAAATCTTCTTCTCTATAGAAGAAATATTTTCTTTCATTATGGAGAAGTGATGATCGGTTTTACCCCTGAGAAATAAAATGACGTCGACAAAAGAAATACCAATCAATTCAATGAAAGTACCGGATTCTACGGATAGCATAATTCACCATCCCGCCGGAGCATTGGTCGGGGAAAAGCGTTTTCATTTACCGACGAAATTGAATTGAAATTCGAATACACCACCATACAGTAGAAGATCACACCGAGAGGAGCAAGGCATGAAGACAATCAAAACCATTGGATCCATCATCCTCGTTTTCGCGTTGGGTATGGCGTTTCACTTCTCCTGCATAGCCGATGAACTGATTGTAACCGAGAGTGGGAATGTTGGCATCGGCACCGCCACTCCCATGCGTCAACTTCACTTGTCTTCATCAACCAGTTGGGATGAAATGATCATGGAGGTGGCCAATGGTGCTGCGAACCTAAAAAAATGGAATTTTTTAGTAGATGGCGGGGCAGGAAATCCGCGGAACTTTTCGATTCGCCGATTGAATGATGCAGGTAGTGGTGGGCCTATTGATTTTTTTATACAAGGTGCCACAGGTAATATCGGCATTGGCACAACAAGCCCCCGTGTGACCGTGGATGTTCCAAATAATCTTGATGTGCAAGGTGGCCGGCGGTGGTCCCCATCGTTTAGACAATCGGAGACTCCGGTTAAGCTCTATGTCGATTAGTTGTTAAGGGCCTCAGCCCATAAGCAAAAGTTAATATCTCCGGCCCAGTGGGCCGGGGGGATTAATAA
>JAKALP010000052.1:0-2500 GCA_021824175.1 Deltaproteobacteria bacterium
CTATACCCAGAATGTATTGCAGCACTCCATCGAGGTCGGATTCCTGTGCGGAATTATGGCTGCGGAGTTGGGGCTAAAGGAAAAACTTGCTCGCAGAATGGGCTTGTTGCACGATATTGGCAAGGGTGTTGATCATGAGGTGGAAGGCCCCCATGCCCTCATCGGTTCAAGACTGGCTAAAAAGTATGGTGAATCACCGCAAGTCGTGAACGCCATCGCGGCTCATCATGAAGATATTCCTCCAACCACTGTTTACGATGTTCTTGTCCAGGCGGCAGATGGTCTTTCTGGGGCGCGCCCGGGATCCAGAAAAGAATTGCTGGAAAACTACGTAAAAAGGTTAGAGGATCTGGAAGGAATCGCCAACTCCTTTAAAGGTGTTGAAAGTGCTTATGCGATCCAGGCCGGGCGGGAACTCCGCGTCATCGTCGAAAGCACCAAGATCAATGACGAAGAGGCTATTCTAATGAGCAGGGATATTGTCAAAAAAATCGAGGAGGTTTTAACCTTCCCCGGTCAGATCAGGGTTACCGTGATCCGAGAGACACGTGCAGTAGAATTCGCAAATAAATAGTCGGCTGCATGTAAATCGATCTTAAACATCTGTATTGCTTCCAGCGGTGCACCAATCTTGTGATTATGGAGTAGAAGTGGATGCCAAACGTTATTGAAATCCTAAGAGAGAGAGGCTTCATTGAGCAGACGACTCATGATCGGGAGCTGAAGGACTACATCGAATCGGGGCAGGTGGCATGTTATATCGGTTTCGATCCCACTGCATCGAGTCTGCATGTAGGGAGTCTAGTGCCCATAATGGCGCTCGCCCATATGCAGCTACAAGGCCACCGTCCAATTGCTCTGGTTGGCGGCGGTACCGGCCTGGTGGGCGATCCTAGCGGGAAAACCGAGATGCGAAAAATGCTGACCATCGAGCAAGTCAATAGCAATGTTACCGCCATTCAAAAGCAATTGGCTCGATTCATCGATTTTGAAGAAGGAAAAGCTTTGTTGGTGAATAATGCGAACTGGCTTACTCCCTTATCCTACATTCCCTTTCTGAGGGATATAGGTCGGTATTTCTCCGTCAACCGTATGATCAAGGCCGAAAGCTGCCGTACCCGGCTAGAATCTGAAGATGGTCTGAGTTTTATCGAGTTCAACTACATGGTGTTGCAAGCGTACGATTTTTTGGAGCTGGCAAGGCAGCATCAGTGTCGGCTGCAAATGGGAGGTAGCGATCAGTGGGGTAATATTGTCGCAGGCATCGATCTGATACGTCGCATCACGGGTGAACAGGCGTTTGGCATTACATTTCCATTAATAACGACAAGTTCAGGCGCAAAAATGGGAAAAACCGCCGCGGGTGCTGTATGGCTGGATCCTGAGAGAACCTCACCCTATGCCTATTACCAATTTTGGGTAAATGCCGATGATTTAGATGTAGCGCGATTCTTGTCCCTCTTTACATTTCTTCCGTTGGAAGAAATTAAGATGGTCAGCCAACTGGAGGGGGCCGATTTAAATAGTGCCAAAGCTGTTTTGGCCTATGAGGCCACTCGCTTAGCCCATGGTGCGCACGAAGCCGACAAGGCATATAAAGCGGCTTGCCAGATGTTCGGCGCACGCTCTGTGCCGCAATCCATATTGCCCTCAAGCGGCATTCCAAGAAAGGGCGACCCCGCGTTGGACGATAGTGTACCCACGACAGAGATGCCGATAAGTACCTTTGATGAAGGGATTTCAGCTTTTAAGCTGTTCCAGCTGGTGGGCTTGGCTCAATCGGGTGGAGAGGCGCGTCGATTGATCGATCAAGGCGGCGGTTATATAAACGGGGTACGTTTGGAATGTTTCGATCAGATGATTACATCGAAAGATATCAATGAGATGACGCTGCTTTTGCGAGCTGGGAAAAAGAGATTTCATAAAATTCGTATTTTAGCTGAAAAAACTATTTGACAAGCAAATGCCGGCGGCGTATAAGTCGCCTCGTTCTGGCTGTGGATTGAAACCAAATACACAGTTGCTCTTTTAAGCAAGCCGAGAAAGCGAAACAAGATTATACCTTCCGGTTCCATCTCCGTTTCCCAATCCAATGATAGTATGGGCGTAGACAAATCGGTTTTTTGAGATCGATGTGATTTTGTGTTTGACTCGCATCGAGATATTAAGTATACGATTGTTCTTTCTTGAGAATGGCTTGCAAGAAAAAAGGCACACCGAAAAAAGTGCTTGACAAGAGAAGGCCTGATAATATAGTTAAGGTTTTCGTTTTGAGCAAAAAGCTGCCTTAAAACTTGATCTTTGAAAACTAAATAGTGACGATGCCAAGAGTTGGGAACCTCGTTAAACATGATGTCGCACTTGCGACATAAAATAGTTTAATTGGAGAGTTTGATCCTGGCTCAGAGTGAACGCTGGCGGCGTGCTTAACACATGCAAGTCGCACGAGAACGCTTCTGCTTGCAGAGGCTAGTAAAGTGGCGCACGGGTGAGTAACACG
>JAKALP010000052.1:5000-17632 GCA_021824175.1 Deltaproteobacteria bacterium
GGTGGGAGCACGATGGTTACTGCTTCGGCGGTATCCCGTGTGACTGCGTGCCTTTTGCATAATGAGTCAGCGAGTTACTTTGCGTAGCAAGGTTAAGCCGTAAGGTGTAGCCGTAGCGAAAGCGAGTCTGAATAGGGCGATAAGTTGCGCGAAGTAGACCCGAAACCAAGTGATCTATCCATGGCCAGGGTGAAGCGCAAGTAAAATTGCGTGAAGGCCCGAACCGTTGTAGGTTGAAAACTGCTCGGATGAGCTGTGGATAGGGGTGAAAGGCCAAACAAACTTGGAAATAGCTGGTTCTCCCCGAAATATATTTAGGTATAGCCTTGCGTATTTAGTGGCGGGGGTAGAGCACTGGATGGGCTAGGGGCCCCACCAGGTTACCAAACCTAACCAAACTCCGAATACCGTCAACTACTATCGCAGGAGTCAGACTACGGGAGCTAAGTTCCGTGGTCGAGAGGGAAACAGCCCAGATCGCCAGCTAAGGTCCCTAAATGTGTGCTAAGTGGGAAAGGATGTGGAAACGCATAGACAACCAGGAGGTTGGCTTAGAAGCAGCCATCCTTTAAAGAAAGCGTAATAGCTCACTGGTCGAGTGAGTCTGCGCCGAAAATGTAACGGGGCTTAAGCACACTACCGAAGCTGCGGGTTTTATCGATTCGTCGATAGAGCGGTAGGGGAGCATTCTGTAGGGAGCGAAGGTTGATCGTAAGAACAGCTGGACCGTACAGAAGAGACCATGCTGACATGAGTAGCGATAAAGCGGGTGAAAAACCCGCTCGCCGAAAGCCCAAGGTTTCCTGAGTAAAGCTAATCTGCTCAGGGTTAGTCGATCCCTAAGCCGAGGCCGAAAGGCGTAGGTGATGGCAAACAGGCTAATATTCCTGTACCACCAGGTTATCGTTTGAGTGATGGGGGGACGCAGAAGGGTAGGCCAGCCGTCTGCTGGAATAGACGGTTTAAGCGTGTAGGCCGAAAGAACAGGCAAATCCGTTCTTTCTTTTAAGGTCGAGACGTGACGACGAGTCCGCTTGCGGACATAAAGTGGTTAATCCCATGCTGCCAAGAAAAGCCTCTAGCGAGATAACCGGGTGATCGTACTGTAAACCGACACTGGTGGGCTGGGAGAGTATCCCAAGGCGCTTGAGAGAACTCTGGTTAAGGAACTCGGCAAAATGACACCGTAACTTCGGGAGAAGGTGTGCCTCCATCAGGTGAAGTAACTTGCTTACGAAGCCGAAGGGGGTCGCAGAGAAACGGCGGTAGCGACTGTTTACTAAAAACACAGGACTCTGCAAAGTCGCAAGACGACGTATAGGGTCTGACGCCTGCCCGGTGCTGGAAGGTTAAGGGGAGATGTCAGCCTTCGGGCGAAGCATTGAACCGAAGCCCCAGTAAACGGCGGCCGTAACTATAACGGTCCTAAGGTAGCGAAATTCCTTGTCGGGTAAGTTCCGACCTGCACGAATGGCGTAACGACTTCCGCACTGTCTCAACCAGAGACTCAGTGAAATTGTAGTGGCGGTGAAGATGCCGTCTACCCGCGAAAAGACGGAAAGACCCCGGCACCTTTACTATAGCTTGACGTTGAATTTTGAAATAGTATGTGTAGGATAGGTGGGAGGCGTTGAGACCGGAACGCTAGTTTCGGTGGAGCCAACCTTGAAATACCACCCTTGCTATTTTAGAGTTCTAACTTCGACCCGTTATCCGGGCGAAGGACAGTGTCTGGTGGGTAGTTTGACTGGGGCGGTCGCCTCCCAAAGAGTAACGGAGGCGCGCGAAGGTTCCCTCAGGCTGATTGGAAACCAGCCGTGGAGTGTAAAGGCATAAGGGAGCTTAACTGCGAGAGAGACATCTCGAGCAGGTACGAAAGTAGGTCTTAGTGATCCGGCGGTTCCGAATGGAAGGGCCGTCGCTCAACGGATAAAAGGTACGCCGGGGATAACAGGCTTATCGCGTCCAAGAGTTCACATCGACGACGCGGTTTGGCACCTCGATGTCGGCTCATCACATCCTGGGGCTGGAGCAGGTCCCAAGGGTTCGGCTGTTCGCCGATTAAAGTGGTACGTGAGCTGGGTTTAAAACGTCGTGAGACAGTTTGGTCCCTATCTTTCGCGGGCGTAGGATATTTGAGGGGATCTGTCCCTAGTACGAGAGGACCGGGATGGACGAACCAATGGTGTTCCAGTTGTCGCGCCAGCGGCATAGCTGGGTAGCTATGTACGGAACGGATAACCGCTGAAAGCATCTAAGCGGGAAGCCAACCCCAAGATAAGATATCCCGCAACGTATGTTGCCTGAAGACCCCTCGAAGATGACGAGGTTGATAGGCCGGATGTGTAAGCACAGTCAATGTGTTGAGCTTACCGGTACTAATAGGTCGTGCGGCTTGGCCACAAAACAAATGACATAAGTTCATACAGCATATTAAGAAACCATATTCAAATTGCATCATCGCTCAAGATCTTAAGTTTTCGGTGGCAATGGCGAAGGGGATACACCCGTTCCCATCCCGAACACGGAAGTTAAGCCCTTCAGCGCCGATGGTACTGCACGGGAAGCTGTGTGGGAGAGTAGGTCGCCGCCGAAAAATTTTCAAACCCGGAACCGTTTTGCGGTTCCGGGTTTCTTTTTTTTAAAGGTCGAAACAAACGAATTGATTACATCGATCTTATCATTGCACGAATCTGCCCTATCAATATACAATATATGCTGAAGAAGATGGACTGCTCAAATGAAATTCGCTGTAAAACGGCTATTCACAAGACTTTCCATCTTCAACTTTAACCTTTTGCGTACGGGGATAGGAGGGCATCATGTTATCGCGATTGAAGCAATATTTTTGGATCGCGCTCGCCATCGGTTCATTTTATTATCTGCTCAGCCATCATTTTGTTTTCAGCGATTTGAAAACTTTCGACATTTTAAATAAAAAAGAACTAACCTTGAAATATACTTTCTTCAATCTTGGACAATCTACTCCCGAGGAAGTGCTGCGCATTAAAGAATTGCGGGATGCCGGAATAGAAGAAATCTTACTCAAACGGGGCAGGGTCACCGAGAATAAACTTGATCAGATCATGCGAAAGATTGAGGCTCAGTAATCTTCATCTAAAGACCTATCTTCCGTGATGCAAAGCGCACTAAGAATAGGATTATATTTAATATATTCCCCCATTGCATTATGGTGCAGGTGGTGGTTGAACAATATTATTGATAACATGGCCGGTGCGCTCAAGATAAATCGATAATACAAAGACGGTAGTAAACGGTTGGGTGAAGAGGGTTCCAATAAACACGGAACTCCCCATTGCCGTAAGACCAATGATCAGTATTACTACGACCATGTGATCTGGCAAATTTTCTTTGATCGCCATTTCCCAGCTTTTTTTCAGGGCCTCCAGTATTCCCATTTTTTGATCGGTTATCAGTGGTAACATATACAAGCAACCGAATACAACTACGCACACCATCGCGATTCCCGGCAAGACCAGCAAAGTAAATCCAATCAATATCGCCACGGCAACAATTAAAGAGAAAAATAATAGCGGCAGAAAAAGATGAAACTGTGAGAAGAGATCTGAGATTTTGGGTTCACGTCCATCTCTAATCATCTCGATGATGGCTTGACAGTAACCGGCCAGCATGACCGGTGATAATATTCCCAATGTCGCGGCGCTCACCACAAACATCACCAATGTCATCAGTATTAATGACGTCAGGTGTTTCAGGGTTAAACGCCAAGCATTTTCCAGGTGTTTTTTGAAATCCATGAAGATCTCTCCTTTTACCGGGCCTGTTAAAAGGTTGAGATACCACAACTAACTCTTAGCTTTTTTTAGAATAACCTTGCAGTCACACTACACCAACGCTTTATGTATAGAAAGCCAAAACAACCTTTTTGCCCTTGGAATACTTAAACTTGTGGCAAACTCCCTTTTCATGTAAAATTCTATCAATATCAATCATCCATAACCCTTTCCCTTGAGGAGTCATCAAATATGGAGGCCACAAACAGCCCAAAGTCGGTTCGTCCTCCCAAACAACGTATTGGGGAGCAGTTTGTGCAAGGGGGTCTGATCAACGAGGAGCAGTTGGAGCAAGTGCTCCGGCGCCAGTCCCAGGTTGGCGGTCAACTTGGATCTCTTCTGATTGAAATGGGATTTGTGGCCATCAATGATCTGTTGGAATATCTAAGCAAAAAATTTGGTGTGCCTGCTGAAAATTTATTTAGCCGCTCCATCGATGCCCAAACGTTGAAACTCATTCCTGTAGATAAAATGGAATCCAAAAAGATCATGCCTGTCGCTGATGACGGCACCACGTTGACGCTTGCCATGGTCAATCCCCAGGATTTCGCCGCTATCAGCGAGATTGAGTTTCAAGTTGGCAAAAAGGTTCGTCCCGTGGTTGCCCCTGCCTTCATGATGGCCGCAGCCTTGAAGAACCTCAAGACCGGTTCGGGCGAAGGGTTGCACGGCACCACCCTGGCTGAACTGGTAGCCATGGAGCGTGGGGATGAGAGCCCGCAATTAACTTCACTGTTGCGTTATTTGGTAAAAACAAATGCCAGCGATATGATTCTCTGCGCGGGTGCACCTCCCTCGATTAAGAAGGGCAACGCGCTCAAGCGTCTGGCGCTGCCCCACTTAACCCCATCTGATTGTGAAAAATATGCTCGTGATCTGTTGCCCCCCAATGCGTGGGATACTTTTCTTAAAGAGGGCGATTACGGCTTCGGTGCTACCTATCGCGGCATTGGGCGTTTTCGGGTGACCATATTTCAACAGCGCCAATCGGTGGCTATTGCTTTGCGGCCCATCTCTGATCAGATCCCTTCTCTGACTGATCTGCAATTGCCAGCCTGGTTGTCAGAATTCGCCCTGCGCCCCCATGGTCTGATTGTGGTCTGCGGACCGGCTGGCCATGGTAAATCTACCACTCTTGCGGTAATGGTGAATATCATCAACAGCAATCGGGGCTGTAACATCATTACTTTGGAAGATCCCATCGAATATCTATTCAAACATAAAAGTAGCAATATTTGTCAGCGCGAAATAGGACGCGATACCCAAAGCTTTTTTGAGGGCATCCGGCACGTTTTTCGGCAGGCTCCAGACGTGATCGTGGTTGGCGAGCTGCGGGACAAAGAGACCTTCCGCATAGCGCTGCAGGCGGCCAATTCGGGCCATTTGGTGTTAAGCACGGCCCATGCGGAAAATACCACCGCGATCATTGAGCGCACCATCAATATGTTCGAGCCCCATGAGCAAAATCATATCCGGATGATGCTCTCCGATTCTTTAATTTTATCGATTTACCAATGCCTGGTGCCATTGGCCAATGGCAGCGGTCGGGTGCCGGCCATTGAAAAATTTATCAACTCCCATCGCCTGCGAAAATTTATCCGCGAAGGCAAAACCCATCAAATTCGCTCCCAACTTCAGAGCGGGGCCGAAGATTTCACTTCCATCGATATTGCCCTGGCCGAACTGCATAAGAAGAATCTGATCGCATTTGAACAAGGGCTCGTTTATGCCGAGGATCGCCAATTCTACCAGGAACTGATCCAGATGACTGGTGCGCGCAAACAAACGTCATAACGCTATGTCTTTACGTTGCCGCCATATCCACTTTGGATTTTCGGGCACAGATAAAATCCTATTTCACGATTTGACCTTTGATTGGATCGAACCCGGCTTTCATGCGCTATTTGGCCCATCGGGGGTCGGTAAATCTTCTTTGGCCAAGATTATGCTTGGGCAACTCAGTCCGGATCAGGGGCAGATCCTTGCGGATAACAACGCGGGGATGTTCTATACCCACAACATGGAGCGACTGCCTGGATGGTCTGGAATTGGCAGACATTTGCAGCAAATTACGCCGGTCCATAATATCGAAAAGAAAAATGCACTGGTGCAGATATTTGGTCTTTCTTCCCTGCTCAATCATCGCTTCTCGCAGCTCTCATTGGGCCAGCAAAACCGGATCAACCTGGTGCGCTATTTGGTGCAGGATTTCGATTTGCTCATCATGGACGAAAGCCTTGCCAATGTGGATGAAAAGCTGCGTGGACATATCCTCGTGGCCGTAAAAGCGATGTTCCCAAAAGCATTATTCATTTACATCAGCCACAATGTGATGGAGGTGGCCACTTTTTGCAAGCAGATATGGATTCTGCGCGGAGCTCATAAAACCCCTCAAATCGTGAAAACCTCTGGTCTTGATCAGAAGGATGACAACGGCGTAGAGCAGCCGGCTTTGCAACGCGCGATGTTGGAGATCATGAATGCTTCATAGGCGCATCTATCAATTTCTACTGATCTACGCCTTGGGGATATCGATACTACTGGCGATTAAAGTGCTTGTTGGCCTGTCCGACTATGTCATCCCAGGCTGGGAATCTTTGTGGCACACCGCACGGGAAGTAATGGGACGCTATCTGTCCGATGTCATGAACACCCTGACGGTGGCGGTGATCGGTCAGGTAGTGTCGGTCATTCTGGCCCTTCTGATCGGCATATTGGGACGGCAGGCCACCTGGTTTGGCTCTTTTATTAAAGTGGCGGCGTATAATTTTCAAGCTTATCCCATTGTGGCCATCGCGCCTATTATTTTCATTCTTTTTGGAGATGGTTTTTTATCGCGGTTATTGATCGCCGCCATGATTTGCTACTTCCCCTTATTGTTGACTGTTGTTGGGATAATGGCTGAACCCATTTATGATATCGAACATTTTTACCGCCAGACCGGGCGGATGCGCTGGCAGCTCGAAGTAAAAATCCGGGCCTTCGAGAACCTGGGCAAGCTGACCACCGTAATCGCGGGCAGCGCCACGCTGGCCATGGCCGGCACCATCGTGGCCGAATTCATCGCCGCCAGTGCCGGCATTGGTTACAGCATCCGGATTGCCCTCTACCAGAGCGATCTGGCCAAAATTCTGGTAGCATTGTTTGCCATCGGTATTACCCTGTCAGTGTATCAGGGGCTGCTGGAATTGGGCGGGAACCTCGTTAAAAGAGTATGGTCGCGATGACTTGTCATCAAATGGTTCAGTAGTATAATGCTTGCTTCGGGCGCCGATCCATACCGTAGAATCCAGGCCGACGAAACATCCAAGCATGCGTCTATGCAACCGACCATAGGAGGCAGAGATGACTCTTCGTTTTAAAGTATTGTTCTGCGCCACCCTAATTACGTTATTAATCACGCTATTGGCAAGTCGTCACGCTTTCCCTGATGAAAAAATCGTCTATCGTTTGAAATGGTTGATCAACATGTCCACCGTAGGTGATGTGATGGCTGAGAGCCAAGGCTTTTTCAGAGCCCAGGGACTGGATGTAGCCATCAAAGCCGGCGGTCCGGAAAGAGACGCCATCCGCGAGTTGGAGCTGGGATATGCCGACTTTGGCGTGGCCTCGGCCGATCAAGTGATTCAAGCCGCGGCCAAAGGGGCGCCCATCGTGGTGATCGCTCAACTGTTTCAGGTCAATCCGTTGCAATGGATCTATTTCAAAGATAAACTGCAGCTCAACGCTCTGTCTGACCTGAGAGGAAAGACCATTGGGGTGACCTTTGGCAAAAACGATGAGTTCATCATGCGGACCTTGCTCTCCCAGGCCAAAATTTCCGAAGAACAGGTCAAACTGTTCAGCGTGCGCCTGGATTATACTCCTTTTTACAAAGGCCAGGTGGACCTCTGGCCAGTCTATGCCAACACCCAAGCCGTGGAGATCGGCCAAAAACTTCGTGCCGCCGGAAAAGCCTACGGCTTTTTAAGCCCTGGTGATTTCGGCGTGCATTTTGTGGCCAATTCGGTGGTCACCTCCAAGCGCGAAATGCAAGAAAGGCCAGATGTGGTGCGGCGATTTTTAGAAGCGCTCTTGAAGGGCTGGCAAACGGCGATAGAGCCTCAAAATAGTGAATCGGCCATCGCGGCGGTGCAGCAATACGATCGCGATACTGCCAGGGATTTATTGGTAGAGCAATTGAAGGAAACGCGAAGACTAGTACAACCGGAAGCCACGAAAGCTATCGGCCACATCGACGCGGCTGCTTGGAAACAAACGGAGCAAATTATGATAGACCATCGCCAGATTGAGCGGCCCGTGGAAATTGTTCGTTTTTTGATGCCGCAGTGAAAGGCAGAGTCGTTGCTGGGAGGAGATGCGATTTCTCAACTATGCGGATAACGCGACTTGATGATTGCATCTATCTCACTGGAGCGCATAATGAAGATTCCGGTTTTGAGCTCATCGTCAAGCTCCAGCATGCGTTGGGTCGAGGGCTCCTCCCAAACATAGCGCTCGATATCTGATTTGAGCTGGGCACCCCGGCCAAAAGCAGAAAAGATGGCCCCACGCAAGCGGTCATAGCCGATGCGGCCGTTGGCCCACATCATCACTGAGTAGAGCCGATCCTGCCAGAATCCAAATACTAGACCATCTAAAGGCACCCCGGCAAATAGCAGCGGCTGATCCGGCTGGTAGTACTGATCAATCCCGCCAAAGGCCGGATCGGTTTTAAGTTTCTTGCCACCAGGTAGCCGAGCTGCGGACATACCCCAGGATATTCCATCCAATCCAATACCTTTGTAATCTTTTTTTTGGCGGGCCGGCGCAGTGGGCTTTGAACCTAAGTTGCCGAGGCCGGGAGGAGTTGCCGGCGGCTTCGCCTGGGCGGGCGCCATAGATGGCGTTGCTTCGGGAGTTGGAAGAATCAATACCGGGGGGCCGTCTTGGGCTGGTTTGGGAGTGGAACTGGGCGGCTGTTGGTCGCCGCGCGAAATGCTGGCGACCTCCTCCTTTTTCACGCTCACTACCAATCCCTGCATGTAGAATCGGATCTTATCTTCTTCTTCCCACACTTTCGGCGTGCTGAAGCGTTCACCGTTGCGCAGAATGACCTCATCGGCCCATGCTGTCCCCAGCCAAAGAAATAGCCATGACAAGAAGAGCAGGATTAAATGCGGTCTTTTTCGCATGGCAGCAGCACCATGAAGCCAAGGCCCAATCTCTATTGATGGTGGTGTTTGGCGAAATTTATCTGTACCACATCCCCTTTGAGTTGAGCCCGGAATCCACCGGCTTTGACAGACGCCGGCAATGGAATGAGATGCTGGAAATAGGTCAAACACCGCGCCGGATTAGGCGCCTTGCTTTTACTTGGGGCGGAGAGAATTCGCTCACCGCGGATAATGACGGTCTTGCCGGAGATAGAAAGATGGAGACTCTCCTCTTTGACATAGGTAAGGGCCACTTCAATGGTTACGGCGTCATGGGTTTCATAGATTTCAATTCCGGAAGCCGGTTCCTGAAAGGAGGTATTGCTTTCAATTTGAGAGGACTCATTCAACGCATTACCGTTCGGGATTGCAATCTCCATCAGCCGCCACCCGCAAAGGCTGATGTGTCGATACAAGGCCATTGAGGGGCCAAAAGCCGCTGTAAAGATTTTATCTACCGCCTCGCTGGTATTATAAAAGGAAGCATGTAAATCCAGTTTCCTTGATCCCATTATGATCTCCTGTCCCGGTTCCGTTTGAGAGGTGTTCATTCACCAGTCGTCCACTCGTTTATATATGAGCCTTGCCCGATCGACACCGTTGAGCCGATTGGGCCTGAAATCAGCGGGCCGTTTTGCATTTATCGCATCGGATGCATGCTGCCGGCACGCTAAGACTTAGATCGACCAAAAAGCACCAAACTTGAGAAAAAAAGGAAAACTGAAGCGTAGATAACCGCTTACATTTATTGATGATATGTATGTCATTTTGATAGCTTTGGCCATCGACGGGAGCTGCTTGTCCGGCCACGTTTTGAGCTGGAAGGGCAGAGGCGGAAGGAGTTCATGCAGACGGGGTAAAGGGGTTTTGACTAAAGGCTGGAGGTGATGAGGCCCAAGGGGAGGGAGCTTAAATCCATCCAAGAATTTCCTTCAGCCTTCAGTCCCTGGTTCTCCCCTTTACATCTTATAACCGATGGCCCGTAGAAAAGATTTGCGCTTGGCGATATCCTGGTCACCTTCGATCCCCTTGGGGCTGAAGCCATCCACTACTCCCAAAATGGCGTTGCCTTGTTCCGTATGGGCCACGATCACCTGTACCGGATTGGCCGTGGCGCAAAAAATGCGGCACACTTCGGGTACGGACTGAATGGTTTTGAGAATGTTGATGGGAAACATGTCGCGCATGAAAATGATGAAACTGTGGCCCGCCCCGATATTCATGGCGTTTTTCTGGGCCAAGGCCACCAGTTCCTTATCCGTGCCCGAATGGCGTACCAGACACACGTCCGAGGCCTCGCAAAAGGCGATACCAAACTTGGCGCCAGGCACACTGTTGACCATGGCTTCATGAAGATCCTCAACCGACTTGATAAAGTGGGTATGCCCCAGGATCAGGTTTAGGTGCTCGGGATTTTCGATGGCAATGGATTTTAATTCCATGAGCCTCTCCTTTCTTAATATCGGTTTTGCGGTTGTTCGGCTATTCAGTCAATGGGTTGAATCGTGGTGTGTGCAGATCACCATTACTATATAGGATCGTGCCAGGCAAAGCAAAAGCCCATGTACAGCCTGGAAAGAGTTTGACAATTAGGCCTTACATTTATAATTCTGCCACGATTAACTCGAGGAGAGAGAGTTACCATTTATCTGCATAACGGAGGGAGTATGCGAACCAAAGAGCAATATCTAAAGAGCTTGCCTAAAAAAAATCGGAACCTTTTTCTCAATGGTGAGAAAATCAGTCGGGATGATGATGCCTTGATGATGGCCGCCAATGTGATCGGTGTGACCTTTGATCTGGCCCAGGACCCCAAGTATCAGCACCTGACCACGGCCAAAAGCCATCTGACCGGCGAGACCATCAACCGGTTCACGCACGTCCATCAAAATACCGATGATCTGCACAAGAAGCAGGACATGACCCGCATGTACTGCCACAAGGTGAGCCAGTGCATCGGCCGCTGCATGGGCGTGGATGCCCTCAACGCCATCAATTCGGTCTCCTTTGAAGCGGACAAAGCGAACAAGGGCAAGACCCAGTACTACCCGAATTTTCTCAAATGGCTGGAGCGTTTCCAAAAGGAAGACCTGGTGGGCTCCTGCGCCCAGACCGATGTCAAGGGCTTGCGCCTGCTGCGGCCGGCCCAGCAGCCCGACCCGGACCAGTACCTGCACGTGGTGGAAAGAAAAAAAGACGGCATCGTGGTGCGCGGCTGCAAGGTCCATATTACTTTTGCTTCGGTAGCCGACGAGATCCTGGTGGTGCCCACTCGGGCCCTGACCAAGGACGAAGGCGACTATGCCGTGGCTTTTGCCATCCCGGCCGATACCGAGGGCATCAAGCAAGTGCTGTCGCCTCACAACATGCGCAAGCGTGACTTCATCCCGCGCGGCTTTGATTTCGGCTTTGTGGACTCCTATGTGATTTTCGACGATGTCTTCGTGCCCTGGGACCGGGTGTTCCTGTGCGGCGAATATCAGCATGGCGGCATCTGCGCACTGCTTTTCGCGCTTTTTCACCGCCACAGCTACTCAGGCTGCAAACCGGCCGTGGGCGACATGCTCATCGGCTTTGCCGCCCTGGCCGCTGAAATGAACGGCATCGAGAAGGCGCCCCACGTGCGCGAAAAGATTGCCGAGCTGATCAAGATCGCCGAGCTGGGCTACGCCGCTGGCTTCACGGCCTCGGCCATGGGCAAACCCGAAGTATATATCCCCGGCGTGGGCATGATGCCCTACGGCCCCGGCGCCTGCATTCCCAACTCCATTTACGCCAACGTGGGCCGTTGCCTCACCGGCGAAGCCGTATTTCACGAGCAGCAGATTCTGTGCGAAATCGCCGGCGGCATGCCCGCCACCTTTCCCCACGAGGGTGACTTGAAGAACGCGGAGACCAAGGCCCTGCTGGAGAAGTACATCAAACGCAACCAGGAGATCTCCATTGAAGAGCAGATCAAGTTCTGGATGCTTTTCTACGATTACACCAACTCCGGCTCCTCCGGCGCCATCGCTTACGGCGCCATGCACGGCGGCGGCTCACCCATCATGGAGCAGATCGCCATCTACGGCCAGTACGACATCGAGGCACGCAAGAACATCGTGCGCGAGATCGCCGGGATGGAAGTGAAAAAGAAGAAGTAAAGAAGCGATTAAAATAGAAGCAAAGATTAATTTATTTCAAAAAGCAAAGGGCTTTTACCGGGTGGTGAAAGCCCTTTGTGTTTGCCTGTTTTCGTGTTTTCGGTCTTGATCCCAGGGTTGCCCTTGGGTGGAGGGTGTAAGTCGCGGCTGTTGTTCGCCAAAGACTGTTGTATGGGTCGTATTCGTAAGCATACTTGAAAATTTTTTAAGATCTTTCGAGTACGAGTTCGCATCGAGTACGACGTTTGAACGCAAAATATATTGTTGCGCAAATAGCCGCGACATTCATGAGCACAAATGGCATTAACCACGAATGATATCGGTCTCACGAGCAAGTGCACCCTCTCCCAGCGGGGTGTACAGACCGGGGTCAAGGGTTACAACTGTTCAAGGACATAGGTAACACTTTATTAGTGACTGTTTTATGATTACGAATATCCAAATAAGCAATGATCTGATTGCAGAACACAACCTCAAGC
>JAKALP010000053.1 GCA_021824175.1 Deltaproteobacteria bacterium
TGCCACGGAGTTGCCGTTGTTGCGGTACTACGCCAATGCCATTGCCCATTGGTGGGATAAATAGTGCTCGGTCCTTTGACACATCACGATAGGTTTGATAGCCATGACCAAACAAAGCAGCGGAATCAGCGCTCACAGGGGAGTCCACGGCATGAAGCGGAAAATTCGAATCGGTGCATTTATCTCGGGCGGCGGCAGCAATCTGCAGGCGATCATTGATGCTTGCGAAGCCGGCCGCATTGACGGGCAAGTAGTGTTTGTGGCCTCGGACAATCCCAAAGCCGGCGGCCTGGAGCGGGCGCGTAAACATGGCATCCCCACCTTTGTGGTGGATTACAGCGCCATTATCCGGCAATACCGGGAAAATCCCGACCAAATCACGCCTCCAGCCGATTTCGACCTGGATGAAATGTGGCTCAAACAGCATCTCTTTGAACCGGGCACGCCCTGGAACACCGTGCAGGCCTTCATTACGACGCGAGCCGCGGCCGAGGCCGAACTATTGAAGAAAATGGCGGTTTTCAAAACCGATCTGCTGGTGCTGGCCGGCTTTATGCGCAATTTGAGCCCCTATTTCATTGATCGATTCAACATCGATGAGGCCCACCCCCGCATCATGAACATCCACCCGGCCCTGCTGCCGGTCTTCCCCGGCGTGGACGGGTACGGCGACACCTTCCGTTATGGGTGCAAGATTGGGGGATGCACGGTGCACTTCATCGATTACGGCGAGGATTCCGGCCCCATCATCGGCCAGAAAGCCTTTACCATTGCCGAAGATGATACCCTGGAAACAGTGAAGCAAAAGGGGTTGGCCCTGGAGTGGCGGCTCTACCCGGAATGCATTCAGCTCTTTGCCGAAAACCGGCTGGAAACCATCACCCTGACCCACACCAAGGATAATGGCGAAGTGATGCAACGCCGGGTAGTCAAGATCGCCCAGGCCAAATGAAGACAAGTTCATAAAAAGTCCGCAAGGGCGCCGAGCCGCTTTTTATGAAACCATCAATGAAATGAAGTAAAAACGCAGTTCGAAGTGAAGTAAGGTGAGTGTGCACAAATAAGGGAACCGCTTATGTCACGCTTTTTACTATTGATAATGACAATCGTCATCGCCTCATCACTGCCGAGTTGTTCAAGGCGCGAACAAACCCCACCAAAGGTTTCGCTGGCATACGCAAAACTGTTAAGCTCTTTGGATCCAAAGGCTCCGGGGGCTTCGTTTGACAAGCTTCAATGGTTCGCCCGCAATCATTCGCAATATACAATTGCCTCCGTTGTTGAAAAAGAACTCAAGGCCCGGCAAAAAGGGTTGGAGGCGGCCTATCTAAAAGGACGAGATTTGGTAAGGGAGGAGCGGTTCGATGAAGCTGAATCGATATTAAAGGATCTCGCAGACAATCTCCAAGAAGAACGTCCAGGGAGGCTGTCGAGGGAGTTTCTGAATTTTGACTTCCCTTTCACGAAAGCATCGCGGCTTTTGTTAAAAGGAGAAATTGCGGCAGCAGAGAAAACAATAAGAGATCTGATGAAAAAGAATTTGACCGAAGAGCAAATGGTTGCAGCGCAACGTTTTCTCGATGGTGCCGGTACGACCAGTTTAATAAACCGCAAAATACGAAAGGCGTCACTAATTTCTGCGGCGAACATAATGCGAGCCCATCTAAGTGCATATTACGCCAATTGGGGACAATATCCCAATGAGCTGAACTCACATAGTCTTGAACTCATATCGCTACATGACAACGAAATTTTCAACAAGGCTGTTTCATCCATTGAAAATTATACATCTACCCATGATGACTTCTCTTTGATTTTGGTGGGAAAGGATACAAGTGAGCGTATTCGTTTGACGCAGAATGGGATTGCAGAGATCACGACCCCTGGCAGACAGCCAATTCCAGCCGAAAGAGGTTTTACAGACGAAGGCGAAGAGGCAAAATAAAATGGTCCGCTACCCCGAGCGGCCAAAGGCTTTTTCGATTTCGCGCTGGGTCCAGCGGACGAAGACGGGCCGGCCGTGGGGGCAGTGGCCGGGGTTCTGGCAACGGTCCAACTGGGTCAGTAGAGTTTGAATTTCGGTATCGGTCAGGCGCTGGTTGGCACGCACCGCATGGTGACAGGCCATGACCATGCGGCATTCGTCCAGGATCTTGTCCAGGCCAGCGCCGAGGCCGATCTCCACGCTGCGCTCCACCAGCTCGCGCACGATGCGGCCGACGTCCTGGTCGCTGAGCAGGATGGGCACGCTTTTGATCACGAAGGTGGTGCCGCCGAAGGGTTCGATCTCCAGGCCCATGGCGCTGAGGCCGGCAATAAGCTGTTCAGCCATTTGGGCTTCGGCAAAGCCAAGCTCCACCGTCTCGGGCAGGAGCAATTGCTGGGCTTGAACGCGCTGGTCCTTGGCGGCGAGCTGTTCATAAACAATGCGTTCATGGGCCGCGTGCTGGTCGATGAGCACCAGGTCGTCGCGATCCTGGCAGATGATATAGGTGCCGCGAAATTGACCGATGACCGTCAGGTCGGCAAACCCCTGGGCGGTCCAGAAATCCTCCTGGGTGGGCTTCGAAGACAGTGATGGCTTTGGCCGCGGCCACGATTTCGGGATCGGCTCAACCCCCTGGGGCTTGGACGGCGCTGCTAGGGCAGCGGACGCTGGCGCCGATGGCGGCATTGGAGGCACAGGGTCCCAGGAGGGCTTTGTTGGCGCGGCATAATCTCCGGCCGGTTCACTGACGGCCGCCACGCGCTCGGTTTGGCCGCTATCAAAGGGTTTCCACATCCGGCGCTCGGCCCGGCCAAGGGCCTCGGCCACCCCTTGCTGCACCAGGCTGTGCACCCCGCGCTGATCCACGAACCGCACTTCATGTTTGGTGGGATGCACATTGACATCCACCTGATCAAAGGGCAGCTGCAAAAAAAGCGCGGCCAAAGGGAACTGACCCTTCATGAGTCGACCATGGAATCCTTCAAACAGGGCGTGTTGCATGACGCGATCACGCACCCGGCGGCCGTTGACGAAAAGATAAATGCCGCCCGTGGTGCTGCGCGTGATGCCCGCTTTGGCCACCACGCCGGTCAGGAAGATATCACCGGCGCGCGCTTCCAGCTTGATTAAATCATTTGGACCGAGTTGGGCCATCACATCCGCGGCGCGTTCGATAGGGTCGCTGACCCTGGGCCACTGTTTGACCACTTTGCCGTTGTGATTCAATTTGAAGTGGACCTGGGGATAGGCCAGGGCCATGCCGGCCACCGTATCGGCCACATGGCCCATTTCGGTGCCGGTGCTTTTGAGGAATTTGCGCCGGGCCGGCGTATTGAAGAAGAGTTGGGCCACCCGGATCAGGGTGCCCTGGGCCGCGCCGGTATCGATCACCTGGGTGATCTTGCCGCCCTCCACCTGTACTTCGACGCCAGTGTCGCTGCCCTGCTCCCGGGTGATCAGGGTTAGCTTGGCAACGGCCGCGATGCTGGGCAGGGCCTCGCCCCGGAATCCCAGGGTCTGAATGGCGCCCAGATCCGCATCGGTGTGCAGCTTGCTGGTGGCAAAACGTTCCAGGGCCAGCAGGGCATCGTCGCGGCTCATGCCGATGCCGTTGTCCGCCACCTGAATCAGTGAGCGGCCGCCGTTTTCAATATCGATGACAATACGGCTGCCGCCGGCGTCCAAGGCGTTTTCCACCAACTCCTTGACCACCGAAGCCGGTCGTTCCACCACCTCACCAGCGGCGATCTTATTGGCCAAAATATCGGGAAGAATGCGGATGCGGGGCATGGGTGCGGCGGTTTCCGTGAAGTTCGCTCACTTAAAGGTTATGGTGATCGCAATCGGCCTGGCTCAATATTCCCGCATGAAGCACAAATGTCAAAGGCCAAATAAGAGAAATTCGATCGCATCATAAAAAAGCGGCCGGTTGAAAACATAATGCATTAAAATGATTCGACGCTTAAAGAGCAATGCAGTATACTTCAGGCTAACGTAAAAAAAGGTCGGGCAAAAAATTATTTTGAAATCGCTTGTTATGGAGAAGAGATGGTTCAGCATTTCTCACCAGCATCCTTCCCTCCATATGCGGAGCGGGGATACTTTCCCAAATGTTTGGCTATTAGCGCCTGCCCTGCCGCTGGACCGCGGCCCAGGCCCAGAAGTGCTCTGATCAAAACAATGGCCATGAGCTTAATGGCCCTGTGGGCCATGGCGATAGGCTTTTCCAACGCGCGCGCCCAGGAGATAGAACCCCGAGGGTACACCAATGCTCCGGTGGGCGTGAACTTCCTGATCGTGGGGTATGCCTATTCCAAAGGCGCCCTTTCCTCTGACCCATCTTTGCCTTTGACTGATCCGGAGCTGGAAACATCCAACGCCGTCCTGGCCTATGCCCGCGCCCTGGATCTATGGGGCAAATCCGGCAAGTTCGATCTGGTCTTGCCCTACACCTGGTTGTCCGGTACGGCGGAGCTGGATAGCCAGCCGATCGAACGCAATGTGGACGGCATTGGCGACTGCAAGGTGCGGATAGCGGTTAACCTCTATGGCTCGCCGGCCCTCAGATTAAAAGAGTTCGCCAACTACAAACAGGATTTGATTGTCGGTGTCAGCCTGCAAGTAACAGCGCCCACGGGCCAGTATGATGACAGCCGGCTGATCAACATCAGTTCCCACCGTTGGGCCTTTAAGCCGGAGGTGGGCATTTCCAAGGCCGTGGGAGCGTGGACCATGGAACTGGCCGCCGCGGCCACCCTCTTTACGGACAACAATGACTTCTACGGCGGTCACACGCGCTCCCAGGAGCCGCTCTATGCGATCCAAGGGCATGTGATCTACAGTTTTCGTCCGAGCCTGTGGGCCTCGGTGGATGCCACCCACTTCACCGGCGGCCAAACCGCCGCTGACGGTGAATACAACGATGACCTGCAACAAAACTGGCGCATGGGCGCCACCCTGGCCCTGCCCGTGGATCGCCACAACTCCATCAAACTCTATGCCAGCAGCGGCGTTTCAGCCCGCACCGGCAACAACTACGATCTCTTCGGTCTGGCCTGGCAATATCGCTGGGACGGCGGGCTTTGATGCTTGCGGCCTTTGGGTTCAAACGGTGGAGGATAATTTGCCCGCAAGCTATCTTTTTCAGGCCACATAAACCATAGCGCATTATAGGATTGAGATGATCGCGATTCCTCTGACCAAAAACTTCAGTTGGCGCAATCCGCCCTGGTTGACCATCGTTTTGATACTTATCAATTGTTTTGTCTTCCCGGTTTTTCAGGGCGACGAAGATCGGTATAGAGACGAGGCCATGCAATTTTACTTCCAATCCAGTCTGGGCAAATTGGAAACTGAATTCTACGGCCTCTATCTTCAACGACACAATTTACCCCCCCTCGAAGAAGATAAGCTCTTCCAAAAGCTTTCTGATAAGGAGCGCCCCTATTACTGCTTTCACAAGATCTTCCGTGACACCCAATTCAATCAAGAGCTTTCCAGCGCCGCCCTTGTGCCGGATACGGATTCCCGCATGCAGGAATGGCGGCAATTGCGGCCTGAATTCGATCAAAAAATGGAAAGCGTGGTCTCCTACCGATTTGGTTTCAGGCCCGCCGCTCCGCGCCCGCTGACATGGTTTTCCTATATGTTCCTGCACGGCAGTTGGGGGCACTTAATCGGCAACATGATTTTTTTATGGCTGATCGGCGCCCTGATCGAATATGGGTGTCGGCATGTGGTGTTCCCCTTCATCTATGTGCTGGGGGGCTTTGGTGCCGCCGGGCTTTTCTGGGTGTTGAACAGCGCCAGCAACGCGCCCCTGGTAGGTGCCTCCGGCGCCATCGCCGGCATCATGGGCGCGTTTACTGTTCTCTACGGCCTCAAGCGGGTAAGTATTTTTCTCAACCTCGGCTTCTATTTCAACTACCTGAAGTTTCCGGCCATCCTGCTGCTGCCCCTCTGGATGGGTAACGAGTTGTTTCAACTTCTCTTTGATAAATTGAGCCCCGTGGCCTATGCGGCCCACCTGGGCGGGTTGGGCGTCGGTGCTGTCCTGGCCTATGGCGCCAAGCTGATTCCCAGCTGTCTGGATCAAAGCGCCTTCGTGCCCGCGGAAGATTATAGCGTGGCGCCATTGATCGAAGAGGCACTGAACCATATGGGGACGCTGGCATTCGCGGACGCGCGCGTGCTGCTGCAAAAAGCCTTGGATAAAGAGCCGGAAAACCTTGCGGTATGGCAACACCTCTTCACCATTGACCGCCAAAGTCCGGAAACGCAGCAATTCCACCAAACCACCGCCACGCTGCTGGATCTTCTCTGCCGCGATCCGGAGCTGGCCGCCAAAGCCTGTGCGATCTTTCAGGAGTATTCTAAGGTCGCCAAGCCGCCCCGGCTCTCGGTTGGCCACTATCTCCGCGTCAGTCAGTGCTTTATCGCCAGCGGTGATCTGGAGTCGGCCCGGCGCATCCTCTGGGCTCTGGCCAAGAAAGCAAAAAATTCCGAAGAGCTTCCCATGGCGCTTTTTCGCTTGGCTCAAGCATACCAGCGAAAACGGCGAGACGAAGCGTATCAGGAGTGCCTGCGTCTCATTCAAACCCAATTCCCCATGTCCGATGTGGCGCGCGTGGCGGGTGCGCAGTTGAAGAAGGCTTAAATTCCCCTCAGATAGGTTCGCGCAAAATTCGCGATTTCATGGTCCGGATATTTGCTGATCAAGGCCGTGAGAATCTTCTTGGCCTTTTCGGTGTTGGCTAACTTCTCATGTAAAATCTGAGCGGCGCGATAGTAGACTTTGGGGATCAAAACATCCTGGGGATGAACTTTAGTCAAATGGTTGAAGGTTTGAACCGCCATTTTGGGATTGCCTTTTTCGCTGAACCAGCCGCCGATCTTAAATAAGGTTGTGGGTGGCGCCGCGAACCCTTCGCTGGCCGCGCAGGCCGTATAGAGTTCCAGCGCTTTGTCTTTCTCGCCGGCTTTGACCAGCAGCTCCAAATGCTTGGGCGCGTAGTCCTGAAATTCCTGGTCCCGGTGACGCATCTTCAGAAGATTGATATAGCGGTCGGACAGCTGGAGATCGTGGATCTGAAGATCGGTTTCCTTTTTGATCAAGGCAATAGCGCCGTCCAGATCCCCTTCCTGAATCAAAGGCGCAATATCGTTGAGCAGATTGTGTTCCAGGGCCGCGGCCGGTGTTTGCGGCAAGAGGGACTGGGGCGTCTTATTCAAAGCCGCGGGATAGGTGGAGGCCAAGAGCGTGGCAAAATCCACCGGGTAAGAGAGCTGTTCGTGATACTGTAAAATTACGCAGCCCATCAGATGGTAGGTCACCAGGGTGTAGTAATTGTTGGCGGCCAACCAGAAGAAGTGCCGCGTGGCTTCCGGCATGTGACGGATGACAGCGTAACCCAAAACGCTGGGGGCGGTAATCAGGATGGAAAGAAAAAACAGCAGAAGTAAATAACCCCAACCGATGCGCACGGTCATTCCTAAAAAGTAGACCGGATTCAGGGCCTGCCCAAGGTCGTCATTGATCGCCAGGATAATGATCATGGCGGGCAGGCCAATCAGAACGCACACGCCGAAGAGTATCCAGAAGAAAGGGTTCATGCGCGTGATGAAGAAAGCAAAGAACAACAGCAGAGCGACAAACAAAGCAATCTGCTTAAACACCAGGCCCAAATTATCCGTCAATCCTTCGACGGTAATCGGCGGCGGCCTGAAGCGGCCCGCGGCCGTGGCGCGTAAGGCCTCAAAGGAGTATTTGACCATCAAGGCCCAGGGGATGAAGCGCAAGAGGCCGCCTAAAAAACCGGCTTTGCTGAAAAGAGCCGATAACAGCGCCATCCCGAAAATGAGAAAGATGGACTGGATGGAAGAAAATGGATACACAAAACACTTGTGCAGCCGCTTCCAGAAAGGGGTCACGATATTGGAAGTATCGACTTGGGTCGCGGGGATATTGCATTTCGGGCAAAAGAAAAGGTTCTCGTTGCCGGTGTACCCGCCCTTGCGCCGCACGATGCATTGGGGGCAGAGGGACTTGGCGCAATTGGGGCAGCGCCACCAAGCCGGCTGGGTAGGGTGATAGGTACAGAAATCGGTCATCGCGGGCGCTCCTTTACCTGCAATCATGCCCGGCCCCGGATGGTCGCGGGAGGGCTGGCTGAAAACCGTGATACTGATATGATGTTGATATGTAAAGCAATACAGTATTTTAGACTATAAAGAAGAGTAGCACAACAACCGCCGAGCGACAACTATGATCTCTATCTTGATCGATTGATCTCCCGCGGCCAATTCTGACACCCAAGTCTAAATCCTATTTAATTTTACCAACCAATGCGGTACTACAACCTGTGTTAAAATAGGGATTCTGGGATTAAAGCTTTAACAGGAGGGACCCTTTGCCATGTTGATTCTTGCTCGGTTCTTATTCGTAATTTGGATTTGCTGCTCCCTCGGCTGCGGCTTCTTCAATCAAAAACTGCCCTCGGGGCAAGTGCCTGAACCCGCCGATTATGATCACTTCATCAAAGTTGGGGGTGTGAACTACCATTACACCGAGTATCCCGGCGCTGGCCCCACGGTGGTGATGCAACATGGGTTTGCTTCTTCCACCTACACCTGGGAAAAGGCGGCGACCATTCTCAACCAGCAGGGCTATCATGTGTTTGCCTTGGATTTGAAGGGCTTCGGCTGGTCCGAAAAACCCTTGGAGGCCAAGTATGATGCGGTGTCGCTGATGGAAGATGTCAATCAGTGGATGGAGGCCCTGGGTCTATCCCAGACCATTTTCGTGGGCAACTCCCTGGGGGGCGCCATTGCGGTTCTGATGTCGCACAAATATCCCCAGCGCATCGAAAAGATGGTGCTCATCGACGCCGGCGGCTACCCGATCAAAAAGCCCATGGTGATCAAACTGGCCCAACTGCCGCTGGCCAATTTCGGGGTGAACATTATCTTCGGCCAGTGGTTCGTGCGTAAAAATCTAAAAGAAGTCATGTTTGATGACACCAAAGTCACCGAGGAGCGGGTGACGGCCTACTACCAGCGCATGTGCACGGAAAACGCTTTGGCGGCTCAAATTAAAGTGGCCCGGGCCGTGGAATTCAACGAGCCCAACCCGATTATTGCGGCGGCCAAAGACAATCCCACCCCCACTCTGATCCTCTGGGGGCAGGAGGATCAGTGGATTCCACTGCCGGTAGGCTACCGTTTCCGCCAGGACATGCGCCAAGCCATATTGCATATCATCCCGCAATGTGGTCATATTCCCCAGGAAGAAAAACCGGAAGTGACGGCCCAATTAATTCTGGACTTTATCGAGGGCCGCCCCATCGAAGATGCGGGCGTAAAGCCGCAAAACCCGAAGGCAGAAGAGAAGCAGAGCGCTGATGAACCAACCCCATGACGGCATTCCCAGTCCGGAGATCTTGATTCAATTGGCCAACACGCGGATGCCGTACGGCAAATACAAAGACCGGCCCCTGATTGACCTGCCCGAGCCCTACGTGGTCTGGCTGGCCCAAAAGGGCTTTCCCGGCGGCCATCTGGGCGAAATGCTGCGCGTGCTCTATGAAGTGAAGATCAATGGACTGGAGTATTTGTTCAAACCCTTGCGGGAGAAGTAATAATTAAAAGCGCGTAATGGCCGCCACGCTGACAGCCCAACCCTGATAACGGCGATTTTCTCCTGGATGCAAATAATTGGAGCCGTCATCCATGAGGAAACCCTCCAGCCCAGCCTTTAGATTTAGCTGTTTGGTCAGGGCGTGCTCCAGCCCCAGCCCAAGGCTCGTCTTGGTGCGTTGGCCGACATAATAAATAGAACTGGTCTCATAGCCGTTGGCTTCCACATTGACGTAAGAAAGCACGGCGCTGGCCGTGGTGGCCTTGCTCAGATGATATTGTCCATCCAGGTCCGCCATCCACTCGTTGCCATAGCTGTTATTGGCTTCGGTCACCACACCGATGCCGGATGTCTGCTGGTATTGGTTTTTATCGCGGCTGATGGCCTTTAGCGTCAAACCCAATCCATAGGCCGACTGCTCGTAACGCACGCCGGCGCCCACCAGCAGCGAGTTGCCTCTCTTGAGCAGATCCTGCCCGGCCAAAGTATCAGTACCGTAGATGGCGTACTGCCCGAAAAGGCGGGTCTGCCAGCCGCTGGCCGGTTTGTAGACCGCTTCGGCGGCCAGATTCATTATATCGCCGGGGTCATAGTCCTTCTCCACGGAGCTATAATCATATTTACCCTGAAAGGCGTAACCCGCTCCAAAGCCCAAGGTCCACTGCTGCCAACTGCGCGCCAGGTTGACAAAAGGATTCACATTCCACCCCTCGCCCGGCGAGACGATGTGGACCAGATCCGGATCGAGCATCACTTTCAGATCCGCGGGCTCTTTACCGGTCTGGCCCGTGGGCAGATTGGTGTCCACGCCGATGAGCCAATCCACGCCCAGCGTATGAGGCATGGCATAGGCCACATCGAGCTTGGTGTCCAGCAACCCGCTGATGGAGTGCTCGCCGCTGCCCTCCATCTTGCCGCTGGTGGAGGCATAGCCGGCCACCAGCTCCAGGCGCCACTGGTTCAATTTATCGCTCACGTAGATGGGCCAGTAGAATTGGGACCCATTTTCGTCGGCATCGCTGGTCCAGCCCTGATAGCGAAAATCGGTGCGGGCCTCAATTTCGGCGGCCATGGCGGGAACGACCGTGCACAGCAATACTGCTGTCAGAAGTAAAAAGAACAGGGATCTCATGGTCATCGGCATCCTTTGTTCAGGGTTCACCCCATCTTCTTGAAACAATGATTTGGAATCCTAATGCATCCTAAGGCTGATGGCATCGTAAAAAATCCGGTTGTACTGTCATTTCGACCGAAGGGAGAAATCTTGCTGCTCGAACCAACGAAATTGTTTAGATTTCTCCCTTCGGTCGAAATGACAAAAAACCTAAGTCCTTCGTTTTTACGACTTCATCAAGGCTGATACAATCCAAGTAGCGTATCTCTTTGCCCAAGCAAAGTTTGTACAGCGGGCGGCAAAGAGCTTTGGCAGATTCCGCTGCTGATATTGAATTCATACAGGGTCCCGTTTGCCAAGACAAAGGATATCTTCTTACCACTGGAGCCGGGGCATGGGGTTCCTTCCAAGATATCGCCTTGTCCGGTCATCCCATTTACCGTGATGGTGTCCTCGAGCGAGAAGTATTCGGTGGGGGTTATTTCGGCTGACCAGTGACTGATAGTGGCTCCGGCCTGAGTCTGAGAATCATCAATAGAAGCGTACTGGAAAACGACGGTTTCGGTGATGGGCGTGGCAACCACAGCGTAATCCACAAAGGTCACTTGCGTGATTTGCAGCGCACGCAAGGTGAACTGGCGGACCGCCGAGGCCGGGCCAAGCAGATTTGAACCCGAAACCGCCCGGACGCGCCAGTGGTAGATATTATTTTCCTGTAAGGTTCCTGCATCCGGACGAACACTGGTGGTATTGCCGTCCTGGATGGTCAACTGCTGGATAGTGGACCGCCCCGAAAATGAGTTGTCCATGGCAATGTCCACTTCATAGCCCGTGGCGCCGAGCAATCTTTGCCAGCGCAGCTCCAAAGCATTGGTGGCCACGGGCGAGGCATCGGCCGGAAAGAGCAGGGTCGGCACAAAGGGCCCGGCCGTGATCACGCCGCCATCAACGGTTCCTGGGGTTAGGAAAATGGCGTTTTCATTTTGACCGTAGTATAGCAGGCTCCCGTCCGCGCCGTATCCCGCCACGGTGATGGTGGCATAGCGGTTGGCCGGCAATCCCGCGATCACTCCGCTGCCTGTAGAACAACTCCAGGGGCCACCGCTGCCGAGCAAAGTGCCATCCGTGCCGTTAATCTCGGCGCTGACCGTAGCCACATCCAAGCAGTCCGTAAGACTGGCGGCGTGGAATCCTACCGGTCGGTCCCAAACCACTTGAAAGCTGACCGCGCTGCGGCCGGTCTGCTCTCCTGTACCGGAGCCACCACCGCAGGCGGCTACCAAAATGGCCGCCATGGCCAAAACCAAAAATCGATATCGTCGGATTGCGATCAAATTCCCCATTGTCATACTCCATTACACTCTGCGGTTCATAGCGTTCCCTAATGCCAGCGGACCGTAACATTCGCAGCTTGGGCCGCCGCCGAATGGTCGCGCTTGGAGATATCGTCCGGCTCGGGCCGGTCATTCACCGATACCTGCTGGCGCAATCGCTCCAACACCTGCATGGTGTCGGGTGGCCGGGCGATTAAATGAAGGGCGCGCAGTTCTTCCAGGGTGGATTGGGCCGGCTTGAAGGCAGGATCGATTTTTAGGGCACTTTGATAGGCATCGGCCGCCTTGTTATAATCCTTCTTGTCGCTCAGATTGATGCCCTGAAACCAGAGCATGAGGCTGTTGAGATTGGTGGTCAGGGGTTTGCGCAACTCTTCAATCTGGGCTGGCGTCAACTCCAACCCCAGCAGCCGCACGATTTCAAAGGCGATCTCTTTTTCCATGCGCAGTAATTCTTCAAATGGTCCGCTGCTGGCGGGTTGCCCGATGGAGTTCTGGCGCGCCACGCTCAACAAGTTCGAATCGATACGGATCGCATCCTTCTTGGCCGGCTCCAGACGCCCGCCCACGATGTAGGCGGCCCCCACCAGGCGGCCCACCCGTGGAGCCGTGGACTGATCCACCAGCCCGGTAGTACCCAGCTTGAGTTCATCGAGCAGGGCCTGGATCTTGACGCGCTCGACGACTTGAATCGTGTCGATTTTGGATAGATCGGTAATCAACATCACGGCCAGACCTTTTTGGAGCGGGTCCAGTTCCGGCCGTTGGGTTTGGTTATCAAAATAGAGAATGCTGACGGCTTTTGTACCAGTTTGGGCTTGCAACGAATTTTCTTGCGCAATAACCTGGCGGGCCCATTGACGCACATCCTCCGTGACCACCTGGCCGGCGTCCGCCCTGCCGGCGGCCATGCACATGCTGAAAAACCATAAAAAGAAAAGCGCACAGCGTTCGATGCGATCCTTGCGCATACGGAATGCCCTCCCGTGCTATCCAACTTGTTCAATCGGTTGAAGATCTTCTCTTGCTTTTATCAGGGGCAACTATGTCAAAATGAGGCCAGGGTGTCAATGCCAGCACCTTGGCCAATTTGGGCTTGCACCTCTATTCTTGACAATGATACAAGAATATTGACACACAAGATGGACCGTTACCTTTCACGACCCACATTAAGCCTCCCCCAAGAGCATGCCAAACTATTTTGCCGCTTAATCCTTGGGATTAGGCATCAACTGTTTATCGGGATAGAGGGGGGGAAGCTATGCAAAAGTCGATCTTCGTAGTACCGGTGTTCATCCTTTTAGCTGTTCTGTGTGTGTTTCTTGGTTGTGACCCATCGAGTTCCAGTTCCAGCTCTACTTCCAGTACCAGCACCAGCTCGACGGGCGGCTGCAATACCTCAAGCAGCTCCTCAAGCAGCACGAGTAGCACCAGCAGTACCAGCAGCAGCTCCGGCAGCGGCGGGATTACCGGCGCAAGCTGCACCTCCACCGGCACCGTCACCGTGACTGACACCATTAGGGTGACCAGCGGGACTTACGACGGCCAATGCAAAACCTACGTTCCGGTGGGCATGGGCGACGGTGGCCAGGGTGAAGACCAAAAACCGGTCTTCCGGGTTGAAAATGGCGCCACTTTGAAAAACGTCATCATCGGAAGCCCGGGGGTTGACGGCATCCATCTCTATAACGGCGCCACTCTGGACAATGTCACCTGGAAAGATGTCGGCGAAGACGCTTGCACGGTCAAGTCGTCCGGCACATACACCATTAAGAACATTGAAGGCTATAATTCCGAAGATAAATTCTTCCAGGTCAATGCCGCCAGCACCATCAATGTCAGCAATTGCATCATTAAGACTGCGGGCAAAGCGCTGCGCCAGAACGGCGGCACCACCTTCAAAATCGCCGTCACCTTTGACCGTTGCGACATCGCAGATATGAATGAAGGCATCTTCCGCACCGACAGCAGCTCCAGCACGGCGCGCATCACCAACAGCCGCCTGCACAATGCCGGCGACATCTGCATCGGCAATTGGGCCAGCTGCACCTCCAGCGGAATTACCTATTATTGATCCGAAAAGAAGTACTACCGTATCCTGATATAGAAAAAGCCGGACGGCTGCGTTAACATTAGCTGTCCGGCTTTCTATTTCGTTCTGTTTAGTCAAAACTTATCGGTATCATCCGTGTGATCCGTGTAATCCGTGGTAAAAAATGACCACTGATAGCACGGATCACACGGATAGTTTTTGCGTGGTGCTTTGTTCTAAATAGCATAGCCAAAGTCCGCCACGACATCGGCGCCGCGCTCCAAAAGCAGTCCCCGCAAAATCGAGCGGTGGCATTTGCTCTCTTCGGCGCAATAACATCCCAAGGAGAAGTTGGTCTGATGGGAGAAGGCGGCGAGCAAATCCAGGACTTTGGCGGCTTCGGGCGATTTCATCTCCGCCAGAAATCTTCTTTTGAACACTGCCCACGCTTTTTCATCCCCGGCGGCCTGGCCCTGTTTCAGCAACGTTTCGCTAGGGGCGAGATTGGGCAACCACACATCATAAAAGTCTCTTTTGGCCAGCTCCGTCTTGGGCACTCCCCGCGGTGGACGCCGGACCGTGCCCAGCCGCGGCCCTTCATCTTCTTTTCGCGGTGATCCCAAACGCACAATCCGTATGGCCATACACTCTCACTCCCCTCGCGGGCATTGACGGTTATGGTTTCACTGGATAGATCACCACTCCGACCCGATTGATGTGGCCGATCAGATCGGGATTGGTGATGGACTCATAGTGCAAAACATCGACAAAATAGGGCAACGGCAGCTCTTCATTCAAACGGGCGCTGATTCTTTGGACGGTAATCGTAGTAATACTTTTACCTTTAATGGCCAAATCGATGTCCGAGGCCTTCTTGAAATTGCCTTTGGCTCTTGAACCGAACAGAATCACCGCCTCGATTTCCGGAAACTCCCCAGCGGCCTTGGCGATGTAGGCGATATCCTGCTCTTGCAGCCCAAAGCTCATTGCCCACTCTCTTTTTTCATTCTGTAGTAAAATTGGCTTAAAATGGGGAAATAGGTATTGCGAATGGCGGTGACTACTTTTTCGGCCGTGGATTCATCATAAATATGCGCCATTAGATTTCTGCCCTCCAAGGCATCGAGCCACTGCTGCCCATCTTCGATGAGGGCCGATTGAAACGCCTGTTTTATCGCGCTTCGGGGCGAATTGATGGTGAATCCCTGCTCCTCCAAGTAATCCTTCATCAGCTTCCAGGCCAGCTCAAACGCCATCTCATAAAACTGAATCAGTCCGCCTTTTTCTGCTTCGGAAGGCGCCTTGATCGCCAATGTCCGCTCCAGAAGAAAAAAACTCTTCTCGAAATTCTGGAATCGCTGTTTCCAACGAATGTCTTTTCTTTCCGGTTCCATGGGGTGCGCTCCAAATAGTTTGCTTCTGACTAGATCGAGTATTATTTTGGGCCACTCCCTTGAGACACCCGAGGCCCCGTCGCTGAACACGGCGTATGGGTTTCAATCCAACAATTGCCGGATGGATTTGAGCTCATTGAGGATCATTTGCAGTTCGGGATCAGTGGCGGTTTTTTCGATGGGGGCTTCGGCCGCCATGCCGGATTTAAGGTAGTTGCGGGCCCCTTTGATGGTGAATTTGCGCTCGTAAAGCAAATGGCGGATGGTTAAGATCAGTTCTACCTCGGATTTGCGGTAAAGCCGCTGGCCGCTGTCGGTGCGCTTGGGACGGATACGGGGGAACTCGCTCTCCCAGAAGCGCAGCACGCTGGCCGGCACCTGGGCAATCCGGCTTACCTCGCCGATACGAAAGAAAAGTTTGTCTGGTATCTCCGGCAGGGCGGTCATGGGGCTTCTCCCAGCGCAAACGTTATTGAAAGATAATTTTTCAATACCAGAATTTGTATTGGAGATAAAGGCTTAGTGAGTTTAAGGCCAGGGCAATCGCCTATCGAAGCCCTCCCCCTCACCCTTGACTCCGCATCCACCATGGTTTAGAACTCACGGCGATCTGACGCGGCCATTCGCCGCTCCGAGCCAGGTTTGATCCCAACACCATCGACTTAATAGCGCGCCACCGGCGCGCAACGCAACGGCAAATCATCCCCCTTTCAAAGGGCTTCACCGTTTGCGTAACCACATTGATAAAGGAGTCTCCCATGCCAGGTGCCGCACGCCTGGGCGACAAAGCCCACTGCCCCGAAGATGACCACGGCTGTCCGGGGTGCAAACATGCCGTGGAAGGGCCGGCCGTGACCGCCTCGCCCGATGTCTTCATCGACTTCAAACCCGCCCTGCGCGTGGGGGATAAGGGTGAGCACGCTTCGTGCTGCGGACCCAACTCCTGGGAAGTAACCGAAGAGGGGTGCGCCCATGGCGTCTTCATCAACGGCCGGCCCGCGGCCGTGGTCGGCACCATCACCCAGCACTGCGGCGGACGAGGCTTGATCATCGAAGGCAGCTCCACCGTGATCATCGGCGAGCAAACCCCCATCCTGGAACCGGT
>JAKALP010000028.1 GCA_021824175.1 Deltaproteobacteria bacterium
CCTAACCCCCCAAAATTTAAGTCGCATTTCTCTTTACTCCCCAGCAGTATGCTTCAGGAAAATTCTGGCCTTTTCAATTTCCTCATCAATTTGAGGCTTCATGGCCAGCACATCGCTCGCCTCGACGGGAATATGTTCGGCCAATGATCGCAGCAGACGTTCATCCACCAGGCCATCCCCCTCTTGAGCAGCATTCAAATGATGTGCCATCTGATTAGCAAAACTCAAGAAAAATAGCAAATTATCCGGTTCGCTGGCCTCAGCAAAAGGTTCATGGTGATGAACGATGGCGTTGAGCATTCTTTTGCTCAGTTTCCAGCGTGTACCGATCAGCATCCCGATATTGCAATGGTCGAATCCCATCTGCTCCCGCTCGGCTAAAAACAACAAAACACCATCTTCATGGAAGCGTTGAATTGCCTGATTGTAGAGCTCGCCAAAGCAGGCCATCATGGGCAGCTTGCCAAGATCGTGCAACAAGCCGGCCACAAAGTACTCCTCTTGTTCCGATGGTGAAGCTTTGCACATCCTGGCCATGAGCTTGGATGTGGTGCCGACGCAAAGGGAGTGCTCCCAAAAGGCATCCATGCGGGCACGGCCGATGGAGCGGTTGCGCGCAAAGGTGGCCAGGACCGACGTGGCCAACACCAGATTTTTAACCGTATTGATGCCCAGCATGATGATGGCGCGGGTCAAGGAGGTGACCCGGTTTGGGATGCCGTAATAGGCTGAGTTGATCAGGCGCAGCACTTGCCCGGTGAGGACCGGGTCCAGGGATATAACGCGGTTGAGATCATTGGGGGAAGACACCGGGTTGTTACATATCTCCAACACCTTGGTCACGGTAGTCGACAGGCTTGGCATTCTGGAGATGTATGAGTGGAGCCTTTTTAGGCGAACCTCGGGTGTCATGAAGTTTCCAGTTCAAAATTGATAGGCTGTGGCCAGGAATAATGAAAAATTCTGATACTCCACATCCTGAATGGAGGTGCTGGCCGCGATCATTTGGGCTTCACCCTTGCCATAGCCATACGTCAGGCCGAGAGTGATGCTGGATGGACCATGAAATAGCGACACACTGGCACTCCCATTGTAGATATCGATATGTTCGGGTTGATAGATCTGATCCCTGGCCAACGGTTTGGTATTGGCCATATCCGTATAAAAGGCAGCCCGCACAGCCAGATTGTCTTTGATGTAGTACTCAGAGCCAAGGGCAAAGTTTACGACCGACGATTTGCCTTCAACTGCTTCATAGTAAGCGCAATCCAATGAGAAGAGCAAGCGTGGCGATAGAAAATAGGCCACCCCCAGCGTGGAGGTTAAAGGGTATTCTTCCTTCTGGTTGCCCGTGGCGGTGTTCACCAAAAGAGCATTGGTGTTCGCGTAATCAGGATCAGTGGTATCCCGAAACAAAAGTTGTTGCCGGTGATCACTCGAGGTGAGATAGATTTTGGACAAGGTCACTCCCAAAGCCACCTTTTCCACCGGCTCCCAAATCACGCCAATAATTGGGCGAAAACCCCAATCCTCCTGGGTCTCATAGTAATTGCTCCAATAGTGTTCGCCATTTTGGAATAGCAACACCTGGTTGCGAATGATTTGTTTGTCCCGGTAATGGGCGTACACCGTTGTACCGATGGAGAGATTTTCGCGCAGACGTAGAGAATAGGATGGCCCGAATTGATAGGTCTGATCCGAGTCATCCATGTTGATGATAAACTGTTCGATGGGGTTGCCGGCCTGAAAAGATTGAATATTGTTGAAGGTCTGATCCTGACGGCGCAGGATGGAATCCGGCACGGCATAGGAGAGCCCCAGCATGCCGGAGCCCATTTTTTTTACCACGCCAAAGTAATTGGGCAGCAGAATGGATGACTCCTGCACCCAATCCTGATGTTGTCCGCTGGTATCGACCAGGACATTCTTATAGGTCTTCTTGGACTTGTTGTAAGCATTCATGCTGGCGGAGACACTGGTGGCCGGGGTCATCGCAATCCCGCCAGGATTATAAAAACAGCCATCAGTATCATCGGAAAGGGCGGTGTAGGCACCTCCCAAACTCGCGGCGCGGCTGCCTACCAATGTGTTGCGGTAGTGATATGGGTCGGCGCCGGCAATACCCGCTAAGGCCCAAACAACTGCTAAAACAAGAATTACCACCTTAATGATTAGACATTGTTTCATGCCACCGCTCCTCACAACGGGCGCCGGAAAGGCCCGCCAATCCATTGGTTGATAAAATATTCTGAATCGCTGATAATCTCTCTTCGATCACTGGATGATCTTCAGAAGTATTTTGAGGCGCGACTTCGAACCGATCCACATGCTTTAAATAGTTGCCCAAGGCCGAGGGGGCATATCCGGCGCTGGCCGCGATCAGAATGCCGTCCCGATCGGCCGCCAGCTCATCTTCCAGCCGATATCCTCTTTCAAAAAGAATCATCGCGGCCTGATCTAAAGTGACTTCCAGAGAAGATCTTAGGCTGCCGGTGGCACCGCCGATCATTGCGGATAGTCCGCTGAAGGCCGATCCGTCCTGGGCATTCAGATTCAATTCGCGCACCATATGGCGTTCCACGACGTGGGCCATTTCATGACCCAAAACCGCCGCCAGTTGTGCTTCATCCACCATTTGGGCCAGCGCCCCGCGGGTGATGAAAATGTAGCCCCCGGGCGTGGCAAAGGCATTGATGCGGTCAGAATCCAGCACGCCAAAAGTAAAAATCAACTCGCCGCGGCCGGCTTGAAATGACAAACTCTTCCCAACCAGGTTGACATAACGATTGATCTTCGGATTATCCCACAGCGGATAGTTGCCCAAAATTCGCGCGGCCAAGTTACGCCCAAATAATACTTCGGCTTCAATATCCGCTTGACTGTATTGATGCGCCTGCATTGCGGAAATTCTTACCCGGCTTCTGCTGGCGCCAAGGGTGGCGCCGGCGATCAGCAACACCAGAACCACGCACAGGGCGCTACTTCTTCTTGGCTTCATGCTTGCTTCCCTCCGCTTTAAAATCCAAGGCCTGTTGATCGGTGGCGCGCCAGCTTTCCATTTTTTCCACGGCCTTGAAATCCAGTTTATGTTGTTGGCTGAATCCTTCTTCCGTGTTCATCAGGCCCCTGGCCGCGGCCGTACTGGCAAAGGCCGAGGGGCGGCAACGGGCTCGTTCTTCGAGGGTCTGCATGGCCTGCTGATCCGCGGTGGTCGGCGCTGGGGGCGCTGAGGTGGAAAGCATGAGTTTGAGCATCCAGCCGCGTTGTTGCCCGTAGCGCACGGAGACCCAGCCATTGCGCTCTTCTTCTGCTTGCACCTTGTCGCCTTGCATTAGGCGCCCCAGTTGCTTGGCTTGAAATGAGGGTGCTTCCCATAATGGTGCCGTTGGGCTGCCGACAAAATACTCCTCCGCTGTAGCTAACGCGGGCAAAAGAGCCCATAAAAAAAACATCCAAAGAATCATTATTCTACTCATGGCGCTCTCCACATTTCTTTTTTTGAGATAGCTTGTAGGCCAAAAGACATATTTGCGATGATGTGTCATTTATGATCCATGATGCATTCGCCTTCCCAATCCGATGCCGGAGGAACCTGGGCATACTTCTTAGATCGCTCGACAAATATCCGACTCAGCGTGTCCATAGGTTCCAGCTTCAGAATCTCTTCATAGCAGGTTAATGCATTGAGAAATTGGCGTTGAGAGTAAAAAGAAAAACCTTCATTGGTGAGTTGAACCATTCGCTGGCGCTTGTCATCCAAGGCATCGATATGATCGATGACTTCATAGATACGGGTGCATTGCTCTTTGCCTTTGACCTTTACCTTGTCCACGACGCGGCAACATAGTGATTGCTCAACGGCTGCATAAGTTTGCTGCGAGATAAGGATTGGGCACTGATAGGTTTTGGTTAGAGATTCCAACCGCGAAGTCAAATTGACCCCATCCCCGATCACAGTGTAGTCCAGCTTTTTCTGGGAACCAATATTGCCCAAAATCACTTCAGCGGTATGAATGCCAACACCGGAGCGTAAGATTGGCAGCCCCGTGGATTGATTGCGATCGTTCAACCTCCTTAAAGCTTTTTGCATGTCCAGAGCACAACTAACGGCGTTGTAGGCATGGGCTTCATCCACGATCGGTGCGCCCCAAAACGCCAGGATGGCATCACCGATGAATTTATCCAACGTGCCTTGATGGCTGAAGATTTCATCCACCATGGTGGCCAGGTAATCATTGAGCACGGCCACTACTTTTTCCACGGGGTACTGCTCGGCTATGGTCGTAAACCCCCGCAGGTCAGAAAATTGCAAGGTCAGCAGGCGGCGCTGGCCGACCTCGGCGCTGAGAAAGGATGCCTTATGGTTGCTCAATACTTCGGCAAGTATGGCCGGCGAAACATATTGACCTAATATATTTCTAATTTTGCGCTTCTCTTTATGCGTGGAGAAGCTGACCCATGTAGACGAAGTCAAATAAGCACCCAATATGCCTGCGAGCGGCGGCACGCTTTGAATCAACCACCCCACGGCAAACGTTCCGAGACTAATAGCGCACACTACTGCCAGAACGCCAATGGCAAGAACGATGGATATCCATCTGCGACGGTTGAAAAAAATAGCTGCGGCCAATCCGGTGACCGTCATCACCAGCAACACCAGATTAAGCCACCAAGGCGCATGCCGGAGCATATCTTCGGCCATAATATTTCCATAGATCGCCGCGTGCAGTAGAACTCCAGGGGTTAAGCGCCCAAGGCCCGTAGTCTTCAAATCTTCGACACCGGCCGCACTGGCGCCTACAAATACTACTTTGTTCTTAAATTGGTCAGGGTGCACGGGCAGATCATTGACTTCCCCCTGCCGCAATCGCATATAGCTTAAGAATACGCCGCTGAACGAGTAGGCTTCATAATGCCCATAAAGATTGACCCAGTATCGGCTGCGGCCATCCAAGGGGATGAGGCGTTGAAAAGAAGGTGTCGAAAGGAAAATTTGGTGAGGTTGAATGCTGATCCGTGTATCATCGAAACGGCTTAGAATCGTAGCGAGGGACAAGCCCGGCAAGATTTGTTGAGGATGTTGGAAGAAAAGTTCGGCGCTGCGATAAACCCCATCACTATCTGGATCAAATGATGTCACACCGATGCCCAAAGCAGCACGACGCAGGGATTCAAAGGGCCAGTAGATTGTCGTGTATGGGTTTCCCCCCTGCCCTGCCACCCATTCAATCGGATATTGCTTACCTTTTTCTTCCTGGGTTAGTGCTGCGCGGGGAACTGAAGCTTTATGGAATGCATCCGCATCATCCCGGGCCGCCTGGCTGGCATGAATGACATTGGTCGCGGCTCGGGTTGCCTGCACCAGGCGCGCGTCCCCCAGTCCTAACTCTTCGGTGGAGGGTGAAGATAATTCAGTGAATAGGATATCAAATACGATCGTCCGTGCCCCCCCCAATCTCAGGAAATCAATCAGATCTGCAAACACCTCTCTGCGCCATGGCCAACGGCCGGTGTAGGATTCCATGGCAGTCAGGGAGGCCTCATCGATCAGGACAATGGCGATATCCTCGGGCATGTTTTTGTTTTGACGCCAGACGCGCGACTGAAAGTCAAAAATGTCGTATTCGTATGATTGAAATACGCCAAGACGCTGGAGGCAAAGAACCAAGGCAACCACCGCAATGGCAACAACCACGGTTCGTTTGATGCCTTGTATCACTTGGATTTCATCTTGATTGGATTTTAGCGGCACCGATTACACTCTGAAATTCAGCTGACATTTCAGCCCTAAATTCAGGCCCCAATAGTGACTGCGGGGATAGCAGCCCTCTAAAATATTTAGATATCAGCAATATATGTGCCACGGCCGGACCGCGATGCCGTGATGACTACCCATTCACCATTTCGTTTCAATGAATAATAAATTCATATAATATCAAATGGTTTTACAATTATTAAAAACCAATAGGGATCTGATTGAAGAATGCCGCTTTAAGTTTGGCTCAGGCTATAGTCTATCGCTTGACATCGTCAGCCAGTTGTCACCGGTTGCATAATGCAAAGCCATGACGACAAATTGCGGCTGTTTAGAGACGAAGGAAAGCGGCAAAATCATCAACCACTTGATTTCATAAGTTTATCAAAATAGCCGGTTACGGCATGGTTATTGATATGAATCTCAGAGGAGAGTTTTATCTCTCCAGTGACCTCAAGTCGGAAAGGAACGGTTATGATATCTCCTGTGAGCTCTGCCCTGTCTGCGATTTCGGCCTATCAAAAGCGAATGGATGTGACCGCGGATAATGTCGCCAATATTGAAACCGACCGGTTCAAGAAAAGCAGAGTCAACATGGAGGAGGGTGAAAACGGCGGCGTGAAAACCTCGATTCAGCGGATCGATACTCCGGGTATGACCAAAGAGGTTATGCGCGGCACCAGCCTGGATGAGACGGAATCCTCCAACGTGGACCTCGCTGAGGAGCTCACCGATATGATGACTACCAAAGCGGGTTATACGGCCAACGCCAAGACCTTAAAAACCCAAAATGAAATGCTGGGAAATCTTTTCGATATCCTAGGATAGAGATAAGGGGTCTAATACGATAGAGGAAGGTTTCTCATCTTCGAACCGAAATGGCAAAGGCGGCTGTAAGTACTCTTGAAATGACAGGCATTTATTTCGGCGCCGGCATTTTCGGCACACGACCACTGGTTTTCGTGGCCTACCTTTAAAACCAGTGCATTCAATATAGATATGATTATCCGTAAAGAGAGTATTGCCGTTCTCATTGGTATGGGCCAATAATGGCTTCAAATAAATTACTTCCCTTTTTTCCCGTCCTCGTGAGCTTCTTCTTGCGATAAATTTGACACAAAGCTTGTTTCCAGCAATGGCTGGGGCCAATCTTTAGGTAAAAGAATTTATCTTTTCACGCAATTTGCCTGAACACTTAAATGTCACGACCTTGCGCTGGGATAGAATGAGATCGTCACCGGTCGCGGGATTTCGGCCACGGCGTTCTCTTTTATTCTTCACGCAGAATTTCCCAAATCCGCTGATGAGAACATCTTCGCCGTCCTCCAAAGTCCTTTTGATGATTTCAATCAAGCCTTCAACCACTTCAGTGCTTTTGTTCTTGGGGAAAGGCAAGTCTTCATGAATGATATCAACTATTTGGGCTTTGGTCAGGGTCATGATCCGGCTGCTCCTTTATCATGAGAAATCGTGGTTCAACTAATATTGTAAGCAATTTCAAATATCTAATCAGATAGCGGTTTTTTGTCAAGAAAATAAGTGCGTTATCATTTTAAAATTGGGTTGGGCCCAAATTCGAACTCACTACCCACCCGCAAATTGCATCTAAAAATAAAAAAGGGCTACGACCTGTCGCAACCCTTTTTGATTTTCCTTGGTCGGGGCAGCTGGATTTGAACCAGCGACCCCAGCGTCCCGAACGCTGTGCTCTACCAGGCTGAGCCATGCCCCGAATGAAGCGAGGTAAGTAGTTCAAGTTACCTTAAATGTCAATCAATTTTCCTAAGCCTCTTTCGTATTGCGGTCAGCGTTGATGGTCATTCAGCCCCATCCAATGCACCAGAGGACCTCATGGAAGCGGGCAATCATGAGATAGCAAAAGGGTTGTCCAACACAATGGTTTGATCCCGTTGGGGCCCCACCGATATTATTTGAATTGGGACACCTGACAACTCTTCAATGCGTCTGAGATATCGCCGCACATTCAATGGCAAGGCCTCATAGGTACGAATGGAAGAAATATCCTGGGACCAGCCATCCATGGTTTCATACACCGGTTCACATTGCGCCAGCACTTTCAAATTAGCCGGGAAGGAGGCCAAGAGCTGGCCTTGATACCGATAGGCCGTACAAATTTTAAGGGTTTCAAGGCCGCCCAGCACATCCAGCTTGGTAATGGCAAGGCCGGTTAATCCATTAAGACGCACAGCGTTATTCAAAATCACCATATCAAGCCAGCCGCAGCGGCGGCGCCGGCCAGTGGTGGCACCGAACTCGGCACCTTTGGATTGAAGATAATTGCCGACATCGTCGAATAACTCGGAAGCAAAAGGTCCGGCGCCCACCCGCGTGGTATAGGCCTTGACCACGCCAATGACGCCGCTGATCATTTTGGGTCCAACACCAGATCCGCAACAGGCATTGCCGGAAACCGTATTGGATGACGTGACAAACGGATAGGTGCCGTGATCAATATCCAGATGCGTGCCCTGGGCGCCTTCGTACAGCACCTGCTTGCCTTTAGCCACGGCCTGATTCAAAACCACCGACACATCGGTCACATGGGGCGCCAATCGTTTGGCAAAGGCTGTATACTGGTCTGATATCAATTGGGCGTCAATGGGTTGGGCCCCGAGAAACTTTTCCAGATAGAAGTTCTTCTCAGGCAAGGTGGCGGCCAGCTTTTCGCGGAAACCCTCTGTATCGATCAAATCAACAAAACGCACGCCTTGGCGATTGGCCTTGTCTTCATAGGCCGGCCCGATTCCGCGGCCGGTGGTGCCGATTTTGTCCTTGCCCTTTTTATTTTCACGGGCCACATCGATTTGCTTGTGGTAGGGCATGATCACTTGGGCCCGTTCACTAACCATCAATTGTTGCGGACCGCAGGCCACGCCTCTTTTTTCGAGGTACTCAATCTCTTCGATCAACACCGCGGGGTCAACCACCACGCCATTGCCGATCAGACAAGTTTTACCTTGCAAAATTCCAGATGGAACCAGGTGGCTGATGAACTGTTCTCCATTCACCACCATGGTATGGCCGGCATTATTGCCGCCTTGAAAGCGCACCACGATATCAGCGTACTCCGCCAATAAATCGACAATTTTCCCCTTGCCTTCATCTCCCCACTGGGTTCCGATGATCACGATATTGGCCACGGATCACTCCTTAACGATAGCTACATTCAGTTTAGAGGCCTCACCCACCATAACCACGTCGGGATGATTCTCTTTTGCCTTTAAAGAAACGTTGTATAAGCGCCCTGCACTCATCCGCGCAGACACCGGAAACGATCTCGACTCGATGGTTCAATCTGCGATCAAGGGCGAAATCATACAAAGAGCCCGCCGCTCCCCATTTGGGATCGTGGGCTCCAAAGACGAGTCGCGCCACTCTCGCATGGACAACTGCTCCCATGCACATAATGCAGGGCTCGATGGTAACATATAAGGTAGTCGATAACAATCGATAGTTTTTCAGCTTCCGCGCGGCTTTTCGGAGAGCGGCCATCTCGGCGTGGGCCGATGGATCATTGTTGCCAATGGTTTGATTGCGGCCTTTAGCCAAGATGCCATGTTCATGATCTACCAGAATAGCACCGACCGGCACCTCCCCCTCGGACTGCGCCTTATTGGCCTCATTTAAGGCCAGTCGCATGAAATGGCGATCGGTTTCTATGGCATCATCCACAAACAACCACCCATGATTTTCAATACAAAACAATCCATTGACAAGCGCGGAACTATATCTTAAGAAGCACCCCTGTTCAATGGTTATCGCTCGCGCCCGTAGCTCAGCTGGATAGAGCACCGGACTACGAATCCGTAGGTCGCCTGTTCGAATCAGGCCGGGCGCGCCACGAAATTAAAAAGGGGTGCCTCACGGGCACCTCTTTTTTTCGGCGAATTCAAGCTTAAGGCTTACGCTTATTGACCTTCCCGGCGAAAAAAAATAGCCCTTTAGCCCTCCTCTTCACAACCCTCATCAGCCGAGGAGAGGATCGGTGTGAGAGGGGCAAAATTACAGCCTAATTTGCAAAATTGATTAGTTGAGTCTACGACGAGTGGGTTGGCGATTTATGCCTGCCCCTGGGAATCCGCACCCAAGGCGCGACGAATCGCTTCCCCGAGCTTTTGCAAAGTGACTGGCTTTTTGAGGTACTCCCGAATTCCCATGGCTTTGGCTTTCTCCTCATTGATCAGCTCGCTGAATCCCGTGCAAAGAATTATGGGGATACCCGGGTGCGCTTTCATTACATGTTCCGAAAGTTCCTGTCCGGTCATGCCGGGCATGGTTTGATCGGTAATGACCAGATCAAATCCATTGGGATTGGCTTTAAAGCATGCCAATGCTTCCGTGGCTTCGGAAAAGGGGTGGACCTCGTAGCCCATCCGCGCCAACATCTGTTTGGAAACAGCAACTAGGGATGCTTCGTCATCGACAAGCAGTATACGCCCCTGACCTCTGGGTAGCGAAATGGGTTGTGTTTTGGTCAGGGCAAACTGTTCGGCGCCAAAGGAACACTTAGGGATATAGACGGTGAATGTTGTTCCTCTTCCGACCACGGAACTCACATCGATGGTGCCCTCATAACTTTGAATAATGCCATGGACAGTGGCCAGCCCGAGGCCCGTACCAAGCCCTTTTTCTTTAGTAGTGAAGTAGGGTTCAAATATACGACCAATATCCTCCTGAGGTATCCCATGGCCGGTGTCACTGACCGTCAACTTCATATATTCTTTTTCTTTTAAAGCCGGGAAATGGAGTCGCGAATCAGCATTGATGCGGATTTCCTGCAATCCGATGCTCAGGATGCCGCCTTTCTCCCGCATGGCATGGGCCGAATTGGTACAAAGATTAAGAAGAACTTGATGGATTTGGGTCGGGTCTGCCAGAACAGTCCCCTTGGTCGGTTTGATATCTTTTTGGATCTCGATGGTGGTTGGAATAGATGCCCGGATCATCTTAATGGCCTCTTCCACCAGTGGCTCAAGCTTAAGGGGTTTCTTTTGTTGCTCGCTTTGACGGCTGAAGGCCAATATTTGCTGGACTAGATCTTTGGCGCGTTGAGCGGATGCGAAGACATGGTTCAACCATTCCCTGATTTCACCCTCCTGAGTCACTTCCAGCAGCAGCAATTCCGTGTATCCTAATATTGCGCCCAAAATATTATTGAAGTCATGAGCGATGCCTCCAGCCAGAGTACCAATGGCCTCCATCTTCTGGGATTGATTGAGTTTGGTTTCAAGCATCTTGATTTGGGTAACGTCTCGAGCATTCAGCACGGAGCCAATAATTTTATCATCCCTGTCCTTATATGGATAGAACGCGACATCCATATATCTTCTTCCGATTTCCGGGAAGTCAAACCATGTTTGAAAATTGACTTCTTCGTCGTTGCAACATTTTGTAAAATTGGGCTTAATAGCAACATTGAAAAAAGCTGCCCCCGCTATTTCCGCCATGGATTTGCCAATAATTTCAGGTTTGTTTTTCTTGAATAAAATCGTATGGGCATCATTAACGGCCGTATAAACGCAATCTGTGTTCACGATAGCCATGAGATCTTTTGAAGCGGCCACAATGCTTTCATATTTACGTAATTGTTCTTCCGTTTTCACGCGCAGTTCAATCTCATGAGTCATCGCTTCATTCTTTTTACCGAGATCTTTGATCTTCTCCCGTATAGAGTCTCTCATTTTGATAAAACTTTGAGACAAAGCGGCTATTTCATCATCTCCTTGAACGCGGATTTCTTTATCCAAATCGCCTGAAGCGATAATCGCCGTGCTGCGTGTCAAATGTTGGATTGGCTTTGTGATTCTAACCCCGTATAGAGTGACCAGTACACTGACTCCAATGACCAGTAAAGATAAAAGCCCCATTATACTTCCAAAGGATCGGACGTTGCTCACCACGGTCTCTTTCATCTTTGTGGTCTTGGTGGTGATGGTTTGTCGGACGGCCTCAACACGTGCAATGACCTTATCCTGGCTGGCATATAGATCCACGAGATTGGCCCGGAGCACGCGCATAGCGCCATGAAGCGCCGCAATCTTCTCTTTCAAAGCTGCTACGAGCCCCATGGCTTCCTTACCAGATGGCGCCAGGTGTTCACCGGCAGTTGAAACAGCCGAAAGCGAGGACTCCATATCGGAGACCATTTCAAGCAAGCGCTCTTCGAAGCCGGTGATGGCCACCTCCCTTGTAAAATGGGCTCGTTCAGATTCATTGAGCGTGATTTTGATTTTCAACAAAAGGAGTCTTAAGTCGGGTATTAAAGCACTGATCTGATTGATCGAGTTGATCTCATACTCTTTCCCATTGAGTTTGAGCTGTATTAATTCATTGGTCACAATGTCTTCTATGCGGTCCAACAGGTTTGTTAATTGATTTTCAATTGCGGTGATGCCTTGAATCTTTTCTTCAACTTGCGCGCATTGGCCCAGTAATGCTTTAAAAGCTGAAGCAAAGATTTTGAGGTCTTCACTAAAGCTTTCGTTGGGCTGAGCTGAGACGACAAAGTTATTCAGGTCGGTCAACAAGCGCTCGGATTGCGCCTGCAAGTCCATTCCCTCAATGGCAAAACGTTTCACGAAAAAATGGATATCGGAAGACAATTGCTGAAGCTTGGCGCCTAATTCTTGATTGGTGATAGCTTGGGAAACGCCATGATCCACGAGAGTAATCACCATATTCTTCATCTGGCTGGTCAATGCAAAGTTAACCAGTATCAGACAGCCAAAGGCCATGATGATGATTCCATTCAAAATAGTTAATTTGGATACAATGCTCTTTGCTTTGAGTATTGATTTGATCATGGCCCGTTCCTTTCGCACCCACTCTGATCGCTGGTTAAGCTCACTCCATTTCGCGCCGCGTTACCTGCTTTGATAGGTAGGGGTGGAAATCAGCTATTGTTCAGTGCGAACCAATAACGCGCTTCGAATCAACTCCGGCTTGGGTTGAATGCCTAAGGACCTCATGACATCGATATTAATGATGCGTTGTCCGAACCGGTTTTGGGTTATGGGGATTTTAGCGACCGGCTTGCCGCGCATGGCGGACAGAAGCAATTCGGCGGCCATGCGGCCATGTTCTTCACCGGTTTTCACCACGGCGCTTAAGGCACCGTACTTGACCCGATACAAAGCGTTGGTGATTACTGGTTTGCCAAAGGCATGTGCTATGACCGGCATTATCTCCTTGTCGGTGAGCGGATGCCCGTTTTCGTCCGGCAGTCCTTCCATGGTGACGTAAAGCAAGGCGTCACATTTTGATTTCAGTTCTTCGCTGACCACGCGCGCCTCTTTTAAGGTCTGAATGATTCGCGATCCAACATATTCTATGGGATATGACTCTTTTTCTTCGCTAAGCTGCAATTCAACGGCTTTATCCGTGGGACTGTTTTTTGAAATATAGCCAAAGCGCTTGACTGATGGCACCAGCTGTTGAAGAAGTAATAGAGACTGCTTCATTGGTTCACGTTCCAACAAACCAGTGACATTGGATGCCGGGTATCCATAGGCAGAGGCTTGGGCGTTTACGCCGCAAAAGACTACCGGCGTGGCCACGCGATTTTTTAAATAGGGAACCACAAACATGGCCTGGGCGTCATCGTCGGCAGCGATGACACCGTCTGGTTTGAAAGACTCGAATAGCGCCAATGCTTCCTTCGCTTTTTCAGGGCCACCTTGCCAGTTAGTTTTGGTATCCATGTAAAAATACTTGATTTGAGCCGCCTTGCTTAACGCTGGTTCAAGTCCATCGCGGATTTCCTTCACCCAGGGATAATCTTCTTCATAGCTCATGACCACCAGCACCTTAAAATTATCAGCGCGGGCCATCACGACCGATACATGCAGCATGAAACCCACAAGCAATGCACCGATGATCGTATTGTAAAACGCCATTCAGGCCTCCTTTTGGGCTCTTTGCGTCAATATTGCAAGGTTCCTAATGGAGATATTGCCACCCTTTGCGTTCCTCGAAAGCAAGACGCAAAGATAATCACTAATCCACCACCCATACCGGGGAAGGTTTGCAACGAAACAATCAGCACTTCAATTCAGGAGGGGCGACGACGAACCAGAACTCGCTAATAGACACTTTCTATTGTCGTCGTGAACGCGATTTCAGTGCAATTTCAAACGCGGTTTGACACGCCGCGCTAAAGTGTCCATCAGCATCAGAATCAGCGTGCGATAGGAGCCATGTAAAACCCATTGATGAGAGCGATAAAGTGACAAATATATCACCCGCGCCAACCAACCTTCAATGAAATGACTACCGGTGAGGTTGCCCATCAGATTACCTACAAAGGATCGGCTTAACGACACCAAAGAACCGTAGTCTTTATACACATAATCCACAGGTGTGCCACCGTCAATACGTCGCACAATGCTTTGGGCCAGAACCGCGGCCTGCTGATGGGCGCTCTGGGCGCGCGGCGGCACGGGCAGGTCACTATTGGGTTGGGGACAGCTGGCGCAGTCGCCAATGGCAAAAATATCGGGATCTTTGGTAGTACAAAGATTTTGCCGCACCTGTAATTGGTTGAGACGATTGACTTCCAATCCTTCGAGTTGGCCGAAGAAATCCGGCGCCTTGATACCCGCGGCCCACACCTTGAGATGAGCGGGGACCAATCTTCCATCAGAGAGTAAGACCCCTTCAGCAGTGATTGTTTGGACCTTGCTGGAGGTCAGCATTTCGATATTGATCTTCTTCAACTGCTTTTCAGCCGCTGTGGCCAATTTTGCGGGCAAAGCCGCCAAAATCCGAGGAGCGGCTTCGATCAGGGTAATGTGCACCGGCTCGTATTCACCATAAGGCTCCAAACCAAAGCCTTTGATTCGGGAAGCGACGTTGTGAAGCTCCGCGGCCAGCTCAACACCGGTGGCGCCCGCGCCGACAATGGCTACCCGGAGGGTCGGCCTTTGATGGCTGGATGGCGCAATGGTGTATAATAGCTGCATGAACTTATTAAGCAGCATGGCATGGAATTGATCGGCTTGTTCCCGGCCATCCAGGAAAAAGCAATGCTCCTTAACACCTGGTATGCCATAGTCATTGCTTTCGCTCCCCAACGCCAGCACGAGGGTATCATAAGCGATGTCTTCGGCGGGCAACACCGTCCCCCCTTTAGCATCCACCACCGCAGATAGGCGAATGGTCTTTGGGGTACGCTGCAGTCCGATCACCTTTCCCGGCCGGAACTGAAAACCATTTCGCCGCGCCAATGCAAGGTAGTCAACCGCTTCTTCATGCGAATCCAAAGTGCCGGCTGCCACTTCATGAAGCAAAGGTTTCCACAAATGGGTCATATTGCGATCGATCAGCAAGACCGAGAATGTCTTTTTTTTTGACGCTTTTCTTCCCAATCGAATTGCCAGTTCCAGACCACCCACCCCGCCGCCGACAATCACCACCCGATGTAATTTCATTGAGGACCTTTCAAATCCGAATCGTGCTAATTCCGAATCCTTGCCACTCATTTAGGGGCTTGCGCGAGGTCATCACAAATCCTGCTTGGCCATTCCCAAAACGATAATCGATATTCACATCGCCAACCAACCCTAAGAGCTCACGGTCCATGATAAATTCGATGCCATTGGACTCCTGAACCAGGTCCGAGTCCCGGGCCGCGTCGAGTCGGAGCCCCAGCGATGAATCACAACAACCGCTGGATTGGATCTCAATGCGAACAGCCTTGGCCACCCCAAAATTTTTGATAAATATCTCAATTGCTTGGGATGCAGCCTGCGTAAGTGAAACAAATGACATCGCCATAGGATCGCCTTAACCGCGCGTCGATTTAATGCCATCAAGCTCGTGGATGCAATAATAAATCAATATTAGGGTGTGGCAAATGCTTGACTTGCATTGAATACCTATTGTAGAAATCAGCCGAATTCAGCATGAACGAGTTAAGAAGAGCCATGAACCAAATATTCAAGACCACCACTTTATTTGACGGATGCTTCTGGTTTTTTAGCTTTAGGAGCATCCATCCGGTGGATTAGCGCCTTCCAATAGCTGACAACCCCGGGTGGAGATAAACCTTCACCCGGGGTTTTGTGTTTAAATGGCCTCGCGGAGAAGGGAACCCTTCGCGGGGCCATTGCATTTAAGAGGAGGCGGTTTTCAAAGAAAGGAGAGTACCATGATTATCGTTTTGAAAAAGGATCTGGATGAAGAAGTGAAGCAGCGCATCATGGCCGAACTGTACCAAAAAGGGTGTGTGGTGCGCGAGATTAATGGCACCGGCCAGAGCGCGATTGTGGCCATCGGCCGCGGCGATCTTGACTCCAAAGCCGTGGCGGCCATGGATGGCGTGGCCGAAGTGGTTCCCTTGACCGGCAAATTCAAACTGGTGGGCCGCCAGTGGCACCCACACAACTCTGAAGTCAAAGTCGGCCCTATCACCATCGGCGGCCAACGCATCGTGCTCATCGCCGGCCCCTGCGCCATTGAGAGCTTGGACCAGGCCATGACCATTGCCCGCGAAGTAAAACGTTACGGCGCCGTGCTCTTCCGGGGCGGCGCATTTAAACCGCGCACATCGCCCTACTCCTTCCAGGGCTTGGAAGAAGAAGGCCTTAAAATCCTGGCCCAGGTGCGTCAGGAAACCGGCCTGCCGGTGGTCACCGAGATAACGTCGGTCAGTCAGGCCGATCTGATGGATCGATATGTGGATATGGTCCAGGTAGGGGCGCGCAATATGCAAAATTTCGAGCTTTTGAAGACCGTGGGCCGTCTGGGCAAGCCGGTCTTGCTCAAACGGGGTCTGGCCTCCACTATTGAGGAATGGCTCATGTCCGCGGAATACATTTTATCCGAAGGCAACGACCAGGTGGTGCTATGCGAGCGAGGTATCCGCACTTATGAGCCCTATACCCGTAACACGCTGGACCTATCGGCCATTCCGGTCTTGCGCAATCTGACCCATCTGCCGATTGTGGTCGATCCCAGCCATGCTACCGGCATCCGTGAAAAGGTGGCTCCCATGGCCCGGGCCGCCATTGCCGCCGGCGCGGATGGATTGATGGTGGAAGTACACCACGATCCAGACAAGGCCCTGTCCGATGGCCCCCAGAGTCTCTATCCCCAGCAGTTCGGCCAGTTGGCCCGGGACATCTATGTCATCGCACCGGTGGTGGGCAAACAATTGGATTACGATTATATTGAAAAAGCCGGCCGTCAAAAGCACCCTACCACCGGTTCGGCCGCCATGGCGGCTCACCTGGGTCACCCCGGCAGCTTCAGCCATTTGGCCACCATTCAATATTTGGGCAGCGACGCCCAGATGATCTCTAAAACCTCATTTCGCGCCATCTTTGATGCCGTAGAAAACGATGAAGTCCAATACGGCGTCATACCGTTGGAAAATTCTTTAACCGGCAGCATTCATGAAAATTATGACCTGCTGCTGGAGTACAATCTCAGTATTGTTGGAGAACTTTATCTACGCATCATCCACCACTTGATCTCAGTGCCGGGTACACGTCTGGAAGATATCCGACAAGTTTGGTCGAGTGAAGCCGCGATCCAACAGTGCAGGGCATTCCTCGACCAGCAGCCCCATTGGCAGATCAATACTGTCCATGCAACGGCCAGCGCCGTACGCCAACTCAATGATTTGCCCACTAGAGGGAATGCCGCCATCGGCAGTCGCGAAGCGGCCCAATACTACGGGATGCAGGTTATCGCGGAAAGCATCGAAACCAATCCACGCAATTTCACTCGTTTTGGGATTATCGGCAAACAGCCGCTTACCGGTCGCCCCAAGAAGAAATCTTCCGTAGTATTCTCCACAAAAAATCAGCCGGGGGCCCTATTCGACGTAATGAAGATCTTCGCCGACAGCCAAATCAACCTGGTAAAACTCGAATCTCGCCCCATCCACGGGCAGCCTTGGCAATACATGTTCTACGCGGATATTGAAGCCGACATTCAGATGCCATCCATCAAAGAACCGATGGCGCGGCTCAAAGAGAAAACTGAATTTTTAAAGGTATTGGGGAGCTATTAATCAATTGCAAAACGACCGGGGGCCGGCTGCGCCGGCCAGGTCTTTGCACTTCTCAACCGGCCGTGCTATGGAAAAGAATCGAATTGAGAGGTGCATGAAAGGTAGTACCATGCCGCAATATACTATTCATCCCATCGTGGTAGGCACCAAGCTCTTTGACCAATCCATGATGACCTATCAATACGGCCAGGGCAAACCTTACACAATCCCCATTTACTGCTGGTATCTGGAAGGTGGGGAGCGCACCGTGCTCGTGGACACCGGCGAGATGAATCCCATCCGGTCCGCGGATCGCGAGGCGGCCATCGGCGGGAAGATCTATACCTTTGAGCAGGGATTGGACCGTTGGGGGTTGAAGCCGGAAGATATCGAAGTGGTTATCCACACCCACCTGCATAACGACCATTGCGAAAACGACTACAAGTGCACCCGCGCCAAGATCTACGTGCACGAAAGGGAGCTAACCCAAATCCATAACCCCCATCCCTTGGATTTTCGCTATTTGGAAGATTATATCAGCGAAGTGGAAGAAAACGCTCAGATTCACGTGGTTACGAAGGATGGCCCCATTCTGCCGGGCATCGAGCTGATCCATACTCCGGCCCACACCCCAGGCGGCCTATCCGTGGCAGTAACCACACCCAAGGGCAAGGCCATTATCACAGGTTGTTGCACCATCGATCAGAACTATTTCCCGCCCAAGGAGATCACGGCCATGGAGATGGAGGTAATCCCGCCGGGAACCCACGTCAATGCCTATGAGTCCTACGATATTCTTATGAAGCTCAAAGCCATGGCCGACATACTCATCCCCCTGCATGAACCGCGCTTTGCGGCCATTGACACCATTGGTCGGGATTGAAGGAATCGAGCTTAAAATGATATATTAGCGCCCTTCCCGGAAATCTTCCAAACTCCGTCATGCGATTTTCTGGCGCGATTAGCTGCGTCATGCTTGACTTTTCTTTACTTCTACACTGGGTTTTTGCTTCTCGTCGGTCGCTGGTCCACCGGTTGATTCAGCCGCCCCCATGCGTCCGAGATACTTTGGAAGATCCAGCCCCGCCATTTCGGCGATGTCATGCAGCGGGGGCAGGCTTTTAACAAAACCGGAAAGAAAGTTAGCGGTTGTAGTACCGTTCTTGCCGTCGCCACCCGAGCCCGAGTCCCAAACCGTAATTTTGTCGATCTTGAGGTTCTTGACCGCCTCCACTTGCATGGTAACCAACTGCTCGATTTTTTCGATCATCAACAACGTGGCGGCGGCCTTGGCGTCTCCCGCGCAGCTCTTTACCAATTCGGCGTAGCCGGCGGCCTTGCTTTCAAGCACTTGGCGCAAACCGCGCGCTTCGGCTTCATATTTGAGCAGAGTGGCATCAGCCGTGCCTTTTGCTTCGCGCCGGATCTTTTCGGCTTCGGCTTCGGCCGCGATTTCGATTTCTTTCTTTTGAATTTCTTTTCTGACGATATCTTCGGCATTCAATCGTTCCAGCTCCGAACGGTATTGGGCCTTCTGAATCTCCACCATGGCATCGCGCTTGGCCACTTCACCGCGGCGTTTGGCATCGGCTTTCTTGATATCCAATTCCGCTTCGGAATTGGCGATATCTGCCTTGGCCGTATTCTCACCGGAAATAGCCTGGGCTTCTTGCTGCTGCACATAAATGCGCTTGTCCGCTTCGGCGCGTTTGCGGCCCTTTTCTGCTTCGGCCAGCTTTTCTGCGACTTTGATCTCTTTTTCTTTATCCGCATCCGCCTCGCCGATAGTTGCCATGGTCTCCTGTTGCTGGACAAATACCCGGCGGTCGGCCTCGGCTTTCTTCTTGCCTTTCTCGGCCTCGGCCACATTCTCGGCCACGCGGACATCTTTTTCTTTGGTAGCCTGGGCCTGGCCGATGGCCCCATGTTTTTCCTGTTCCGCCACGTCAATCTTGGCTTGGTTGATTGCTTCGGCAGCCGCTTTTTTGCCGATGCTTTCAATGTAGTCCGATGAATCGGTGATATCCGTGATGTTTACGTTGATCAGATAAAGGCCGATCTTGTTAAGCTCCGGGGCGACATTCTTGCGAATCTCAACCAAAAAGCTTTCCCGGTCCTGGTTGATCTGCTCGATGGTCAAGGAAGCAACGGTTAGTCTTAGTTGTCCAAAGATAATTTCTTTGGCCATCTCCTCGATTTCTTGCTGAGGAAGATTAAGCAACCTTTCAGCCGCGTTGTTCATGACGCCGGGTTCGGTGCTGATACCCACCGTAAATGTGCTGGGTACATTGATGCGGATATTCTGCTGAGAGAGCGCATTTTGCAGCGGAATGCTGATGGTCATGGGCGTCAGATCCATATAAGAGTAATCTTGGATCAAAGGCCAGATCAAGGCGCCGCCGCCATGAATACAATTGGCGGATTGACCGCCGCTGACTTTGCCGTAGACGACCAGAATCTTATCCGATGGGCATCGCTTGTATCTCGATGCGAGAAAGACCAGCGTCATGACGATTAGAATCACAAAAGCGATAATCACAAACACCCAGTACCCAAGACCAAGAGCTTGCATAAAGTCATCCCTTCCCATGTAATTTTAAGAAAGAATTCGACGGACGATTAAATTGGTTCCACCACTAGTACATTGCCATCCACCCACACCACCCGGACCGGCACACCGGTGGCGATTTTCCGATTATCATGGGCCATGGCATCATATTCCCGCAGACTGTTGTGGACACTAATCAGCACTCGGCCGCGCCCGTTTTCCGGGATCGTCAAGTAGACTTCACCTTTGGCACCGACCGTACTATCGATATGGATGGTTCCGCTCGATTGCAGCTTGATCACCAGCTTGAACATCTTGGCGATAATCCAGACCGAAGCCATACCCGCTGCCACCGCGCCTAACATGGAGATAACGATACCGGTTCGGCTCTGACTATAAAGCGCCATACCGACAAGACCGAACATCAGTAAAAAGGAAGTGATTCCTTGCAGCGAAAGCAGTTTAAAGCCTACGTCCGAGTCCGCATGGTGGCCGTCGAAATCGTGACCGGCACCGCTGAAGTCGCCATGCGCGCCGTGATCAATACCAATCAGCATCATGACAAACCGGACCAGCACAAAAAGTCCGCCTACAACGGCACAAATCAGGAAGAAGATTTCCACCCCGTTGAATTTGCTAAAAAATTCAGCCATGGCATACCCTTCCGCGCGACGATGATGGCCTGTTTTTGATTTCGATATATCGGAATGTGTGGTTGTTCAACTTGAATGCCAGCAACATATTTTAAAAGCAAATGGGTGTCAATTGGCAATGTTCTCCCCAAGCGGGCGGCGACCAAACGCCAACCAAAGACTTATCTTCGGCACACGATTAATTCCCTGACATCGCATTTATCGGTCTCGCGATTCGTGTCGATCCAACGGTTCTTATACTTCCCCTGGCTTGATTTCGCTTTTCTCCAAAGAAGATTTCAAAGCTAACAATTCTTGTTCGAGTTCATCATCCATTCGCAAGCTTTCAAACTCATTCTCCAGCTTTGATTTGCGTGGCAGAGCGGCAAAATCCGCCTCAACCTCCATGCGCTCAATCCGATTCTCAAGTTCCTCGAATCGCATAATGGCATCATTGCTTTCAATGCGCCGGATCTCCTCTTGGCTTTTCAGCTTAGCGCTGGCCCGTGCCTGGCGTTGCACCAGCATCCGTTGTTTGTTACGGGCCGCATCGAGTTTGTCCTGCAGCTGCTGGATATCCTCCTGATACTGTGCGACTAGGGCCTCGTGCTCATCATACTCCTTGCGCAACGCGGCGCAGCGATCAAGGGCATGCCGTTTTTCCAACAAAGCTTCGCGGGCCAATCCGTCCCTCTCCTTTTTTACGGCCAGTGAAGCTCTTTCGTGCCACTGCTTGGTCAGCGCTTCGGCTTGAAGTAACTGGCGTTGAACTTGTTTGCAATTGGCCATCACGCCGGCGCAGGAAGCTTTGAGTTCTACTAGGGTATCCTCCATTTCACGGATGATGAGCTTAATCAACTTCTCCGGGTTCTCCGCTTTGTCCAACATGGCGTTGATGTTGGAACTGACAATATCTCTGAAACGCGTAAAAATTCCCATTGTTCATGCCCTCCATTTGAGTTTTTCAACATTTAGAAGAGCATTTAAGATGCCACTTCACCCTTACCATACGAATCACCATATATTTCAATGAATTGTATAAATATTTAAATTTGACGCACCACTTAAATAAATGGTACTATAAACCAAAAATTTAAAATCATGCCAAATATTGGCGGAATAAACCATGATACCCGACACCACTACCCCGTTTGGGGGGCAATCTTTCCAATTACCCGAAGCACTGGGACAATCAGAACGGTTCCTGGAATTTCAACAACGTCTTTCGCGAGTGGCACCGGTGGACCGGCCGGTTCTGATCCTGGGAGAGCGTGGTACCGGCAAGGAGTTGGCGGCGGCAAGAGTCCATTTTCTTTCCAAACGCTGGCAAGGACCGCTGGTAACGCTCAATTGCGCCGCTCTTAATCCCGCACTGATCGAAACGGAGTTATTTGGACATGAAAAGGGGGCCTTTACTGGTGCGGATTCTCGCCGCAGAGGCCGCTTTGAAGCGGCTGACCGCGGTACCCTGTTTTTAGATGAAATCGGCGCCATTCCCTTGGAAGCTCAGGCCAAGATCCTGCGCGTGGTTGAATACGGAACCTTTGAAAGGGTCGGCAGCACTGAATGCATTGAAGTCGATGTCCGCATTATCGCCGCCACCAACGAGGATTTGCCCGCATTGGCAGCCGAAGGCCGTTTTAAGCAGGACCTGCTCGACCGACTTTCCTTTGAAGTGTTATTCCTGCCTCCCTTGCGGGAGCGGCGCGAGGATATCATGTTGCTGGCCAACCATTTTGCGGGCTGTATGGCCCTGGAAATCGGCCGCTCCACTGCTCCGCGCTTCAGCGCTGAAGCCAAGGCGGCTTTAGAATCCTATTCTTGGCCCGGCAATATCCGCGAACTGAAAAACCTGGTTGAACGATCTGTCTATCGGACCGACCATGAAATTATTCATGAAATTGACTTTCACCCGTTTGGCGAACAGCCATTACGATTGACGCTGCCCAGCTCTAACGGGATCGCACGCCCAACCGGCCAATCTTCTTCCACGGCCGACCTGCTGGAACTTCCCATGGAAGAAGCCATCGACGAATTAAAGATCCGACATTTGAAAAATGCCCTAACCGCCTGCCGCTTCAATCAGCAAAAAGCAGCGCGCCAGCTTGGCTTGTCCTACGACCAATTCCGCGGTTTATATCGAAAATTTAAGAGCAAACTATCCGCGTAGAATCCATTTGGCCCATTTTCCGATAAATCAGGCCACGCTGCCATCGCGCATTTTTTCAAGACCTTTTCATACAGCTTTCATTTTCGATTCATCATGGGATGTCATAACGGCACCAGATCAATGCTGTTGGTTATTTTTGACAACCCTTAAAAAGAGAGGCCCCCATGATGCGTAATGACTTGCGTGCTGTCTTTTGCTTAACCGTCTGCTTCTTCATTGTTCTTTGTCTGCCCCAGGCGTCCCAGGCAGAAGGCAAAGATAAAACTTTGTCGCCCTATTTCTTCATCGAAAATGGTGAAGAAGGCGTAGATCAGCTGCCGCTGAAATCCACCCAGGTGGAGGTCAAAATCAATGCAAGCATCGCCCAGATCAAAGTGATGCAGCAGTATGCCAATGAAGGGACGCGGCCGATCCATGCCCGCTATGTCTTTCCTGCCTCGACGCGCGCGGCCGTGCACGGCATGCGCATGCAAGTAGGAGAGCAGGTGGTGGTGGCCAAAATTCAAGAACGCCAGGCTGCCAAGCAAACTTTTGAAACCGCCAAAAAGGAGGGCAAAAGCGCCTCTTTGCTGACCGAGGAACGGGCTAATGTCTTCACCATGCAAGTGGCCAATATACTACCGGGAGATACGATCCGTATCGAACTGGACTACACCGAACTGCTGGTGCCCACCGACGGCATCTATGAATTTGTCTACCCCACGGTGGTGGGGCCGCGTTATTCCACCGTGCCCGAAGCTGGCGCTGGAGATCAGCAACAATGGTTGAAAAATCCCTATCTAAAAGAAGGAATGCCGCCAGTCACTACATTTGATATCGATGTTCAAATTGCCGCCGGCCTCAATATTTCAGATATGGCGTGCCCTTCCCACAAAACCGATATCACCTGGCAAGATGGAGCACAGGCCACGGTGCAACTGGCAGCCACGGAAACCGATGGCGGCAACCGGGATTATATTCTTCGCTATCGCCTGGCCGACGAAGAGATTCAATCCGGTTTGATGCTCTTTAAAGGAGAAAAGGAGAATTTCTTCCTGATGATGCTTCAGCCGCCGAAACGAATCTCCCCGCAAGCAATTGTGGCCCGGGAATATATCTTCGTGGTGGATGTCTCCGGTTCCATGAATGGATTCCCGCTGGATGTGTCCAAAGCTTTGCTGCGGGATTTAATCGGCAGCCTGCGGCCGGTGGACCGCTTCAATGTGGTGCTCTTCGCGGGCAGTGCCCGGGTGTTGGCGCCCCAATCCTTTCCGGCCGATGACAACCACCTGGCCCAGGCCATTGCTCTGATCGACCGGCAGCAGGGTGGCGGCGGTACCGAACTGCGCAATGCCCTGGCCACGGCGCTGCGATTACCGCGCGCCAACGGCATGGCCCGCAGCATGGTGGTGGTGACCGATGGATATATCGATGTGGAACAAGAGGTTTTTGCTCTGATCGACCAAAACCTGAGCAACACCAATTTCTTTGCCTTTGGTATCGGCAATAGCGTGAACCGTCTGCTCATCGAGGGTCTGGCTCATGTAGGTCAGGGCGAGCCCTTTGTGGTGACCAACCCGGCCGAGGCGCCCGCCGTGGCCGAACGTTTCAAAAAATACATCGAAGCGCCTGTTCTCAGCGGGATCACGATTCAATATGAGGACTGGGATGTCTACGACCTTGAACCGCGGCAGGTGCCTGATCTATTTGCCCAGCGGCCCATCATGGTTTGCGGTAAGTGGCGTGGCCAGGCCAACGGCCGCATCCACCTGAGCGGCGTCAGCGGCCAAGGCAGCTATAGTCAGGTATTAGATCTGGCCCATCTCACACCGCTGGAAAGCAATAGCGCCCTACCCTATTTGTGGGCTCGCACCCGGCTGTCGCGCTTAACCGATTTCAATCCAGACGGCGAGGCTGAAGCCACCCGTGCTGAAGTGGTCTCCCTTGGATTGACCTATCATTTGCTGACGCCCCATACCGCCTTTGTGGCTGTGGACGAAACCGTGCGCAATCCCGACGGCGCGGGCGATGATGTCAACCATCCTTCACCGTTGCCCAAAGGGGTGTCCAATTTAGCGGTGGGTGGCGGGCATAATGTTCCTGAGCCTGGCTTGGTGTTCATGGGAGCTCTGCTCTGCCTGGGGGCACTGGCCTCATGGGTGCGGCGGCGGTCGAATCGGTGAGGGGTTGGTTGATTGGTTTATTGGTTGATTGGGTGTCCGGTTCATCGGTTAATGGTTCACTGGGGGAGGGATTGGTGGTGGGACGGCTATCAAAATGTGGATGCAGGGATCTCTTCAATAAGGACGGCTTCGTGAAAAATCCGCGGACCGTCACTCCCACGCAGGCGCGAGTCCAGAAAAGCATACAACTAGTGTTTTATCTACTGGCGGCCTGTATGATGTTCGCTTTAAAGCAGCATTACAGCACAGCTTCCGCTGACCAGCTCCTATGGATGCTGCGGCCCGTGGCCTGGCTGGTAGAGGGTTGGGATGGATCAGCCTACAGCTGGCAACCTGGTGTGGGCTTCGTGCGTTCCGACTACTTCATCACCATTGCCCCGGCCTGCGCCGGAATCAACTTCTTTATCATGGCCTATGGATTGAGCATCTTTGCTTTTATGCGCCATCTGAGCACCCTTGGGCGCCAAGCTGTCTGGCTCTTCGGTGCATTGGCCGGCGCGTATGGACTGAGCGTGGTAGTGAATGCCCTGCGTATCATTTTGACCATCGTCCTTTACGAGCACCAGGCTGGTTGGGGCTGGCTGACGCCCGAGCGGCTGCACTGTGCTACCGGCATTGGGGTCTATTTCACTGGTTTGGGCTTGTATTATGCGGTGCTGCACCGCATAATATTGAACAGCAGTCGCGGCACCGGAAGCCTCAACCACCTCTTGCTGCCATGGGCATGGTATATTGCCGGTGCCGTGGCGGTGCCGGTGGTTCACCAGCTCTATCGCAGCCATGAATGGCCGGCAATGGAATATTGCCTGATGGTGATCGGGATCAGCGCCCTGCTGTGGGCAATCTTTGCTGCCGGTACGAAGATAATAAGAAAGGAATTCCATGCGCCCCAGAATTCTAATTGTGGAAGATGAGCCGGCCATTGCCGATACAATACAGTATGCTCTGGAAACCGATGGCTGTGAACCGGTGGTAGTGAATGCCGGCGCGCCGGCCTTGGAGCGCATTGCCCGCGAGAGAATCGACTTAATCGTCCTCGATGTAGGTTTGCCGGATATCAACGGGTTTGAAGTATGCAAGCGTATCCGTCAAAGTACTTCGGTGCCCATCATCTTCCTCACGGCCCGGGGTGAAGAAATCGACCGGGTGGTGGGCCTGGAGATCGGCGGCGATGATTATGTGGTCAAACCCTTTAGTCCGAGGGAACTCGCCGCGCGGGTTAAGGCCGTGCTGCGCCGCGGCCAAAATGGCGCCCAACCGTCATGCGCCAAAACTCAGGCATTTGAAGTCAACTCCGACAAACGCCAAATCCGCTATTGCAATGTACCGCTGGATTTGAGCCGCTATGAATATGACATTTTATCCACTTTTATCCGCCACCCCGGCCATGTCTTCACCCGCGAGCAGATCATGCAAATGGTCTGGGAATCGCCCGAAGCCAGCATGGACCGCACCGTCGATGCCCATATCAAAAACATTCGCGCCAAACTCAAAGCCATCAAAGCTGATCCTGACCCCATCGTCACCCACCGCGGCACGGGCTACGCGCTGAGGGAAAATTTATGAAACTGGGACTGCGCATATTCTTCTGCTCTCTCGTCATCTTTTTGCTTTGTTTTGCCTACCCTATCAGTTGGGTGATGAATAATGCCCGCATGCGATATCTGGAAGGCGTGGAAGACCCTTTGGCCGACCATGCCAACATTTTGGCCGAGATAGTGGGAGGCCAGATGGCCGCGGGCACTTTTCACATAGAAGAACTCCAAAGCATTTTTGAACGAGTGTATGCGCGGCAACTGGACAGCCAAATCTACAGCTTGAATAAACAGCGGGTGGATCTTCAAGTTTACTTGACGGATACCAAAGGCACGATCCTCTTTCATTCCAAGCACCCTGATCAAACCGGTCAAAACTACACCCATTGGCGGGATGTGGCCCTGGCTCTCGAAGGTCGGTACGGGGCGCGCACTTCTTTGGATAACCCGAAGGACCCCACCAGCTCCGTACTGTATGTGGCCGCGCCGGTCATGGTCCACGGCCAAATGGCCGGTGTGCTCACCGTGGCCAAACCCACCACCAATATCAATCACTTTCTGAAAGCGGCCAAACCCAAATTCCTGGCGGTTACGGCCACGGCCGCGGTTGCAGCCGTGGCCCTGAGCTACCTGGCGGCCCTGTGGATTGCCAGCCCCATCCGACGCCTGACCGCCTACGCCGATGCCATCCGCGCCGGTCAACGCCCGGTTTTCCCAAAACTGGATCGCACTGAAATTGGTGGACTGGGCCGGGCTCTGCAACGCATGCAAGAGCGCCTGGAGGGCAAAGCCTATGTGGAGCAGTACGTTCAGAAGTTGACCCATGAAGTCAAAAGCCCCTTATCGGCCATTCGAGGGGCAGCTGAACTCTTGGAAGAGGATATGCCCGCCGCCAACAAACAACGCTTTCTGGCCAATATCCGCGCGGAAGCCGATCGCATTCAGGTAATCGTGGATTGCATGTTAGAACTGGCCAGCCTCGAATTCAAGAAGCAATTGCCCACCCGCAAGCCAGTCAATTTACAGGCCTTGAGCAAAACTGTGTTGGAGAGCAAAGCGCCCATGCTGATCGCCAAAAAAATCGCCGTAGCCACGGACATCGATTCCCAGATGGAAGTATATGGTGATCCCTTTTTACTGCACCAGGCCCTGGCCAACTTGGTACAGAACGCCATTGACTTCTGCGAGCGCGAAGGGGTGATCACACTATCTGCCAGAAATGAGGATCATCACATCCTGTTTAAGGTGGAAGATAATGGTGCCAGCATACCCGATTATGCCATTGAAAAGATCTTCGATAAATTCTACTCCCTGCAACGACCCGACAGCGGTAAAAAATCCACCGGATTGGGCCTCAATCTGGTTCGGGAGGTGGCCCAACTCCATCAAGGCACAATCCACCTGGAGAACATCGCGCCCCAGGGCGTGAGGGCCACATTCATCCTGCCGCGATAACCTCCAATATTAATTTAACATATTGTCATCAAATTTTTTTTAATGCTTGATGGCCGTTGTTTCCCAAATTCGCTTTCATTGATAGCGTCCATCGTGAAAGCTATCTTGAACACATTACTTGAAGCAGCAGATTCCCGCCCAGTACTGTTGATAGAAAATACCATATTCCTTAAATTCCGGCCCCACCATCCCCCTTGACAACTGCCCTGGCCAGCGCTTATAGCACGGTGCACTTTTCAATCTGACGGAGCGCCTGGATCGCACATGCATCCCTTCGACCGCCCCCTTACCGCCACAACCCATGAATTATCAGGAGAAGCCTAATGAATAGCCAGCACATTGGCACCATCAGCATCGAGCTGGGTATTTTACCCCAACAAATTGAGGCCGTAGCCGCTCTTTTGGCCGAAGACGCCACGGTTCCATTTATCGCCCGCTACCGCAAGGAGGCCACCGGCAGCCTGGACGAAGTCCAGATTACGGCCATCCGTGACCGTTTAAGCCAGCTGGCCGAATTGGACGCCCGCAAGGCGGCCATTCTGGAGAGCCTTGAAAAACACGGCCACCTCAACGATGAGCTCAAGGCCAAAGTTCTGGCAGCCGAAACCATGACCGTGCTTGAAGATATCTACCTCCCCTACCGGCCCAAACGCCGTACCAAAGCCACGATCGCCAAGGAAAAAGGTCTGGAACCACTGGCACTCATTTTGATGGCCCAGGAGGGTGTGGACCCCCAGTCTGCGGCGCAGCCGTATGTGGACGCTGAAAAGGGGGTGGCCTCGGTGGAAGAGGCATTGGAGGGTGCGCGTCATATTTTGGCGGAGATGATCAACGAGGATGAAAAAGCCCGTGCACGCTTGCGAGCTTATTTTACCGAGAAGGCCGTTATTCAAAGCAAAGTGATCGAGGGCAAGGAGACCGAGGGCGCCAAATTCAAGGATTATTTCGACTGGCAGGAGCCGTCGGCCACCGTCCCCTCCCATCGCATGCTGGCCATGCGCCGGGGTGAGCGTGAAGAGATATTGAACCTGACCATCTTGCCGCCGGAAGCCGAAGCCCTGGAAATACTGGAAGGCCTATTTGTCAAAGGCCCAGGCGCTGACAGCGCGCAGGTAAAACTGGCCGCTCAGGATTGTTATAAACGCTTGTTATCGCGTTCGCTGGAGACCGAATTGCGCCTGAGCCTCAAGGAGCGCGCCGACGCTGAAGCCATCCGCGTATTTGCCGACAACCTGCGCGAGCTGCTACTGGCCTCGCCTTTAGGAGCCAAACGGGTCATGGGTATTGATCCCGGATTTCGCACCGGGTGCAAGGTGGTTTGCCTGGATGCCCAAGGCAAACTGCTACATCACACCGCCATCTTTCCCCACACCGGCGAGGGGCAGGCCCGCCAAGCGGCTGAAACCGTGCGCCAGTTAGTGGAGCAGTACAAAATTGAAGCCGTAGCCATCGGCAACGGCACCGCCGGGCGCGAAACCGAAACCTTTGTCCGGGGATTGGGTTTGAGCGAAGGGGTGGTGATCCTGATGGTCAACGAGAGCGGCGCATCAGTGTATTCCGCCTCGGAAGTGGCCCGTCAAGAATTTCCCGATCATGATGTCACCGTACGCGGCTCGGTCTCCATTGGCCGCAGGCTGATGGACCCCCTGGCCGAACTGGTCAAGATCGACCCTAAGTCCATCGGAGTGGGCCAATACCAGCATGATGTGGACCAGGGAGCTTTAAAAGCCGCCCTGGACGACATGGTCATCAGTTGCGTCAATGCCGTGGGGGTGGATCTTAACCGCGCCAGCTCTCAACTGCTGACTTATGTCTCCGGGCTGGGCCCGCAACTGGCCCGCAACATTGTGGCTCATCGCGACGCCAACGGCCCGTTTGCCAATCGGAGCAAAATCAGGGACGTCCCTCGCCTGGGGCCCAAGGCCTTTGAACAGGCCGCCGGCTTCCTGCGCATTTCCAATGGTGACAACCCATTGGACGCAAGCGCCGTGCACCCCGAAAGCTACGCCATCGTGGACGCCATGGCCGCGGATTTGGGCTGTACGGTACAGGATTTGATTCAGAGCGCCGAATTGCGCCGGCGCATCGATATTAAAAAATATGTCACCGACAAGGTGGGCTTGCCTACCCTCAACGATATCATGGCGGAATTGGCCAAACCGGGTCGGGACCCTCGCAAAACGTTTGAAGTATTCTCATTCGGCCAGGCCACTGAAATGAAGGATCTGCAACCGGGCATGAAATTGCCCGGCATTGTCACCAATGTCACCAAATTTGGCGCCTTTGTGGATATCGGCGTGCATCAGGATGGCTTGGTGCATGTGAGCGAATTGGCCGACCGCTTTGTCAAAGACCCTGCTGAAGTAGTCAAAGTGCAGCAAAAGGTAAGCGTAACCGTGCTGGAAGTAGACCTGGGGCGCAAACGCATCAGCTTGTCCATGCGCACGGGAAGCAAACCTGCGGATTCGGTCCGGAATGGCGAACCGAAGAAAGCTCCCCAGCAGAAAAATAACTCGTTCGCGGGCAAGCCCGCGGGCCGTAAACCGCGGCCGGCCGATCACCCATTTCACAATCCATTGGCGGATGCATTGGGCAAGTGGAGTAAAAAGCGTTAATCAACCGAATAACCGTCTGCAAGCCATCTCAAAAAAATGTTATGACCCAAAATTCTATGAGATGGCTTGTAACTTATATTGGAGTAAACGATGATTGCCGTGGTTCAACGCGTCACTGAAAGCTCGGTTACGGTGGATGGAGAAGTTGTGGGCGCTATTGGCCACGGAGTAATGGTACTGCTCGGTGTGGCCCAGGAGGATACTGAAAAGGACGGCGACTATCTGGTGGATAAAGTAGTCAATCTGCGGATCTTCGAAGATGAGGCCGGCAAGTTAAACCGCTCGCTATTAGAGACCGGTGGCGCCCTGCTGGTAGTGTCGCAATTTACCTTGCTCGGGGACGGCCGCAAGGGCCGGCGCCCCTCCTTCGCGGGAGCGGCACCGCCAGATAAAGCCGAAGCACTTTATCTTCGTTTTGCCGAAAACGCCCGCGCCCAAGGCATTACCGTGGCCACGGGCCGGTTTCGCGCCATGATGAAAGTCGCCCTCGTCAACGACGGACCGGTGACCTTGATCATTGATAGCAAGGCATAGAAGAAAAAAATTTAAGGTTAAAGATTTAAGATAAAAGCTACGTAAGCGCGCCATTTGTGTGGGCTCGCTCCGTCACTTCATCACCAATCAAATGATAGAATACCGCCACATAAAACTTTAAACTTACAGCTTTAAACTATCCCTATAAATTATACTGCTTCAACTTCCGATACAACGTCGCCTCACCAATGCCTAGCAACAACGCCGCTTTTTTACGGTTATTATTGCATTTGTTCAAGGCGTTGCGGATGGCGGCCTGCTCGTAGGCTTCAAACGAATCATTGGCGATGGCAGGCGTAGCGCCCTGGGAAGTATTATGCATACCGGGAGGCGTATAAACGTTTTCCGGAAGGTCCTGAAGAAGTATTTGCTCGCCCTGCCCAATGGCCGCGGCCCGGCGCATCACATTCTCAAGTTCTCGTACATTACCTGGCCATTCGTAGGTCATCAAGCAGGCCAGTGCATCTTTGGAAATGCTTGGCGCGGGTTTTGTACCATTGTTGGATTGATGGATAAAATGCCGGATCAGTAACGGGATGTCTTCCAAACGCTCGCGCAGCGGCGGCGCGGTCATCACCACCACGTTAAGCCGGTAGAACAAATCCTGCCGGAATCTTCCCTGGGCCACCTCTTCTTCCAAATTGCGGTTGGTGGCGGCCAGGAAGCGCACATCGACTGGATAGCTACGGCTGGCGCCCACGGGCCGCACCTCTTTTTCCTGGATGGCGCGCAGCAGTTTAACCTGCATGGAAATAGAGAGCTCCCCCACTTCGTCCAAAAAGACGGTGCCTTTATCGGCAGCTCGAATTAAACCCGGCGTATTTTCATGGGCGCCAGTAAAGGCGCCCTTCACATGGCCGAATAACTCGCTGCCCATCACGGTCTCATTGATTCCAGCGCAATCCACGGGCACAAACGGGTGACTCTTGCGCGGACTATGAAAATGAATGGCCTGAGCCACAAGTTCCTTGCCGGTGCCGGTTTCGCCTTGAATCAAAATGGAAGCCTCAGACTGGGCCACCTGCAATATCATGCGCTTCAAATTTAATATGGCGTTGGAGGTGCCAATCAACTGCTCGAATCCAAAACTGAACTGCATCTGTTCCTTGAGTTGCCGGTTCTCCCGCTCCAGCAGCCACAACTGGTGAAGCTGATCGATGCGCGCCCGCAAACTCTCATCTTCAAAGGGCTTTTCCAGGAAATCAACCGCGCCCAGCTTGATGGCCGCCACAGCATCGCGAACGCCGCCGTAACCAGTCAGAATGATGACCCTTATTGCGGGATACTTGGCGCGAATTTGGGACAATAGCTCCATGCCATCCATCTGGGGCATTTTAAGATCCACCAGGGCCGCATCCACAACTGTCTGATGCAACAGCTCCAATGCGGCTGCTCCGCTTTCGGCAGCCCAAAGATCATAGGGCGCGTTTCGAAACACCCTTTTTAACGAAGACAAAATGGTGGGTTCATCATCCACCAGGAGCAATGAAAAGCGGCGTTCAGACGTGTTCTCCATTCGCCATCACCTTTTTATTCTGGCAATTCACCGCGCCAGGAAAACATTATTGATCATCAGATTCACCAGCGCTGGTCTAATTCTGTATCGGTCATCAAGTGGCGAATCTTGAAAAAAAATCCGGTCCATGCCAAAAAAACCATGGCCCTGAAAAAAAGAATCATAGAATCAGGAAATGACTTATCGTACCAAAATAATTAATAAATTGATTCCCATGCGTGGAGGGTTAATGTCCCAGCAAATAATCCGACGGACAGGCAAATGGATGCGGGGTGTTTGGCGGGTTTCGTGTTTTTCATGGATGGTGCTCCTATTTGGACTTTTTGGATGGGCTCAGGCCGCTTCCATCCAGACTCCTCAAATTCCGATTCAACTCGAAAAAAAGTTGTCTTCCCTTCTCGGCCCCCAGGATGCCGCTGTGGTAGCCGCACCAGATGGCCGGATATTGGCGTCCATTCACGGCGACAAGTTGCTCACGCCAGCATCAACCCTCAAAGTATTGACCGCTCTGGCAGCCTTGCGCCATCTAGGCGCCGATTACCGCTATCCAACCGATATATTTCACAGCCCCAAGGGCGATCTCATCATTAAAGGATATGGGGACCCTTTGTTACTTTCGGAGAATTTAGATGCCATTGCCCGGCAACTGGCAGGACAAATTAAAGAGGTGGGAGCGCTGGTATTGGATGACAGCTATTTTGCCTATCCCATCGACATCCCCGGCCGCAAACGCTCATTTGAGCCTTACGATGCCCCCAACGGCGCTCTGTGCGTCAATTTCAACACCGTGTATTTTAAAAAGGAGAATGGCCACTGGGCCAGTGCCGAACCCCAAACACCGCTGCTGCCATCAATCATACCCAAAATTGAAGCGTCCGGACTGACTACCGGGCGCATGACCTTGGCGGCTGACCGTGATGAGAGTTTGCGTTATACGGGTGAATTGTTCGGCCATTTCCTGAACAAGGCGGGAATCTTGGTTAAAGGGCCGATTGTTTTAGGCTCACTGGAAAACGGTGAGGATCAGTTGCTGGAGCACTATCTATCACCTCAACGGCTGACCGATGTGATTGCCAACCTTATGGCCTTTTCCAACAATTTCATCGCCAATCAATTGATGCTCACCATGGGCGCCCAAGTCGGGGGCGCGCCGGCCACTGTGGACAAAGGCGTAAAAGTGTTGCAACACTTTTATCATGAAATTTTGGGCATTCAAACCGGTCAGATCGTGGAAGGATCGGGTCTTTCGCGCGGCAACCAGGTTTCGGCGCGCACCATGCTGCTGCTGCTGGAGAAGTTTGCGCCGTACGCCAACCTCCTGCGTCATAACGGCCGTCAATGGTATAAAACCGGAACCCTCAAGGATGTTCACACCCGGGTGGGCTATTTGGAATCAGTCAATGGCGATTACTACCGATTCGTCGTAATGCTCAACACTCCCGGCAAAACCACCGACCGTGTAATGAAAGCATTAGAGAGAGAACTGAAGTAAAAAGATTTGAGAATTCTTCCGCAGGGAGAATTCTCAAATCTTTTTATGGGGTTTCCCGAACCGGCCACGGCCCGCTGGTGATATGGGCATAGGCGCTGTGGTTATGTATGGATTCAAAATTTTCGGCGCTAACCGAAAACCAGGTGATATTTTCGTCCTGCATGAGCCTGGAGGCCACATCCCGGACGATATCTTCCACGAATTTGGGATTGGCAAAACTCTTTTCGGTAACCTGTTTTTCATCCACGCGCTTGAGCACGGAGAAGACATCACATGAGGCGCAGGACTCCACGAGCTCAATCATATCTTCCAGCCAGATAAAGCGGTTGAACCGTGTTTTCAGCTTGACCATGCCGCGCTGATTATGAGCCCCCTCATCGCTGATCTCCTTGGAGCAAGGGCAGACCGAGCAGATGGGCACATTGACCTCGGAAATCAGATCGACCTCGTTTTGAGCATTGCTGATGCCGATGATGCTGCAAGTGTAATCCATGAGCCCCGGCGCTCCGCTGATAGGTGCTTTCTTTTCGATGAAATAGGGGAAGGTCATTTCAATGTGGGCTGAAGCCGCGTTGAGGTGCTGCTTCATCTGGTCCAACAGCTCGGCAAAACGTTTGAGCGAGACTTCAGTCCTGAGCAGGTGCAGCATCTCCACGAAACGACTCATGTGCGTGCCCTTGTATTCATGGGGCAGATCCACATACATGTTGATGGAGGCCACCGTGGCCTGGCGCCCTTCCCGGCGGTCGCGCACGGTGACTGGATATCTCAGATTTTTGATCCCCACTTTATCAATGGGAATATTACGATTGTCGCGTTGGCTTTGAACATCTTTCATAATTGGTTCCTCCAGATCGTTCGGGCAGCAGTTCCCGCATGGCCCTGGAGAAGTCATGCGTGGTTTGTCCGTCCAGGTTTATTTTCGATCATTGTCTGTACCAAACGATCGCCCCTTTGATAGCAGTCGAATTGCCATAACGCAATATGGAATGGACTGACCGCCTTGAATGTCCATGACCAGGACAATGACCCTGATGCCTATTTCAGCAGATATTCAGATCTTATATTTCGCATCGCATTGAAAATATTACCTTTAACCTTACAATTATCGCGGTAAAGACCCTGCAGGATTTCCTTGACCTCACCCCGGCGCGAATGACCTGCACTTGGGCATGGGTTGGTGACAATGGGCCAAGCCATCTGCCTGGAAAATCGGATCAAATCTTCTTCATTGGCATAGGCCAACGGCCGGATCACTGTTAATCGCCCGTTGAAAAAGGGCTGACGTGGCATCATCGTGCTTAGCTCACCAGCATAGAAGATATTTATAAAGAGGGTCTCAATGAGGTCGTCTTTGTTATGGCCCAACGCCAGCTTCGTACATCCCAGTTCATCAGCGACTTCGAACAATCGTTGTCGCCGCCTGCGCGCGCATAAAAAACAGGGGTTTTCTCGGTTTACATCAGAATGGGCCACTACACCGAAATCGGTATACTCCACCCGTACCGTCCATCCCATACTTTGGGCATGTTCGCGGATGATGTCGCTGGCACTGCGATCGAAGCCAAGATCAATATGAATCGGGAAAAGCGTGTACTTTACAGGTATACGGGTGAGCCGTTCGGATAGAAGATACAAAAGCGCCCAACTGTCCTTGCCGCCAGAGAGTCCTACTGCAATGCGATCACCGTCTTGAATCATGCCATAGGCGTGCAGTGCTTTTCCCAGCGACCTGTTGAGCGCCCGGTATATGCTGTTTGATTTTGGCAATTTACTGCCTGCGGCGGCCTACTCCAGCTGAGGCGGGTTTTGTTTGACCATGACTTTGCCGGCCGCCACCTCACGCAGGGCAACAACGATATCCTCATTTTTCGGGGAATTGACCAGATACTCGGAGCCTTCCCGGATCTGACGCACGCGGGCCGCCGCCATATGGACCAACTTGAATCGATTGTGGGTTCGCTTTAGGCAATCTTCAATAGTAATTCGAGCCACATTCTCCTCCGACGTTAAAGTAAAAAAAAGATCGCAATGTTCGTTAAAGAATTTCCACCAATTCATACACTCTTTTACCACCAGGCGCTTCAAGTGTGATTTCATCACCTGGTTTACGGCCAAGGATGGCCTTACCCAAGGGAGATGCGACCGAAATGCGCCCCTCGTTCACATTGGATTCATCCGGGCCCACCAACTGGTATCGAACATCTTCACCCGTATCAACGTTGGACAATAAAACCCGGCTAGCAAATACGGCGCGATCCTTGGGCAAAGTCGCCGGATCTATAATTTGGGCATTACCGATTTTATATTTGAGTTCATTGACACGCCCCTCAATAAACGCTTGTCGCTCCTTAGCTGCTTCGTACTCTGCGTTTTCCGATAGATCGCCATGGGAACGGGCCTCTTCAATCGCTTTGATCACATTGGGGCGCTCAACGGACATCAAGTGGCTCAGCTCTTTTTTCAAAGATTCATAACCTTGGGGCGTAATGGGTACCTTGTCCAATGTCGTCTCCTTTTTTACAGCAAAATAAGGGCGGCCCCGCAGGGCCGCATTTGCGCCTTTAAATCAAAAACCAACCCTCACCCTTGCCTTGTCATATCAAGGGGAGATTGGTTTCAATTTCTGTTTTGGATTGGTACGATGAGGCAGGCTCTTGCCAATCGTTGCTCCTTTAGAATTTCACCAGAGCCGCCTATCTGATTTGTAATTTCCTCCAGTAGCGCTGTTGGGGCAATTGTCGATTCATTTGAAGAACCGCCCCCCCTCCTGATAGAACGCGCAAGGATTAGCATTTCACTTTGAGCTTATTTTGATCTTTGCAAATATCCATTTTCATTGAAGTTGTCAATAAACATCTTCGCAACTTGGTATCCTACCCTTCATAAACCATTTTACCACTTGGTTGGGCATCGGATGGACGAATATAGATTGGCCCAAACAAGGACGGGTCATCCAACAATTCTGACTCAAATTGCGGCAAAGCCAACGTCGCCAGGGTTCCAGCCCTCAGGGTGTTCAACCCATCTTCGGCGAACGCGACCTTATCACTGGCCTTTGCTTTGATCTCCGTCGCGTAACGTTGTGCGCCATTACCAATGAGCAGGCAGGGCTCTTTCAACTTGGGTAGTACCTGATCAATCTTGCCAACCTGTTCAGCGTTTAAGCTGACCAAACCGACGTCTGCGCGTTCATATAATGACCAATAGACCTCACCGCGGCGGGCATCGATCATGGGACAAATCAGACGGGTGGTGACAGGCGCCTGGTGGGCCAGGGCTGCCAGGGTAGAAATTCCCACTATGGGTTTGCCCGTCGCCGTCGCTATGCCCTTGACGGTGCTGATCCCGATGCGCAACCCTGTAAAACTGCCCGGACCTCTACTGACTGCCAAACCATCTACCTCCGCCAAATCCAGACCGGCCTCTATCAGGAGGGATTGGATACTCATCATCAGAGTCCGGGTGTGAGTTAACCCCTGGGAGATGATTTGTTCTACAGCGATCTGTCCATCGATCAGCAGGGCCACGCCGCACACCTCGGTGGCGGTGTCCACCGCAAGGATTCGCATGGCCCGGCTCAAGCTCTTCTGACCGCTCTGGATCGGCCCTTGGCGCCGTTGCCTTTTGAACTTCTGCGCAAGGGCGCATGCAAGGCGAGCTTCAAGACTTCATCCATGTTTTTCACGGCCACAAATTTGAGCTTACGTTTGATTGCGGATGGAATCTCCACCAGGTCCTTGTCATTTTTTGCCGGAATAATGACGGTTTTAATGCCGGCTCGCAGTGCACCTAAAGATTTCTCCTTAAGTCCGCCGATTGGCAGCACCCGACCACGCAAAGTGATTTCACCTGTCATAGCCACATCTTTATCCACCGGCCTTCGAGTGATAGCTGACACCAGCGCCGTCGCCATGGCAATACCGGCTGAAGGTCCATCTTTGGGGATGGCACCTGCCGGCACATGAATATGAATATCCACATTTTCCAATGTTGCGGGCTTAACCCCTTCTGAGTCGAGGTAAGATCGGGTATAGCTCAGCGCCGCTCGCGCTGATTCCTGCATCACCTCTCCGATTTGCCCGGTGATGATTAACTCCCCCTTGCCCCGGATCAAGCTGGCTTCCACATAGAGTACTTCGCCGCCGGCCTGAGTCCAGGCTAAACCGGTGGAAAGTCCGACCTGACTAGCCTCCTGATCAAGCTCAGGAAAAAATTTTGGAACTCCCAGGAATTTTTCCAAATTACTTCTGGTGATATTGAATGGCCCCTTGTCACTTTCCGCGATTTTACGGGCAACCTTGCGGCATAATGCGGCAATTTCACGCTCCAGATTACGCAAGCCGGCCTCGGAAGTGTATTCGTTGATAATGGCGGTCATGGCATTGGGGCTGACGGTGAGCTGCTTGGGCTTGAGGCCATTTTCTCTCAACTGTCGCGGCAGCAGATAGTTATAGGCAATGTCTTTCTTTTCATCTTCAGTATATCCCGACAGATGAATGACCTCCATGCGATCAAGCAAGGCTGAAGGGATAGTGTCGGTAACATTGGCGGTGAGGATGAACATAACCTGTGAAAGGTCAAACGGCAGATTTAAATAGTGGTCGGAAAAGGCATTGTTCTGCTCTGGGTCCAAAGCTTCCAGCAGAGCCGATGATGGATCGCCGCGGAAATCGGAACCGATTTTGTCGATCTCATCCATCATGAAAACGGGGTTGCGCGCACCGCAGCTCTTCAACCCCTGTAAAATTCGTCCGGGCATGGCGCCGATATATGTTCGCCGGTGCCCGCGAATTTCCGCCTCATCACGAATTCCGCCCAACGATATACGGATGAACTTGCGTCGCATGGCTTTGGCAATCGCCTGGCCCAGGGAAGTTTTACCTACTCCAGGCGGGCCGACAAAGCACAGAATCGAACCTTTGGAGTTTGGATTGAGTTTGCGGACGCTCAGGTACTCCAAGATGCGATCCTTTATCTTTTCAAGACCGTAATGATCACGATCCAAAATGGCTTTAGCTTGTTGGATGTCGATGATATCCTTTTTGGATTTTTGCCAGGGCAGATCGGTCAACCAGTCAAGATAGTTGCGCACCACCGATGATTCGGCCGCATCGGGATGCATTTGCTCCAAACGCCGCAATTGACGGGCGGCTTCATCAAGAGCTTCCTTGGGCATGTGGGCCCGTTTAATCCGCGCCCGATAGCTCTCGATTTCCTGGCCTTTTTCATCCAGCTCGCCCAGCTCTTTATGGATAGCGCGCACCTGCTCGCGTAAAAAGTAGTCCCGCTGGCTTTTGGAAATCTCATCTTTGACATCCGATTGGATTTTAGCCTGCATGGTGGAGAGTTCCACTTCGCGGGAGAGCAGGTCATGCACCTTATGCAACCGCTGTACGGGATCTATGAGCTCAATGACCTGCTGAGCCTCCTCGATTTTCAACCGCAGATTGGAGGCCACCAGATCAGCCAGCTTGCCAGGGCTGTCGATGCTTTCCAAGATGGCACCCACATCACCGGTCATCTCGCCGCGCAGGGCCAAAATTTTTTCGGAATAGTCCCGCACGTTGCGCATCAGCGCTTCTACTTCGAGGTCAGAAGGCAGGATCTCGGGCTCTTCGAGGATTTGAACCTCAACCCGATAAAAAGACCGTCTTTGAATGAATTTGAGAATGCGCGCCTTGGCAAACCCCTGAACCAATGCCTTCACGCGGCCATCGGGCAACTTCAAGACCCGCAAAATCCGGCTGACGGTTCCCACGGTAAAGATGTCACTGGCGGTGGGATTCTCCGTGGCAGGGTCTTTTTGCGTGGCTACAAATAGAAAGCGATCTTTAGACAACGCCGCTTCCACCGCGCGAACTGATTTTTCCCGTCCCACAAAAAGAGGCAACAGCATATCCGTAAAGAGCACCACATCCCGGACGGGCAGCAGAGGCAATGTAGTGGGGATCTCGGCATCGCCGATATCCTCTTCGATAATACTTATCAGGTCGTCCTTATCTGTTTCAGCCATTTATGGTACCTATCTCTCAAACACATGATCGCAATGCACGATTTGAACTTGATCCATTTTTAGTAGAAATTCCGGCGAGATGCCGGAATAAACCTTATCCAATATTTTTTCAAATAAGATCAATCACATATTATAAAGCAAATGTTGGTTTTGACAACATCTAACTTGCTTTTTTTACCAAACAAACTTACAGAGTCCACTTCGAAAAAAAGCGTCTCGGGCTCAGCGGCTACCATGCTTTTGTGCATTTCACAATATATGAGATTAAGTATCCGACCTCCGCGGTCGATATTTCGAGTATTATCGTACATAAAAGCCCAACAGTGCGCTACCGCGAAGCACGGCGTGAAAGGGGAAAGGCAGAATGCCCAAGGTGTTCATCGATGTGTATGTCTTTATCATTGGGTTGTGCGTTGGCAGCTTTCTCAATGTCTGCATTTACCGTTTGCCAGCTGGAAGATCCATTGTGCGTCCGGCATCGGCTTGCGGCAAGTGTGGAACCGCCATCCGCTGGTACGATAACCTGCCCATCGTCAGCTACATCATTCTAAGGGGCCGCTGTCGTGCATGTGGGGCCTCTTTTTCCATTCGCTATCCTCTGGTGGAACTGCTCACTGGACTCAGCGCGCTGGCAGTCTGGCAGCATATGGGCGGCCAACCCCAGTCCGTGATTTATTTTTTGTTCATTGCGGCGTTATTGACCATTACCTTTATTGACATCGACCACCGCATCATCCCTGATAGCATCAGCTTGCCCGGTATTCCCATCGGTCTTTTGTTCTGCTTGTTCCAGCTCATCCCTTCCATGCGATGGCTCGATTCACTGCTGGGTATCCTATGCGGTGGGGGATCGCTCTTTGTGGTGGCCTGGACCTATCAGTTGCTGACCGGGAAGGAAGGCATGGGGGGGGGAGACATCAAATTGCTGGCCATGATCGGCGCGTTCATCGGCTGGAAAGGAGTGTTATTCACAATAATGGCCTCCTCCTTTATCGGCACACTGGTGGGCGTGGCTGTAATGTTATCGACCCGTCAGGGGATGAAATTGGCGGTTCCATTCGGGCCTTTCCTGGCCATGGGGGCGGTTCTATATCTGTTTTTTGGTCCCCAGCTGATCGGCTGGTATCTGAATGGTTTCTCACGGTGATCACAGATTAGGCCAGGATTAGATCAAGGCGGTCCAATGAAAATTGCTATTATGTCCGACATCCATGGGAACCTCGATGCCTTCCAGCGAGTGCTGGCTGATGTAGAAGAGCATCAGATCAGCTCTATGGTTTGTCTGGGAGACTGCATTGGGTATGGACCAGAACCCGAAGCAGTGATCACCGAAGTGCGACGTAGGGAGATTCCCAGCATTATCGGCAACCACGAGATGGCGGTGTGCGACCGGCTGCATCTGAATTGGTTCAACCCTCTAGCCCGCAGCTCTTTGGAAAAGACTCTCACCATGCTCAGCCCGGAGTCCATGGCCTATATCAAAACCCTGCCATACAGTCGGGTTTTGTACAATGCCCGTTTTGTGCACGGCTATCCTCCGGATTCGGCCCGCACCTATCTTTTTCGAAAAGCTGGGCACGAGCTTCGCAATACTTTTGAAACCATGGCCGAACCCATCTGTTTTGTTGGGCATACCCATGATCTGGAGATGATCCAGTTCGACGACCGCCACCTGGAACGCTGGGCGCTCCCCCAGGGCGTCACAAGCTTGGATGCGAAGAAGCGGTATATCATCAATATCGGCAGTGTCGGCCAGCCCAGGGATGGCACCAATCATGCTAAATTCGTAATTTGGGACACTGAATATCGGCAGGTCGAGGTGCGCTTCATCCGCTATGATATCGCGGCAACGGTAGCAAAGATTAAGGCCGCGGGGCTGCCGGAAACCCATGCGGAAAGATTGTGGTGAAACTGACCGGATATCCTCCATCAAGCGGCCTTTGATGCTACAAGCCATCCCCAAAAAAAAGAGCTCGATTCAAAATCGCCCGCTATAGGTCAGCAGGATAAATCTCTGGAGGCAAATTTTAACCCGCAGATATACTAAAGTATTTCGAGGATTTAAAATTTGCCTCCCACAAAGAGTTTGGGCCAAAAGGCCTTTTTAGATGGATTGTAATTATTCGGTTTCTTCTTAAAACGAATCCATGAAGCAGATCGGACGTTATATCATTCGCGGATTGCTTGGCCAAGGCGGTATGGGCAAAGTCTACCGCGTAGAACTGCCGCCTATTGGAAAGATAGCGGCCCTTAAGCTTCTCCGTCCCGACCCATTGCTGGTGAAACTGCTTGGCATAAGCCGGCTGACCGATCAGTTTACTTCCGAAGCCCGTACCCTGGCGGGTTTACAACACCCCCACATTGTATCGATCCATGACTTTGATCACTGGCGGTCTATGCCCTTTTATGTGATGGATTATTATGCAAACAATATAGGCGCTATAATCGGTGAATCTTATACTACCGAAAGCCCCTCACGGGTGCTCCCCGTGGATCGCGCCTTGGAGTATACACGCCAAATTCTGGAAGCATTGGCCGCTCTTCATGATGCCGGCATTATTCACCGGGATATCAAACCATTCAACTTACTGATCACGGCCCAAGATCGATTAAAACTCTGTGATTTCGGGTTATCCAAACTGCGCGGCGAGATCTACAGCGGCCCTCGCAATTTGAATGTGGGGTCACCTTACTATGCCGCACCCGAGCAAGAGAAAAATCCCGACATCGTTGATCAAAGCGCTGATCTGTATTCGGTGGGGGTCACCCTTTATCGCCTGCTCACCGGCCATCTGCCCGAAGCCTCTCCCGGTGCGCCACAATACCTCCCGCCAAGCCACCTTAATTCGGATTTGGATCAAATATGGGATGACTTTTTGGCCCAATCCATGGCCTTTTCTCCCCAGGAACGTTTCACCAGTGCTATTTCCATGCGCCATGCCCTGGATAAACTGGTAGATCATTGGCAAAGCCAGAAAAACAAAACTTGCGCCCTGCCCCCAGCTGACAAAGAAACGACTTGGACCATGACACAAAGATTGCCGCTGCGGGCCGAGCCGCTTAAACTCACCCCCGAGGAGATCGCGCCGCAACTGGATCTCGACACCCTCTGGCGACCGAAAAAGTATTTCAAGAATGATTTTGAAGTACAAGATGATGCGATCATAATCGATCGAGCCAACAGTCTGGTTTGGCAAAGACAGGGGAGCAACTTACCGCTGGCCTGGGAGAGTGCCCATAGTTATGTGACCCAGTTGAACAAAACACAATTTGGCGGCCAAACCACCTGGCGGTTGCCCACTATGGCCGAATTGGTCACATTGCTGCGCCCCAGCCCTCAAGCCAGTGATTTGTGCTTACCGTCGCTCTTCGGGCTTACTCAGCGCCACCTCTGGAGTGCAGACCGGCGCTCCTATATCGCAGCCTATTTTGTTGAAGCCCAGATGGGATTCGTCGGATGGAGTGACATCAGCGCGCCTCACTATGTCAGAGCGGTCAGCTCTGTAAACTTCTAAAACAAGTGGGCTCTTGGGTTTTACTATAGTTCTTCAGATTTTATAAGGATGGCGAGCGCATCGGCGCTCTCCGTAATCTTAGGCAATTTAATCGCCCGCGCTGCGGATCAAATGCCTGCTCTGGAAACAATTAAAACATGGTAGCCGGTTGCGGATGCATCTACCCCATAGAACCGGCCAACATCTTTTTGGCAATCTGCGCGTATGCAACGGTAACCGCGGATTGCGGATACTTTTCCTGGTAGGCGACGCCAGCATCCCCGCATGCCACCATTTCAGGATCAAAAGGAATTCGTCCCAGGAAAGTGAGGCCCATGGCATTAGCGGTGCGCTCTCCACCACCTGTGCCGAAAAGATCGAGCACAGAATTGCAATGGGGGCAGACCAACCCACTCATATTCTCCACCAGACCAAAAATCTTCATCTTGACTGTATGGCAAAAATTGATGGACTTACGCACATCCGCCAGGGAAACTTCCTGGGGCGTCGTGACAATTACAGCTTGGGCATCTTTGATGACCTGCGCCACGGTCAAAGGCTCATCGCCTGTACCTGGAGGTGCGTCCACGACAAGAAAGTCAAGTTCTCCCCAAGCCACCAGTCCGATGAATTGCTGAATCATGGAGTGCTTCACCGGACCCCGCCAAATGATGGCGTCATCTTTGCCTTCCATCAGTGCTTCAATTGAAATGGCCCGCAAATTCTCGCCATATTTCATGGGCACCAGCTTGTTTTCCTGATTCATATCCACGATACCATGATAGCCCAACATCCGAGGCACGTCAGGGCCGTGCAGATCCACATCAATCAGGCCTACCCTGGCACCCTGGCGGGCCAGGGCCATGGAAAGATTCACTGCTGTACTCGTTTTGCCCACCCCCCCTTTGCCGCTCATCACAATGAATTTATGTTTGATGCGTGCCAGTGAGGCTTGCACCGCCGCTTCCAGTGCTGCCTTTGGATTGGCTTTATTCTGGGCGGATTCCATATTGTCATGAATGATTGCCATGATGATCACTCCTTTTTGAAATGCAGCAACCTATGGAGTTCACAAAGTGTTGTCAACAGAAAGACGGAATGGAACAAAAAATGATGCCGGCCACCCACGCGGATAACCGGCAATTATTCTTCTGCTTGGTTTTAATCTTTAAAAAATTAAAATTTCAATCCGACCTCGGCAAAGGGGCCTTGGATGGTCAGGTTAACCTTGACATCCTGCTCGTCCACATCGACTTTGTCATAGCGATAGCCAGCGGCAATAAACGCTGGCCCAAACACATTGAAACGCGCGCGGCCGATCACTGTGTATAAGTTGTTGCCACTATATGTGATTCCAAGTCCTTCAGCTTCGATAGCCAGCCATTTCAGGGGAGTTACTTGGACACTGGCAAAAATTAAGGGGACACCAATAGTTCGGTCGTGTTTTTCATATATATCCGTTCCTTGGCTGAGGATTGCCTCCATTTGCAAAATGCGCGCATCGAGACCTAAATCAACATTCAAGATGCCGGCGGTTGCCGTCTTCAAGAAAGGCAAACCGTAGTAAAGACCGACGTCGTATTGGTTATAGGTCAATTTCGAATAAAAGGCTGTATTGGCATGGATGGTGGAATCGCCAAAAGTGAAATCCGCGGCCTTTTGTCCTGTTGCCTCAAACTGGGTTGGCGCCGCCATCAAGTAGATATTGGGAAGTAAAGAAGGCAGTTCAATTTTAGCGCGGCCGAGCAGTTGATTTTTGGTGTCATATTTCAAGTCCCGGTCCACATCGAGTAAATCATTGGAAGTAAGGGCCTTATACCCCAGATCGCCGCCAGGATCTTGCTGCCACCCACCCAATGCTACTTCCAAACCCATGGCATGGGCCGCTGTACAGGTAAGGGTCAAAACCACCAAAATCATCAAAAAGGTTCTCTGTACCGGCATAAATTCCTCCCTTAAGGTCACAATTATTTCAATGTGGGCTAACATCGGAATGAATAATAGCAACTTACTCTGTCTGCCCTTTGCTCACTATGAGCTTCTGACCGACCTTTAACACGCTTTTTTCTTCCAATTGATTCAATTTGAGCAGCTCGCTCACGGAAAGGTTATAACGTTTGCTGATGTTGAAGAAGGTGTCACCAGCTTCAACAGTGTGATATTGGACCTTTGGTGCGGCTTTGGGAGCTGGTTGCGGCGTTTCTGCCTTAGTTTCGGATGCAATGGGCGTCGCCGGAGCCTTAACAACAGTGCCAGGCTGTTTCTGCAATGCCTCCAAGCTCATGGTCAAATGATCCATGCGCAGCGACATGGAGGCTTCGGAACGGTCGAAACGTTCTTTGAATTTTTCGAAAGATTTGGCCTCCTCCCAAATACGAGTGACCTTTTCATCAATAGCCTCATACTTATCCAAGCGCTCTTCCACCTTTTGAATTCTTCCCTCCAGGGTGGCCAACTGTTCACTTGTCACTCCGCCTCCCTTGGGGGTGAGCAAGATCATAAGCAGCGACGCCACCGAGGTCACGATAGCTAAACCAAGTAGAATAAAAATTACGGAAATCTTGGAAAGCTTTCCGGTGCCCTCACCGGCCGTGGGTCTGGCCCAAGGGGAGTATTGCTCTTCATCGAAATACTCCTCTTTATTCGGCTCTTCCTTTTCGGCCGGATCTCCACCGTCCTTCCATTTCATTCGTTCACCTCCCTGAGGTCCAGTGGTCCACATAGAACCGATATAACATTATTATTGTTGCTTTATATAAACCAATTGATTCAATTCCATCAAGCACAATTGACTGACCTATTCCAAACCGTTGCACGGTAGCGGAATGCGAAATTGAGCACAGGTACTCAGTTCATTGGCGTCTGCCGTTTGTTTTCTCGTATGGTGCGCTATAACCCACTGACTACCAGGCGGTTCTTTACTCAGCGATACTTTTCAAGTATCTAATGCTTGAATGAAGACTCACATTTCCCTTAAATTAGCGTTGAGGCCAATCTCAAAAACACTCCGGGCATTTCGGGTCTCTGGCGGAATTGAAAATTAACGACCGGCTTCCTGATCCGCCCACTCTAGGCGGGAAATTTTAGGGAAATATGAACGTGGCCTTCGCGCACGGTCGGTCGCTGGTTCGGAGAAGTTGGCCGGGTCTGAGCGCTTTGGAAATTCATCAATCTGACTAAGGAGCAGCAATGGCAAAACACGCACACACCTTCGTGGAAACATACCAAGAGCTGGTGGGCTTTGGATTGAACCGCACAATGGATGAAAATGCGGTGATTTTTTATCTACAAAAATTCTCAGACGATGCTCTCATGGCGGTCATGAGAAACCGTTTGACGGATGATGAGCTGTCGACATTGTTTGATCTCATTTCTGGATTGCTGCGGAAGCATTTGAATGAAGCGGAGTACCACCATCTTTTTCTAAAAGAAGATGATAAAAGGTCTTAATTAGAATTTTTGGCGGTCCCCAGGGCAATGGCAATCATGAGACACTGGATCTTTGAGATAAAGGTTTCTGGGCAATTCTTGTTCAGCAGGATATGAGCTGTCGCTTCACTTGAACTTCAATAATGCTGCTCTGCGAGGGGACCTAAAGATGACGAAGCGCAGGTAGTCACTCGTCGGCTATTCCGGCATTGGTCCACAATTTACGAAACAGTTTGTTCGTTATTCATACGCTCGGGGAGTCAATTCCCCGGGCGACCGCCAAACTTAATTACACTTGATCAGAAGCTTCCGACCGCAGCTGGCAGTGGCCTGTCGGCACTCTCCGTCATTTTAGTCAAATCACGTACTTTTTCGATGAGGGACTGAATGGCAAAAGGCTTGGAAAAAACCTCGTCGAAATCGCCGTTCTGAAGCAGCCAGGGGGTACCCGAGACTCCGATTACGGGTGTTTTATCCCGTTTTGATTTTCGAATGTGATGCACCACAGTATGGCCATCCACCCCGGGCATCCGCACATCGGTAATCACCAAGTCATAGTCCCCATTTTCAAATTGGTGAATCCCGCCCATGGCATTCTCGGCCGTGTCCACACTAATGTCCAACCGTCCTAATGCCTGTTTAATCAGATCACAGATCATTCGTTCGTCATCAATCACCAAAACATTGGGCACGCCAGTTCCTCCGTATATGGGTGATGAAGGGGTGAATACGCTGCATGAACCCCATTATATAGTGCCGGGATTGGCTGTCAAGCACAATATGTAGGATAATTTTTCAGCCCAACCAATGTTGCCGCGCTGCCGCCCTAACGAAGACACCATGGCAGTGAAGCTGGGCTGACCCTATTGAAGCCTGAAACCGTTGTCAAAGGCAGGAAATATCTTTGGTTGCCGTCTTTAAAACAGCACCGAAAATGAGCGTCTTATTCTTCTGAATTTATTAATTAATTAGCATCAAGGCCCAGAAAAGGCCCATACTTAAAGTGCTTTGGAAAACAAAAAAAGATCAAATGTTATGGCGGGATATGAAGTTATGAACATTTTATCAACAAATCCAAAACTCCTGATTTCGCTTGAAAGGTCATTCTTTTGATTGTTGGTCATCAGCCACAGTCTGAATATAACCAAACAATGGTCGATATCGAATTCTAACGGGCGGCAATAGAGGGATTAGACTTTAGAGGGATTAGACTTTATATTTACCGAAATCTTCAGGTGAAAGGCTCGCCAAGTAATCAGCCCATTTTTTACCCTCTTCGCTTTGATCCAAGACTTCAATTTCGCCCTCGCCCCGTTTGGATTTTTCGATAACTTTATCATCCACATAGATGGGAGCTTCAAAACGCAATGCGATGGCGATGGCATCGCTGGGGCGGGCATCTAAGGTGAATTGGGCGTCGCCATCAAAATGGATCAAGGCATAAAACGTATTGTCACGAAGATCGCACACCTCGATTTTGGCCACTTTGATGTGTAGATATTCGCTGAAATTTTTAAACAGGTCATGGGTCATAGGACGATCAAACTTGATGTCTTGCAGGGCGGAAGCAATGGAGGTGGCCTCCAACAACCCGATCCAAATGGGAATGGCTTGATCGCCGGATTCGGTCTTAAGGATGATGATAGGCGTATTGGAAGCAGGGTCCATGGTCAGCCCCGCTACGTTGGCTTTATGCAGCATAGTTATCTTCTCCTTTCCCCTCGGATACAAGAGGCGTGTTGAAGATGCGCCCCCATAGGCTGTGGGGCATTGCTCGTTCTATCATGATCTCCAGGATTCGCCCTGTCAACATTTGATTCTTTTCTTGCCCAGGGTTTTCATGGAGGAAATGAACGATCTTATTGGTGCCGGTCCTCCCGGACCATTGAGCATCAGGGAATGATTCCTCTGAGGACGTGTCCTCCAGCGTTTGGGAGAGGTGTTTGCTCAATCCATCTACGAGCACTGAATATACCCTTCCCACCATCTGGTTGCATCTTTTGGTGTTGAATTGCTCCTGGCACTCCAAGACTCGCCGCAAACGCTCTTTTTTTAAAGATTCACCAACCTTTTGATCAAAACGTACCGCCGGAGCATTGGGACGGTCCGAATAGACAAAAGCAAAAAGGCCGTCAAACCCAACTTGTTCTATCAGCCGGAGCGTGGCTTCAAAGTCCTCATTTGTCTCTCCGGGAAAGCCCACAATGATATCGGAGGTAATGGCGATATCCGGTCGAACTTGGCGCAGATGACGAACTTTTTTCAAGTAGTGTTGATGGCCATAATGACGATTCATGCGTTTTAACACTGAGTCAGATCCCGATTGGACCGGTAAATGAATATGTGGGCATAGCTTTTCTATACGGCCAAAGCATTCCACCAGCTCCTCGGAGAGATCCTTTGGATGGGAAGTGGTAAACCGAATTCGAGCCAACCCGTCTACATCATTGATCTTCGCCAAGAGTTGAGCGAAGGTGCAATGCCCCTCTTTCAAGCCGTAGCTGTTGACGTTTTGGCCTAGTAAAGTCACCTCTCGCACTCCTTGGGCCGCCAACTGGCGAATTTCAGAGAGGATCTCCTCCGGCGAGCGGCTCGATTCCCGGCCCCTGACATACGGCACCACGCAATAAGTGCAGTAATTATCACAACCACGCATGATCGTCACAAATGCAGACACATCGGAAGAAATATGGGGTCCGGTAGTAAAATCATCCGGGGAAAGCGATTGCGCCATCTCCACATCCACAAGACGGCAGCGCTTGGCTGCAACGCGCTGGAGCAATTGTGGCAAGCGTCGGATAGCATGCGTACCGAACACCAGATCCACATGGGGCATGCGCGATAATATCTTTTGCCCCTCCTGTTGGGCCACGCATCCGCCAATGGCGACAATCAGCTTGGGATTTTGTTCTTTGAGGGCCGCTAAACGGCCCAAGAAGCTGAAGGCCTTCTGTTCAGCCTTGGAACGGATGGCGCAGGTATTGACAATAATCAAATCCGCCACGGTCAGATCAGTGGTGGCTTCGTACCCAATGGGAGCCAAACGGTGCAGGATCTGTCCCGAATCATACACATTCATCTGACAGCCCATGGTGTTGATAAATACTTTCTTTGCTTCCACGTTGATTCACCCGTATATCTTCTCAGAGCCTTGAGGCAGCATCGCGCTGCAAGGTTCAATTAAAAAATTTCGCCCAAGATCCGCCATGACTTCCTCAACGATGGGCTCACAGCCAGGCGCGATGGCCAACACGATCAGTCCTTTTTCAGGATCCAATGTGGTTACCACCGCAACCCCTTCATATGCTTCCAAGGTAAAGCGCAGCATGTTGATGCGGCGGCGATCTACGCGAAAATATTTTAAAATAGTCCTCATCGGATCAAGCGCTACCCAATACTATGGTTATCTCTGAGTCACAAGGGGGGCTTGGGACACCTGCGCAATAATATCAGCCTTGAGCCATTTTTAAAAACCTTAGCTGCAATCTTCTATCTCCGGTTTTTTCTCCTTGTCCCGCTCTTTGATATAGGATATGGCCCCATCATGCAAATGCAATGGAAAATATTGCAGCCGGATCGTACTTTGGTCCGGGAGATCCAGCAGCGCCTCCAATGCCATCCCATTACCGCCACGGTATTGGCCAACCGACAAATCGGCTCTATCGATGAGGCCCAGCATTTCATCCAGCCTGGGTTAGACAAACTTCCTGCACCCGCCACGCTCAAGGGCCTCGAACGCGCCGTGGAACGCATTGTCCACGCCATCCGAGCCAAAGAGCGAATTCTGGTCTTTGGCGATTACGACGCCGATGGTATAACGGCCACCTCGGTGCTATATAATTTTCTTTTGTCGGCCGGCGCCGATGTCTTTTATCATCTGCCCCATCGCGCACAGGAAGGGTATGGCCTCAAGCCCGTACATATCACCCAATTGGCAGTACCCAAGCGCGCAAGCCTCATTATTACAGTGGATTGCGGTTCCAGCAGCTTCGAAGCCGTTGCAACGGCTAATAAATTCAACATCGATGTAATCATCACCGATCACCACAATCTGGATAAAAATCTACCGCTAGCTTTCACCATCCTAAACCCAAAGATGGAGGGTCAACCTGATGCGCTGTTTGATCTGGCGGGTGTGGGCGTTGCGTTCTATCTGATAATCGCCCTGCGTAGCGCATTGCGCTCCATCGGCTGGTGGAATGGTCGGGGCGAACCCAACCTAAAGGCTTATTGCGATTTGGTGGCCATCGGTACGGTGGCCGACATGGTCTCTCTCAAAGGGGTCAACCGGGTGTTGACCCGGACCGGACTGGATCAGATTTGCAACGCACCCCGGCCCGGTATTCAAGCCCTGCTGGCTGCCAGTGGCATCCAGCATCACTGTATCAGCTCGGAAGATATCGCCTTCAAACTGGCTCCCCGAGTCAATGCCGCCGGCCGCATGGCTCACGCCCAACTGGCCTTTGATCTGCTCAACTCCATTGATGAGGAAAGCGCGAACACATTAGCCCAGGACCTCAACCTGCTTAACCGCCACCGTCAGGAAACCGAAAACCGTATCTATCAATATATCGTCGACAATCTCGATCGAAGACCCGATTTTCTTAGCCGAAAAACCATTGTTCTGGCCGGCACCGATTGGCACCAAGGGGTCCTGGGGGTCGTGGCCGCCAAGCTCGTGGCCCGCTATCATCGGCCGGCCATTGTGCTTTCGGCCAGCGATGATGGGGCCAAAGGTTCGGGACGCAGTGTGCCCCAGCTCGATATGTATGCAGCCGTGGAACGCTGCGCCCATCTGCTCCAAACCTTCGGCGGGCATCGTATGGCCGCCGGGCTCAGTCTTCGGACCGAGAATATTGGCCAATTTCAGACCGCCTTTGAAAATGCGGTTACTGAAATGTCTGGCAGCCCAATGATCCCGGAGCTGGAAATCGACTGCGAAATTGATCTGGATCAGATTAACGGACAACTCATCGATGAATTGGAGAATCTATCCCCGTTCGGCATGGACAATCCCCAGCCTTTATTTATGGCCCGGGATGTACGGGTAATGAAGGCGGCCATCGTTGGTCAACATCACCGGCGCATGCAGGTTTGCCAGCCCCATCAAGTGGCGATGCCTATGACGGCCATGCAGTTCAACATCCCGCCGGATGCGCCGCGTCCCGGTACTTTTGAACGCTTGGCGTTTCACCTGCAATGGAATCGCTACCGCAGCAAGAAAGAAGCACAACTAGTGGTCGAAGCGTGGTAAATGGACCTAACCGAAAACCCGCCACGCACATAAACATAAAGGCAATGGTTTCCGGTTGGATTTTTGCTTGAAAACAGGGTCACTTACCATTATGATGTTTTTTTACTATTTGATTTGAAAGAGGCGGTTTTAGTCCAAACCCCTTCGTCAAATGAACCAATTGATATATGAGGACGGTATTCTATGGGCAAAGTATTTCGACCGAGCAATCGTGAATCCAGCATCTTGTCTAAAATTGAATCCTCAAAGGAACACGCTCGACGTCGATCTATCGTGGCGGCCCGCGACCATGTCGATGCGTTGGGCAATGCCATTGCCATGAAACTCGTGGAAGATCACCTGGTGGAAACCACCAACAAAAATACCTTGGAAGAGCAAATCGTCAAATGCATTGAAGCGCTATGCAGAGCTGATGATTTTGATATCGATTACATGGTGGCGCCCTATCGCCAAGTGGTGCAACATCCCAATGTGGTCAGTCTCTATGTCACCGCCTTTTTGCTGGAAAAACTGATCACCCACCAGGCCGTGGTGGACATCTTTGGATCAGACAGCGAAATCTACGGGTGCATTAACAAGCAGGTTGCCAAAATCCTGCCCTGAAATCGGCAGTCATGCGCCCTTCCTTTCAACCCCGGTTGATCAACGGACCGTTTCACGACCCCGGCCTGCTGGTTCACCTTACCTTTCAAAGGCGGGCTTTGCTTTTTGATATGGGGGATCTCGGCGCCCTCGCCCCCAACGACCTGGTAAAAATCGAGCACGTTTTTATCAGCCACACCCACATGGACCATTTCATCGGGTTTGACCATTTGTTGCGGTCGCTGCTTGGCCGGGACAAAACCCTCTATCTTTATGGCCCTAAAGGATTTCTGGACAATGTGGCCGGCAAGATGCGGGCCTACACCTGGAATTTGGTGCAAAACTACGCTGAAGCATTGACAGTGCGAGTCACGGAAATTGATGAAGACGAAGTAATCCAGAAGACTTTTGATTGTCGTGCCGGCTTTATGCCTTCCCAACCCAAAATCACTCCGCGGGAGGGCAATACTATCTATCGTTGCCCAGCATTCACCGTTCAAACCACTATTCTGGATCATCAAATTCCCTGCCTGGCTTTCAGCCTCCAGGAGCAGTTTCATGTCAACATCCTTAAGCCCCAGCTGGACGCGATGGGTTTGACGGTTGGTCCCTGGCTGACCTCTTTTAAGCATCTGCTTTTTGGAAATGCTGATCCAGCCACGGAAGTAGACGTGACCACCGCCGACGGCGACCATCTAAAGCGGTCCTATGGCCTGGGAGAATTGCGTGACCGTATTGCGAGCATCACCCGAGGCCAGAAAATAGTCTATGTAGCCGATGCTCTTTACAGCCCGGACAACGAAGAGAAAATCGTGGCCCTGGCCAGAAACGCCGATCACTTATATATCGAAGCCGCCTTTCTTGAATCCGAAGCTGACATTGCCCGCGCTAAATTTCATCTCACCGCCCGCCAAGCCGGCCTGCTGGCTCGTAAAGCCAACGCTGCACAGATGTCCATTTTTCACCACTCCCCGCGCTATTTCGGCCAAGCCCATCTGCTGGAAACTGAAGCGCGGCAGGCGTTCGAGGCGAGATAGCGCCCACCGATTGCTCCGCCATAATTGAATGGCCTGAGCCCAAAGATCGTGACCCCATTTCATTTCGATTTCATCCCTCGTTCATCGCCGTTACATATTCTAGAAGTAAATTGACACAAGATCATCCTGATAGCCAATTCAACAAGGAGTGAAATATGGATTTCAATGCAACGCTTCGCGAAACACGACACACCCTTGGAAAATCAGCCACCTTGAAACTCTTCGTTATCTCAGGGCTTGCCCTCGCCCTATTGATCCCCATCACCATGGTTAAAGCGCTGATCGATGAACGGGAGCAGCGCAAGGAAGAAGTCATCGAAGAAATCAGCGGCAAGTGGGGACGACCGCAAACCATCACCGGCCCGGTGATCTCCATTCCCTACAAAAAATATTTCACCGATCAGGATGGCCGAAAACATCATACCACTGAATATTTTCATCTCATGCCGGATTCGCTGGACATCAAAAGCACGATGACTCCCGAGATCCGGTACCGGGGCATGTATGAAGCAGTTTTATATGCTTCAGAATTGCTCCTGTTATGCTCATTCAAAGCGCCGGAGTTGCAGGACCTGGAGATCTCTCCGGAAGATGTGGTCTGGTCCGGAGCGATGATCGGCGTAGGCATCAGTGATATGGGCGGCATCAAAGAACGCATCGTAGCGCTCCACGAAAGCGAAAGTATTGAAATAAATCCCGGTCATACGATTTCTACACTGATCCATTCCGGCGTCAGCGCTCATATTCGCATGGACGGCGTGGGAACCCATCACTTTTCAATCCTGCTCAAACTCAACGGCAGTCAGCAAATTCAATTTGCTCCAGTGGGAAAAAGCACGACGGTCATGGTCAAATCCACCTGGCAGGCTCCCAGCTTTGTTGGCGATTTTTTACCCGTGGCACGCCAAATCGGCAAAGAGGGATTTGAAGCCAGATGGAATGTTCTTTATCTCAACCGCAATTACCCTCAACAATGGAAGGGCGATGCGTACAACCTTGACCAGTCGCTCTTCGGCGTCAAACTCTACAAACAGGTGGATGTCTATCAAAAATCAATGCGCACGGCCAAGTATGCCCTGCTCTTCATAGCTTTTACCTTTTATGCCTTCTTTTTATCGGAGATATTGAGCCAGCTCAGTGTTCATCCGGTGCAATATCTCTTGATCGGCTTTGCCATGATTATCTTCTATACGCTTTTGCTTTCATTTTCCGAACAGATTGGCTTCAATAGGGCTTATATGATTTCTTCCACAGCCGTAATTATTCTCATCATGTCCTACACGCGAAGTATTTCCCGGCGCAAAAGCGTCACGCTGATGGTCGGCTGCACCTTGGGGCTTCTCTACGGGTATTGCTTTATCCTGTTGCAGCTTGAAGATTATGCCCTACTTATGGGCAGCATCGGCTTGTTCGCCGCGCTGGCTGTCATCATGTATTTAACCCGCAAAGTGAACTGGTACGCTCTATGTCAAAGGATAAAACCGGAAGCACCCCAAGCGAATGAAACTATTGACAGCCGTTCGGTCCCGGCCTAGAACAAATTAGCGTCGATCAAACCACCTAACCCAATTTATGCCAAAGGAGTCACCCTTATGGAACTCAAGCAAGCCGTGGCCATCGTCACTGGGTCCTCATCGGGCATCGGGGCGGCCATCGCCACTCAACTGGCTGCTAAAGGATGCCGCGTGGCCATCAACTATAACCGCAACAGCCAAGGGGCCCAGGCCGTGGCCCAAGCATGTCAGGATATGGGGGCAGAGCCGCTGGTCTGGCGGGCCGATGTGGCGGTTGACAGCGATTGCCGCGCCTTGGTGGATGCCACCTTGAAGCGCTTCGGCCGCCTGGATATTTTGGTCAACAACGCCGGAACCACTAAATTTTGCGGCCATCAGAATTTGGCCGGGTTGAGCACTGAAGATTTTTTAAATATTTATGCCGTCAACACCGTTGGGCCATTTTTGATGACCCGGGCCGCTGAGCAGGCCCTGCGCCAACAGCCCGTGGCCCACATCGTAAACATGGCCTCCATTGCCGCCATTACTGGCGTGGGCAGTTCCATCGCTTATGCGGCCTCCAAGGGAGCTTTGGTCACGATGACCATGTCGCTTGCTCGGGTGCTGGGCCCCCAAATCCGTGTCAACGCCATCTGTCCGGGGTTTGTGGCTGGTGAGTGGTTGAAAAATGGTCTGGGAGAATCAATCTATACGGCCATGCAAAAGCACTACATGGAGATTTCACCCTTGAAAAATACGGCCACACCCGAAACCGTAGCCCAAACTGTTTTGGCGCTGGTGGGTGGCGCGGATTGGACCACTGGCGAAACCATCATTGTGGATGGCGGCGCTCACCTGCATACGGCGCCGATGAGAAGATAAAAGAATTATCGAATTCAACCAATGGCATCGTTGAGCGTACCCAATGGTTCAGGTCCCTCAAATGTCTTTAAAATAGAATAGAATGAATCCCGCTGGGCTGGAGTAAAACCGGCCCGGCGGATGATGGTTTTGACGTTCTCCACGGTGGTGGTGCGTTCGTGTCCGGCTTGGCGGTGTACGTTTTCTTCCACCAGTACGCCGCCGAAATCGTCAGCCCCAGCCAGCAGACCCAATTGTCCGGCGCCGATATTTTCACTGAACCAGGAAGACTGAATGTGGTCGAAATTATCCAGCACCAGCCGGGCCACGGCGATGATGCGGACATATTTGGCCGGGTGAACCGTGCGTTCCAATTCCTTGCCCAAGGCGGTATCGCCCGGCTTGAAGGACCAGGGAATAAAGCTGGCAAAGCCACCGGTACGATCTTGCAGCTCGCGCAACAGCAAAAGATGATCGATAATATCTTCATCGCTTTCCACATGCCCGTACATCATGGTGGCCGTAGTACGAAAGCCGATCTGATGAGCTGCTTCACATACCTCCAGCCACTGTTGGGTATCGGCCTTATGGGGCGCGATGCGCTGCCTGACGCGCTCGCTTAAGATCTCGGCCCCGCCGCCGGGAATGGTACGGATGCCTTCGGCGTAGATGGCTTCAAGAATGGCGCGCACATTGCTTTTCTCCTGGCGCGCCATGAAGAGATATTCGGCTGGACTGAAGGGATGGACATGAATCTGGGGACAAGTCACCCGGATAGCGCGGATATAGGCCAGCCAATCCTTCAGACCAATCTTGGGGTTATGGCCGCCTTGAAGTAAAACCGTTGTTGCGCCCAATCGATGGGCGGCTGCGACTCGCTCAGCCACCTCCTGGGGAGACAAGGTGTAAGCATCAGCCTCATTGGGTTGCCGGCAAAAGGCGCAAAAGCGGCAGCGGGTCACGCAAATATTGGTGTAATTGGGATTGGTGTCGAAGACAAAACTCACCAACTCATTTGGATGCCGCGCCATGCGCGCTTCATGGGCCCGGGCCATCAACTCTCCCATGGGGGTGCGCACCAGAAGCTCAAATGCTTGGGCGCGGTCGATGCGAGCTTGGGAAGGCCGAGTGTTCTTGTCATTCATGGGAATGGGTCCTGGTCATGGAAGTATATGCTTCGGAAGCAAACCAGACTTCGGCGCGGCTGCTGCCATGTCGCCGCCACTCTGCAAGAAACTTCTCCTGACCGGCTTGATCCTCTTTGGTGAGACAACGGCGAATGACTTTCAGGTAACGCGTCACATAATCATGGGGTAGATCGAGGCGTTGGGCCACCTTGGGCGCCGATAGCGAAATGAGAGCGGATTCCTGCTCCTCGAATCGCGCCAGCCAATGTTCCAAATTCAGCCTAACCTGGGCGGGCGCGTCCACCCGCACCACCCAGCGGGCAAAGACAAATGGCAGATGATGCCAGCGTTCCCATTCAGCGGCCATGTCCGTGACATGGGCGAAGCCTTTTACTTCTCCTTTGGCTTCCCATAGATGTAGCCACTTCAAGGCCGCGTCACCGATCAGCAGCTCGCCATTGGCCTGCGTGCCTGCTCCGGCCAAGGGAGGAATCATTTCAAAACCATTTTGATATCCCAGCAACAGATAAAGCAGACGCACGCTGGAGGCCGATTCGCCGGTAAGCCGAACGCTCTGTGGGGCTTTGAATTGATCAAAGGGGCGATCCGAGAAAAAAAGCACGCTCATCACTTCGCGATAAGCGGCAATGCCAAAAACTCCCACCGGTTCAACGACACCTTCCAGGGCCGCAAGTCCTCCCACGGGTACAGCCGCGGCCCATACCGCGCCGGTCTTAAGCGCTTCAATGCTGTTACGCGGCGCACAATGTACAAAGTAGCACCCCTCTGGCGGCCCTAAAGCTTCATAAGGAGCCATGTTGGCGTAAGGGATCATGGCGATGGGATGGTTCATCTTTCCTCTTTTACTTCCTCAAAGCGACCGTTTCGCTCCACCGGCTCAAAGCCAGCCATGCGGATCGTTTCGGTCATGCGATCGCGCGCCAACCCCTTGGGTGTTGTGGCACCAGCCAAGTGGGCGATCTTCTCTTCTGAGATGGTGCCATCCATATCGTCGGCGCCCCAGCTCAGACCGGCGGCTGCTGTCTCCACACCGCTCATTGGCCAGTAGGATTTTAGATGGGGGATATTGTCCAGCACCAAACGGGAAATGGACAGGAGCGCCAGCGTCTCTAAAGGTGTGGGGCCATGGGTGACAAAGCGCCCCTCGCCCGGCTGGAACGCCAAGGGGATAAAACAGGCAAATCCTTGGGACGCATCCTGAGCCTGGCGCAGAATCAATAAATGTTCTATGCGCTCGGCCCAGGTGTCGCCAAAGCCAAACAGCATGGTGGCATTGGTGGTCAAGCCCACACGGTGAGCCAGCTGATGGATGCGCACCCACTCCTGGGGGCCGATCTTATTCTTCCAGTGCTGCTGCCAGAGACGTTCGGAGAAGATTTCCGCGCCGCCGCCGGGTAGTGCTTCTACTCCCGCGCTTTTTAATTCTTCCAGTATTTGCTGTTCGCTCTTGCGGGTGGTATTTGCAAAGTAGGCGATCTCCACCGCTGTAAATGCCTTGATGTGCAATCCGGGATACTCTGCGCGCAACCGCCGCACCAGCTCCAGATTGCGTTCATAGGGCCACACCTGATTCAAGCCGCCCACGATGTGCGCCTCGGTGGGCTGTAACTGCGCCACCTTATCCAGGATCTCTTCTTCGCTCATCACATAGGCATGGGGATCGTTCTTGGAAGCCGCATAGTTGCAAAAAGTACAGCGCGCACCGCAGATATTGGCCGGGTTTATCTGCAGGTTGAAGACATAGGTGGCTTTGGCGTCGTAGCGCATGCGGCGGTTGGCTAAGGCGGCCCGGCCCAAGGCATGCAGTCGCTCCGGCGTGATCCGCGCCGCCAGGGCCAAGGCCTCATCGCGATCCAGACGTTGGCATTTGGCACCTTTATCCAGGGCCTGCCCGAAGAACTTATCAACTACTTCAGCCATGCGTTATTCCATATTCCTTCCAGCGCCCATTGACCCGCCGCTCCACCGCCGGATCGAACGCCACGGGCCGTGGATAGCCTTTTTTCCAACGGGCGTCAATGGTGATGGGAAACTCCAACAGCAAGCGGTTGCCTTGAATGCTTCGGCCAGCCGGATGCGAGTCCGCCGCAGGATCAAAGCGGGTGAACCAGCCCCATAGCATCATTACTGGATCATCCAGAATCACATCGGCACTCACAACCACTTGAAAGAGGTATTGACGCGCGGCTTCATTGCGCCGCAGGATCTCGCACAATGCTTCCCACTGCTCAAACCCATCTTGCACCTGCACCATTAGAAAAGCCGGTCCGCAAGCAGCCACCGCCCGCACCTGGGGGTGCAAATCACCGGCAGACGGCACCGGGGGCGGCGGCTGGATTCGGACCGATCCGCCTTGGCCATTGACGGCCAGTAGAATTAAACGGCTGCCGGTATTCATGGCCGGTCCAGTAAAATCCAATGTGTCCTGGGCCGTGGGTGACAGCAAGTGGACGCCTTCGGGGGTCAGGTAACGCCAGAGCGCGGTGCTCACCTGGCGAAAATCGCGCACATTGACCTCGGGTTCCACCGTGATCATCACCTTGGTTAGGGAAACCTGGCCTTCTCCCAGCATGCCCAGCGTCAGCTTGAGCGCCTCGCGGGCGTAACGCTGCCGCACCGCCATGACCGCCAAGGCATGAAAGCCGGTTTCTGGATAGGCCCACAAATCGACAATGGCCGGCTTCAGCATGCGAAGCAAAGGCAAGGTCATCTCCTGGAGGGCTTCACCGATATAGTAATCTTCCTGCACCGGTTTGCCTACCACGGTGGCTGGATAAATGGCATCTTTTCTGGACAGAATGCGACGGACCCGGAAGACCGGATAATCGGCGGCCGCGGAGTAATGGCCGAAATGGTCGCCAAAGGGGCCTTCCCGGCGCACATCGCCGGCGCGTACCTCCCCTTCCAATATAAACTCCGCCGACGCGGGGATGCGATGCCCGCTTTGGGGCCGCGCCACAACGTCCAGGGGCTGGCCCATGAGATAGGCCGCCAGCAAGCGTTCATCGACCCCTTCGGGCAGTGGTGCTACGGCCGCAATAATCAAAGACGGCGGCCCGCCCAGAACCACGCTCACCGGCAATGGTCTTCCCAAGCGACACGCCTGGTGAAAATGAAAACCGCCGCCCTTCTCGATCTGCCAATGCATGCCCGTGATCGTGGCGTCAAAGCGCTGCAATCGGTATATGCCCAAATTACCCTGGCCGGTCTGGGGATCGACGGTATGCACCAATGGCAATGTAAAAAAAGCCCCACCATCTTCTGGCCAGCAGGTGAGCACTGGTAACTGGTTCAAATCGGGCGGCTCCTGGCACTGATCCAGTACGGGTCCGCTTTGCACCCGGCGCAGGCGCATGGGGAACAGCCGTCGCAGGTCATGACGCAACCGCCATAAATTCGAAACGCTGGGCGGCATCAACTGATGGGCGACCCGCACGACGCGTTCCCCCAATTCAGCCGGTGATGAACCGCAGACCATGGCCACTCGCCGGGGGGTGCCGAATAAATTGCTGACAATGGGATGGCGCGAGCCCTTGACCTTTTCAAAGAGCAGGGCCGGACCGCCTGCGGCGATCACCCGATGCTGGATAATGGTGATCTCCTGATTGGGGTCCACCTCGGCTTTTACTCGCACCAAATCACCTCGGCGCTCCAGATCGGCGATAAAAGAGCGGAGATCGGGGTACATCAGCGCAGATCCTCCCAAGTTTTTGGCATGGGGTGGCCCAGCACGGAAAGCACACGGTCCGCGTAAGCCTCCATCAAGTCGTGCAACGTGATCTGATCAGCAGTCTTACCTTTAAACATGAAAAAAGGCGGCGAAAGAGGCATTATCACAGCCCCGGCATGAGCAACTCGGACGGCATTCTCCAGATCGATGCTGGTCAAGGGGGTCTCTCGTAATCCCAGAATCAAAGACCGGCGCTCTTTAAGATGGCAGTGGGCCGCCCTTGTGATCAGATTGTCGGCCAGGCCGGCCGCGATCTGCCCCAAAGTGTTGATGGAACAAGGCGCGACCACCATTCCCACGGTTGGCGTGGAGCCGGATGAGGGTGGTGCGGCCATGTCCTCCGGATCATAGGTCACAGTGGCCATGTGGGCCAGCTCATCAAACGAGCCACACTCCTGGGCATAAATCTCCCGCGCCCAGCGGCTGGCAATAAGGACTGTGGGCCAAGGCGATTTAGCCAAAATCAACCGGGTGACATAAACGCCCGAAGCGCCGGCCATGGCCACGATCAGCGGCCGTTGCCTGGGTGCTTTCCTGGTCTTCATGATCCCATCCTTCGCTGATTTAAATACCCGCTTCATCATCAAGCCGCACCGGCCTAGTTACCAGATTCCAAAGGGCAATTAAAGCAAGGATCTCATTTCCCTTTTTATAATAAGGTTACCAAAAAAAAATATTGTAACGGCTTGTGTCCTTCGAAAAAGAGCGTTACAAGGGACGACCAGTCAGCTCTCATTTCGCGAGCGATCGCGATCGGCCTTCACCCATTCAACAAAGGAGTACCCCGTGATTTCCAAAGCCAAACCCATCCTTCTTATGCTGCTGTGCCTTGCATTATGCGCAGGTTACGCGAACGCGGAAATTGAAACCAACGTTCTCAACACCCTCAAGCTTGATCACCCGGCCATTGCCATGGAAGTCTCGCTCAGCGGTCAAATGATTTTTGTCCTCAATGACCAAGGGCAACTGCTGGTCTATAATGCCTCGGGCCGTCTCTTGGACACCTTGAAAGTCGGACCCGAAATCAACCAGGTCAAAATCGGTCCCCGCGACGATGTTTTATATCTGAGCAACAGTAAAACCAACTCCATCCAAATTCTCAGCTTATCTTTTATTCAGGATATCAATATCCAGGGGTCGCCCTTCAAAGGTCCCAAAAATGCGCCCGTGACCATGGTGCTTTTCAGCGACTTCCAGTGCCCCTATTGCTCCAGAATCGGCGCCATCACCGATGAAGTACTTAAGAAATATCCTAAAGACGTGAAGCTGGTCTTTAAAAACTTCCCCCTGCCCATGCACCCCTTTGCGATGAAGGCCTCCCAGGCGGCCATGGCCGCCGACGCCCAAGGCAAATTCTGGGAATACCATGATCTGCTGTTCAGCAATCAAAGCATGTTCAGCGACGCTAAATTTGAAGAGTTCAGACAAACCCTCAAGCTGGATAAAGCCAAATTCGATAAGGTGATGAATTCGCCTGAAACCATCGCCAAGATCAATACGGACAAAGCCGCGGGCGAGGAAGCCGGCGTGCGCGGCACCCCCACCCTCTATGTCAACGGCCGCATGGTGCGCCCCGCCACCGTGGAAGCCATCAGCGCCCTCATAGACAAAGCATTAGCAGATGCAAAGAAGAAGTAATCCATTCCAACAATAATTCCCAAAGGCCCCGCGCTGCCGCGGGGCCTGAATTTTCACGCCCCTTCTCGAAACTACCGATCCCCCCAAAAAACAAATTCAAACATTGGGGAGTAATTTCGGTTATACCTACCCCGCATGAATACGCGATAAACTGCGAAACGCATTCGGCTGGTTTATGGATTTGGCTACGGGCGATTTCCACCTGTCGCAATTGGATCAACAGGAAGAAAAAAATCACTCCCGTTCGGCGCAAAGCATAACATAACAGCGGCGGAGATTCGATATTATGCAACTGAGTAATAGACAATCCCCTCGCGAAGGAACTTGTCCACCTCTCCACGCCCCGCCATCTCCTCCAAATGGGCCATAACCTCGGTGATAGCCAGCCGCTGATCAAATGCACGCAGGCTCACCCACGGAGCCACTTGGCCCTTGGCATACCAGGTCATGGCTTTGGCCAAAGAAAAAGCATTCAGTGGTCCGGCTTGCGGGGTCATAATCCGGGGAATCTCCTCCTTGCGTTTCTGGTGGTGGGCCAAGGTTTGTTGGATCATGCGCCCGAATCCTTTCACCGGCGGGCCATGGGACGGCAGCATCAGGTTTACTTCCAGGGATTGAAGGCGATGCATGGAAGACAAGTAATCATTATTCTAACAGGTCTGCATGAAAAGAATATGGCAAAGACATGCCTTCAGTCATTTCTCCGTCGGTGAAGCATCGTTGGAGAAAATTTTGCTCGCGACCTTTTCGCGCGCTCAAGGCCAAACCAGGCAGTCAGCCACCAGTTCCCAGAGGTATTTGACGCTTAGATCGGGTAGGCCGTACTTGGCCTTGATGTTGTTGAACTGGCCGTGGCAACTGTGGCAGGGCACGACCATCATCCGGGCGCCCGAAGCGTGGATCTGCTCCATCTTGCGACGGCCATAGTAGATGCGTTCTTCGTTGTACCCGCTGGTGAGCGCACCGCCGCCTCCGCCGCAGCAAATCTGGTTCTCACGGCAGGGGTGCAGATCAACCCAATTTTCCAGGCATTGATCCAGAATCCAGCGCGGCTCTTCGAAAAAGCCATGGCCGAACCGCTTCTGGGCGCGGCGGCCGTAATTGCAGGGGTCGTGATAAGTCGCCAGACCTTCAAACCGGGTGCGGTCCAGGCGGATGCGGCCATCTTTGATATAACGGATCAGAAGATCGAAAACCGTGACGGTTTCAAATTCTTTCAAGGCTTCGGGATACCAACGCTGCAGACCATACCTGGTCGCCAGATAGGCGTGCCCTCACTCGGGCCATAGCAGAGTCTTTATCTTCAGACGCCGCATGTTCTCCACGATGCGGCCGGCCATGACCCGCATGGCCTCGTCGTCGCCGGTGAAATAGCCCCAACTGGTGCCTTCCCAGTTATCGGAAGCCACGGTCCAATCTTCTCCGGCCGCATGGAAGATCTTCCACCAGTGCTTCAGGTCATCAGTGTGGGTGTTGACCAGTTTGTTGTGAATGGTCGTGAGAAGGGCGGCGCCTTCTTTGTCGATGGGGACAGTGAACTCTTCGAAGCCCGGCTCTTCAGCGATCTCAGCGGCCACATCTTCGAGGATGAAGACAAAGTCTTCCTTAGGCAGGCCCAAATTGTTGCCGGTTCGCAGGGCATTGGCCAGTCCGTCCTGGAGAATGCCGGGCACTTTGTCCCGGGCGCGCATGGCGCGCAGCCGGCGAATGATATCCGGAATTTCAATCCCCATGGGGCAGATCTGTTCGCATTTGCCGCACATGGTGCAGATCCAGGGCCAGCGACTGTCAGCGGCCGCGTCGGTCATGCCCATACTGATCAAGCGTACGATTTTGCGGGGGTCAAAGTCATCCACACCGGCCACTGGGCAGGCGCCGGAGCACATGGCGCAGGTTAGACAATTGTCCTGGGCATGGGGCCACTGTGCGCAGCGGGTCCGCTCCAGATTTTCAATGGATATTCGCAGGCTATTCTCAGGGGTCATTTTATTGCTCCATGACTATTGCTGTTTCTGTGCGAAGGCTGCTGCAAGCTATCTCACACCGGCCCCAATGCTTTTATCTTCTCTTCAAATCCGTTGACCACTTCCGCAAATTCTCTGCCCATATTGGCCGCCAAGGTAGTAAATTGCAGGCGTTCGGGTGCAATGCCGGCGCCGGTGAGCAGGCGCGCGGCCTCCCGCACCCTTTTGTCAGCCTCATGGGGCCCCTTTCCCGAATGGCAATTGCCTTCATGACAGGTTAAGACCAGAATGCCGTCTAAGCCGGCTTCAATGGCGGTAAGCATATGGCGCACCGAAAAGGTGCCGCCGCAAACCCCTTCCACAAAACGAAGGCTGGCCGGCAACTGGTGCCCCATGGACTTGGCCAACTCCCGGGCCTGGGCAGCAGAGCGGGAGCAGCAAAAGAGCGCAATCCTGGGGATGCAATCACTGCTCTGCGCTTGGGCCTGGGCCCCCTGCCCTGCCTGTTGATTAAATGCGGTTTCCAATGTCGAATCTTGCAGCTGAATAGCGCGGTTGGGACAGGCCGCCACACACAGTCCACAGCTCTGGCAAGCCTCGGCGTGAATGATCATGCGCGGTTCCATGGTGATGGCGGCATGGGGACAGAGACGGTAGCAGGTTAAGCAGCGGGCGCAACGACCGGGATCGATTTCTACCTTGGGCAGCGGCGCCCGGTCCAGTCCGGATAAAAACGCAATGACATTCTGGGCGGTTTGATTTGCATCAACGGATAGGGCGGCCTCGGTCAGCACGGCCCTGGCCCCGCCGGCCACGAAGATGCCGCGCCGGTTGGTCCAATTGGGCAGGCGGTGGACATTATCACTCTGGGCAAAGCCAAGGTCATCGCTTTCCAGTCGTAATTGCCGGACGATGTCGGCCAATCGGGGATCGGGCATGATTTGCTCATCCAGTATGACCAAATCCGCGACCAGGCGGTACTCCATGCGGGTGGTTTCATCCCAGTAGTCAATCTGAATCCGGCCGTCGGCCAGGGGGACCAACACGGGAAAACGATCACTAAACTTCACAAAGGCGGTTCCGGCCTTTTTGGCCAACTCATAACAGGCTTCCATGCCATCCACGGATACCTTCAAATTGCCACAGAGAAAGAAAGTACGAACATCCAGTTTCTGCTGCATCTCAAGGCAGCCTTGCAGCATGGCCTGGGCCATGACCGGGTGGGGATCAATAGACCATGAGTTGAGAAACACCACCCGGGCCTGGGTTGGGATGATGGCTTGCACAGAGCCCCGTTGCAGCATCTTTTCCAGGGCCGAAAGGGCCAATACCTTCTCCGACGGGTTCAGACCGTAAAGATCATGGTTGGGAACATGAAGGCATTCCGGGACTACTACTATACTGCTAACTTTGTACCTGACTGGCTTGGTCCCGTCGTCTAAGACCACACTGAATTCGCCCGCTATCCCCTGGCATTGGACCAGCTGAGCGCCATCGAGCCGTTGAATAGGCTTGCCACCAGATATGGTAGGTAGATTGACGGCTGCGGCACCACTCATGGTAACCTGCCGGACGCTAACTCCGTGAGCGGCCAGGTGTCCAACCAGCTGATCCGCGCACGGGCCGCTTCCCAGAATCAAGGTTTCCTTTTGAAATGGCATGAGGCTGTGAAATCCTTCTTGGTGATAATTGCTGCAAGCTATCTATGTTGTTCCCAGGAATTGAACTATATCCCATGCGGCCTGGCCGGCGCTGTCGATACACTCCGGAATGCTCATGGGGCCCAGGGCTGCTCCGGCCGTAAAAATCCCCTTAGCACGGCCGGTCGCGCCATCCCGGTGGGAACGCCAAAAGCCCCAGGGTGTCAGGGGAAAGTCCAGCAAGCGAGCCAACTCGACATTCTCTTTAGCGGGTGTCAAGCCAACCGCCAGAATAACCAGGTCAAAAACAGCCTCGCCGGCCTTCTGGGTTTGGGGATCGAAAAAGGCCGCCAACATTTGATTATCGCTGGTTTTGAAAATATCGCCAGGAATGGCCCGAATCATCTGGATGGTGTTTTTGCTTTCATCATAATAGTGCTGGAAATTTTTCCCAAAGGTCTGCACATCAATGTAAAAAAAAGTGGCCAGAGTGCCGGGCTGTCGATGTTGAATTAACCGGGCCATGCGCAAGGATGAACCGCAACAGATTTTGGAGCACCAGGGATGATTAAGGCGGCTGTCACGGCTGCCTACACATTGAATAAAGGCGATGGATTTAGGCTCCTGGTTGTTTGAAGGGCGTTGGATTTTGCCATGGCGTTTCAAGAGGGCTTCGGCTTCAAGGGTGGTTATCACATCCGGAATATAGCCATAACCATAAGGCTTCGCGGAAGGATCATAGGCCTGAAATCCGGTGGATACCAGCACGGCATCGCTATGAGTGGTGCTGACGCCCTTGTTGGATTCACAGGTAATAGTAAAGCCATATTGACGCGCGATTTGGGCGACGCGAGCATCGCTGATAATTCGAATGTTTGGAAAACGCATTATCTCTTTAAGCCGTTCCTGGACCATGCAGGCACCGCAACGCACGCAACCATCCACGGCTTTGCAGCTCAAGGCCGCGGCCTGGCCGCCCGGCTGGGAAGTTCGCTCGAGCATCACTACCTCAATGCCTGAAACAGCCAGATGTTTAGCCGCCTCAAGACCTGTGATCCCGGCACCCAGAATCGTGACTTGTTTTCCGTTCAGATTCACGGATTGCTCCTATTTGCCCTGCTTGATTTGGTAGCGGGATACAATCTCACTGAGCCGTTCCTGAATGAACGAGGCCAATTCCTGGGCCGATTGCATGGTCAGGGACGGAACACTCTGGGCGAGCTTTTCGATTTTATCTTCTTCCAATTCCGTAATCTTGTTGATCAGAAAAGTGTCCACCTCTCCCTCATCTAAAATCAGTCCACAGCCGCCGGCCGCCCCCAGAAAGGTTCCATTTACGAAAATAGGCACCACCAGTTTGACCATGCCCGCGTCGCATTCCTCAATGACGGGTTGCTTGCTCTGCTTGGCCATATTGGCGAGATTCATATGAGCCGTGGCACAGATAAAGCTTTGGCCTTTGGGAATTGCCTTGATCTCCGGACACAGGCGGTTGGGCCAACGCGGATTGGCGTTGATGCGGATGCCGTGGATATTATAAACCGCCGGGTTGAGGCCCGAGCGTTTATATATTTCTTCTTCAAGGGCTGCCCAGGTTTCCAATGAGCATACATCGGTCAATTCCATCAGGATCTCCTTTCTGGTGGCGCCTTGCCGCCGGTGGCGCATAAGGAAATACCTATAGACCCATGGATGGCAAATTTCAAGGGAAGCGCTTTTCCAAGAGGTAATTCAAGATAGTTTTCCAAATGTGGTGGTGGGGAAATGACAAGTGTGCCGTGATTCTCCAACCATGATCGGCAACTGCACTGCTTTTGATTCGAAATAGATCTGACAGATGGACAGTGGGCTCGGGAAGTCTCACGATAAAAGTCCGCGTTGGCTCAACTGAAGGCTAAAACGAAACAGCCCACAAATGCGGGGCCTATTGCACACGGTACTCGATGGTCTGCGGGCGACCATGTCGAAGTAGTTGAAGGGATACCGAGCGGCCGTATTGAAGGCCTCGATATATTTCCATAGCGTCCGCCATGCTTTGAATCCGGCGATTGTTGACGCTGTTGATGATATCGCCGTTGCGGAGCCCTAGCCTTCTGAAAATGGAATCGGGCTGGATGGCGGATATCTTCATGCCATTGGCATCCGGCACTACTCTGGCCTGACTGATGAGCTGATTGAAATTTTGGGTTGCGTGGTTGATCAGGTCGCGACTGATCGTGCGGCGATAGATTCTGGGCTGATTGTTAGCACGTGGAGAGAATCGCTGGCGATCTCCTTGCAGGAACTTCTCCATTGCCAATACCCGGCGTTGACCGTCATGGCTCAAAATGATTTTGTTGTTTAGAATCTGTTCAATTACTGCCGATTCCACCACATCGCCCTCGCGGTATAAAATCTGCTCAGTCCGTTGATTCGGCCCCATGGCCTCGATCACTGCGTACTTTGTCGTATTTTTGCCGGTGACTGTACCCCATAGCTTGATTTTGAGATCCGTGGCCTGCAAATCCTTGGTCGGATCAAAGCTCTCCGGGACTGGGCTTTTACTTCCATTTACGTTAAATAAGTCGCGACTGATGATCGTTTGATAGTCTGTCAAGGCAGTATTTCCGGTACGCTGCTTGGATTCAGCCAATACCGGCTCCGCCATAAGCGTTTGGTGAGTCGACGATATGGCCTGGAAGTGATACCCGATAATACCATAAAAGAGATTTACAGAGAGCCCCGCGATCACGGTCAACAATGCAATATTAAGGGCAACTTTAAGTCTCTTCATATTCGTCGGCATTAATCAACTCAACCTTCCATTTGAAGAAGCAAAAAGGAATCTGATAATGACCATCCTTTATCGCCCGCATTTCTGAAATTAATCGCAGCCCATACGAAGCGAGTTATTATTAATTTAATCGTAGTTCTGCCAGCAAGCCCAGTAAATGGTCCCAATTATGTATTTAAGGAAATCCATTTATGTATTTATTTATCGGCGCTATTCTTAGTTTTCATGGATAGAGGTCGCACCGGATGATACGCTATCTCATTTTGAGTTCGACAGAAACCTTTGACTGGCAAGGATTACGAATTGCTTCTCGATCGAAGCCCGCTCAAGCGATAACCGATAATAGCCTTATCATTCGTGATAATTGCGGCAGAAGCCCGAAAATGCGCCTTTATCTATAAAGAGTTGCGTGGTATCTACATAATATTATGTAAAACTCGGTACAGCCATTTATTTGGTAGAGCAAATTATCCGCCAATCTCGGCGGCGCGGCCATTGGGGATTACTCGTGATCGTGAAGCATTTATGTCGGTAGTAAATCATGATTGAAGACAACACGATCGTCATTGCGGAAGAACAAACCCTTGTGCGCGAAGGGTTGTGCGCACTGCTTTCGGCGGATGGCCGGTATCGTGTCATTGGTGAGGCCGAAGATGGGCTTCAGGCGGTTCGCTGTGTCAATCAATTGAAGCCCGACTTGGTGCTCATGAATCTTTCAATGACCAAAATGAGCGGCATATCTGCTATTCGCGAAATCAAGCGTCATCTGCCCAAAATTAAAATCATCGTTCTGACTCTGCACACCACCGATGAGCATATCCTCGGGGCGTTCAATGCGGGTGCGGACGGCTATTGCTTGAAAAACGACACCCAGGTGGAACTGCTGACAGCGATCCGCTGTGTCCTGGAAGGGAAGAAATATCTCAGTCCAGAAATTTCAGGGAAAATTTTGGATGGTTATCTCGAAAGAAGGTCCAATAGAAGCAATTTGAGCCTTGGCAATCTCACGTTGCGCGAAATTGAGGTGCTTAAATTGGTGGCCGAAGGACATACCAGCCCGCAAATTGGCTCCTTTTTGAACATAAGCCCCAAAACCGTGGATAAGCACCGCGCCAATATCATGAAAAAACTCGATCTGCACACCGCTGCGGCACTTACCGCCTACGCCATCAATAAAGGACTGGCAGCCCCTTTGTCTTGATTGAATCCATATGGCAAGACTGAGCCATGTCCTATCCCAGAGATAATACAGCAGGGTAACCGCATTTGAGTTTTCATAGAACTGATTTGGTAGGATAACGATGATGGGAAAAAGGTGCGATCATTGTAACCAATTGTAATCAATAATAAATCTAGACATTTGTCTAGTATTGTGCTAC